>JANPMV010000116.1:0-118115 GCA_031427135.1 Cyanobacteria bacterium VAR_87_metabat_62 | reverse complement strand
AAAGTATAAACCAAAATATGAAGAATATCGCTCTTTATTCAAACAGATAGAAAAATTATCCCATCAAAGTTGCTTTCTGCTAATCGGTTGGGAACCACCCAAAGAAGTGCCTCAACTCACTAGCGAAAATACTCCCATTCGCAGCTTACAACTCACTGGTTTAGACACCACAGCCGCAGGAGAAATTCTCAGAAATAAAGGATTAGCTGAAATCGATAACTGCGAAGCACTCATTCACCGCTACCAAGGCAATCCCTTGTGGTTAAAAAGCGTGGCGACTCTGATTCAAGAGTTGGGAATCGGTGCGACTGAGGTATTAATAGATGATACCATATTGTTACCCGAAGATTTGAAAGATATTTTACAGCAGCAGTTGAGTCGCTTATCCGAAATAGAACAACAAGTCCTCTCCTTGTTTTGTAGGGAAAGCGAACCAGTCAACCTGGCAAAAATACTGGAATATGCTACAGTACGATCGCCCGATTTGCTCAACGCCCTGCAATCTTTATCCCGGCGCTGTTTGATTGAAAAAAATGGAAATTTGTACTCTTTGCCACCTGTATTGAGGGAGTATATCAAAGGGTTTTAACTCAAGCAGGATTTACGCAATATTCTTGTGATAATATGTTCGATCGAGCATAATATCTCGGCGAATCCGATCGAGCGATCGCGGTTAATCAATGTTAAATATCTCTTTTGTTTCAGCCAGATCTTAAGAGATCGGGATCTCGCGGAGGCGGACTTCGCTTGTATAGACGCGGTTTCAACCGCGCCCGTCATAAATCAGCGGTTATATGCCGATCGCACTCATGGTAAATTTAATAAATCAAGGCTTCCATCAAAACCTGACAAAAGAAGGCTTGTAGTCGATCGCCCAATACGCCATGCCAGATTCCGAATTCTCCGACGATCTCAAATGGACGCCCGAAGCCAAAGCCAAGCTGAAAAATATTCCCTACTTTGTCCGGGGACAAGCTCGCGTCCGCATCGAACACCTCGCCCGCGAAGCCGAAATCGAAGTCGTCACAGTTGACCTAGTTGAGCAAGCTCGCATCGAGTTTGGACAATAAGGGATCGAAATGTACCCTAAAGCTTTAGACTATAAATTGCCCGATCTTGATGTTCACAGAGCTACTGAGTCACCCGTGCGGAAAATAGTTATTGCTGGCAACTGGAAAATGTATAAAACTAGGGCTGAATCCCTAGAGTTTCTTCAAGGATTCATGTCCTGCCTGACGGAAACCCCAGAGGAACGGGAAGTCGTGCTTTGTGTTCCCTTCACTTCCTTGGAACTCGTCTCAAAAAATCTGCACGGCGGCCTGGTGCGCCTCGGTGCTCAGAATGTTCACTGGCAAGAGTCGGGAGCTTATACCGGCGAAATTTCAGGGCCGATGCTGACAGAAGTTGGGGTTCGCTACGTAATTGTTGGTCACAGCGAACGTCGTCAATATTTTGGGGAAACTGACGAAACGGTGAATTTGCGCCTAAAAGCTGCTCAGAAGTACGGTTTAATTCCGATTTTGTGCGTCGGGGAAACCAAGCAGCAGCGCGATTCAGGAGAAACTGAAGCTCACATTTTTTCTCAGTTGGCGAAAGATTTGGTGGATGTGGATCAGACAAAGTTGGTCATTGCTTACGAACCGATTTGGGCAATTGGGACTGGCGATACTTGCGAAACGAAGGAAGCTAACCGAGTTATTGGTTTGATTCGCAGTAAATTGAGCAATCCTGACGTGCCAATTCAATACGGCGGCTCTGTTAAACCGGAAAATATTGATGAAGTCATGGCTCAGCCAGAAATTGACGGGGTTTTGGTTGGTGGTGCTAGTTTGGAAGCTGCCAGTTTCTCGCGCATTGTCAATTATCAGTAACTGGTAAGTTGAACAAGGGCAGCGGGAAGGAAGCTGCGATCGCCTACAATTGTGATGTGCCGTTGAGTGTTTGTCCGATCGGGAGAATTGACGTATGATTGCGATCGTTAAACTAAAACCTGCCTTAGATGAGTTCCTAAAACTTCCTGAAACTGAACCTGCATCAGAATTTATTGACGGAGAAATCCTTCAGAAGCCCATGCCACAAGGTGAACACAGCGTACTTCAAGGTGAACTCTGCAAGACCATCAATGAATTAGCGCAAACTCAGAAAATTGCCAAGGCTTTTCCTGAATTGCGCTGCTCTTTTGGCGGCAGGTCGATCGTACCAGACATAGCAGTATTCCGATGGGAAAGAATTCCTTTTTTGCCTTCGGGTAGAATTGCCAACATCTTTGAAATTCATCCAGACTGGTCGATCGAAATTTTATCCCCAAGTCAAAGTCAAACAAAAGTGCTGAGTAATTTACTCCACTGTTCGCGACATGGAACTGAGTTGGGGTGGTTATTAGACCCAGAAGAAGAGAGTATTTTGGCAGTATTTCCAGGACAAAAAGTAGAACTGTACAAAGGTGCAGCTCTGTTGCCAATTATTAATGGAATCGAGTTAGAGTTGACAGTTGATACTGTTTTTAGCTGGTTGACTTTTGGTTAAAGAAGGAAGAAGGAAGAAGGAAGAAGGAAGAAGGCAAATGTAATCCGGGCAATGGTTTTAGGAACGAAACCGAACACTCTCAAGATGCAATTATGGTGGGGTGTCCCGCCCACCCCAAAAATACAATTTATGACAAATAACCCAGCCCAAATTACAATTAGAAATAAAGTTTTCGAGTGGGGAAAACGTACTTATTTAATGGGCGTTTTGAACGTAACCCCCGATAGTTTTAGCGACGGCGGCGATTTCAATACCATAGAATCAGCTTTAGCGCAAGCTGAAAATATGGTAAAATCTGGGGTTGATATTATTGATATTGGCGGTCAATCTACTCGGCCTGGTGCAGCGGAAATATCCTCTTCAGAGGAGATAGATCGCGTTATACCTGTCATCCAAATGCTGCGGCAAAAAGCCGATATTTTTGGCTCAATTCCGATTTCTGTCGATACTACCAGAGCGGATGTTGCCTCTGCTGCTGTGGCTGCGGGAGCGGATATAATTAACGATATTTCGGGAGCAACTTTTGACTCAGAAATGCTGTCAACCGCTGCTAAATTGGCAGTGCCGATAGTTTTGATGCACATTCGGGGGACTCCCCAGACGATGCAAAAACTGACTGATTATCGGGATTTAATTGGGGAAATTAGCGACTTTTTAGAGAGTCGAATTGCGGCGGCTGTTGCTGCGGGGATTGACAAATCTCAAATAGTTATCGACCCCGGTATTGGCTTTGCCAAGACTTACAGTCAGAATTTAGAAATTTTGCGGGAATTGCCAAAATTTAGGCTTTTAGACTGTCCGATTTTAGTCGGAGTATCGCGAAAAAGCTTCATCGGTCACATTTTGAATCAGCCAGAAGCGAAACAGAGAGTTTGGGGGACAGCGGCGGCTTGTACAGGTGCGATCGCGAATTCGGCCGATATTTTGCGAGTTCACGATGTGAGAGAAATGCACGATGTTTGTCAGGTAGCCGACGCCATCTTCCGAAATCAGTCTTGAGAACTTGGAGTATCGATAACTTTCATTTCGCCGCCCCCAGAATGAGGTGTCACATCAGGCATAGAATCCATCAAATTGTTGAGGGCTTCTGACATATTCTTCGGGTCCATAAACAGAATTTTGGCATTGTCGCTTTCGCCCAATTTTTGTTGAGCATCCAAGTATTTTTCGGTTACTAAGTAATTCAAAACTTGCTTGCTATTCGGATGGGAGTCTAAAGCTTCAACTAAGAGCCTCATGTACTCCTTAGTGCCGATCGCCTTATTGACCATTGCTTGCCACTCGCTCTTGGTGGCGCGCTCCAATTCCATAGCTTCTTGCACCCTTTTCGGAGGTGTAATGCTTTGAATTTCTACACGAATTACTTTGACGCCCCAAGTCTCGGTAGCTTCGTCCAATTTCTTGAGTAACTTTTTATTCATGTCATCTCGGGAACCCAAGATGTCTTGCATTGGCAATCGACCAATTTCAGCGCGAAACGTCGTTAAAACTAAGTTGGCGATCGCATTTTCAATTTGATCGATTCCATAATAAGCTTTCTGCAAATTCACAACCCGCCAATACACAACGGCATCGACTTCTAGAGCCACATTATCTCCCGTGATTGCTGATTGAGGTTTAATATCTAAAACTCTTTCACGGCTTGTGTCCACGCAGACGACTTTTTCGACTAAGGGACTGATAAAGTGGAATCCGGGCTTGAGGGTGCGCTTATATTGACCCAAACGTTCGACTAAAGCTTCGTCGCCCCCGCTGACTATTTTGACGCTTGAGTTAACAGCGTAGCCGAGGATGAGCGCAATGAGCATGGTGAGAATAGACTGCCCCATTTCTACTTTCCTGCTAAGGTTGACTGAGAATCGATCGGAATTCCACTCTAATTTAACATGACAGACGGAAATTCCCTCGTCTACAGGTGTGGTACGACCGTTGATTGTGGGTAGTTCACCACAAAATCTGCCGATCGAGTGCTAAAATATCTTCGCAGTTAATAACTTGTTAGTAGTGCGCCCCCATTTGCTCAGACTCTGACAGAGTGTGAAAGCCAAGATATCAACAACACGTTTCGACAAAAGACATGAAAAACGATCGAGAGTTTCGCTTGTTCAAACCTTTGAGGTGGATGGCCCCAAGCATTTTGGTGGGTGTAGGAATCTGCAATGTTGTCGCAGCAGCCCAACCAGTACAAGCTGAGCCAATCGCCCCGCAACTACAGCAAAACTTGCAGTCGCAGAACAGACCACGCCCGAGTCCAACCGTTCGAGAAGTTCTATCCTACGAGATGAAGGGAGACGAACTCAAGATTTGTAAGCAGCAAGGCAACTCGGAGAAAAAGTGCGAAGTTGTAGGCAAAGGCTACACGGTGGGTTTGAGAACTGCTAACGACCTTTACACTCAAGGAAATCTTGTCAATGCCGAAGTTTTGTACCGGCAACTAATCGCTCGCTTTCCCAAACAAGCGGATGCTTATTACAAGTTGGGAACTCTGCTGTCGGGGCAAAGTAAAATGAGCGATGCGATCGTCCAATTCCAAAAAGCAATTGAAGTCAACCCGCAGCACGCCAAAGCTCACAACGATTTGGGTGTGGCGATGGCAAGTCAAGGAAAGTTGCCCGAGGCGATCGTTCACTGGAGACAAGCAGTTAAAATCAACGGTCAATATCCCGATGCTTTAAACAATTTAGGAGTCGGTTTGTACCAGGAAGGAGACCAGGCAAACTTAGCAGAGGCAGTAGCCAGCCTCAAAAAAGCTAAGGAGTTATTTGTCAAGCAAGGTAGAACTCAAGCCGCTAATAGAGTCGATAAAATCTTGGAGGAAATGAATCCGCCGTCGAGCGGCTCATAAGCTGCATTGGTTATTGGTTATGGGTTATTTGTTATGAGTTAGTAGTTATTGGTTATTAGAACAAACAAATAACCAATAATATCAATTCCGGCTGCGCCGGAATCACAAGCGAGGAGACGGCACTGCCCATAGGTGTCAACTTAACGTCAAACGTAATACCGGTCTGCTTTTTGACGATTAGGCCCAGATCCCCCCTAGCCCCCCTTCTTAAGGGGGGGACAGGGGGGGTGAAAGTCCCCCTTCTTAAGGGGGATTTAGGGGGATCGGGACTCGAATAAAAGCGATATTTCTCAAGGATTTCAGGCGATTGTTGACACTAATGGACACTGCCGTCTCCTCCGTCTCCTCCGTTTAGATCATTCCGATGCAAACGGATTTGATATAACAAATAACAAATAACCAACTACCAACTGCCAACTGCCAACTAACGACTTCCTAAAGCATTTCCCTCAAAACTTGTAAAATCACATCGCCATCCACCCGATCGCTCACAGCAGCCTCACCCAAGCGTACCGGTAGCACAAACCGCACCTTACCATCCTGCACCTTCTTATCAAGTTGCAAAGTATTCAAAATCTCCTCAACATCCACACCTGCGGGCAATTTGGCAGGTAAACCGGCTTTTTCAATCAAAGCAGACTGGCGCCGATCGCACTCAGCGTCCCACATTCCCAACTCCACAGCCAACCGGCTAGACGCAGCCATGCCAATTGCCACTCCTTCCCCGTGATTGATCACCTTGTAACCAGTCAAACTTTCCACAGCATGACCGATCGTGTGCCCGTAATTCAAAATCGCCCGCAAACCCGATTCCTTCTCATCTTTGCTTACCACTTCAGCCTTAGCTTGGCAAGACCTGATCAAAATTTCTGCCAACAAATCCGCCTTCACGTAGCGCATTTGATCCAAACGCTTAGACTTTTCCAACTTAGAGAACAATTCCACATCCCAAATCACGCCGTACTTAATCACTTCCGCCATTGCGGATCGAAACTCCCGCGCCGGCAGAGTTTTCAGCACATCCGGGTCAATCAACACTAAACGCGGCTGATGAAAAGCCCCGATTAAATTCTTCCCTTCAGGATGATTTACCCCTGTTTTGCCACCAATTGAAGCATCAACCATCGCCAGCAGCGAAGTCGGAACCTGCACGACATTAATTCCGCGCAGCCAAGTCGCGGCCGCAAAACCCGTGATATCACCAACTACGCCGCCGCCCAAAGCCACCATTGTCGAGGAACGTTCTAAACGGTTGGCCAAAGCCGCACCGTAAATCTTCTGCACCGAATTTAAAGTTTTGTACTGTTCGCCCGGCGGTAAAATGCAGCTACTGACCTCAAAGCCGGCCGATTCGAGGGCGGCGGTTGCTCGATCGCCGTATTGCCGAAAAATCGACTGATTCGACACCAGCAGCACCTTTTTGCCCAAATTCAGATCGCCCATCAAGCTGCCGAGTTCGTCTAAACCGCCCGAGCGCACGCAAACATTGTAAGATTGTGGCCCCAAGTCAACTTTAATTATCGATTGCATATTTATCTAATTTAGATTATAGATTTTCGATTATAGTTCTTATAGGTCTTTTTATTGATGATTTTGGAGAAATTGCCATGAGTCTTAGCGGAGCAATAACTTTTTTTGGGATTTTCGGTGGCATGGTCGGCTTGGCGACAGTGCTGATGTTTGGTCTGCGGGCTGTCAAACTCATCTAATTTGCTAATTTAGATGTCAGAACCAGAGGTTTAAAACCTCTGGTGAAAGTAACATTTGGGCGAAATATTTGCGCGAAAAATCTTTAGTTTGATCTGTAGATTTATGGCGCAAGTGCTTCATTTCATATACGATCTATCAGATATATTTTCGCCTTTCCCCTTACGAAATCGGCAATATAATATTTTGCAAATATTGAATAACATCGGTAGTGCGATCGCCCCGTAGTCTTAGTAGAAAGCCAATGGCTGTTACAGAAATTATGCGCTAGCCAACCAAAAACACGGTGAAGTCCGGCAAAAAACATGATTCAGTCGATCGCAACACTTTCACTACAAGACTTCCTCACTCAACCCAATATTGAGTCCTCGCCTGCATGGGAATTGATGCTTGGGGGAGCCGTTCAAAAAACCATGCCAACCCTGTTTCACTCACGACTGCAACGCAACTTGGTTAACTATATCAACGATCGCACCGACGATCGATTTGAAGCGGTGCAAGAGTTACGCTGCTTAGTGCCTCCCTACTCACCAGTGCCAGATATCTCGATCGTTGCCTGCGATCGTCTTCCCGACGAAGACGGGCCATTTAACGGAGCGCCAGATTGGTTGATTGAAATTCGCTCACCGGATCAAAGCACTCTAGACTTACAGAAGAAAATTCTTCACTGCCTGAGTAACGGAACACAATTAGCATGGTTAATCGATCTATCTCGTCAACAAATTTGGGTATGGGAGGGCGATGACCTACCCCTAATCTGTTCAGGTGTAGATATTTTGCCAGCTTTAGGCGTTCTACCGGAACTTACGGTTGACGCTGTGATGGCTATGACTCAGAGACAATAGCGCGTTTTTAGCCTCCTTGTCACAACGGGCCCTTTCCCCTAAAATAACTGCTACCTCGCCGCAATCCCACGTCTAAAATCCAACTATGTCTCATTCCACCGATATCCTCACCCTCGCCCGCTGGATGGCCTCCGACTTCAGCAACCAAGCTCAAGCCTTTGAAAATCCGCCCTTCTTCGCCCACATCCGCGTCTGCATGAGACCGCTACCCGTGGAACTTTTGGACGGCGTAAGTCTTTATCTAGAACAAGCCTACGACATCGAACTCAACTCCCCCTACCGAGTTCGAGTGTTAAAATTAGTCCCGGCGGGCGATCGCATCGATATCGAAAATTATGCGATCGAAAACGAAGAACAATTCTACGGCGCATCCCGCGATCTCCAAAAGCTCCAAGAACTCAAAAAAGCCGAATTTAAACTAATGCCGGGGTGCACCTTTATTACGCACTGGACGGGCAGCAGCTTCAAAGGGTCTGTTGAACCCGGAAAAGGCTGCATGGTGGTCAGAAAGGGCAAAAATACCTATCTAGACAGCGAATTCGAGATCGATGGAGACAAATTTATCAGTCACGATCGCGGGCGCGACCCAGAAACCGATGCCCACGTCTGGGGAGCCCTCGCCGGCCCCTTTGAATTCACCCGCCGGGCCAGCTTCGCCGACGAAATTCAGATTTAACGCAGAAAAATCGAGTCGGGATTCGGCAAACAACCCGGTTGATTAAAGGTTCAGAATGCACCAATACCTGGTACATTAACCCAGTATTAGCAAGCAAGATTCACCGTTGATTTATGAAAGTCCTGGTTATTGGTGGCGATGGCTATTGCGGTTGGGCAACCGCACTCTACCTTTCAAACAAAGGTCACGAAGTTGGCATCCTCGACAGCTTCGTGCGGCGGCACTGGGATCTGGAACTGTGCAGCGACACCCTCACTCCCATTGCACCGATTCAGCAACGACTCCAGCGATGGCAAGATTTAACGGGTAAGTCGATCGACTTGTTCGTCGGTGACATCACCAATTATGATTTTCTCAGCACCAGCATGAGAAAATTTGCACCAGAGGCTGTGGTGCATTTCGGCGAACAGCGTTCGGCACCTTTTTCGATGATCGATCGCGAACACGCAGTCCTCACCCAAGTCAATAATGTAGTTGGGACACTGAATCTGCTGTACGCGATTCGCGAAGATTTCCCCGACTGTCACTTA
This sequence comes from Cyanobacteria bacterium VAR_87_metabat_62, assembly GCA_031427135.1. Lineage (GTDB taxonomy): Bacteria > Cyanobacteriota > Cyanobacteriia > Cyanobacteriales > Microcoleaceae > Microcoleus. The sequence goes on along the minus strand of JANPMV010000116.1, from coordinate 108,986 downwards.
GTCAAATTGGGGACGATGGGCGAATACGGCACGCCGAATATTGACATTGAAGAAGGCTATATTACGATCGAACACAACGGCCGCAAGGATACACTACCCTATCCAAAACAGCCAGGAAGTTTTTATCACTTAAGCAAAGTCCACGATTCCCACAATATCCATTTTGCCTGCAAAATCTGGGGTTTAAGAGCCACCGACTTGAATCAGGGAGTCGTCTACGGCGTACTCACAGAGGAAACCGGCATGGACGAACTGTTAATCAACCGTTTGGACTACGACGGAGTATTCGGAACAGCGTTGAACAGATTTTGCATTCAAGCTGCGATCGGGCATCCTTTGACGGTTTATGGAACTGGCGGACAAACCCGCACCTTCTTAGACATCCGGGATACCGTGCGATGCGTCGAATTGGCGATCGCGAACCCCGCCGAACCAGGACAATTCCGAGTCTTCAACCAATTCACCGAACAATTCAGCGTCGGCGACTTGGCGGGATTGGTGCAAAAAGCAGGCACGGCAATGGGATTGAAGGTGGAAATCAATCACCTAGAAAATCCCAGAGTTGAGAAAGAAGAACATTATTTCAATGCCAAAAACACCAGTTTGCTAGACCTCGGTTTGCAACCGCACTTATTATCAGATTCGCTGCTCGATTCTCTGCTGAATTTTGCGACTAAATATCAGCATCGTGTTGATAAAAATCAGATTTTGCCGAAGGTTTCTTGGCGGTAAGTTCTGGGTTCAATCTGCGGGGATAGAGATTTTTTTTAACGAACCGCGAAGGCGCTAAGGTCGCGAAGTAAGAAGAAAGAAGGGAAGAGAGGAGGAAGGGTTCGCCAGTTCTGAATAGATTTCGATCTATCTTTCGATCTCTTTCTCTGTGTCCTCTGCGACCTCTGCGGTTAAAAGAAAAAAATAAATACCGTGAAAAATCGAATTCTCATTCTGTTGCTTTTGGTAGTTTTGCCCGGATTTTTAGCAAGTGCAGTTTGTGCCTATTATTTAATCCCGGAATGGGCGGCGCTAACGGCGAGTTATCAAAACTACCGTAGAGTTAGCGAATCGCCTTATTCGACTGAAATACAAATCTCAATTGCCAAAACGGCCCAGGAAATTCACCGAATTAATTGCTTTGCTGAAGGTGTGGGATTGCTTTTAGGTGGGATAATTGTCTCGATTGGAATTCACGGGATTTGTATCTTACCCCAAAAAACTCTCGATGGGAATTAGAAATTAGGACACGGCAGTGCCGTGTCCCTACAATTGATAGCGGTAGGGAAACGGCACTGCCGTGTCCTCTATATTATTCCGGCGCAGCCGGAATTGATATTATTCCCCATGAAACAGTCTATCCTGTCATCGACCCCGACGTTTGCCAAAGGCTGGGATTATCTGTTCCCTAAGTAACTTATTTTTATGAAAATTGCTCTGTTCACTGAAACATTTTGGCCGAAAATTGATGGCATTGTGACGCGCCTGATTCACACTGTAGATCATTTGCAGCGATCGGGCGAACAAGTTCTGATCTTTTCCCCGGATTACGGAATTACAGAATACAAAGGTGCCAGAGTTTATGGTGTGGAGGGTTTACCTTTGCCTATGTATCCAGAATTAAAAATGGCACTTCCTTCTCCGGCTGTTGGCCGCGAATTAGAGCAGTTTAAACCGGATATTATTCACGTTGTCAATCCCGCTATTTTGGGGTTGGGTGGCATATATTATGGCAAAAAACTCAATATTCCGATTTTGGCTTCCTACCACACGCATTTGCCGAAATATTTGCACCATTACGGTTTTGGAATGCTGGAACCTTTGTTGTGGGAATTGCTCAAAGGCGCTCACAATCAAGCAGAACTGAATTTGTGTACTTCGACGGCGATGGTTGAGGAATTGAGAAGTCACGGCATTGAGCGAGTAGACTTATGGCAGCGTGGCGTCGATACGGAAATGTTTGTCCCCGAATTGGCAAGTCGAGAAATGCGATCGCGCCTTTCTGAAAATAACCCAGACAGTCCCTTACTTCTCTACGTCGGTCGCCTCGGTGCCGAAAAAGAAATCGAACGCATCAAACCAGTCCTCGCAGCCATTCCCGACGCCCGCCTCGCCTTAGTGGGAGACGGCCCGCATCGCCAAACCCTCGAACAACATTTTGCCGGCACTCCCACCAATTTTGTTGGCTACCTCAAGGGGCAAGAATTGGCTGCTGCTTACGCATCTGCTGATGCCTTCATTTTTCCGTCGAGCACCGAAACCCTGGGCTTGGTGCTCCTAGAAGCAATGGCTGCGGGGACGCCCGTAGTGGCGGCGCGCAGTGGCGGAATTCCCGATATTGTCACCGACGGTGTTAACGGATATTTATTTGACCCCACGGACGAAGCAGGGGCTCTGGATGCCACAAAGCGTCTGTTTGCGAATCCCCAAGAACGGGAAACTCTGCGCCAAAATGCTCGCCGAGAAGCTGAACGCTGGGGTTGGGCCGCCGCAGCCACACAACTGCGGCGCTACTATCAATCGGTGATATTTGCCCAGTCGATGGCTTCTGCGGCTTAAATCTGCGCCTTTAAACATCACTTACAGCTTAACTTCGATCGCCCGATCGTCGTTTGGTAGCCCGGAGGGATGTCTTCAAAGACCGATCAAAATTTTTTTGCGGGTTTAAACCGTAGCTATCCTGCTATTGCGTTTACCATTAGACTATGAGTAGCTCTGTAGGCCGACCGCGCGCGACAAATTCATAGCGCCATTCACCGACCGGATACGGTCGCCTCGCGGGCTAAAACAGTCACAGCGCTCAGCAGCCGATGATCGCCAAGCCTCAAATCCACATTGCACTCTCGATCGAACCACAGGCTGCGAGCTAATTTTCAGGCTGGCAGTGTTCTGAACTCAAGTTAAGGTTTAATTGACGAACCCTCATCAGTATCGAGGTTCTAAACAAACACGATCGCGTCTCGCATACATAACAAGCAAACTCAAGTTGCGTCCGCCAGTTTTGAACTTACGATTCATCAAAGCGACTTTTCGAGTACCGACGCGCGGGCCAAACAACTTAAATAGTTTGCACCGCCGCCGAATCTAGCACTGACGATCGACCTGCGGGTCAGCCTACCCCTCTGAGCAAGCAGTTAATCATGACATTCTCCAATGCTGGTAGCGTTCTGGCTACACTGACTCAAGTCAATTTTATGGGGGCATTGACCTCCCGTGTTAAGAACCTGCCAGTTCCTGAATTAGTGTGCCTGTTGGACTTTATCACGGCTGAATTTCAGCAATTTATCCGGGCGATGGACCTGATTAACAATGAAGCACTCGAAACTCTCTTAGAGCAACTGTTAGATGCCTTCACTGTCAAAATTGGTCAAATTCTACAAGCAGACCGGACAACAATATTTTTGGTTGACTCCAGCAAAAATCAAATTTGGCACAAAGCAGTCGATGCCGTCACTGGCGAAGATGTAGAATTTCGCTTGCCTATGGATGCAGGCATTTTAGGCTACGTAGCGACTACCGGAAAATCGATAAATGTGGTGGAGGGTCGATCGCACGAGCATTTTAATCCCGAAGTAGACGAACCAGCGGGCTACCAGATCGAGACTATCCTGTGTATGCCGATTTTTAGCAGCAAGAGCCAACACGAACCCGTAGCTGTCGTTAGACTGTTAAACAAAGCTGGCAATGTCCCCTTTAGCGAGGAAGATGAACAGCAGTTTAAGGCTTTTGCTGATTCGATCGGGATTATTCTCGAAAGCTGTCAGTCTTTCTACGTCGTGGCCCGCAACCAGCGAGGGGTGGCCGCGCTTCTGAGAGCCACCACAACTTTAGGTCAAAGTCTTGACTTGGAAACAACTTTGCGATCGGTCATGGATCAAGCTCGGGACTTGATGCAGGCCGATCGCAGTACGCTATTTTTGTTAAATCGGGAAACCAACGAACTCTGGACAAAAGTCGCCAAAGCTGACGGCAAAACGATGGTAGAAATCCGCATTCCTGCGAATAAGGGAATTGCTGGCTACGTCGCTTCGACCGGTCAACCCCTAAATATTACAGATGCTTACGACGATCCCCGCTTTGACCCCTCTACAGACAAGCACACTGGGTATCGCACTCGGACGGTCTTGTGTATGCCGGTGCATAACGCTAAAGGTGAGCTGATCGGAGTGACTCAGCTCATTAATAAGAACCAAGGCACTTTCACTACTTCCGATGAAGAGTTTTTGCGAGCGTTTAATTCCCAAGCGGGAATGGCGCTGCAAAATTCTCAACTGTTTCAGAACGTGATGGTGGAAAAGCAGTATCAGAAAGATATGCTGCAAAGTCTTTCTGATGCAGTAATTTCCACAGATTTGAAGGGGCGAGTTGTGACGATCAACGAAGCGGCGCTGGAATTGTTGGGCTGTCCGGTAAATCAAGATAAAAGCAAACACAATCCCCAGTTTTGGGAAGATAAACTTGTGAATCGCTATGTTTGGGAAATAGTGCCGATCGACAATTTGCAATTTCGACTCGAAGACAGTCTCAGGACTGCGGCCCGACATTACGTTCCCGAACAAACTTTAACTTTGGGACTGTTGGTAGAAAAAACGCTAAATTCCCAACAACAAGAAGAAGCAGAAACTTATACTTTGGCAGTGCCCGATCAGCAAAACCCCGATTTATATTACGCTTGGGGCGAAAACAGTGCGTGGACTGAAGAAGTCGCACAAGCAGAATTAGCTAATTCCCAATCTCTATTTTCGCTTCCCAATTCTGCGCTACATAACCCTTATTGTCCGCTCCCCATCTCCGCCTCTAAAATTAAAATAATTGAACGCAGTTTGAATTTGACTGTCAACCCGCTGATCAATCCACAAGGCGGCGTGCGCGGCGGTTTAGTCGTGCTCGAAGACATCAGCCGGGAAAAGCGGATGAAAAATACCATGTACCGCTACATGACTCCCGGAGTTGTAGATAAAGTGATGGCCTTGGGCGAAGGCTCCCTGATGGTGGGCGAACGCAAAGAAGTTACTATTTTATTTTCCGACATTCGCGGCTACACCACGCTGACCGAAAATCTGGGAGCGTCGGAGGTAGTATCCCTGCTGAACGAGTATTTTGAGACGATGGTGGAGGCCGTTTTTCACTACGAAGGTACTTTAGACAAGTTTATCGGCGATGCTTTAATGGCGGTGTTCGGCGCGCCCCTGCCGCTGAATCCTCCCGAAAGTCACGGTTGGATGGCGGTTCAGTCGGCTTTAGATATGCGCCGGCGTTTGAAAGAGTTTAATGATTCTCGCCCCGGCTGCGATCCGTTTTGCTTCGGAATAGGAATTAGTTCGGGAGAGGTGGTTTCGGGAAATATTGGTTCCCAAAAGCGGATGGATTACACGGTGATTGGGGATGCGGTGAATGTGAGTGCGCGCTTGGAACAGCTTACAAAGGAGTACGGTTGCGATATCATTTTGAGCGAATTTACTTACAGTTTGTGCAGCGATCGCATTTGGGTGCGAGAGTTGGATAAGGTGCGGGTTAAAGGCAAAAATCAGCCGATCGGCATTTACGAGTTGGTGCAAAATATTGCTGAGCCTCTGGATGGGGAAACCGAAAAGTTTTTGGAACTTTACAGCAACGGTCGGGATGCTTATATTTCTAGAAATTTTCAGAAAGCTATTAGTCTGTTTGAGGCGGCTTTAGTGATGCGACCGAGCGATCGACCTGTGGAAGTTCACATCCAGCGATCCCTCAGCTATTTGGAAATGTCCCCGCCCGACGATTGGGACGGCGTACATACTATGACAACAAAGTAGTAGACTGTATTACATTCCTGTGCCAAAATGTAAAAAAATTGGATAAAGTTTTGATATCTTCCTTATGACAGAGTTAACAAGTGGAAAAATGTGAAAACATAAATCGAATGCCAGATTAAAGTTAGTATTTATTTCCAGAGCCACAATAGAATGAATTATTTATCTGTTCCAAATGCCACAAAAGCCGATCGCATTCTGGTTGTAGATGACGCACCAGATAATGTTTTGTTGGTACAAACAATTTTGGAAGAAGAAGGTTACGAAATTACTACGGCCGATAACGGCTTTTCGGCTTTGAGCCAAATTGACAAGTCACCCCCGGATTTGCTACTGCTAGACGTAATGATGCCGGGAATGGACGGTTACGAAGTCACCCAGCGAATGCGACAAAATAAGGAATTGCCCTTTATCCCGATTCTGCTGATCACAGCTCACGACAGTGCGAGCGTAGTCCAGGGACTGGACATGGGAGCAGACGATTTCATCCGCAAACCGGTGGAAATGGACGAACTGCTGGCGAGGGTGCGATCGCTCCTGCGGCTAAAACACAGCGTAGACGAGCGCAATTCGATCGCCCTCCAGCGCGAAGATTTTGTGTCCCGACTCGCTCACGACTTGCGGACGCCCCTGGTAGCAGCCGATCGAATGCTCACTTTAATGCAGCAGGGAGCTTTGGGAGAAATTTCGCCTCAGATGGGCGACGCTTTCGGGACAATGGTTCGCAGCAACAAAAACCTGATCGCGATGGTAAATATGCTCCTGGAAGTCTACCGCTACGAAGCAGGCCGCAAATCCCTAAGTTTCGCGGCCGTTGACTTGCGGCAGTTGATTACCGAAGTAGCTCAAGAACTAGCTCCCCTAGCTGATGCTAAAAGTTTGTCGCTGAACTTAGACTTGACAGAAAGTGCAGAAAGTGCACCGATTGCCAAGTATCCGGGCGATCGTCTGGAACTGCACCGCTTGCTGACAAATTTAATCGGAAATGCGATTAAATTCACCGACAGCGGCTCAATAGATGTCAGCTTAAAAGCTGCCAATTCACCTGCTTATACCAGCTTCAAAAACCAACCGCTGGCATGGGTAATAATTGAAGTTCAAGACACCGGCGCGGGCATTTCTGCCACAGAACAAGCCAAGTTATTTGAAAGGTTTGGCCCGGGAACTCACAAGAAATCCGGCACAGGTTTGGGACTGCACCTCTGCCGCCAAATAGTCGAAGCTCACCGCGGCACGATCGAGGCCAAATCTGAGTTGGGCAAAGGCAGTTTGTTTACGATTCGCTTGCCTTGTTAAATTTGTGTTGCGGTGCCGCTCAACTCGCCGCAGCACAAAACTTTGCTCGCATCGCTCCGTAATTACCCAAAATAAAAAATTCAAAATCGACAGCTTGCTGCTATAATCGGAACGGCTCAGCAAGTGGGGCTGTGGCTCAGATGGATAGAGCAAGCGCCTCCTAAGCGCTAGGTCGCCGGTTCGACTCCGGCCAGTCCCATTAAAAAATCGACAATAGCTAAATGCAGAATGGTAAACGCGCTCATGTTGCCATTCTGTTTTACATTGAGGAGAACCAAGGAAATAAATTTTTAATTCCTGTTAGTGGGATATACGTGCGGTATTTTTTGTTATGGTTCCTGTGTCAGCTATACAAAATTTTTATAGGTTTAGATGTGGTTAAGAATCAATTCAAACACGCGACATTACAACCGTTTGAGGGCTTCACGCAGTTTTTGGTTCCTAGTCGGACTTTTGATGGCGTGTTGGTTTGGGTATCAGCAGCTTCAGAGCGAATTTCAGAAACCCCAAGCTTTGTTAGTTCTAGGTGGGGATAAGCAGCGAGAGCTGTTTGCAGCCAAATTTGCTCAGAACTATCCTAGTTTGCCGATTTGGGTGTCTTCTGGGACTAATCCAGAGTTCGCAGAATGGGTATTTTCAGAAGCAGGAATTAAGTCCGATCGCCTGCACTTAGACTACAGAGCAGTAGATACGGTGACGAACTTTACCACGCTGGTAGATGAATTACAAGCTAAAGGCATTGAAAGCGTGTATCTGATCACTTCTGACGATCATATGCGCCGAGCTCAGATTATCGGCGAAATCGTCCTCGGCAGTCGAGGCATTAGTTTTAAGCCTGTGGCAGTTCCGTCTGGTCGAACCCCCGAACCGATGGAAAAAGCTGTTCGCGATGGCGCTAGAGCTATTCTATGGCTGACTACCGGTTATACGGGTGCGAACTTCAGTCAAGCTAGAATTAAATAAGCTATCGTGCATTAAATTAGTAGTTAAACTGCGGAAGCAAAAGTGAATGACAGACCCAATTTTGCCAGAAATTCAGGATGAAATATCTAGCCACGACCAGACGCCAGAGGCGATTTTTCCGCTGCTGATGCGGGCTGTCGGCGAACAGTTAAATTGCGATCGGGTATTTCTCTACCTGCGCCACCCTGAAACCCAAACAGGCAAAACACCGTACTGCTGGCGCCGCAATTCCAAATATCCCGACGTGACAACTGTCGAGTGGAAAAAAGAACCGGCATCTCTAGCACAAGAAGATCCTTTATTTGCCGCAGCACTGCGAACTGAACCCTCGATTTTTGTTGAGGATGTGGAAACAGCAAATCCTGAAATTGTCAACAAAGATTTCGAGGCCAAAGAATTCGGACATCGAGCATTGATTCACGCTCACTTGTGTTCGGATGGCTTATTGTGGGGAGTTTTGCAGCCTTGTGTTTTCTCGCGCCCCAGAGTTTGGACTTACGTTGACCGCGAACTTATCGCAGCAGTTACCAAAAAAATTACGCCTCTAGCTGTTGCTTATATAACCTCCGCCAAACAATAAATCTGAGCGTCTGAGTACCGAAATTTAGCGCCCCAAATCGTGCATGGCATTAATCTCCGTCGCACATCTTTGAGTCAGCGCTTCCAACTCCGCGCGATCCGAGGAAGCCGGCGCATCAATTACTTTACCAATTCGTATAGTTAGCGGCACAGGTTGCGGAACTAGCAAACCTTTGATAGAAATCGCATGAGTTCCCCACAAACTAACAGGTAACAGCGGTGCTTTCGCCTTAGCAGCAATCAGCGCAGCACCTAATTTTGGTTCAGTAATTCTGCCGTCGGGCGTGCGAGTTCCCTGCAAAAATACACCCGTCGCCCAGCCCTTTTCCAAAGACTGAATAGCCGATCGGATTGCACTGCGATCGGCACTTTCCCGCTTGACAGGATAAGCGCCGTACAGCGTAATTGCCTGCTTCAAAATAGGCACTCTAAATAACTCTTCTTTCGCCATAAATGCGACCGGGCGCCTCATGCAATTAGACAAAATCGGCGGGTCAAAATCGCTAGCGTGATTGCTGACTACCACCAGCGGCCCTTCGTTTGGCACATTTTCAGCACCGTAGATGCGCCCGCGAAAGTAGAGGTGCAGCATCGGGCTGACAATTGACCATTTGAATAAATAATAGAGAAGTAAACTTTCGATTGGTTCGCGACTTTTGCTCACAGAAAACCTGAGATTTTAAATTACATCGAATATTAGCGTATCAGATGATTCGGCGGTTGATATCAATTCCGGTTGCGCCGGAATAATATAGAGGACACGACAGTGCCGTTTCCCTACAATTGATCGCGGTAGGGACACGGCACTGCCGTCTCCTCCGTCTCCTCCGTTTAGATCATTCCGATGCAAACGGATTTGATATGACGCATGAGGGCCCATAAACCAGGTTTTTCACCGAATCTGTCGGTAACAACGAATTATTATGGTCTATCAAACCGAGTTTCTTTAGTCGGAGTGCATCCAGGACTGTCGTTGTCATTCACAAGCGTTGGTTTCAGTACCCTTGAAGGGAAAAGGTAGTGTGTGACATAAACCACCATTGAAAATTTCTGAATGAGAGCGCATCTGACTTAAGCTGCTAGAACTTTACTGGTAGCGAATCGAACCCCTTGAAGGCTAAGCTAGTATGTCTGGGAATAGCTTGCCGATCGGGATCGAAGCTGAGATTCGGCATTCTTTTGAGTAATGTGTTGAAACAAATAGTTAACTCCATGCGAGCTAAAACATTTCCCACACAAAAGTGAGGGCCTGCACCAAACCCAAGGTGTTCGTTGGGCGATCGTGCAATATTGAAAACGTCTGGTGAGTCAAACTTCTGGGGATCGTGATTCGCCGCCCCAAACCCCAGTGCGATGACGCTACCAGCCGAGATGTCCTTACCGCCAATCGTCAGGTCTTGTTTGGCAATCCGAAACAAAAAAGGAACGGAGGTATCGAAACGGATCATTTCTTCGACTGCGCCATTGATCGCAGTCGGACTTTCTTTGAGTTTTTGCAGTTGATCTGGATGACGCAGCAGTGCATTCACCCCATTGGGAATCAGGTCTGTGGTGGTCACCATACCTGCAATTAAAATCGAGATACAGATGGATGGGAGTTCCTCAAAATTCAATTCCTGCTCTTCGTAGGAAACAGTCAGCAGGCTAATCATGTCTGTTCCAGGTTGCCGCCGTCGTTCTTCAATCAGTTCCGTGATAAATATAGTAAATTTTGTAGCTGCGAGGTCTGCCTTGCGTGCAAATTCTTCAATGTTTTAGCCGCCCGGTGCACCCCAAAATGTGCTAATACTCATAGCCCATTCGATCAGTTGCGCTCTGTCAGTTTCAGGCACGCCAAATATTTCAGTAATAATGAGTGCTGGTAGTGGCACCGACAAGTCGGAGACAACATCCATGCAATCGTGATTTTGAAAGTTATCCAACAATCGATCGGTGGTGTTCTGAACGATCGATCGCCAGTTTTCCAAAGCGCGTGTTGTAAATCCCTGATTGGATAACTTCCGCAGTTTGGTGTGCTCAGGTGGATCTTTCTCAATCATCACTCTTGACATCAGATGAAGGAAATTCTGGATCTCTTTGACATCCAAATCTCCCAACTGATTGATAAACAACGCACTCCGGTCTGCACTCAAACGCTCATCCCGCAGAGCCGCTTCAACATCTCTATAGCGTGTCAAAACCCAGTAGCCGAGAGACTCACTATAATGAACTGGGTCTTCTTCACGCATCCGTTTGTAGAGTGGATAGGGATTGACCAGAGCTTCTGGTGCAAACAGATCGTACGTTTGCTGGTTTGCCAATGCTGGCACATTCTTGTGTTGTGAATTCATTTCCTTAATCTCAATTGGGAGTGAAATCAAAAAATTTAGGTAGTCAGACGATCGCACTTGTTAAAGGCGTTTGCTTTGAAACTCACTAATTTTTTACCAATCATATTGTAGATGCGTTTTTAAGTGATTGAAGAAGTCGATTAATTGCTTCTGGAGGTGAAAGTGAATTTCTCAATCAGATGTTTTAGACAATATACCCAGGAATTTAAGCAAGGTTATTCAAGTATCGGCTGGTGTTGAAAGCTCGCTGGCGTTGCTGAATTTAGGTATGATTCACTCGCTATAGCAATCCCTGAAATTCAGAGGGCAATTCATGAATTGCCCCTACTGAATTTCGGACGCAAATCATACTCCAAATCAGCAACGCCAGTGAGCTTTCTCTCTTGAACTCGTGTTTTCGGTTTGCTTTACGCTCGTTACATGAGTCTTGCCAGAACCAGAATTAATTCTGGCGCTGGTTTTTGAACAAATTCAATCAATTTTCAGCCAGCATCGCTTTTTGTCCATCAGGCGAAGTCGCGTAACCCAAGAAATCCTTAACCGCTTGACTCGGAGGATTTTTGTAGGCGTAGTACAACTGCCGCTGGTAAGGATAGTTACCAGCATCCGGCGTCGCACCGTTGACTGGTACAACCCGCACTGTTTTCTGATTGACTACTTGAGCAAAAGTCGCATAACCGATGCCGTTATTGCCTAAAGCTTGCAGCAGCGGTGTTGTCGCATCTCGATCGAGCGTAGTAACATTCGCCCCAGTGGCAAAATTAGCACCTGAGAGCACTTGTTCCTTAAACGTCTGGTGAGTACCGCTAACTTCGGGTCGATTTATGACTTTAATTGGGCCTGCTGGGCCGCCTACTTTCGACCAATCTTGAGCAGTTCCCTTGAAGATATCTTGAACTTGAGCGGAGGTTAAACCTCCTGTGAAGGGGTTGTTTGCGCCGACTACCAGGGCGATCGTATCTAGGGCGACTGGCACTGCTGCCAAACCCTGACCTTGTTCTTGAGCAGTCAAAGGTCGCGATATCGCTGCAATATCGGCTGTTCCCGCCACCAAATCCTGAATTCCCTTTGAAGAACCATTTGCTTTGGCCTCGACTGTAGTGCCAGGAAACTTGGCTTGAAATCCATTCTTAAGGTTGAGATTGATTGTCACCATGCTGGTAGAACCGTCAACTCTCACCGCCGTACCGGCAGCCACAGAAGCCGGAAGCGAAAAAGAACTAACTGCAACAGGCCCAGCACCGCCACCTGCGGGCGCGACGGGAGTCGGAATAGCGCCACCGCCTGCGGGTGCAGGTGCGGGGCTATTGCTAGCGTCCGGTGCCGCTGGTTTGTTCAGAAAAAAGAACGCGCCGCCGCCGGCGAGAAACAAGAACAACAGAATAAAAACTATGGGGGGAGGCCCGCTACTCTTAGCCATAAATTCTCCTTAGTTGGGAAGTTGTTTGTTGTCAGAATCGTCTAACATTCGCAGTCTACGATTAACTTCATCATCTATGGTCATGTTTTCTAATTCTGCCTGAAGTCTTTCTTGGGGGTTCTCAGATAGCTCGGCTAAAGCTTGCTGTTGGATGTTGCGGCCTTGGACAGCATTTTTGGCTTGCTCAAATTGCGATCGAGCTGAATCAATACTCAAGTCGTTGTTGACTTTTGATATGGCTCCGAGAGCTTCGTTAATCTCTGCCATATCTTTCATATTTTGCATATCGGTTTTGTAGGCTTCCAGCTTTGTCCGCTCTCGATTCAGCTTGTCTTTGGAAGCGTTCACAAACTGTTCGGCTTGTTTTACTTGGGCTTCTAGCTGGGGCAGGATTTGTTCTGTCTGAATTACCTTAGACATTGCCAAGCGGGCTGCTTCTTCGTTGCCGTTACGCTGGGCTGTGATGGCTTGGCGCTCTACGGTTTGCATTTCCCTAACTTTTTCTTCATATTTAGTTTTGGCGCGCTGGTAGGCTGCAACTTGGGTGGAAACTGCTGCTGCGAGCTTTTGCACGGATTCTTGCATCGATCGCAGTGACTCTTCTGCCACCGCCACCGACACTTTACCACCGGATTCTACAGGAATTCCCCACATCCAGTTCCACGTGCCGACGATCGTTCTACCTGCCTTTTCGCCCATCAGCCAGTAAAGGACTTTTTTCATAAAAATACTAGATAAGCTTGGTTTTTACGCCTAGTGTACATCAAAAGTTTCGCGATCGACTCTTCGGGCGATGATCGATCGTACATTTTCGCTTTCTGACGATCGAGGTTTCCCAAGCATTGGGCTATCCTCTGCGAGGGCTCCGCCAACGTCAAAATAACAAAATAGACAAATCCTATGTATTGTCTATTGTGCCATTTGTTTTCCAGCAATGTTAGAGCTATTTCACTCTGAATTTTACAGCCTGCCGTTTAATAGCAGGTTAAAGACAGATTAAGCAGGCAAATCGGCAAAACTGCTAATATTTACCAGTTCTAAATTGGGACAAGTCCGTTTGATCAAACCTGTGAGAACTTTGCCCGGGCCAATTTCCAATACCCGATCGATTCCTTGTTGCGGCAATTGCAGCGAAATTTCTCGCCAGCGCACGCCTTTAGTCATCTGCTGATTCAACCGCTGCTTTAAAGTAACTGCGCTGGTAGTCGCTGAGGGTTCTGCGTTCGAGAGCACCAGCATTTTAGCATCAGAAAACCTTGCAGACTTTAAGGCTAGTTGAAACTCTGCCGCCACCCCGGCCATCAGGGGAGAGTGAAACGCGCCGGAAACATTCAATTTAACGGCGCGTTTGACTTTGATTTTGGCAAGCAATTCTTCTACTGCTGTCGGCGTTCCAGAAATCACGACTTGTGCTTCGCTGTTGTCGTTTGCCAACACCACGTCTCGGCTGTATTGAACTTGCAGTTCTAGTTCCTGCCTGTCGAACCCGATCAAAGCCACCATTTGCCCGCCGGAGGCAGTGTCCATAAGTTCGGCGCGGCGTTTGACTAAGCGCAACCCCGTTTCAAAGTCAAAGACGCCTGCTGCGTAGAGGGCAACGTATTCTCCTAAACTATGACCCGCAACGACTGCTGGCCGATCGCTCTTTTCTCGCACTAAGTCAGCCAAAATGCTTTCTATCACGAACAAGCAAGGCTGAGTGTAGAGAGTCCTAGATAGTTTTGCTTCTTCTTTTTGGCAAACTTCCGCGACCGACCAGCCTAAAATTTCTTTGGCTAGCTCAAATTTGGCTTTGGCTGTTGGCAAGTTTAATAAGTCTGCACCCATCCCGATCGCCTGGGAACCTTGTCCGGGAAATACCCATGCTGTTTTAGTCATTTTTCCGGTAATCTGCTAATTGGTGGTTGCTAAGAAAGTGATTGCAAAAATTCTTTGTTTCCCGCTGCTTTCGTTCGGTGGTTGGTATCCGCTATCTTTCGGTTAACGAACTGTCTACTCGCGACTCACAATTCTAACATATAACTGCTATTTTTACGAGGTTTATTTTTTCTTTGCTACTTTAATCAGATTAATAGCCGCAGCACGATTTTCAACCTTCAAGCCGGGGAAAGTCGAAAACAGTATAACAGCTCATTTTTTGTGCAATTAAAAACGCCATAATTGTCGAGCACGGCCGCTAAATATCACCTTCCCCATTGAAAAATCGCTGCCCCCCAAGTCAAACCAGCACCAAAACCAGCCGCAGCAATAGTATCACCGGCTTTCACTTTACCCCGACGCACGGCTTCGTCTAAAGCAAGGGGAATTGAAGCTGCTGAGGTATTGCCATAATTTGCCAAATTGCTGATTACTTTTTCGGGGGGAATCTTCAGCCTTTGGGCAACTGCATCAAGAATCCGCTGATTAGCTTGGTGCAACAGTAGCCAGTCAATTTCTGCGACACCGATATTTGCCCGAAACATGGCTTTTTCTATGACTTCCGGCACTTTTTTTACGGCAAATCGATAGATTTCTTGACCGTTCATTGTGATGGGATGAAATCCACCAACTCCGACGCTAACGCCATCAATTAATTCTTTGGACTCGCCTTTGTAAGCCAAATTGAGAGACGAATTTTGGGTACCATCGCTGCGAATTTCAAATCCCAAAAAGCGATCAACTTCTGAAGCTTGCAATACCACCGCACCTGCACCATCTCCAAATAGAATGCAAGTACCGCGATCGGACCAATTCACCCAGCGAGATAAAATATCTGCTCCAATCAGCAAAACATTTTGATAAACCCCTGTCCGAATGAACTGCGAGGCGGTAACTAAACCAAAAACAAAGCCCGAACAAGCTGCTGTCAAATCAAAAGCCACTGCTTTTGTCGCGCCTAGCTGATATTGAATTTTACTGGCAGTGCCAAACAAATCGTCAGGACTTGAGGTTGCCAAAATAATCAAATCGATATCTGTCGGCAAAATTTCTGCCATTGCTAAAGCCTGTCGCGATGCCTCCGATGCCAAATCGCACAAAGAAGTACGATCGTCCGCCAGCCTGCGTGAGCGAATGCCCGTTCGCGCCGCTATCCACTCGTCAGACGTTTCTACGATCTGACTTAAACCGTTATTATCTAGCGAAACCTGCGGTGTACAAGAACCGCTACCCGTGACGGCAATGCCGAACCCTGATTGCTGCAACATTCCTCTCCATTTACGAGCGATAAATCGAGAAATTAAAAACTAAAAATTACAAATTAAACTTGTTTTTTCAACTGCTGAAATTGCTTTTTTTCAAGCAAAACAGTTGGTTTAAACGGATATTTTAATTTTGACATTTTTAATTTTTAATTTCTACTTACTGCCTCTAATTCACTGCTTCTTGTTCCACAGCACTTTCGCGATTGGACGATCGAATTCGCTCCAGCACTTGGTTGTCAACAGCTCCTTTCGCCAAACGAATGGCATTAAAAATTGAACCAGCTTGAGACGAACCGTGGCTGATAATGCAAACTCCAGCAACACCCAACAGCAAACCACCGCCGTGTTCAACGTGGTCTACCCGCTGCTTAAATCCTTGCAAGCTTTTTTGCAGCAGAGGATCATTAATTTGATGTTGCAGTCCTTTGACTAATTCTTCCTTCAGCACTTGCACGACGACTTCGCCCACTGCTTCGGCAAACTTCAACAACACATTGCCAACAAACCCGTCGCAGACAATCACGTCGAACTTTCCCGACAGCACGTCGCGGCCTTCGGCATTTCCCACAAAAGGAATGTTCGGGTTGTCCACCAATAACTGGTGAGTTCGCACCGCCGCGTCGTTGCCTTTACAAGGTTCTTCGCCAATGTTGAGCAGGCCGATTTTAGGTTCGGCGACGCCCAGCACGCACTGGCTGTAAATAGTTCCCATCAGAGCGAACTGCTCCAAAAATTTGGGGCGGCAGTCCACGTTAGCGCCGACATCGAGAATGAGTACAGAGGTGCCCGCTACCATTGTCGGCAAAACTGCACCGATCGCAGGGCGATCGATCCCAGGGAGCCGCCCCAACCTCAGCAGGGCCGCAGCCATTGCCGCCCCGGAGTGACCGGCAGACACCACAGCATCAGCTTGCTGCTGCTTTACCAAGTTCATCGCTACGTTAATCGAAGCGTTGGGCTTCCGTTTGAGAGCACTTAAAGGTTCTTCGTGCATTTCCACCGTTCCTTCAGAAGGAACGATTTCTAGCTGACCTTTGCAGACGCGGCCGATCGCGTCTTGTTGCCGGAGCGAGTCTTCTATTTGCTGCAGGTCGCCCACCAGCAAAATCTCTACGCCTAATTCTTCTTGTGCCTTAAGCGCTCCAGCTACAACTTCGGCGGGGGCATGATCCCCACCCATAGCGTCTATTGCAATTCTTGCGCGTGTCGATCCCATTGACCAATGTTTGAGAAACACTAAAAATTCTACCAGGAATTGACACTCACCACGGCTAGAAGCCGGAGGATTCTTGCTTCATCTGTCCTCCCTAGAAATTTAAATACAAGTATTCAACTCTCCCCGTTTGGATACGTCCACAAGCTCACACGGACTGCCCGACCGCATTTGAAAGGATTTATTAAACGGCGTTGCTGCTGCAGGAGTATGATTTGCCTCCGAAATTTAGTAGGGGCAATTCATTAATTGCCAGTAGGGGCAATTCATGAATTGCCCCTACTAGCGAGTTTCAGGGATTGCTATAGCGAGTGAATCATACCTAAATTCAGCAACGCCTATTAAACTTTCTTTTGACTCGCAGTTTTTACAAGATTTAGGATTTGCTACCAGAGTTCCGGCTCGTGAGTTCTCCGCTTGACCTACTTCGCTTTTTAATGCGCTTTACTGGTAACTTATTATACTTTATTTGAAGGAGCAACCGGACTTTTTCAAGAAATATCACGGCGGTTGAAACCGCCACCGACTTATCCCCACGGCGGTCTCCGTGGGCACTCTCAGGCTCGCTTTTTGGTCAGGCACCTGAATCCAGAAGTCTGAATAAAGAATTACAATTGGCGATCGCCCGATCGGAAAATTGCCATGAACCGCTACTCTGATAAAGTTTGTCCTTACTTTACTATTTTTGACTGCAAATTGAAAAACTAAATGAAATAGCTTACATGACCGGAAGCAATTTGATCTGGAGATCCGGATTCATCCGTGGAGCGAGAAAAAAGCTCCCCATCCTCATCACAAGCCCCCGGATTTATCAGTGGGAGGGCTTTCTTCAATCTAAAATCTAAAATCTAAAATCGATTGACTTTAGGAGTAAAAAATGCTGGATTTATTTAGCTCGGGAATCATGTCTCTGTGGCTGGACATGGCTGGGGTACGCAGTGCAGGGCCCAACGCTGCGTCGTTGCTGGCTTGGCGAGGAGGGATACCCGGGTTAGTGGTGGCAGAAGATTTGGCTTTTGGGGGAATAAATGCGGCAAATTCAGACTTGCCGGCCGTCGCGGCGGTGCAGGAATATTTAAAAGATTTGAAGGACAAGAAGCTGATTGACGGGAATCAGGGAGTTTGGGTGCAGTCGGGAATGCTGCCGCTGGTAAGTCAGCAAGGAAAGATGCTGATGCCTGGGGCTTCTCTGACAAAGATTGCGACTTCTCTAGCGTCGCTGGAAACTTGGGGCGCTACTTATCAGTTTGAAACGGGGTTTCGGGGAACTGGGCCGATTAGGAATGGCGTGTTGCAGGGAGATTTGGTGGTCAGCGGCGGGGGCGATCCGCTGTTTGTGTGGGAGGAGGCGATCGCCGTTGGGAATGCTCTCAATCAAATGGGTATCGATCGCGTGGCGGGCAATTTGGTCGTAACGGGCAATTTCCGCATGAATTACGAGTCCGATCCTGTGGTTGCCGGGGAGATACTGCGACAGGCGATCGATAGCCGCAGTTGGCCACGAGATGTGCAGGCAATATATTCTAAGATGGCTCCGGGAACTAGAAAGCCACAGGTAACGGTGGCCGGCAGCGCGATCGCAGAAAAATTTGTAAGTTCGGGGCGTTTGCTGCTGAAGCGTCGATCGCTCCCTTTACCCGAAATTCTCAAGCAGATGAACGTCCACAGCGACAATGAAATTGCCCAAATACTTGCCGACAATTTGGGCGGGGCAAAAATAGTTCAGCAGCAAGCGACTTGGGCGGCGGGAGTGCCGGCGGCGGAACTTGAATTGGTTAACGGTTCTGGATTGGGAGTGGAAAATCGGATGTCTCCGAGGGCTGCTTGTGGGATGATGCAGGCGATCGCGCGTAACCTTCAGGCTACTGGGCTAACGATTGCTGACTTGTTTCCGGTGTCTGGGCGCGATAAAGGTACTGTGGAACACCGACACATTCCCCGCTACGCTGTGGTGAAAACTGGTAGTTTGGACACGGTGATTGCTTTGGCTGGAGCGATACCCACGCGCGATCGGGGTTTAGTTTGGTTTGCAATTATTAATCGCGGCACCGATTGGGACTCTTTGAGAGCCCAGCAAGATATATTTTTGCAAAAATTGGTGCAGCAGTGGGGAACCGCATCGACTTTACCGCTAGCAATTACGCCGCACATTGACGGCGCAAGACCGGCCTTGGGGGCAGCAAATCGTAGCGATATTTTGCTCGGAGGTTGAAGTCAGTTGTCAGTTGGCAGTTGACGGTTGTCAATTGACGGTTGTCAGTTGACTGTGGTGAGCTTTCCAGCGAACAGTTAACAGTCAACAGTTAACAGTCAACAGTTAACCGTCAACAATGCCTCATGCCCCGTACCCCACAGCATAATGTGAGATTTCGTGCGTGGAGTATGTCACAATTGAGCCAGGACTATTGTGCAAGAAGATGATCAAACTGCGATTGAAGAGATACGGGAAGAAACGTGAGGCAAGCTACCGGATTGTAGCGATGAACAGCTCTACCCGCCGCGACGGCCGTCCCCTAGAAGAGCTCGGCTTTTACAACCCCAGAAATAACGAAACCAGGCTGGATGTTCCAGCGATTGTCAAGCGCCTCCAACAAGGCGCTCAGCCAACTGACACCGTGCGTGACATCCTGAGAAAAGCGAATGTATTTGAACAAGTCGGAGCCGGAGCCAACATTGAATCCAGCACAGCAGCAGTCAGCTAGCCCCAACTACGCTGGACTCGTAGAGTTTTTAATTGGGCCTTTTTTAGAGACCCCGGGCTCTTTGCGGGTTGATTGCGAACTGCACCCGCGCCAATCGCGGGTATGGGTTCGGCTCGCTTTTGAAGACCCTGACAAAGGGCGGGTTTACGGTAGAGGCGGACGCAATATTCAGGCCATTAGAACTACCCTCGAAGCGATGGCGCAGACGGCGGGTCAGTCGCTCTACTTAGACATATATGATGGGGAAGCAGGCGACCGGAACTCCGGGCCGCCCAGGGGCGATCGCCCGGATCGCGACCGCCCGGATCGCGACCGCCTCGATCGTGGACCCGATCGAGGTACGCGCGATCGAGGGGACTTCCGACCCCGAACTCCGCCTCCGCCGCCGCCCAGTCCCTTAGCTAGCAGAACTCCGAGAGAACAACCTCGCCGTACTAACACACCTACGTTTAGAACGAGCAGAAATACTCCCGGTTATTAACGGCTCTGCCCAAAAACAATTTTAGATTTTAGATTGCCTGTTGTAAACTTTGTATTACAAGCCCTGTTTGATTTGATTTGAGATTCCCGATTTGGCGATCGGACAAAAATTAAAAATCTCAAATATCAGCGGGATGAGGTAAATCTAAAATCTAAAATCTAAAATCTAAAATCTAAAGTTGCCTGACTTCAAAGAAAGGAGATTTGATTTGTGCCGCAATCAACACTTATTTGCGGGTTAAAGATAAAAGACGCCTTAAATACTAGGTAAAATCTAGTAGCGGGCGTCTTTTTGTTCGCAAAAAGTGACTGATTTAATAGTTAATTGTTAACTTGTAATTGCTTATTTGGAGGGAGCTCATGCTGGCATGACTGAAAAACTAACAATAGAGTTACCGAGCACTCAAAGCGCCATGTCGCTGGCCGGCAATCAAGAAGAAAACCTGAAAATTATCTCTAAGCAAACTGGTGCTAACCTGGTAATGCGAGGGCAAGAACTGCTGATTTCCGGCACAAAGACTCAAGTAGAATTGTGTCATAAATTAGTGCGATCGCTCTCCGACTATTGGAAATCCGGCAAAACGATTACCGGAGTCGAAATCCAGACGGCGCGCCAAGCTTTGGATACCAACCGCCAAGAGGATTTGCAAGACTTGCAGCGAGACGTACTCGCCAAGACGCGCCGGGGCGAAGAAATTAGAGCCAAAACCTTCAAGCAGCGGCAGTACGTCCAAGCAGTACGCACCCACGACTTGACATTTTGCATAGGCCCCGCCGGTACTGGCAAAACATTTCTAGCAGCTATTTTCGCCATCCAAGCGCTACTAAGCAAGCAGTATGAAAAGCTAATTTTAACCAGGCCAGCCGTAGAAGCTGGGGAAAAATTAGGGTTTTTGCCGGGAGATTTGCAGCAAAAAGTCGATCCTTATTTGCGCCCGCTTTACGACGCCCTCCAAGAAATGATCGACCCCGAAAAAATGGCCGATTTAATGGAAAGAGGCCTGATTGAAGTCGCTCCTTTAGCTTATATGCGGGGACGAACTCTCAGCAACGCCTTCGTAATTTTGGACGAAGCTCAAAATACGACGCCGGCGCAAATGAAAATGGTGTTAACTCGTCTCGGTTTCCGATCGAGAATGGTAGTAACGGGCGATATTACTCAAACAGATTTGCCAGCACACCAACAGTCGGGATTGTCAGTTGCTCAAAAAATTCTGGGTAACGTTGAGGGGATTGCTTTTTGCGAATTCACTCAAGCAGATGTGGTGCGACACCCGCTAGTACAGCGGATTGTCGCTGCTTACGAACTCCATGAAAAATAGTCAGTAGTCATTAGTCAGCAGTCATTAGTCATTAGTCATTGGTTAGTTGCGGTGCCCTGAGCGGATCGTCGCCCTGAGCGTAGCCGAATGGTCGAAGGGTTATTGGTTATTGGTGCTAATTTCCAATGCCCCAATGCCCAATGCTCTTCGGCCCAATGCCCAATTCCCAATTCCCCATGCCCAATTCCCAATTCCTCAATTAAATTATGCCTAATCTGAAAGAATTCTTAGAAGCTTGCGAGAAATTGGGAACGCTGCGTTTGATCGTAACTAGCAGCGCGGCCGTGCTGGAAGTGCGCGGTTCAATTCACAAGCTGTTTTATGCAGAGTTACCGAAAGGAAAATATGCGAATATGCACGCCGAAATATTTGAATTTCACCTGAATATGGACAAAATTAAACAGGTGAAATTCGAGACTGGCGAGGCGAAAAGAGGCAATTTTACTACCTATGCAATCCGTTTTCTGGATGAACAAAATGAGCCTGCTTTGAGCGCATTTTTGCAGTGGGGCAAACCAGGGGAATACGAACCGGGACAGGTGGAAAATTGGCACGAATTGAAGGAAAAATACGGGGAAGTTTGGGAACCCGCACCTGTTGAGGCAATTTAAAGTTGAGGCGATTTAAAGCTCAGAGGATTGCTGTAGGGTGCGCCGAGGCGCACCTTACTCGTAAATCTGCCGCATCAAATTCATTTGTTGCCTAGTTTTTGAATTAATGAACCGCAGAGGGCGCAGAGAACGCCCAGAAGAGAAAAAGAAGAGAAAGAGAAAGTTAGCTGTTTGAATGTAATTTGGTATGAAAGTAATTTGGGGTTTTTGTTTGGTTTGGGCGTTACTTTTATGGAGTGGTGATGCGAGGGCGGGGGTTTTGGTCGATCGCATATCGAGCTTCCCAAATTGGGAAAGCAAACCTCCGATCGCTGTAGCTAAGGGAGATTTGGTTTATCCAGACTGGATGGCGGGAAATTGGAATGTTGCCAGCACTTTGGTAGATTTAGCTGCACCTTTAGCCCCAAATATTGTGACTCCTGGGTTTGAAGGCAACCGTCGCTATTTGCAGCAGCCAGTGTTGTTTAAAGTACGATTTCAACCTGAAAACACTACTGGTTTTATTTTAAATAATAGAAATAAACGATCTAAAAATATTGTAGCCGATCGCACTTTCAACGGCTTGAATATCGCGAAGGCTTATTTGGGCGATCGCGCTGTACTTTCGGTGAAAGTCGATCCGAGCAATCCCAACCGCCAAATTACGGTTTTAAAAGGGGAAAAGCAGCTAATTTCGATTGTCACAGCCCGGGGAACCGAGACGCTGAATCCGCGCGAGTTTGTGTCTACAGAGATTTCTCAGCAGGTGTTTCGGGGAGAGTCGGATATTTATTTAAACGAGGTGGAAACAACAACGGCTTATCGAGTTGTTGGAGACGGGGAAAATGGCGATTCTGCGAGTAAAAAAATAGAAGCCGATCAGGTGACAGCGATTTATTTATCGCCACAAGACCCGGATTATTTTGCTGGTGGGGGGCATCCTGTGGCTTTGTACCGATATCGGTTGGAGTTGGTGCCGGGAGAATCAGCTAATTTATTGTGAATTATGGCAACTGTATCAGGGCGAATGGCATGGGAACGCATAACACAAGCTATCTCAACTCAGATTAATCCAAAAGCAAGCGACTTTCAAATGTGGGCTGAGTCAAAACAGGGCTGGCATCCTACTCAAACACCTAATGGCCCGTTAAAATATATTGATGAAAACGGAGTAACTAGATTAACGCTCAAACAGGGAACTCCAAGAGCTCCCGGAAGCAACCACCCTCATGTAGAGCTAAAAAATGCTAAAGGCAGTAGAATCGATCTACAAGGAAAGCTCGTTAACAGAAAAAGTCCAGCTAATCATACTCCTATTGATTGGGACATTTAAAAATGGAACGCTTAAACTACTGGCAGTTTCCGGGATTTGAAAATATTTATCTAGAGGATAGCTATGTACTTAGCATTAATGATAAAACATCTATACAAATCCTCTTGGAAGCTGTGCTCACAGAAAATCACTCTCTATACACTCAGCCTTTACCAGGGGAACAGTATTGTTATCGGCAGATGACAGTCAATTTCCCCCATCCTCAAACCTACGATTTGGTTCTGAACAACATCAGCGCAATTGCAGATCCAGATGGTAGCGTTGATTACGGGAACATAGACGATTTTTTTATGGCGGATGACAAATACTATTTAAGAGGGGAATGGGGAGAACTTACTATAGTTTCCGATCCACCCCTACTTTTTGATGAAAAATATTTAATTGTCAGAAACGGCGAGAATTTTATTCAAATTAATAAGGATAAAATCAGTAGGTTGGAACAGAGAGGGGAAGGAGTAATCGTCTTATTTTACGAAAACGATTTTGGAAGTCCTTTATTTGTTCAAATTGAGGCAGAGCAAGATCCCGAAGGCTTTAGAGCAGCTTTGGGGTATATGAACGAACTTGAAACACGTTATACAACTGATATTACAGGAGGAGGCGAACTGACATTTGACAAGCTCAAGCAGTATTACGCCGCTAATTTGAATCAGGAAAATGTGCAAGCGTTTTCTGTTAAATATCCTAGCTCAGCGGGCGATAAATATTCGATTTCGGCAATTACTTCCTAGAATTAAGGTCAAATCTCGATCCAGGCATTGTGAAGTGAGGATTTGAGACATCTCTGCTAATTGTCTTTGTCCTCAGAAATTTTATCGAGATTCAAAAATTCTTCCAACAGTTTGAAAAACTTATCGAGGGCGTCTTTTTCATCAGCAGAGAAGAAGAGAATGATACTGTCCCATCCGTGGGTTGAAGTAATTTTATATCTTTCCTGTATCCACTCTTGAAATCCATCAAGTTGTTGTTGTTGTTCAGTGTCTGGCAACCCAAGTTCGGCTCTAGCCATCTCATATCCATCTAAAAACGCACGCAGACGGGTAATTGAACACTTGCCTAAATACATACCCGGTCTCTGTTTGATTCTTTGCAGTAAATCAAAGAAGTATTCATTTTTAACATCTAGTTTATTAACCTTAACTTCGGCTACCATAAAAAAGTCTCCTATTAAATGTCTTCTTCTGTCACTATAAACTGTAAACCATTGAATATTTTACCATGAAATAGCAGGTTTGTCATCCATTGCTCTCTCTTTAGTCCGTCCGGGTGATGGTTGTCAAAAATAGTTTCTATGCTATTGATAACAATAGCGATTCCTTCGTGGCGGCCATTTTCTGAAATAGCTTCTCCCGGTACGCTATCATCATAAATGCCACTGTTCCGACCTCTTCCGTATCCAGTGTACAGTTTTATGCGCTTTCCAGGAATTCCTTGACTTGTCAAGTAATCTTTGATATTGCTGGCGCACTCAACACATTTAAAGTTTTCATAGCGATCGACAATAGCTTTAATTTGAAGTATTTGCTCAGCACTAATTTTACTCATATCCCGCTAATGCCAACAACATAAAAGTTAGGGCAGGCAAGATGCCTACCCTACAATAACTTGACTCACTCTAAAATTAGAAGAAGGTAAAAAATTAATTTTTCACCTTTTGACTCTCGATTTTCCAATTGTCCGTTACCGAACAAACTTCTTGAATGCCAGCGTCACGTTGTGGCCGCCGAATCCAAAGGAATTAGACAGCGCCACGTCAACTTTTAGATCGCGACTTGTATGCGGAACATAGTCCAAATCGCACTCTGGATCGGGATTTTCTAGATTGATCGTCGGCGGGATTTTGTCGTTGGCGATCGACATTACCGCAGCCACCGCCTCAATTCCCCCAGAACCACCCAAAAGATGACCGGTCATTGACTTGGTAGAACTAATGGCTACTTTGTAAGCATGGTCTCCCAAAGTCTTTTTAATCGCCTTCGTTTCCGTAGAATCGTTGGGAAGCGTGCTCGTGCCGTGAGCGTTGATATAGCTCACCATATCGGGTGTCAAACCGCCATCCTTGAGCGCTAAAGCCATTGCTCGCGAGGCACCGTTCCCCCCCGGTACTGGGGAAGTCATGTGGTAAGCATCGCAAGTTAAGCCGTAGCCGACGATTTCTGCGTAAATTCTGGCACCACGGGCGATCGCATATTCCATTTCTTCGAGAATCAGAATGCCAGCACCTTCGCCAACCACAAAACCGTCGCGATCGCGATCGAACGGACGGCAAGCATGAGTCGGGTCATCATTGCGAGTCGAAAGCGCCCTCGCCGCAGCAAAACCCGCCACACACAAAGGTGTCACCGCAGCTTCCGTACCCCCGCAAATCATCGCCTGCGCGTAACCCCCCTGCACTAGGCGAAACGCATCGCCCACCGCATTTGACCCAGCAGCGCAAGCCGTCACTGTGCAAGAGTTCGGCCCTTTAGCACCCGTTTGAATTGCCGTCAGGCCAGCAGCCATATTCGCAATCATCATCGGAATCATAAACGGGCTGCATCGATCGGGGCCGCGAGTCAGATAGATTTCTTGCTGGTCTTCCAAAACCTTCAGCCCGCCAATGCCAGTGCCAAGAATGACACCCACCTGTTCTGCGTTCAGGTCGTTAATCTCAAACTTCGCATCAGCCAGAGCTTGTTTGCTCGCTGACACCCCAAATTGAGCAAAGCGATCCATCCGCTTTGCTTCCTTCCGCTCTAAATAGTCGTGCGGGTCGTAACCCTTCACCTCTGCGGCAATGCGACAGTCGTGCCGCGACGGGTCGAATAAGGTGATCGGGCCGATGCCATTCTTCCCAGCAAGCAACCCGTCCCAATATTCGGACAAAGTATTGCCGATCGGTGTAATCGCGCCGAGACCGGTGATCACAACGCGCTTACGCTCTAAATTTGTCATGATTTCAGTTTCAAAAAAATTAAACACCCAGAACGCAGAACAAAAGAAGAGTTTGCAGTTTTCTAACTTCTCTCCTAGACGGGGAAAAGACAGGTATTTTATGCTTTTGGAGCTGCAAGTTTGCTGCTGATGAAATCTACAGAAGCTTGAACCGTAGTAATTGCTTCGGCTGCTTCGTCGGGAATTTCAATATCAAACTCTTCTTCCAAGGCCATGACCAGCTCGACTGTATCTAAGGAATCTGCTCCTAAATCGTTAGCAAAGTTAGCTTCTGGCTTGACTTCTGTCGGATCGACTTCCAGTTGATCTGCCACGATTTTCTTGACTCTAGCAAAAATGTCGTCTTGACTCATAAAAAACTCCAGTAAGTATAAAAACCCTGTGTCTTCAGACTAGGGTGACACACGGCATTGGTTGCTGCGTATCTGATCTTATCCGAAAGGGGGATCTTCGGGGAAAAGGCTTGCCACTTTTCTAACTGACCCTTGGTGTGGGGAGTGGGCCGTGGGCATTGGTAGCAAATTCAGGACTGTTGCGACTCCTCGAAACCTGGTTTTTCACCGAATCTGCGGTCTACAACGAAATATTTTTCTCCGTCAAACCCGGTTTATGGGCCCAAAATCGTTTTTTTGGTCTTAGGTTCATCCGTCGCAAACAGCCCCTGGAACTCATCCAACCAGTTCTATATGATCGGTGTGCATGGGCCTTATGCCAGCCATGTCAAGGTGCTACCGACATATTTACGCGATCCTAGCTGTTGGCGATCGATAATAAACAAGATTTATTGTTGATCGGGATTGAAAACAATCAGATTGAACGATCGTCTGAAACGAAATTTCAACCGTTTGAAGGCTTTCTTCACCACCTTGACAGGGCTAGCCTTGTTATGAATTCGCTAGATTAATGAGTTGCCATTGCAGCATCCAAGCGAAGTGCGATCGTCTCATCTTTTTCTAATCTCATCTTCCAACGCTTGCTTCTTTTTTTCTTTGCTAGCATGGGCTGAAGGTCTTGCCTTTTGGGAACCGACTGATTCTAATTCCTCTTTCTTTACACCAGGCTCGGTTTTCCGTTGTATGCACCAATATCTTTTGTCCATCTGCTCCCGGGCGTTGTTAGATATCGCCGCTATTCACGTGATGTTGATCTGCACGCTGGGGTTCTAATTTCCCAACCAGTTTCTATGGAATCTGGATTATTGGTCAGAGAAGGATACTTATCACTGTTTACTGACGCAATTTCTTGTGCTGAAGTATTGAAACGAGCAGCAATTTTACTTAGAGTATCACCTCGCTGAATTTTATACAAAGTATCTAGCTTACTAAGTGATTGTCTTACCTTCCACGCATTGACTAGATCGCCTTGTGAACGATAAATTTCCTCTGCTATATTATAATCTTTGACAGCCTCTACCTGATTGCCAAATAAGTAGCATTGAACGTCTCCTCGACTATAGTAAGTAGGAGCATACTGCTGATTTAATTGATATGCTTTTTGATATTCTGCCAGCGCAGCTTGTTTATCATTTTTTCTTCGATAAACATCACCACGTCCTACATAAGCAGGTGCATATTTAGGATCTTTTTGACGTGCATTGTTGAATTCCGTGAAAGCTTGATCAATATCTCCAATTACAAGATATACCCTACCTTTACCAACATATGCAGGTGTATAAGAACTGTTAAAATCTAAAGCTCTCTTAAAATCTTCCAACGCTAAATTATATTCTTCAATATTAAAAAAAGCATTAGCTCGATTTATCAGAAACTCTACATCTCCTGGTTTTTGATTAATTTTTTCTGTGAGATCAGAGATTATTTGCTTGTTTTGATATTCAATAAATTTAAAACTGTTATCCCAGCGCGATGCTCGATTTGGGTAAGTGCAAGTTAAAGCAGAAGGTTGCCACTGACCAGTCATACTCCAATGTTCAAAGGAACACCAAGTCTCAATACTTTTATCAACTAGAGAGGTTACTCCCGGTGAAAAATCCAGCCAAGGGCGGATAAACCAAAATGGTAAAGTAATCAATGGTGTCAAATATAGGCTTTTTTTACCTACGATCCACTTCCGTTGAAAGGCACTTCTTTCAAGACTTTGACAGGCTTCTTTTGTACGCTGAATAACTCTTAGTAATCCTTGAAGAAATTTCTCTATTTCCTGTAAAAAATCAGTAATACCATCACCAGACTTGTGTAAAAAAGGTTCAATCTTGTAGGAAAACCAAAATAGTCCATAAACAATTCTATACGCTAGCAAGAATATAAGCTGTAAAGCTCTGGCAATTAGCCAAGGAATCAAGCGTAATAATAAAAGTGGCAAGAAAAACATGAGAAGGGTTATAGTGACAAGTGCTTGCCACGGCATAGGCAAGTAGATTAGCCCCCCCCAAATGCTCCGCAAGATTAGGTGCAATAAGCTCATTACTCTAAAACCTAACTTTCTCTACATTTACAATTCATAGAAACTTATAACGAGTGTTCTAACTCGTCGGCACATCGTCAAAATTATCATCGTCATCGTCATCAGCTCGTGGTTGTAAGTCTTCGTTTGCTGCATTACCTTCCAAAGCAGCTTTTGGCGATTCGGTTAAACCCATTAATCGCCGTAAAACTCTTCTACCAGCTTCATCTAGTTGAGAGCCTTCGATTGCATCTTCTTCAATCATGATTTTTAGCAGATCCATATTGCTGCTTGATGCAAGTCGCTTTTGTTGATCGAGCCTATCAATAATACTGGCGATGTTTTCAGGATTTTGCGCTAGATAGGCAGCAAGTAGACTGGCTTCACCACCTCGTAGAAGTTTCTCATAATGCTCTTGATCCGCAGAAGAACGGATACGTTTTAATTTATCAAGCTCAATTTGGGCAATTTGGTCAGCTTGGGCAAGTCTAAATTGAGCCGCTTTGTCAGTTAATGATGCGACTTCATTCAGTTCGGTTAGTGTTATTTGTTTGATAGTTCCGATCGCTGATGAGTCAATTTGCAATGAAGCTACCAGTTGAGGAACTCGCAATCCTAAGTCATCAAAGCAGCGTTCATCAACAACTCTTCGCCTCACACTTCTATTAATATCTTTTTCTGCCATCGCATTTTCTCGCAAATCATAATCACGAGAAATTTGTTTCATCTCATTAATGAGGCGTGCTTTTAAAACTGAAGCGACATCCTGTATCCCTGCCTTTACGATGATTTGTGCATCAGAAACAGAGCAGGTAATTTCTACTGTGGTTGGAAAGTCGAACCCAGAAGTTTTTGAAGGTAAGGAACAATCAATTTTTAGTACATATTCACCAACATCTATTTTGTATAAGAAATTATATCCCCCAAATTTAAATTTACTAAAAGAGATCGGTTTATCTGTGTGACTAATGACTAACAATTCACCGCCACTACGAGACAAGACGAGAACTGTATTGGGCGCAGGTACAGGAATCTCTTTAGTCAAAGACCAGCCTCGAACATCTTCTTGGCTTATAATTGGATTGAATGTTTCTTGCATAGTTTCTCTCCTTTACTGTGTTAATCCTTTTTGTTGTAAAAATGTCAGCATTGTTAGTGCATATGAATTTCCTCGATCTGCCCACCTCTTGAGATAGCCCTTAAGGCGGAGCCGTTCTTTTGAATTTCCATGTTTCATAATCCTAGTGATAATTTTTCCAAGAGGTTGCCTCAGTTCAGAATCTTTTTCTACAAAATTAAACCAGGACTCTAGCTCTTCGATCACCAAAGAACGAGTCAGTTTAAGATTTAGAGAAGATCTGATAAGCGACGAAACTGTTTGTGAAATTTTCTCATCTGTCTTGGCCAACCAAAATAGTGTTGGCAATTTTTTGTAAATGAAATTATCTACTGAAGTCTCTGATGTTTTCATAATGCCCCAAGTAACAAAAGCAGCCATTTCATGAGACGATTCTTTTCTGTCATACCTTAGCCATGTCTCAAGATGTTTTAAGATAATCAATCGATTATCAGGAATAGATTCACTCATTTCAAAAAGCATAACTATGCCTTCTAAAATATCTGAAAAAAGACTAACATCATTTGATTTTATAATCTTCTGAAACTTCTCAAAAGCATCATCTGGAAATTTCAAGCCAACGTAAAGACTATAAGCTTCTATGGACGTTTGTCTTAGGTTAGGCGAGTTTTTTAATGTACTCCAATGTGATAGTAGATTTCGTGCTTGTTGGGGAGAATTTTCATCATCGCCTAATGCAGTCATACTCAAAGATAATGCTGCTAACGAACGCTGTGAAGGGTTGTCAGTTTTTGCCCAGGGAATAAAAACCATTTCACGCACTAGGTCAAATCGATATTTGCAAGACTCACGGAGTGCATCAGCAAGATGAACTTTCGTTAGAGAACCTTGTGTTGTACCAAGTTCTACCAAACAACCAAGAATTATCTGCCAGTAATAGTCTTCTTCCTGCCAAATATACCTTAATAAAGCACCTTGAAAATTTGGGTCATTGAACAGGTAAATCTCAAATGAGTTGCGCCCAAACTCTGTATTTTCATGGCTATCTTCAGTATAAGCAAAGACTATCCTCAGTCGTTTTTTAAACCCTAGCATTTTAAATTTGAGGGTTTCATCATCTACTTCTTGAGTATCTTTGCCTGATTCTGAACGCATTTTAGACTCTAGTTTATCGCTCAGAGCGATAATAGATTTGCAATCACTTCCGTTCAAAAACGCCATCGCTATCATTAGAGAACGATGATGCATCGCTGGATAATTCTCAAACCAACGCTCTACCCTTTCGGGCAAAGGTATTGCACCATAATCAAAATCATCTAAAATTGCAGGATCGCGATCGGAAGCTCCCTCTGAATTACTCTTACTATCATTATATTGGCTACCACCAACAAACTGCCCACTACTGTTGTAAAAACTTCCATCGATATGTGTACCACCAGTTTGGAAGTTAATAGTGCCTACTGAACCACCTTGTTTTATGAACTCGCTGACAAATCTTTTTGCAAAGTTTTGAAACTGCTGTTGAGATTCATCAACCTTATTCTCACTAGATGACTCCTTCTTTACAAATGATTGAAAGATTTTTTCACGCTCATCATCAGAAGGTTTTTCTTTTTTCTCAACATTTGCAGGTTCCTGTTTGGGTTGCTCAGGGGATAGATTTTCCTCATTGGCATCGCCTGGAGGTGTGGCAATAGACATGGCGCTTTAAAGAAATCCGGCAGGTATGAACATAGCAGTTAACTTAGCAGGGTTAGAAATTCTACTTATTACCTGCATTGTGTTGATCGCCACCAACAAAAGTTCCGCCAGGATTGTGGAAGTCTCCTCGAATAGAAACCCCACCACTCTGGAGATTAACTGATTGATCTACTGCGCGATCATGTTCTGAATCTTTCTCTTGCATTAGCTTCAGCAACTCTTGACTCAGTTCTGGATTTCCTTCGAGAATATCTCTGATTTGACTAATTAACGCAAACTGCGAAATCTCATCTGGACGCTGTATTACATTAGTGACTGCCTCCTGGGCGGCTCCTTTCTGCTGAACTTGAGGGCTGAGTTTTGTCCAAACATTCTTAGCTTTGTCCCAACTGGATTTTCCTAGAGCTTTTACAGCGTCAGCACTAACCCCCTCAGCAACTTTCTCACCAATTTTCATGAGGAAGGGTAATGCAGGACATAGTAAGCTAACAAGGAGCTTTGCAAGTTCTGTAGCATCTGGCATATTAAGTTATCCTGGGTAGTTTAATGGTTAGCCTTCTGATTAGGCTGCTGGCTGCTGTATCTACGTAATTTCCGGCAAATTTGACATAAATTCGTGACAATATCGTCAAGATAGGATATCTTACCTAACGATCTAAATAAAATACACATGGTATGAGACAGCACAGAAGGTCATGAAAACTTAACTTTGGATGCAAACAAAGAGTTTCCAACTACTGCCCCATTGATAACCCTGAAGTCTAACTATGTATGATTCCGTAGGTAGGGTGTAATTTATGCCTATGAAAATATTATGCACCTATTTTTCTTTTTATGTCAAGCACTACTTAGTCTTATCGTCCTTCTGAATTTCCATGCAATACTCCGGACAGTTTTTTGAACTATTCTATAAGGCTTTCAGAGCTTGCAGTTTAAGGCTTGAGCCTTTTATTCAAAGTTAGCTTGAGCCCTAACTTTGAATAAAAAGATCCCACCCACGGCGGGATGTCGGTTTGAGCCTCAAAACCTGCCCAAATTCTGTCCGGAGTATTGTCAACACGCTCTGAGGTAGATAATGTTGGTCAATAGCTAGCCGCCTCAACGACTGACTCACAATTGTCTAAAACTAGGTAAGGATATAAAGAACGCAAACAAAGCAGGAAGCATCCCAACTTCGTTAGCGCAGCCCTCGAAGAGGATCGCCCTCCTTTCTTGTCCCTTGCCTTGTGTCCCCAGCAGAAACAATTATGCCATCCCCAAATCTCAAATACGCTTACTTTCCCGGTTGCGTCGCCCAAGGGGCCGCCCGTGAACTTTACCTTTCTACCCAAGCGCTGACTCAAGCCTTGGGTATCGAACTGGTGGAACTCAAAAAAGCTTCCTGCTGCGGTTCTGGTACTTTCAAGGAAGATTCGCAGTTGTTGGAAGATACTGTCAATGCTCGCAATATTGCTTTGGCTGAGCAACTGAATTTGCCTTTACTCACACATTGCAGCACTTGTCAAGGCGTAATTGGTCATGTGGACGATCGCCTCAAGGATTGCCAAAAAACCGATCCCAACTACATAGAAAAAGTCAACGGTTTACTAGAAAAACAAGGCTGTTCGCCTTATCAAGGCAGTACCGAGGTGAAACATCTCCTGTGGGCGATCGTTGCCGATTACGGTTTGGAGGAAGTGCAAAAGCGAGTTACTCACAAGCTTTCGGGTTTGAAGTGCGCGGCTTTTTACGGATGTTACCTGCTGCGAGCTCAGGATAAGTTGCTTTACGATGACCCGCACCAACCCGAATCGATGGAAAATGTGTTTCGGGCGATCGGCGCAACTCCGGTTTACTATCGAGGACGGACGCAGTGCTGCGGCTGGCCGCTGGCGAGTTATGCCACCAACCAATCTTTTGCGATGGCCGGCAAACATATTGTCGATGCTCTTGACAACGGTGCTGATTGTATGGTAACACCTTGTCCGCTTTGTCATTTGAATTTGGATTCGCGACAGCCGGAAGTGGAGAAAGTAATCGAGCGCAAGTTGGGTTTGCCGGTGTTGCATTTACCGCAATTGGTGGCTCTGGCTTTGGGTGTTGAGCCGAAAAAACTGGGGATCGATCGGCATATTGTTTCCACAAAGCCCGTGTTAGAAAAATTAGGCTTTTAGTCAGCCCGAAAAGTTCTTAGATCCCCGTAGGGACACGGCAATGCCGTGTCCCTACTACTGGAATATGCTCTATTTGCAGAAATAAGTCAAAAACCAACTCCAAGGGCGATCGACTGTGAAGTTTTGTCGCTTTTTGGCTAAGTGCTTCCAGGCACTGCGGTAGACTTACTTTTAATTCTCTGTGCAGGTTATAGCGGTGGCATCAAGCCGTCAAATCTTTTAACTCACAGAGTCAGCAAATTTTTAGTGACTCGTTGGGAGCCTTTATTCAATGTCTCATTCAGTCAAAATTTACGATACCTGCATCGGCTGCACTCAGTGCGTCCGCGCTTGTCCGACTGACGTTTTGGAGATGGTGCCCTGGGATGGCTGCAAAGCAGCTCAGATTGCCTCTTCTCCCCGCACGGAAGACTGTGTAGGCTGCAAACGGTGCGAAACTGCTTGTCCTACCGATTTTCTGAGCATCCGGGTTTACCTGGGAGCAGAAACCACTCGCAGTATGGGTCTAGCTTACTAAAAATCGATCGAACTGTCGATCGATTTACAGACACAGCGAGAGGGGGCGATTGCATTGCTCCCTCTCTTTTGCTGCGGAATTTACATTCTGCGGCCGGAAGAAGGTAAAAATAATAAAACTTGAGTTTTATTACGATCGCGAAGCAGGAGCAGTACCTAAAATGTGCGGAATTGTTGGTTATATCGGCACCCAAGCAGCAAGCGAAATTTTGCTAGCAGGATTGGAAAAACTCGAATATCGGGGCTACGATTCAGCGGGCCTCGCTACCATCTGGGAAGGAGAAATTACCTGCGTCCGGGCCAAGGGCAAATTGCACAACCTGCGGGAAAAAATAGCTGAAATCGAAAATCCGGCTCCCATTGGGATCGGACACACCCGCTGGGCCACTCACGGCAAGCCAGAGGAATATAACGCTCACCCCCATCTCGATAATAGCGGGCGCATTGCAGTAGTTCAAAATGGAATTGTCGAAAATTATCGCGAATTGCGGGAAGAATTGAAAGCCAAGGGACATAAGTTTGTGTCGGATACCGATACAGAAGTTATTCCTCATTTAATAGCTGATTTTTTTGCAGAAGAAAGAAGGAAGGAGTCAACCCCCCCCTACCCCACCCCCCCCTTGCCCCC
Organism: Cyanobacteria bacterium VAR_87_metabat_62; assembly: GCA_031427135.1. Classification (GTDB taxonomy): domain Bacteria; phylum Cyanobacteriota; class Cyanobacteriia; order Cyanobacteriales; family Microcoleaceae; genus Microcoleus. Next base: position 74,383 of record JANPMV010000116.1, on the reverse strand, counting down.
CCCGAGGGGGGAATGGGGGAAAGTCCGAGGGAATAAGGAGGAAGGCATTGCAGATTTGTCGTTTTTAGAAGTGGTTTCAAAGGCGGTAAATAGATTAGAAGGGGCTTTTGCGATCGCCGTTATTTGTGCCGACTTTCCCGACGAACTAATTGTCGCCAGACAGCAAGCTCCTTTGGTAATTGGCTTTGGTGCCGGCGAATTTTTCTGCGCTTCCGACACGCCGGCCTTAATATCTCACACCAGGGCTGTTTTGTCTCTAGAAAATGGGGAATTGGCAAGGCTAACTCCGATGGGAGTTGAAGTTTACAGCTTTGCAGGGGAAAGGCTGAAAAAAACTCCGCGCATCCTGGGCTGGAGTCCGGTTTTGGTAGAGAAACAGGGCTTCAAACACTTCATGCACAAGGAAATTTACGAACAGCCAGCCGTAGTTAGAGCTTGTTTAGAAACTTATTTAGACAGCGAGTGGCAGCCGGAAAATCCCCGCTCTCCCATCAATCTCAACTTGCCCAAGGAACTTTGTGCTGATGTCGAACAAATTTCAATTCTCGCCTGCGGAACGAGCTGGCACGCCTCGCTAATTGGCAAATATTTGTTGGAACAGTTAGCTAATATTCCCACTGCGGTGCAGTACGCTTCTGAGTACCGCTACGCACCGGCACCGCTGACAGCAAATACTTTAATTATTGGGGTAACTCAGTCGGGAGAAACGGCGGACACGCTGGCTGCTTTGGGGATGGAACAGCAGCGCCGCGCTGGTTTTACCGATAAATTTCGGGCGAGAATGTTGGGCATTACTAACAGGACTGAAAGTTCGATAGCCCACATGATGCCGCACATTATTCACACCCATGCTGGCATAGAAATTGGCGTTGCAGCAACTAAAACTTTTGTCTCTCAGTTGATGGCATTCTATTTCTTAGCCTTGGATTTGGCACATCAGCGACAAACTATAAGTAACGAGAGATTGGCAGAAATTATTTCTGGTTTGCGCCAGTTACCCGCAGAAATTGAGAAGTTTTTGGAGATCCAAGAACAGTATGTGGAGGAATTGTCCCACCAGTTTACTGAAACTCAAGATTTTATCTTTTTGGGGCGGGGGATTAACTTTCCGATTGCTTTGGAAGGGGCGCTGAAACTTAAGGAAATTAGCTACATTCACGCTGAAGGATATCCGGCGGGTGAGATGAAGCACGGCCCGATCGCCCTTTTGGACGCGAAAGTGCCTGTAGTGGCGATCGCTATGCCCGGTAGCGTCTACGAAAAAGTGCTTTCCAACGCTCAAGAAGCCAAGGCTAGAGATGCTCGTTTAATTGGCGTTACGCCCAAGCAAGGTGCTGCGGAAGCCGAGATTTTTGACCACATTTTGCCGGTGCCTTTGGTGGATGAGTTATTGTCGCCAATTGTGACAGTTATTCCGCTGCAATTGTTGGCTTATCACATTGCGGCGCGTCGGGGTTTGGATGTGGATCAACCTCGGAATTTGGCGAAGTCGGTGACTGTGGAATAACCGTTGACAGTTGACAGTTGCGGTACCCTGAGCGGAGTCGTTCGCTTTAAATCGTTCGCTTTAAATCGAAGCGAACGATTTAAAGCGAACGATTTAAAGGGTGAGTCGCCTGTTGACTGTTGTCAATGCCCTATCCCCAATTCCCAATTCCCAATTCCCTATTCCCGATTCCCTATTCCCAATGCCCTATCCCCAATTCCCAATTCCCAATTCCCAATTCCCGATTCCCTATTCCCAATGCCCTATCCCCTATTCCCAATTCCCTATTCCCTATTCCCGATTCCCTATTCCACAAATCGAGGCCAAAAGTATCCAGCTTATGGTATTAACTCGGAAATCAAACAATGTTACATCTACGGTGTTAAATAGGGTGCAGGCACCGAAAGCTAATAAATAACTGAACAAAATTAGCCGATCGCCTGAATTTACATCTTGACAAACTACCCGATTTGTGATCACATAAATTGAATTTCCCTCTATTTCCTGTTGTTGAGTATCTACAGGAAAATGCGATCGCCAATTCACCAACAACAAAACCCCCCTAGCCAAAATCCAGCCAACCAAACCAAAAAAAAATAACGTTATCGGAATCCCCGTTTCAGCAGTCAACATCAGTATCAAACTGTGAGGATGACCTAGCCATTGGTGCATTTGAGCCTCATAAAGAGGCGTAAAATTTCGCAATCCCCAACCACTCCAAGGACGCTGCTGAGTCATTGACCAAGCAAATTGCCATTGAGTCGTTCTCAAAGTAGCTGTAGGTCGATTTGGAAACATTTCATCCGTAAGTCTCGCCCAGAAAAAAGCCGGAATAATTGTTCGTAAATATTGCCGGAGTGGTTGCGGGCCAAAAGCCGACAAAAAGACTGTACCAACAGCACTAAAAACCGCAGCTAATATCTTTTTCCAACCTGCATAAGCCGCAAAAGCCACAGCAGCTAAAACTGCCAATCCCCAAGCATTACGAGAATTAGTAAAAATCAAACAAACAGCATTTCCCAACACTGCAAAAGTTAAAAATAGGAATTGGGAATTGGGAATTGGGAATTGGGAATTGGGAATTGGGAATTGGGAATTGGGAATTGGCAGTTCATTACTTGTTTCCCTTATCCTTCTTCCCTCATCCTTCTTCCTTCTTCCTTCTTCCTTCTTCCTTTCAAAGCCTTCTACCCACAATCCCAAAGCTAAAATAAAAGCAATTGTTAGATAACAAGCTAAAATATTCGCATACATAAACACAGAAGCCATCCTACCGGGCGGATTACCTTTTGGTTCGAGTACCCAACCGAAAACTGGCTGCAATTGAACAATGCCACTCCAACCTAAAAATTGCTGTCCCAAACCCAAAATTATGACCGGAATTGAGCTAAGTACGATCGTCCAAGACAATTGCCGCAATTGAGCCGGAGTTTGAATTAAACTGCTGAAAACTGCAAAAAATATAAAGAATGGCAAGAAATTGCACAACCCTACAAAAGCCTCGATACGGTTGTTAGCAAAAATCGCACTTATGACTAGCAACACGCTCATAACTGCGAAGCCTTGATTGACAGGGCGACGACAAATTTCGCTAAATTTGTGTTTGCTAGTCCCTGCCAATCCCAGAAAGATTCCTAAAGCTCCCAAAATCGGAATTAAAGGAAAAATGAGCATCCCTATTTGAGCAAGATTCCAAGGGATTTGCAGACGGCGATCGTGATGTTTTTGGATTCCAGATTTAAAGTTTTTAACAGTCGGTGTTCGAGCTGATTTAAACCAATTTTTGATGTTCACCCACGCTCCTAATCTAAAATATTAGCTATCAAATAGTTATGCTAATTCCCAAGCACATTCCGATCGCGTTAAGCGAATTTGAGCCAAGGCAAAAATGGTCGGGATAATCCGAGCATAATTAGTTGAAATCGATCTCCAGCCCAAATCAGCTAAAAACCACGTCCACAGCACGGGGCCGAGAAACGAAAACACGCTCCGCGTCGCACCGTAACGAGCCGCACTTGTCGCCATAGAGCGCCGCGCTGTCTGAATTGCGACATAATTTTGAAATTGCGTTGCTGCTGCTGTTCCACCTGTAATTACTGCTTGTTTTGCCATTTGATAGGTGGCAAAGTGCAGCGCGAATTGATGGGCCATTAGTTTGAGTAACACTGGTTTGACGATCGAACTTACAGCTAATGCACTCCCGCCTTTGAAAAGCAAACCCAACGGGTCTTTTTCGGCAGAAATCGGTAGGGGTTCTGAGAGTTTGGACTCAACTATCGCTCGCTGTACTCGCACTGTCAGTGCTTGTTTTTCGGCTACGGGTAGCTGCTTCCAAGCGCGCCCCATTAGGTGCAGAAATACTTCTGCCTCTAAGTCGGTGGTTGACAACTGTTTGGGATACGGAATTTTGAGGTAGCGGCAAACTTGAATCAGTGTTTGTCTGTAAGTTACTTGTTCAGTCCGCCCTCGGAGTACCGTCAATCCATCCGCTGATAGGTAGCGAAATCGCTGTTCTACGGCATCTAGCCAAGCTTCGCGATCGCGACTTTGTACGTCTATCGGTGCGGGGGTTTGCACGTAATCTAACGGGTTAAACCTGCGGCTGAACAGAAGTTCTGTTAGTTGCTGCAATTCTTCTTCTGTTGTCAATTCTAATGCTGCTCTGAGTTCGTCCAAAATTTTGTCCTCGCCTATTCGATTTTAGATTTTAGATTGCTGTGGTCAACTGTCAACTGTCAACTATCAACTGTTTAAGCTAGCCTTAATCAAGAATTCGTGCTGTCCCTTATTCTACTACTTGGCGCAGGACGATCGCCTCGGGCTGCGCAAGCTACGACTGTCAGCGCTTGGTCACAAGTTTAAATATTGCACAGAAACGAACCGCAGCCTTTAAACTGATAACTGCTGACTGTTGACTGTTGACTACTGACCAGAAAGCGAGACGCAAGCCCCCGGCTCTCTTACGTGGGGATTAGTCGGTCTGCGGTTTTAACCGCCTGTAAATATTGTATTTGAGGCGACGACATGGTAATGTGCTTGTGTGAGTAGGAATAACCGCTCAAGGCGTTGATTCAACCTAGTTGGCGTGAAATCCCGGCAACTCAGATATCCGACTAGAATCGGAATACTTAGAAAGGGCAAGTAAAGGCAGGTTGAGAAGTACAAGTGGACTCGGAAAACAGATTCGGCAAAAAGTAAGCGCAATTGCATTTCCTTTCGTATTGGTAATGTGCTGAGCGTCTAGAGGCGATTTGTGCGCGCCTTTAAGAGCCGAGTCGAAAGACGAAACTCTCGACAGAATCCCCCGGCTCTCTTACGTGGGGAGTATCAATAAGGACTAATTATGTTCGATGTTGCGGTGATTGGTGCGGGTATGGCGGGGCTAAGTTGTGCTCGACGGTTGCGTCAAGCTGGTTATTCTGTGGCGGTTGTTGAGAAGTCTCGCGGCGCGGGGGGACGTGTTGCTACCCGCCGCGTACAGGGTACTAGGGCCGATCACGGCGCGCGCTATTTGGAACGGCAGGGAGAGGCGGTACAGGGGCTAATTGATGTTTTGGTCGATCGGCAGATCCTGAAACTCTGGACTGATACTGTCTGGGAATTCCAACATGGAGAAATGTTTTCCTACCCTAATTCTTGTTATGTTGCACCCGCTGGCATGAATGCTGTCGGTAAGTATTTAGCCCAGGATTTAGAGATTTGGTTTGGCCGTCGCGTACAAGCTATTTATGCTACAGATAACCAAATGTGGCATCTTTCTCTAGAAGTCACTGACGACAATTCAGAACTGCCTCAAGAATTGATTGCTAAGGCTGTTGTGGTGGCAATTCCAGCACCTCAAGCTTTAATGTTTTTGAATTCAGAAATTGGTTTGCAATCTGATTTTCTCGACAAATTGCGATCGGTTGATTACGACCCTTGCATTACTGTGATGGCTGGCTATCCGGCGGAACGGGAGTCAGATTTGAGCAATCTAAATCCGCAGTGGAAAACAGTTGCTTTCCCAAATCATTCTGAACTAGCTTGGATTGGTTTAGATAGCAGTAAGCGATTGGAATCAGTTCAGCCCGTGTTTGTGGTTCACAGTAGTGCAAATTTTGCAGAAAAGTATCTAGAATCAGTTGATTTGCCAACAGTCGGTCAACAATTGCTCGATCGCACTTCTGAACATTTAATCCCTTGGCTAAAAGAGCCAGAATGGTTGCAGGTTCACCGCTGGCGTTATGCTTTTTGTCGCAATCCTTTGCCTGTTTCTTGTTTGCCTGCTGCGGGGACTTTGCCCTTGGTTTGTGCGGGGGATTTGTGCGGGGAAGGTCAAATAGAAGCTGCTTTGCGATCGGGTTTAGCGGCCGCTAATTGGATGAATTCCCAATTGCAAAATTTGCCCTTAGATTCAAGCCTAAATTGGTAATATGCGGGCGATGATCGCCCTTTATCCCAAGCGCTGCACCTCCTCTACCGACAGCGAAAGCGCCTGAGCGACTTGTTCGACAGTCAAACCCATTCCCAGCAGTTGCGGAATCGCATCTTGTTGTGTTTGCTCTGCGCGATCGGCCCGCTGACTTTCAGCTTCAGCCCGCTGACTTTCAGCTTCGGCCCGCTGACTTTCAGCTTCAGCCCGCTGACTTTCAGCTTCAGCCCGCTGCCGTTCCTGTTCGGTGTGGAGGCGTTCGAGTCGAGCTTGCTCGCTCCCCGTCAGCAACAAATTGCCCTGGTTATCCCACCAGCGCAACCACTGCTGTGCTTGATTTTGATAGCTGCCTTCCCATAAGCCTAACTCTATGCCCATGCGGTCGATCGGGTAATGTCCGCGATCGTTCGGTTCCAATCGATAATAACGGCCATTCACCCAGTTGTAGACTTCCAGTTGGCTGGTTTTAATCACATAGATGGCGTAGTAGGGAATGCGGATGATTTGTTCGTATACCCAAAACTTCCCTGGTTTCTGAGTAGTGCCTTCTGGTAAACGAGATAAAGGCGTGTTGTCACGTTCATCAGAACCATTTCCACTGGCAAACTCGATCGCAATTATTGGCACCATATACTCGCGCCAAATCACGTAAGAGCGACGAATTTCGCCGTCTAACATGGGCGGAACGTTGGGGACATAGAACCAATCAGGGGCTTCGGCACCCTTTTCTGGTGGGTCGGTTTCGCGCCAGTAAATGCCGCAATCTTGCCCGATCGCATATTGTCCGTCGGGATGAAGCGTTTGCAGCGTTCTTTCTAGGGAGTCGGTGAGCAGGATGCTCTGGGGATGCTCTTGGAAATTTTTCACAAAAGTACCGTCGGATTCTGGGAGTTGGGTGTGATCCGGGAAGGCTGGGGGCAGCCCTGTTGCACTGAGACTTTGGGTCATGGCTGGTACGCGATCGCAATCGCGATCGGACTGATGCTCTATTACCACAGCATAGCGATTGTCGATCGATTTGTGTAGCTGAAGAAGGCAATTAAAGCAATGATTTTAGCAAAAGAACATCCGGTGGAACCGGGCGTGGTTGCTACTTCTTCCTTACTCATTCAGCTATTGCTATAAAAAATAGAATGATATCAAATCCGCTCTTCATCGGAATGATCTAAACGGAGGAAACTGCACGTGCCGTTTCTTGCGCAATTGATCGCGGTAGGGAAACGGCACTGCCGTTTCCTCGCTTGTCATTCCGGCGCAGCCGGAATTGATCTGACTTACAAAACCTGGGAAAATGGTGTAACTTGCCACTTTCCCAAAATTATTATTTTTGTGCAGTTTCCTGCTTTTTCAAATCTTGTTCCTGCATCTGCAATAACTCTGGAACTGTTACGAACTTGTACCCTTCTTTTCTCAATCGAGCAATTATACCTGGCAAAGCTTCTACAGTCCTCGCTCGATTTCCGCCGCCGTCGTGCATCAGCACAATGCCGCCGGAATTTGCCTGCCGCATCACGTTTTCCATCAAAGATTGCGTGGCGGCCCGCCAATCTAAAGAATCCGCAGACCACATGATAACTGCATATTTTTTTTTCTGTGCGTAAGCTGCTAATCCATTGTTTAAAATGCCTCCAGGCGGGCGGAACATCGATGGTTTGACCCCTGTTACTTCCTCAATTAACGATGACGTACGATCGATCTCGCGAGCAGCACCGTCTTCGTTATATCTAATGTATTGGTGATTCCAAGTATGGTTGCCGATCGCGTGACCGGCCGCCGCGACTTGTTTGCCAAGTTCGGGATAAGTTTGCAGGTATCTTCCTACCCAGAAGAATGTAGCCTTAATATTGTTTTTCTTGAGAATATCTAGGATTTGTGTAGTTGTTTTCGGCCATGGCCCGTCGTCAAATGTCAGGGCGATCGCCTTGTGCTGCGGGTCAAGTGTGGCTTGACGAAGCATTGTACCTTTAAACTGCGACGGTAGGGCTGATTGAAAGCGGCTTGCCTGCTGTTCGGCGATCGCCTGTTCGGAAAACTCAACTCGATGGGCGATCGCCCCTGTGAACCCATTAACATTGGCGATCGGCTTTGGTTCTTGCGATCGCGATACAACCAAGGCTTCGGGCTGCATCGGTTTCACTGGTGCACTTGCTCGCAAGTTCATCGGCAACGTCACACCCAACAAAAAACTGCCTACTGCGGCTATAAAAGCAACGATTAATTTTTTTCGCCGCCTCAACAACCGTTTCATTTTTGTCACGTCATTCTCTCCTTTCACACCTTGCACAGTTAATTGTAGATTTGATATTGATACTAAGTTAATCCAGCTAAGACCACAATATTAAATCGGATTGTCCCTAAAAATGCTACTGCAAATAACCGATCGCACGGAAGTCCGTCAGGATAAAAAAATTTAAGACTTGTGTAGAAGAAACGCCCTCTCCCCGTGAAAACCGGGGATGGTTGAAATTTTTCCAAGGGGGATGCGTTAATCACACGTTATATTCTTAGGGAGTCAGACTGGCAGCCGCGGCCGCGTTCCTACCTGAATGCAGCTTGATTGAACCGGATTTGGGGCCATCCGGGCGATCGCCCGGATGGCCCCAAAATTAACTTTTACCGCCGATTCTCTCTTTGTACAAGCCGACAATCCGCTCGATAACTTCGTCAACAGTCAGATTGTCTGTTTGAATTTCGACAGCATCGGCTGCTTTTCGCAAAGGTGCAATCTCGCGAGTGCTATCCTTTTCATCCCGCAGGGCAATGTCTTGTTCCAACTGTGCCAAGCTAATATTAGCCCGATCGGTCTCTTTAAGTTGTAACAGCCGCCTGCGCGCTCGCTCTTGTACCGAAGCTGTCAAAAAAATCTTTAATTCCGCATCGGGAAACACGTTAGTCCCGATATCCCGGCCTTCTGCCACAATTCCGCCTTTGGTGCCACAGCGCCGCTGCTCGTCTACCAAAAACTCTCGCACGATCGGAATCGCCGCCATTTCTGAAACGCGGGATGTCACTTCTAAGCTGCGAATTGCCTCGGTTACGTCTTCGCCGTTGATCTTCAGGCTCAAAGATGCCGGATCGAGGTGATATTCTAAATAGCTGGAACTGATTAATTCGGCGATCGCACATTCGTCGGACATCAACGTGTTTGTGTTCAATGCCAACCAAGTCAGCGCCCGATACATCGCCCCCGTATCCAGATAACACAAGCCCAGAACTTTTGCGACTTGACGAGTTACCGTCGATTTGCCCGCTCCCGCTGGGCCGTCGATCGCCACAATTGGTCGCCGATTCCTCAGAATTATATTGTCAATCAACCGAGTAGAGCCGACTCTGGCTGCTACAGCTAACAGTCCCGATGTCTCTACAACCTGCAACGCTGTCAAACTGTCGGGATCCACGAGTTCGGCATATTCGAGCTTGATTGCAGGCTCTCCAGCGACTTCGGCGCGGGCGACAGCGAGTACGGTTGCTGCTGTTCGGTCGCCTAAAGCAAAAGTTTTTGAGGCTTGTTGCAGCGCGCGGTAGAGTACGCAGGCTTGCTGTTTTTGCTCTGTTGTTAAATACTGATTTCGAGAACTCATTGCTAGTCCTGACTCTTCGCGGACGATCGGACAACCGACAATCTCGACAGGCAAGTTAAAATCAAAGGCTAGTTTGCGGATAATTGCTAGCTGCTGCGCGTCTTTTTGACCGAAATAAGCTTTTGTCGGCTGCACCAAACTCAAAAGTTTGGTCACAATTGCCGCGACGCCCTGAAAATGTCCCGGCCTTGACTTGCCACACAAAACCGAGGTCATCGCCGGCGGCGGCACTACTTGAGTTAACGATGAAACCTGAATCTCTATCTGTTTTTGGGCGGTTTTCTCTGTTTCAGGGCGTGAAGCGAAGCTATCCCGTAGGGAATCGACCGCTTGATTTCCGAACATTGTTGTTGCTGAGGGAGCAAAAATGGCATCAACTCCAGCTTGTTCGCACAGCAGCCGGTCTTGCTCGAAATTCCGGGGATAATCTTGAAAATCTTCTGTCGGCCCAAATTGCAGCGGGTTGACAAAAATGCTAACCAGGACGATCGCATTTTCTTGTCTAGCCCGCTGGATTAAGCTCAAATGTCCGCTGTGCAAAGCTCCCATTGTCGGCACTAAACCGATTTGTAAATGCGATGCCGCAGACGACTTTTGTAGATTTAAGTAGCAGCGTAGGGCTGCAATCGTAGTAAACAGGCGCACAGATTAACTCCTGAAGGCATTCGTCTGTATTCTGCCTCAGTTTACCCGTTTAGCGTCCAACAGTTGTTTGCTGCTTCGGTTCGATTATTTCGATTTCGACTCTCGCAACGCCGCTGCTCATCATTCCCAGCACGCTGGCCGCGCCGGCAGATAGGTCAATTAGTCGATCGCCCACATAGGGCCCGCGATCGTTAATGCGCACAACTACCGATCGGCCGTTATCGAGATTTCTCACCATGACTAGAGTGCCGAAGGGCAAATGACGGTGGGCCGCAGTTAAAGCATTTTGGTTGAAACGCTCGCCGCTGGCACTGAGGTTGCCGTCAAATCCCGGGCCGTACCAAGAAGCCCAGCCGTTGAGTCGCACTTGAACTGGCCCCAGAGACAGCACCGGGGCTTCTGGTTTGGGTTGACCTGCTACTTCTTCCAAGGGTGGGGCGTTACCCAGCAGCCTGCGGAGGCGATTTGTTACTTGCAGCGCATCTCGGCTCAAGTCCTTGGTGGTATCCGGAAGCATAGCTTCGGCATTGATGTTTACCAAGTCCTCGCCGTTTACCTGAATAGTGTAGCGATCGGCTTTTTCCCACTTAACGGTAATGCTGTTCGGATCGATGTTGTTGCGGGCTAGCTGGTTCAGTCTTGCTGCCAAGCTGGATGCCCGCCAAACTGGATCTGGTTCTTGGTTGCTAGAGTTGCTGGCAATGTTTCCGGCTTTGGGATTTTCTTTCGCGCCCGCTACTTTTGACTGACTGCTAGCACTGGCTTTGCTATCACCAGCTTCTTTGACTTTAGTATTTGTTGTTTCTGGACTTGGATTCAGAAAGGTGATGACTGGAATATTTCGTACGTAAACTGTTGCTGCTTGTCGCCCGCCCACGTCGTGGGGCTGGATTTTGACGATCGAGTCTTGGACAATTTCAGCCCTTGCTTGGTACTGTCCGACTTTTTGTGCTTCTACCCGAGTCGCGTTTAACTGCGGAGACGGTTGGGTGGCAATTACTTGCTGTTTGGAACCCTGAGAGTTTTGCTTGACGACACCTTTTGTTGCTTGTGCGTGACAAGAAGATGCCGTTCCTACCACAGGAACTAACAGGATAGCGAGTAGACCACCAACAAATTTTTCCTTCATACGTCCATTTTTGTGAAAGCCATTGCCAATCGAGATTGGAGGATTAGCCTAATGACTAGGGTTTCAAGGATTTCTCTCTTCTTGCCCTTCGCCATTCCCCCGCCAGTCAAAGCAAAGTATCCGGGTGCGTTTTTGCTTTAATGCTTCAGCCCCAAAAAAATTGGTGGAAGCTTCCCTGATATTTGACAACTCATGCTCGATTCGCAATTTGTGTGTTGTTCACGAACTGCCATAGACTACCACAAACTTTTGCGGTTGGGGATCGCTACGATCGCTAATTTCACCACATCTTCATCAAATCTTCTCAAAACTGTGCATCCTAAAATGCTTTGATTTCAGTGCTTACAGCCGTTTTTGTGATTCCAGAAAAGTTTACAAAAATTTACAAAAAATTATTCTATTTTGTGAGTGTCGAATCGCTAGTCTAAAAAAAGCTGTTTGTCAACTGTCAAGGGCATACACTAAAAATTAGAAATCGATTTGGCGGACTTATGGATTATCGAGAAGCAGGTGTAGATGTTGAGGCGGGCAGAGCTTTTGTCGATCGCATCGGCAGTATGGTCAAAAGCACCCATCGATCGGGCGTTTTGGGCGGATTCGGCGGATTTAGCGGGTTTTTCAGCGTCCCAGAGGGTTTAAAAGAACCAATCATGGTTTCGGGCACTGATGGGGTTGGGACTAAGTTGAAATTGGCCCACGAGCTCGATCGACACGACACGGTAGGTATCGACTTGGTAGCAATGTGCGTCAACGACGTGCTGACATCCGGGGCGGAACCGCTATTTTTCCTCGATTATTTAGCGACGGGAAAGTTAAATCCCGAACAATTAGCTGCGGTGGTTGCTGGCATTGTGGATGGTTGCAAACAAGCTGGCTGTGCTTTGTTGGGCGGGGAAACTGCGGAGATGCCCGGTTTTTACCAAGCCGGAGAGTACGATTTGGCTGGTTTTTGCGTGGGAATTGTCGAAAAGAGCAAATTGTTAGACGGTTCGCGGGTTCAAGTCGGAGATATTGCGATCGGGCTAGCTAGTTCGGGCGTCCACAGCAACGGTTTTAGTTTGGTCAGAAAGATTGCAGGCGATCTCGGTTTTGATTGGCATTCTCAACCCGAACAATTAGGCGGCAAAAGTTTGGGCGAAGTTCTATTGACTCCTACAACAATTTATGTGAAGCCAGTCCTCGAAGCAATTAAGAGCGGTTTAGAAATTCACGGTATGGCTCACATTACCGGCGGCGGTTTGCCGGAAAATTTGCCTCGCTGTTTGGCAGCAAATCAATCTGTGAAAATTAACAGCAATAGCTGGCCGAGTTTGCCAATCTTTGACTGGATTGCCCAAGCCGGCCAAGTCGCCGCCGCAGATATGTTCAATACTTTTAATATGGGGATTGGATTTGTACTGTTGGTCGATCGCAGGGAAGTAGAACAGACTGTTAAATGGTTTGAATCTCAGGGAATTGCTGCTTTTGAAATTGGCGAAGTAATTGAAGGCAAGGGAGAATTAATAATGAACGCCGATTAATTTTAATTGAATGAAGTAAAAAAAAACGCCTTTTTTTTCGGCCTAAAAGCTTGACTTTTAGCATTCAATAAAGTATCATTAGATAATGGGAGTGGTGACAAAATTAAAATTGATGTTCCCACTCCCATTATCTAAAATATACCACAAAAAATCCAGCCAAGTCAATAGGTAATTCTTCTTTTTAAAGGCGAATTTTTTTAACAAGATTTTTCAGAAAGCGCGATCGATATAATAAGTAAGTAGGGTGCGTCGCTCCCAGATTTTCGATGATAATTACAGATTGTTGATGGCGACGCACCCTACAGTATCTACTGGTCACTGAGCGTAGTCGAAGTGCAAGACAACCTAAAGGAGGTAATACTATGTTGACAAGCGATCTCAATGCTCTACTTGACCTACAAGCACTCCAACGCCAAGATTCCGAATGCCGCTATATTACCGATCGCGTTAACTGGGAGCAATATGAAACCTTACTCACCAGAAATGGGGATAGTTCGGCATATCGAGTCACTTATTTAGATGGAGTCTTAGAAATTATCTCGCCTTCCCGTCGCCATGAAATCAGAAAAACGCGCATTGGAGACCTTTTAGAAATCTACTTTTTAGAAGCAGATATCGACTATTTTCCCTTTGGTTCTACAACCCTGCGGCAAGAGGAAAAAAGAGGCGGGACGGAACCCGATGAAGCTTACTGCATTGGTACAGACAAAGAATTTCCCGATTTGGCAATTGAGGTTGTTGTTACCAGTGGTGGCCTGAATAAATTGGAAGTTTACAGAAGGTTAAATGTTAAAGAGGTTTGGTTTTGGCAAAATGAAAGTTTTAGCCTCTACTACCTACGAGAAGAAATTCCAGTTCAATTTGTCCAAACCTGCGGTTATGAGCAAATCAGTCGCAGCGAAATTCTCCCTGATTTAGATATAGACTTGCTGGCGGAATATGTCCGATATCCCAATTCCCTCGCAGCAGTTAAGGAATTTCGACAACGACTGATTGGATGAGTTGAGTGTTGTAAGTGTAAATGGGTTGATTTCTGATCATCGCACACCAGGTCAGAAACCGGGTTTTTTACGAAAATACTTGGTTGCTGTTCAGAGATTCGATAAAAACCCGGTTTCTTTGTCGGAGTGCATAAGTCATAAACTTTACTCTATGGGGAAGCCAGGAATCAGTAGATCGATTTCTACCATCAGTTGCATGGTTTCTTTGAGCGCAACCACCACCTTTTGATAATGCAGTACATCATCAAAGGATAAAGTGCGTTTGGCTTTTTTACGGTCTTTGAGCCATTTGTCCAACACCTGATAACCGCCAATTTTAAACTCCCAAACTTCGGGGGCGATGCCTTCAAAATAGCGGGTTTTGTTAATATAAACTCGTTGTTCTGCGGGTTTATAGGTAACTTCGGTAACGGCATTGTCACCATCGCCATTCATTTTAGTAATCAGCTTATTAAGCTTTTTCGATTTCATCAGGTGCAAGTCTACCAATGCCTGACCTTTTGCACCCAAGTCTTTGAAGAGCTGGTCGTTGCTGGTCAACGGCACACGGGGAAAGTCGATTTTCAGAAATTCGGCGTAGCGTTGGCGATAGGTAGGGCTATGGAAGATGGCGTAGATGTAGTAAAAGATGGCTTCTGGTGTGGGGACGTAGCCAAGTTTATCACGAATTGCGCCAAGGAACTCTGATGAAAAGTTAGCGGTACGATCAACTAATAAACTTCCTTGTCCACCATCAACATCAGGATAAATATAAATAGGAAAAATAGTGGCAATATCAAAAAGTGACACAGCATCTTTATTCGCTAATCCTTTGCATACCAAAAACGTTCCTGTTTCCTCTCTTCTCGTTTGCCGTAGACAAATTAATCCTAGATTTTCTCCTGCTAGCATATGGCGCATGATTTTCCAAGCAGGACGGCTAGTTAAACTTGGGGAATAGTAGATCCAGCGTAGATCAAATGGTCGGTAAAGACATTTATGTATATTTTCGGACTGAAATGATGTTTTTTCCCTTCGAGATAGCAAATCATAGCTTGATGAATCTTCAACTCGGTATGTTTTGCTGAATGTAATATCTGTACCTTCATCCGAATAAAAGACTTGCATTCGTTTTTCAAGTGCTTCATGATCAAGGTCAAAAAATAATTCATCTCTATCTGTCTTTAGTCCATTCTTACCAAGACAGAAAATCTCATTTAGTTTTAATCCAGATGAATACTCGGTTTCTCGATCAAAGCTTTTAGGGACAAAGAAAAAATACTCTGATTTTGGCTTTAAATTAGTCCATTTTATAGACGTAATATCCATTTGAGATAACTGTGAATACTTGTTTTCTCTTAGCCCAAAAATTTCCGAATAATAAACATTTGCAGTAGATTTTACTTCGGAATTTTTCACAAGTATTGCAATGGCTACTCCTTGTTGTATGTCGAAAACATTTTCATCCTTGGAGCCGTCAGGACATACTTCTTGTTTTTTACTGTTTCCATGTAGATTGAGAATATAAATATCAGTAAAAGTTCCTAGAAGTGACTGACGCATTTGACGATGAGTAATGCCATCAACATATGTATTATTAGTGATAAATGCAAGAATCCCCTGACCTGTTTGCTCGATACGCCATTGCCCAAATCGTATAAATTTGATAAAGTCATCATCAAGGTTTAGCTTCTTCTCATTCAGATTTTTCTTATAATCATCAAGCAAATTCAAAATCCATTTTCCCTTATTCATATTTCCAAAGTTTGAATAGGGAGGATTACCAACTATAACCATCACAGGTGTATCTCGTTTTACCGTCGAAGCTTCGTTTGCTTCCTGTGCGACAAACTGACCAAACAAAATCTCTGATTTTTTCAGAGCCTCATCTAGCGTATTCGTGAGGTAAATTCCTAATCGTTGTTTGCCCTTAAATTTGTAACCAAGTTCCTGAAGTTGTAGACCGAGTTTAAGGTGAGCGATCGCATAGGGAGCCATCAATAACTCAAATCCAAACAACCGATTCAGCAAATTATCTCGCACATAGCTATCCCACTGATTCGCCATGCCAATTTCTTCTAGATTGCGATAAATTTGCTTCACCACTTCATACAAAAACGTACCCGTACCCGTTGCAGGGTCGAGAATTTGCACTTTCGGCTTTTGTGTTACTGGATCTTTGGCATTATCAGCTAATCCCAATGGCAAATCGAAGCGGTCTTTGAGAATCGCATCAACCGATCGCACAATAAATGACACCACAGGTTCCGGTGTGTAATAAACCCCTCGACTCTTTCGCAGGGCTGCATTGTACGCCGCCAAAAACGTTTCATAAAAATGCACCACCGGGTCTTCTTGCCGAGTACGCTGCCCAAAGTTTTCGAGAATGCTGCCCATATCAACTTGAGACAGCAATTGCACCAAATCGTCGATCGCCCAATCGATCTGACTGACTGCATCCGTTTCGACGATCGTATTAAACAATCGCTTCAAAAATGGGTTTGTTGCCGGAATATACGTGCCCGCCGTGCGCCGAGTAAACGGTTCACCCCCTGGATTTTGAGCATGACCGACTCTTGCCGCAAATAACCCATAAGAAATGGTCTGAGCATACATATCAGCAAAATCAGCATCATTCAAATCGGGCAACAACACCTCACTAAAGCCCTGTTTCAGTTGATGCAATTCGCCGTCTTTCCTTTCTCCCTCCAGCGCAGTTGTTGTTGCTAACCGAATTGCCTTCGTCAACCTCGCCATCTGTCGCGCCAGGTCTTCAGGACTGCTGATAATCTCGCCTGTATAGTTGATAAACTGATCTAGCAGAGCCGCAATCTTTTCTGTAGCCCTTACTTGCAGCTTATTCTCACTACGATCTGCTAAAATTTCCTTCTGCCTGCGCTTCCCATTCACATACCAACGAAATTCTAAATAATTAGTCAATACTAGATTCGGAAACGCTTCTAGATACCGCTGCAATTGCTCAGTTTTTTCAATTTGATCCAGGTCTAGCCCAACGTCTTTGGCTTCTACATAACCCACCAGTAGTTCCCGCCGCCTCACGGTAAAGTCTGGAATCCCTGCCTTATTGCCTTTTTCTTCAATGACGGCATCAATGCCCTTGTCTGAGTCATCCAGCAAATCTTTCAACGCTGGATAATGGCTGCGCTCACTGCCTTTTTGCAGGTTATTTTGAATCGACTTGAGGTAAGCATCAAAAGATATAGACGGCATTGAATCAGTTTCCTGGTTTAGTTTGGTTTTCGCGCCTCTGCCGAAGTAGCTGATGTGCTAAACTCATTATACGCCCAAAAGTCACAGGAACAATGATAAACAATCATGCAATTAGAAGATTACTTTGAATTTTTAACATCAGAAGATATCCGCATCAAAGGAACCCGCGTCGGTATCGAACACATTCTCTACGAATACATCCACTGCGGCCAAACTCCAGTGGTAGGGTGCGTCAGTTGTCAGATAGTTAGTTTGTCACGAAAATAATGCGAGCCGTGGCACCCTACTTCCTGCGATATGTATGATTCAGCTATTTTCCCCGTAGCTCTTGTCAACAAACTGGTTAGTTTTTCGGCACACACCAGTCAGCGAATTCTTCAGAAGTTCGCCAATCAGACTGTTAACAAGTAAAGCCGATCGCGCGATCGAGAGTAAAACTGACTAAAAAGGAATATACTCAACAGCATTCATCCATTCATCAGATTCCGAAGCTAAAGTAATCAGTTCCAAATCCTTAACAAACTGTCCGATTGTACCGCCTAGCTGATGTCCAAATATCAAACCAGCAAACTGTTTTTCCTGACGCTGCCAGTCTTGAGCCATTGCCTTAAAAAGGATATCATGAGTAAACAATACTCTTCCTAACTGAGTGGCACGTTCCAAAAGTTTGTCATCTGGCAATTCTGTCGCATCATCTTCCATCGCAGTCAAAACATCCACACCACGACGACGCAACTGCTCGGTAATTGCTTGCGGAATATGAACGTCCATGTATAGAGAAATTGCCACTTACAACCCCTTAGCTCGCATTTTCACGAAAAATGGTGAAGGCGAAAGCAGAGATTTTTCCTGTTGTACCTGCTCCCATTCTGCACGAATCTCCTGCTCAATTTCAGCTTGAAAGTCGAAGTAATAACCCATTGCTGCATGAGCCTCCGACTGCATCAAATAAGGATGCTGGCGGCACATTTCTTCCACTGACCAACCGTAGGCTAGATAATCCATCACAATGTGAGCAACTCGCACGCGGGGTATCCGCTGCAACCGTGCGGGTTGACCCGCTACTTTCTCGATATGAGGATAAATTATTGATAGCATCATGATATCCCAAACTAAAATCGCTCAATAGTTAAGTTGAAAAGGAAAGAGATGGTACAATCTTGTTTGATTATAGCCTAATAAATTAGGAGACGGCATTGCCGTGTCCCTACATAAATCGATCGCGCCTCCGATCGATCTTTGCCAACGCAGCACCCAAAACATCCGCCAAAATACTGATAATCCGATACAAAGCTACCGCACTCAGAATTATACCCGTAGAATAGCGATCGGACAGCAGGGCGATCGCCGTTGCTTCAAATACTCCCATTCCCCCCGGCGCACCCGGTACGACTAAACCAACGACAAATGCAAAACAAAAAGCACCGAATAAATTCGGCATATCGTTAAAGTTCACCGGAGTTAAAGCGATTACAGTTAGCAAAAACCCGCTCCCCCGCAATCCAATAAAACACATTTGTCCGATTAACGGCACTAAAGGATAGCGTTTAATTGGTAAATTAATTTTGTGGCGGGACTTGACACTAGATGTTTTTTTTGTTAGATTGGAGCTAGACTCTAAACGCGAAATGTGTCGATAGCCCGAAACCTCCTCAGTCTTTGTACTTTCCCCCTTCTTCTCTAACTTCAACTTTTCTACAAATAGGACGATCGGATTTAAAATCCGGGGATGAATCGCCGTCAAAATAGCAGCACAACCCACAAGCCGCAAAAACCAATTAAATTTATCAAAACACACCAAGCCAATCAAAACGCCTGCCGAAGCCATCAACAGCGGTTCTAACAACACGCTGAGAGTAGCAACTTTCGGCGAAAGACCCGCTTTTTGGGCTTCCAAGATTCGACCCCAAAAATGCCAAATATTCCCCGGTAAATACTTGGCAATATTAGTTTTGAGAAAAACTTGAATCGCCCACGCGGCATTTACACGTTGATGGAATTCTCGCAAAATCAGCATCCACACCCAGCCGACAAAAATTAGCGAAAATAAAGTGACGCCAAGGGCGATCGCCAGCAATGGAAAACTTTCGGCTCGAATTTGGATATTCGCGACTTCTCGCCAGTGAATGATAAAAGCTTGGGCAATAAATAAAAACGTTCCGCCCAGAATCAAATAGCGCAAATAAGGCTGGAGACGCGATTTCGCCAGCTTGAAAAAATTCTGAATTCGATGCAAGTCTTGTTTGCCCATTTTTTAACCCGGATTTTTGAATTTGGAATTACTGCTTTCTTAACCACAATTTCGTATTTAAACTTTAAAATTTAGATCGATCGCACTTATAAGGAGTAAATTTTTATGGTTGGCCCGAGCCCTGACGGTCGTTCCTATCTTTTAGATGATAGCCCCAATAGTTTTGTATTGACTCCGGGCTTTTTGACTCCTTATCCTAACGGACTTTTTGCCCTCGGAGGTAACGATTTTATTCTCGGTTCCTCGGATGCCGATCGCATTAACGGTGATGATGGTAACGATCGCCTGCTTGGTGGCGGCAATTCCGATACGCTGTTTGGCGGTGTTGGCAACGATTTGCTCAACGGCGGTGCTGGTAACGACATCCTGTTTGGCGATTCTGGCAGCGATACCTTGCAGGGAGGTAGGGGAGATGATGTACTCAACGGTGGTGGCGGTAGCGACGTTTTGGTGGGCGATGCGGGCAAAGATACGCTGACAGGGGGTTTGGGTTCAGATACTTTTGTCCTCCGCAGCGACTCCGCCGTCTCCGATCCGGCGGCCGCAGACCTGATTACTGACTTTAACAGTTTTGTGGACTCGATCGGGCTGACTGACAATCTGACCGAAGCTGACTTGATTCTCGAACAAATTGCGATCGCCCCTGGTATTTCCAACACAGTAATTAAAATTCGCCAATCGGGTGCAATTTTAGGCGTAGTAGCTAACATATCTCCACAAAACCTCGCCGATAGATTCATCTCTGCAAGTGCCCTATTGGGCAACCAACTAAGCCAAGCTCGCGATTTAGGGGTTTTGAGTGGTACACAAACGATCGCAGACTCGGTTAGCAACGCCCGCCCAGACGACCTCTACCGCTTTACTTTACCTGCAAATAGCGACTTTAAATTAGCTGTCAGCGGTTTGACGACAGATGTTGACGTTGCTCTAATTAAAGATATTAACGGCGACAATTCTATTGATTTTACCGATATTATTGCTGCTTCTCAAGAATCGGGTTTATCGCCGGAGTCGATCGACATCAACGGTTTGACAGCAGGAACTTACTATGTCCGAGTTTATCAATTCCAAGGCAGTACCAACTTTACCCTGAATCTGTCTGCAACTCCTGCCACTATTTCTCCTAACAATCCCAGTAACTTACCAGGTTTTGACACACGTTTTGGGTTCGGTTTGGTGAATGCAGCGGCAGCAGTGGCTGCTGCTCAAGGTAGTCCAACTTTTCCTGATGTTCCAGATTTGGGCGGCGACGATTGGGGTAGAGATTTAATTAAAGCTCCAGAAGTTTGGGCGAAGGGATTGACTGGAGACGGCCTTGTGGTAGCAGTTATCGATAGCGGCATTGACTACAATCACCCAGATTTGCTCGGAAATATTTGGAGCAATGCGGGGGAAACTGGCGTTGATGGAGCCGGTCGTAATAAAGCTAGCAATGGGGTTGATGATGATGGCAATGGCTTTGTGGACGATTTCCGGGGATGGGATTTTGTTAACAACGATAATGACCCGATGGATGATAACAATCACGGCACTCATATCTCGGGTTTAGTTGCTGCGAAAAGGGATGGAGTTGGGATTACTGGAACCGCTCCAACTGCGAAAATTATGCCTTTAAAAATACTCAATCGCACCGGGGTAGGGAAAATTAGGGATGAAATTAGTGCGATCGATTATGCGGCAGCAAATGGCGCGAGGGTGATTAATGTCAGTTTAGGTGGTCAACAGTTGAACAATGACGAATTGAATGTAATTCGAGCTGCTGAAGCTAAAGGTGCGATCGTAGTTTCGGCCGCCGGAAATGATGCTAGCCCACAAGTAGATTATCCGGCTAGGTTTGCTAATGAGGTCGGAATTGCTGTCGGTGCTGTTAGCCGAAATGGCTTGTTTTCCGACTTTTCTAACCGCGCGGGAGCACAGGTGCTAAGTTATTTTGTTGCTCCGGGCGGCAACGGCGGTAGAGCTGATTCTGGTGACATTTATTCTACTGTACCGCTTTCTCAACCAGGAATTCCCTATAGATATTTTGCCGGTACTTCTATGGCAGTGCCGCACGTAGCTGGGGTGATAGCTTTGATGTTTCAGGCTAATCCGAATCTGACTCCTGCCCAAATTAAGAGGATTCTGGTGGAAACTGCCAATCGAGCGGTTTGAATTAATTGGGGAATTGGTAATGGGCTTGCCATACTGTTACCAAATTTCCTAGGGGCGGGTTTCACCAACAATATCGAATTCCTACTAACAATCTACATAAACCCGCCCCCACACAATTAACAATCTAGATCGACATTGATTTGTATTGAATGCGAAAAATCTACAAGGGGTTTACCGTGGGATAGGGGCGGGTTTTATAGATTGTTAATGAACCTAAATATTGTTGGTGAAACCCGCCCCTACAAGCAAAATTAAAAATTGGCGGCGTAAGTTACGTCAAATTGGCGGCACAAGGTAATGCAGCAGTAGTTTGGTCGATCGAATACTAAGTTATAATTCATCTCGCCGTCTATTTTGGTAATAGGCTGCTTTAAAGGAATGCCGTGAATATCGTATTGGCGGCGTTCTAAGGCACTCCAGTCGATAATTTTGAAGTCGATTTGGTTCTGCAACTCAGTTGCGATCAGATATAATTCCATCTTGTCTTGAACTTTCCCAGTTAGAGGAATTTTGATTAACACTGACTGGGTGACAAGGGGTTTTTGATCGTTGGGATGCTTCTGCGTGTGACAGTTTGTGAGTTCTATATCATAAGGTTCTACCTTGAATTTCTCTCCAGCGGCGATCGCAGATGAATGCAAGTCTTTCAGGGACTTTTCTAGATGAGGGATTAGCCCTAAATCTGGATCGCACAGCAGTTTGCGAATATTGGAGGTTTCAGTGGCTGTCATTTTTGATTCTTGATGTTATGTTTTGATTCTTAACTTCCAGATTACCCCAAAAAGCATCCCTATTGAACTCTACTTCCGACATAAGCTGTTCGGCATTTAAAAAACCCTTGTAGGGTGCGTCAGTTTTAAAGCGTTTCCCATGTATGGTAAATGTTATGGCTGACGCACCCTACCTGGATAGTTAGTGGTTTAAATGCGTAACAGCATACTGTCAAAAACCTCATCTTTAATCAGTATGCTGGGGTTAACAAGACATTTTTTGTCTTAACGCTTTCAGATTATTTTTTGCTAATTTTCCAGAGATTGAGCTCAACATTAGCGTCAGCCGGATATATTTGATAGTTTTGCTGTTGAATTGCCGATCGCAAAGCTGAGGACGGTCTATATAAAAACAACTCACTGAAACCGCTAGGAATTTTCGGGGCTTGTGGTTTTTTCCGTAGCAATTCTCGATTTTTGTAGCAAGAAGTGTAACATCGGGGTTCGATTAGCAGTTTAACTTTTGGTTGTAGCCGATAACTTAAAGGCATGATGTATGCAATATTCGTATCGCTGACGATCAATGGATTTTTAGCTGCATTAACTATTCTGATAACTTCCAAATCAGCGCGTAACCAACCGCTGCCTTTATTCCACCAACTATCGGCCCCAGAACTAACTCCAGCGGATATAATGCCAGCCGAAAACAATGCTATTGTAGCTATCTTCCACCATCTTTGCTGCTTGAAATTATCCAGATTGGTGGTAATTTTGGTAGACAGTAGGTAAGCAACTGCTAGCTGAATTCCCACATAACAAGGAACTAAATATCGCGGATTTGCCGATCGCCTGCCACCTTGAAATATATCAGGTACTGCTAAAAACAAAGCAGTTGTGGCAATCAGTAACAATATCAACAACCACGCTCCTGTTGGTGCTTGCTTGCACAGAAAATAAATTGCGTATCCAACTAAAGCCAGAATGATTAGACTCACGGGAATTAGAAACGCTAATTGTGTGAAATTGGCAGTGCCATCAATGCCGATATCAAAAAATGCAATGGTGACGGAACCCACCCACCTGGTAACTAATCTTAAGAAATTTGTTTGTTGGGCCCATACTGTTGTACTTCTAATTTGATCGAAGTTTTCTACAGCATTAACTAGAGAAGGAATCGCGAAGATAAATGCTACTAAAGCTGCCGCATAATACGGAATAAATGTTTTAATGTTGCGCCAGTTAGCCATGATGGTGATGTAAATTGCGTGGGCGGCGGCGACGCAGACAAATAACAAGTGGGTGTAAAATCCCATTGCGGTCATGAGTGCATAAATTGTCCAGTGATAAACTAGCCTAATTGGGTTTTGATTTTCGTCGGTAGCGCGCGTTGCCCGCAGCAGGGCGGCTGTTGATAAAATAGTAGTAAGAGTCCACAAACTGTACTGTCTCGCTTCTTGGGCGAACAGGATGTGGTAGGGAGAAATGGCAAAAAGTGCGATCGCCATCCACGCCACAGCAGAGGATTCAAATAACTCCCAAGCCAGCCAATAAATGGCGGGAAATACTAGCAAGCTAATCACAGCAGCCAAACTTCTCATTGCTGTCACAGAACTACCGAACCATTGCCCCCAATATCGCGCTAGTATGTAATACATTGGCGGGTGCTGGGGGTCTTCTTTTGCTAAAGAACGTAGGGTGTCAGTTAAAGTTTTTTCGGAATTGATCTGCTGATATTTTTGTAAATCTGAGGGTAACGTTACTTGCTGGTAAGTAATTTGTTTGAGCATTTCGGCTTCGGTGTAGCCAGAAACTCTCAGAGAGGTATAAGTTTCGTCGATCCAGTAGAATTTGCGATCGAGATTTGCGAACCGAAAAAATATGCCTAGGACTAATACAAATATAACTAAAAATCGCAGCCACTTTTCGAGTGAAGGGATGTGATAATTTAGTCGATCGCGGTTTTTCTGGAATTCCATTTTAAACAAACTCACCTACGGTTGCTATAAAAACATCATTTATTGACTATTTTTCCTAGAAGTATTTCGTCATTTTCAGAATAAATTGTTTGAATTTTATATCGATTACTTTTGGCAATTTGTGTCTTTAATTCTGGGGAAATACTGTACAAAAATATTTCGTTAAAATTTTCAGGAATTTCAACATTTTTAGGTGACATTAGTAATAATTTAGTGTTGGGATCGATTTGGTGACTCATACCGAGTAAATTGCCGATATCCCATACAATATACTTTGAAAAGTCTGTTATGATTAATGGCTTAGAAGCTGAGTTGACTGTACGGGCGATCGAAACGTTAAGAAGAGAGCCGGATTTATTCCACCAATTATCGGCTGACACATAGAGGCAGCAAGACGCAATTCCCATTGAGAGCAGAACAACTAGAGCTACTCTCCACAGCTTTTGTAATTGGATTGTAACTTGAACTTGAGTAAAAAGATAAGCAACAGATATCTGGATTCCTAAATAACAGGGAATCATGTAACGAGTGTTGACAGATCGAATCCCTCCCCTAATTAAGTCCGCTGGTAATAAAATTCCTACTATCACGAACGTTAAGGTCACAACAAACAACCAAACTCGCATTTGTGTTTTACTTACAAGTAAATAAAAAGAATAGCCGACCATTATTAAAATCATTAAAATAACTGGCAGAGTAGATATCAAATAGGGTCGTGGCAAATCCCAGTAAAATCCCACATCAAAAAATTGATTGCTAATGTTCAATACCCAACTTTTCATCAATTCTGAAACAGGTCTTCTCAGAGACAGCCAGGATGTTTTATCAGTGGCATTGCCCGAATTTTTTATCATAGCTATAATCCAAGGAGACAGAGCAATCAATCCTGCTATTGATGCTAGCAAATAGCCAATTACCGCCTTGTTAAACCGGAATTTTTCGATAATTAATACATAGATTCCATGTCCTACTGCAACTATTCCAAATAAGAGGTGAGAATAAAATCCAACTACTAATGTTACAGCATAAATTGCCCAACTACTATTAGTTTTTAGGCGCATTCCTCGTAGCAAGACCGCGCTTGACAGTAAAATTAACATGACAAACAAACTGTAAGGTCGAGCTTCCTGAGCATAAACTACCTGAAAAGGCGATACAGCTAGTATGGCAACTCCTAACCAAGCTGTCACCGATGACTCAAATAATTCTAAGCATAGCCAATACATACAAGGTAATGCCAGCACGCTAAAAACCGCCGACAAACTTCTAGTTACTGCGATTGAATCTCCAAACAGTTGCACCCAAAATCTCACTGCTACAAAGTACAGGGGAGTAAGTTGAGATTCTTCTAATGCCAATCCTTTTACGGTGTCAAAAACGCTTTTCTCTGCATTTATCCGCTGATACTTTTGTAGACTTTTTATTTCCTTGATTTGACCCTCACCAAACTCTTGAATAAATTCCGATTCTGTATAACCGGAAATCCGCAGAGAAGTGTAACCTTCGTCTAGCCAGTAAACTTTTTTTTCGAGATTGGCGAAACGAAAAAATATACCCACGACTAATATAACTATCATTAAAACTCTCACCCACTTGTCAAGGGGCGGATTGTGAGAATTTAGGCGGCTACCATTTTTTCTATATTCCATTTTAAGTAATTCAATTAGAACAACAGAATAGCCGAGCCCCGACTTCTGTGAACCAAGATAGCATATACCCGACTTCTTAAAGAAGTCGGGTATCAAATCTTAATCAAACGAATTTGAGATTAATCATCCACTCCTTCAATCGGCGCAAAACCCTGCCGCTGAATATTTTCGGTTATGGTGCGGGGTTCGAGGAATTGCAGCAAATAATCCGGGCCGCCAGCTTTGGAACCAACTCCCGAAAGCTTGAATCCTCCGAAAGGTTGGCGGGATACCACAGCGCCGGTGATTCCGCGATTGATGTACAGGTTTCCGACTTCAAAATCGGCTTTTGCCCGATCGATGTGCGAAGGCGTGCGAGAATACAATCCACCGGTTAAGGCAAAATTCGTATCGTTAGCAATCGCGATCGCCTCATTAAAATTCTTTGCCCGAATTACCGACAAAACTGGGCCAAAAATTTCTTCTTGGGCGAGAGTTGCTGTCGGCGAGACTTCCGTGACAATCACTGGGCCGACAAAATAGCCAGTTTCTGGTGCCGACATTTCCAAAACAATTTTAGCTTCGGCGCGACCTTTTTCGATGTATTCACGGATGCGCGATCGGGCGCTGGCGTCGATGACTGGGCCGACTTGAGTGCCGGGATTTTCGGCTTGGCCGACGTTGAGCGATCGCGTGGCTTCTACCAATCTTTCCACAAAAACATCATACACCGATTCAACCACAATCACTCGCGAACAAGCAGAACATTTTTGCCCGCTATATCCAAACGCCGAATAAACAACGCCCGCCACAGCTTGGTCTAAATCCGCACTTTCATCGACAATAATCCCATTCTTGCCGCCCATTTCCGCAATCACTCGTTTCAGGTGTTTTTGTCCTGGTTGCAAAATTGCAGCATCGGCGTAAATTTTGCAACCAACTTCTTGAGAACCGGTGAAAGTAATCATGTGGACATCGGGATGTTTTACCATGTAAGCGCCCACGGTTGAACCTTTGCACGGCACGTATTGAAATACGCCTTTTGGAATGCCGGCATCGACCAAAATTTCTGTAATCTTGGCAGCAATTACTGAGGAGAATTCCGCAGGCTTGAGTAAAGTACAATTCCCGGCAACTAAAGATGCAACTGTCATTCCCACGGGAATTGCGAGGGGGAAATTCCAAGGCGAAATAATCAAAGAAATGCCGCGCGGCTGATAGCTGTAGCGGTTTGTTTCTCCCGGGATGTCGTAATTTTGCCCTTGTTCCAGCCGTTCCATTTCGTCGGCGTAGTAGCGGCAAAAATCGATAGCTTCGGAAACTTCGGCATCGCATTCTCTGACTGGTTTGCCAACTTCAAAAACCATCCAAGCTGACAATTCGTGCCGTCTTTGTTCCATCAATTCGGCGGCTTTTCGTAACACGCCAGCCCGCTGTCTGACGGGGGTTTTCCGCCAACCGAGAGAGGCATCTTTGGCTGCTTGCAGGGCTTGTTTGGCTTGCTCTTCGGAAAGCAATCCGATTTTGCCAACTACTTCTGTGGGGTTGGAAGGATTGAGGGAATTGACGCTTGCTTCGGTGTTTTGGTATTCACCGTTAATTAAGGGTAAATAGGTTTGTCCTAAAATTCCCCGCACTGATTTGATGGCTGTTTCTGCTTGTTTGCGGAGTTCGGTATTGGCGTAGTCTGTATCGGGAACATTCGGAAATACTTTGGTGTAAACTAGCTGGTCATTGCCATTGGCCACTGGTGCGGCTAACAATTGTTCGATCGGCATTTCTTCAGAACTTTGCCGAATGAAGGAACTGTTGGCGGTATTTTCCAGCAATCGGCGGATCAAATAGGCCATACCTGGGAGCAAGTCGCCGTAGGGACAGTAGACTCGGACGCGATAACCTCGATCGACCAAAAGCTTAGCAAATTTGTCGCCCATGCCGTACAACACTTGCATTTCAAAGCGGCGGCGTGGTATATTGAGACTCTCAGCAATGGCGATCGCCCTGGCTTGCGATCGGACGTTGTGGCTGGCAATTGCTGCATACAAATATTCGTGATTTTCTAGCAGCAACTGCGTCATTTCTTCAAAGTTAGCGTCGGTAGCTGCTTTGTCGTTGTAGACAGGCTGCGGCCAATCTTTCTGCATCGCTTTGATTGTTTCCTGATCCCAGTAAGCGCCTTTTACCAACCGCACTGTTAGCGGATTTCCGCGCAATTTCGCCCAGGCAATAATGTCTTGCAAATCTTGTTTGCTATCGCGCAAATAAGCTTGCATAGTAATTCCGACATCCGTGCGATCGCGAAACTCTTCTTCTAACAATAACTTTTTGAGAATGCTGAGAGTTAAACTCTTGTAGGCGTACTGTTCCATGTCAAAGTGAACCGCCGCCCCCAACTCCTTCGCGCGGCGCAGCAATAGGCGAATTCTCTCGCTGACTTTCTCCTCGCTACCTTTAGCATCCAGCGGATCAAACTGAGAATAAAACGCCGTTAACTTGACAGATACTTGCACTCGCGGTAAGGTTTCACCATCAGCTTTGTCGATCGCATCTACCTGAGACCAATTTTTAGCAGCAATGCTCAATTCCTGCATTAGTTCCAAATAGCGATCGAGATAAATTTGCGCCTCAGTTTCAGTAATCACAGCCTCTCCCAAAAGGTCAACTGTAAAACCCATTTTATCCTTGCGAAGTCGTTCTAAAGTTTTAACTACTTGCTTGATATTTTCCCCAGAAATATACTTGTGCGCCAAAGTTTCCACAGCCGGCGCAACGGTTGTCGCAGCCAATTGTCCGGGAATCGAATCAGCGTTAGTAAAACTGAGCAGTTTTTTCAATGCTTCCGGCAATTCTACTTCTTCCGCAGTCAGGTATTCTTGCAGGTGACGGGCAATTTCCGGCTTGCTGCGGAGGGCCGGCAAACAGTCAATAAATCGAAACAATTGCACGCGCAATCCGGGGCTAGCCATCGCCCAATCCATCAGTTTGTCGTCCCAGCGCATTTGGTCTTGCAGTTGACCGAAAAAAGAGCGCTTTTTGTCTTGAGTTGCCTTAAGGATTTCTTTAGCAATTTCCTGAGTCTTTGCTTCGTAGATGCTTGGAGATATTTGTGCGATCATTGGTGATTAATAATTGATAACAACGAGGGACTGAGTTACTATTTTACTTCAATTTTAACTCCGTAGTTGGCTTTATTGTCGCCCGAAATTTCAATAGTATAGTCGCCGCTACTGGGGAGTTGACCTTGCCAAGGAGTGGTGCTATTTGCAGTAGCAACTTTTTCGCCGTTAGGAGCAATAATTGCGGCGCTAACAGTGCCTTCTGGAACGTTTACTGTCATGCTTTGGCCGCT
Source organism: Cyanobacteria bacterium VAR_87_metabat_62 (assembly GCA_031427135.1). GTDB lineage: Bacteria > Cyanobacteriota > Cyanobacteriia > Cyanobacteriales > Microcoleaceae > Microcoleus. The sequence continues at coordinate 45,335 of JANPMV010000116.1, read as the reverse complement.
ATTGCACAGGAGTACGTAGCGCTTGGATTTGTTGTCTGGCAAACTATTTCTGAGAGTAACTCCCGTAGCGCCCGGTTCAAAGCTAACTCGCTCTGTGACGGCGGTTTCGAGGGTAGGAGAAGCAGCAGCAGAAGGTAAGGGCGACGCGGGCGGAAGTTGTGGAATGCCTGACAGAGCGGGTATTTGAGTGGGATTGGGCGAGGGGGAGGTTGAGACAGGCTGCTGTGCGGTTCCGGGTGCTGGGGGAATCGCCGGCAGCCTCCTAGCGGGCGCTGCTGCAACGGGGGAAGGGCTTTCAGGAAGTGGTACGTCAGCGGGCAATTTAATTTGAAGATTGACTCTTTCTTGATACATTCTCCAGGCTACTAAACTGCCGAGGCTGAGTACAGAACCGACTAACATTCCGCTGAAAAAAACAGCTAGAACTCGCCAAACTCCAGTTTTTTTATGTTCGGGAATTGCTGTCTGATTTAGTTGAGTTGGGTAATTTTCATGATCAATAGTTGCTGCTGGAATTTCGGCAGCTATTGGAAAATTTTCTGGTTCGCTTGTTGTGGTTACAATATCTTCTCTGACGGCAATTTCAGTCGGAGTTTCTGCTGGTTCGGAAGTTGTAGTTAAAGTATCTTCTCTGACGGCAATTTCAGTCGGAGTTTCTGCTAGTTCGGAATCTGCATCGACACTGGCAATCGTTTCCGGTTGCTGAGTCAAAATTTGATTATTTTCCGGTTGGTCACTCATGGGGATAAAACTCTAGTATAAAGATTGCTTTTGAGCATTTTACGCGATATGTGCGATCGGCGGCACTGAAAAGATACCGACCTTTTTACTGGTAACAATAAAAAAGCGAATTAATTACCGATAAAGCTAAGAATAAGAGAGTGTTGGTACATCGAAATCGTTAAACGATCGAACATCATAAGATGTGTCTGCTAAAGCTCTGACTAGCTTTTGATCTAGAGTTAACAAAGGCGCGCCAACTTGTTCGGAAAGAGCAACGTAACTGCCATCATAAGCAGAGATTCCATAATTTAAGGCGATATTTGTTGCATCTAAAATCAGTTCAGCAGTAGATACTGCACGCAAGGATAAACCTTTAAGATTAGCTAAATCTGTTGGGACATCAGCAGCAGCATAAAGTCCAGCACGGACATACTTCCAGATAATATTTGCACACTCAATATAAAACAGATCCGGTACAAATATTTCTGTCTGTGGAATTTCAAGATAGGTAAATAATTGAACGACTTTAGATGACAGTGGATCGGGGATAAATTGCTTAATCCCCACACTAGCATCGACTACGCACCTCATAGGATTTGTCATCTGTCACGATCCTCTCTAATTAAAGCGGTACTATCTAATATCATTCCCATATTTGCGGGACGAGACTCGCGACGACGGCTGATTTCTGCCAATAATTCTCTTACAGACTTTTTACTTTGTCCTGAGAGGGGTTTTATCTTTGTTGACAACTCAGCTTCTAAAATGGCGATCGCAAATGCACTAACCGAGCGGTTTTGAGCATCGGCTAACTCTTGCAGCCTCGTATACAATTCCTCTGGTATATTTTCTATTTGCAGGGTAGCCATCTCTTAAACTCCTAGCATAGTTTCCCTAAATATTAGCATACGGAGGCGAGTTTAGGAGATATCTTGGGATTTACGGTTGGGTGGGGGCGGGTTTAGGAGATTGTTGGTTACAGGCGAGTATTGTTGGTGAACCCGCCCCTACAAATTCCTGATTCACGATTCCCGATTCCCGATTACTAATTATTAGGTAAAGACTGCCAAAAAGGTCGATCTTCTCCCTTCCTAACAGTATTTGTAGCCGACTGCACATTCCCCCTAAGTTCTTGATAATATCTATCGTCAAGGAAACTAATATTGACACCAAAAGGTAGAAGTAATTCGCGCAATTTTTCCTGAGTGTAATCCTTACCGTCAATCATTGCTCCACGCGGATTTGAAACTAACAACTTGCCGTTGACTGGCACGGAATTGACCATATTTGGCCACCAAGCATAACCGCTGTAGCCAAACATGGCTGGAACTTGAATTATTTGGTCATCTGTGAGTGAAAACTCTCTTTTTAACTTCTCGATAATCGGATTTAGTTTTTGCTTTTGCAAATTCAGATTATGTTGAATTAAAGCTTGATTTTTCAAAGCAGCGCTGACTGTAATTTCATTGCTCAAACCGCGATTGATCGTCACATCGCCGTAACCTCTTCCTGCCAATTCTTCCAATAGCTTGATTCCGGCTTCTGGACTGGCGATCGCCATTATATACTTTCCGGGAGTTGTACTGGGAATAAAATTGATAATTTCATCGACTTGGCGAGTCAACAGCCAAGAAGTATCAATATCGACTGGTTGGCCTTGAATTCTCTGGGCTTGAATGAAGTCCAGCACTTCTGGATTAAAACCAGAATTCCCCGGATTGCCGTAATAAACTCGACCCATTGGGTATGCGGGAATCGGCGGGGTTACTTGCAAATTGCCGTAGCCATCAGCCCACTGATTTGCCGATTCTTCGTTGCGAGGTTTGCCAACTTTAAACACATTCAAATCCCGCTCTGAATTTGATTTAGCAGGGTTATTACTGGTGGGATTGCTATTGCTTTTGACAGCTACATTAAAATTGCGTAGTTTTAATTTCTCGGGAAATTGAACGTAGCCGTTTTTCTGGACATCTTGCATCCAAGCCCGATCGCCCTGGATGACTTTTACTAGAGCACCAGTGGGTTCTACTGCTTGTTTGAGTTGCGAGATGAATTCGCTGTTTGCCGAGCCTCTGTCGCTGACTTGAACCTCTGTAACTGGTGCGCTATTGGACGGCATGATCCAAGGTGTAACGCCCATTTGGATGGTATTTGAGGCGATTTCTGTACCATTATTGATGGCAGTTGCTTTGAGATTGATGAGACCGTTCCAATTGCGATCGGCAAACTGTTTTGCTTCTACACCTAACACAATATCAGTGCTAAAAACTAGCTGTTTAGTACCAGATATATCTACAGCTTGCCAGCCGTTGCTAGTCTTCTGAAAAACGCTGATGTGAGGGCTAGCAAGGCTATCGGCAGTGATAAATACTTGAGAGCTTTTGAAGTTGTCAGATAGCTTCAAATGAACTTGAGAGAGCATTGCTGGGCGGCGGGGAGCGCTCACTTTGGTTTGTTGCCAAACTGGTATTTTGGGGCCACTCGATTTGTCATTAAATAGAACTAGCGCGCCGCTAGACAAAGACCATTGTTCTTTGCCTGGTTCGTCTTGCTGATTGATTTCGCCGTCTCTGTTAGTATCTCCGGTAAAGAAGAAGTTCGATGAGGACGTGGCTGGCAAAAATGGGATGGAATTTGGTTTTATAGTTGGTTGAATTGTTGGTTGATTGAACTCTAGTGCTTGTCTCTCCAATTCTTTGCGGGCGAGTTCTTGCTTTTCTAATTCGGCGCGGGCGAGTTCTTGTTTTTCTCGTTCTGCTTTCTCTAATTCTTGACGGACGAGTTCTTGTTGTTCTCGTTCCTTACGGGCGATTTCTTGGCGGGCAAATTCTTGTTGTTCTCGTTCTTTTCTGACAATCTCGTTTTTCTCAAACTCTTGTCTTTCTAACTCTTTGCGAACAAGTTCTTTTTTATCAAATGCTTGTCTTTCTAGTTCTTTGCGGGCTTGTTCTTTTTTCTCAAATGCTTGTCTTTCTAACTCTTTTTTCTGTTGTTCTTCTTCTAAAAATTTTTGTACATTTCGTGCGACTTGCAGTTCATAGGTAGCGACTGTTAGATTGCCTTGATATTCGATGGTTTTGTCGATCGCGCCACTAGCCAAAAAAGAACCGTGCGGAATTTGGCGGAGTGTGTTGATAGCGGACTGCCACAGGCGTTGTGACTGTTCCCAACTAGCTGGAGAACTTTTTGCGGTGCGTCCAATTACGACGGCTTCACGGGCTATTTTAGCTGAGTCATTCCAAGTATTTTTGGCTGTTTCTTCGATTTGAATGCGACTTTTGAGATTTTCGAGTTGCTGTACGATATTTTCTGATTTTTGGCGCTGGGTATCTTGTTTCCAGGGTTCTGAGAAAAACGAGGTGCGATCGGGTGTTTTGGCAAGTTGGTCTAATTCTAGTTTAAGGCGATCGCGCAATTTGTAGAGTTCGGGGAGCGATTGCGGAGATTCGGCGTCTGGCTGTCGCTGAGAGATTTGGAGTTGGTAGTTGAGGGAAGATTGGGCCAGCGTTTGGGGGACTGCTACCCAGATAATCCCGATGACGACACCGAAAGCATTGATAATGGCGATCGCAATATATTTAACCAAGCGCATACAGTTTATCCTCAGACACCCAAATGATTTTACATAATATTGGGTTCAATGGGGAATTTAATTATAGGGTTTTTGGGATGGGGCCCAGAAACCGGGTTTTTTACCTAATCTGTCGGTAGCAACGAAGTATTGTTGTAAAAAACCCGGTTTCTTTGTCGGAGTCCATAGGTTTTGTTACAGCAAATTTGCGTCATGTTTTAAGCTTCCTCATTTTCTTTAATTGCTTGTTCAATTTCGTCTGGGTAAGCATCAGCATAAGCCCACGCATTTACCAAGTCAGCGGCGGTTAGATCGGGAAATGATTCTAGGATGATACCATCGGAAGCACCTAAACGTCGATCGCACACCAGAGACCAAACTGGTATGCGAGTATTGCCGATACAAGCATCGCCTCCGCATACACCGGGAGTTTTTTTAATGCCTAGAGAACCGTTGGTTAAGGTTTGAGTTAGGATGCTGATGAGTTTAGCTTTATCAGCCAGATTTAAGGTTGAGACTTGAGTTTCTAATTCTTGTATAGTCATAAGTGCGATGCCGGAATATATTATCTACATTATATAGGACTTACGCGTGGGGGCCAGAAACCGGGTTTTTACGAAAATACTTCGTTGCTGTCCAGAAAATCGGTAAAAACCCGGTTTCTTTATCGGAGTCAGTAAGTCCTAAATCTTCACTTCTCACCTCCGATCGCTCCCATCTCCTTACCCGTAGCTACGATCGCAAAATAATGGTATACTTTGATGTTAATCTCCTACCTAGAAAACAACACATCACTGTTGTAGAAATTATTCATTTACTCCCTTATTCCCTAAAACTCTCAGCAAAATTCATGAAATTGCGCTCTTGCTGGCTAATTTTCACCCTCATCGGACTCTCCTTAACAAGCTGCGGACAGCCGAAGTCATCTCAAGAAATTGCGGAAACAGTTAACAAGAGCCTCGTGCTGATTTACTACGAAAATCAAGGCGGACACGGTACTGGGTTTATTGTACCAGGAAAAAAGGGAGTTTGCACTGTTCTCACGGCCGGTCATGTGGTTAAAGACTATAGTTTAAAACTGCAAACTTATCAGGATAAACAAAGTCATATAACTGACAGCATTCAAACAAGTCCTACTTACGATTTAGCCGTGGTGACGTTTAAGTCTGCCGGGGAAAATTGTCCTTATCCAAGTGTCAATTTTGGTAATTCTAACGATTTGAAAGTAGGAGATAAAATCTATATTTCTGGTTTTCCTGTTGTTAAAAATGAAGATTTAGCGCCGGAATTTTTGGAAGGTTCAGTATCGAATGTTAATGTTCTCTTGGCGGAGGGATATGGAATTAGCTATATAGCTGTAGTTTCTTTTGGCATAAGTGGTGCACCTGTTTTAGATGCTAGCGGTAAAGTGGTTGCAGTTCACGGTTTGTTGAAAAATGAAGTTGCGAGGGGAATTCCAATTCAAACTTATCTGGCAAATCAGTCTTGGGAAAATCAACTGACTCCTAAAGCAGATTATAAAAAACAGGAAAATAAGTCGGATTTGCAAAATCAACCCATTCCTAAAGCAAATTCGTTAAAAGACATCATAATCTCTGTTATTTGGGTGTTCTGGTCGTGGTTAGTGGTGGATTTTGGTTTTTTGAAAGTTTGGGGGATTTATTTGTGTGTGATGTTGGTGGTGAAGTATTTTAGGTTGGAGATGGGGGAGTTTGGTTTTGGTTTGGGGTGGATGAAGAAAAACTTTAAAAAATAATTGAAGCCTATAAAGGCTTCGATTTTTTATTAAAAATGGTGAGGAAAACAAAATACACGAATTCATGCGGTGTGTGGGTTTCCGATACCTCGTACTAGGGTTAATCTGATGTCCATTAACCTCATTATTGTATGTCATTGCGAGCGAAACGAAGTGAAGCAATCGCAGAGGCTTGCGATTGCTTCACTTCGTTCGCAATGACAAAGTTGGGAATAGCACCTGATATCACTTAGCAGAATTAGATCCAGCAATCCGATCCTCCTCTGCCAAAAAAGGAGTTAAATCAATCTCTGGCGAAGACGGAGAAAACTTAGAAGTTGCCAACTTGCCATCGCTATTTTGATAAACCGCATTACCACCATTCAACAAATTTTCAGTCATATCTCGCATTGCTTGATAAGCCTCCGTATCGCTACCGGGCTTCAACGTCACCAACAGCGGACAACCCTCGTCGCTATTATTCAACTTAGTTTTAGCACAAATCACGTATTGATTCGGCGTCTTAGGCTCCTCTCTATAAGCTAACCGAATTAAACCATCTTTTCGATAATCGTTCAAGCTTTCAGAAATGATTTGGCAGCGTCTTACAGGCGTATAATCACCGCCTAAAGTTGTGACCATTTTCAGCCAAGTTTGTTGACCTTTATCGTGACGGTACATGACAGTCCAAACATCACCTCCCCTCTGAATATCTGGCTGAAGTTGGCAGGAAAAACGAGCATTTTGTCCAACCAACAGAGGCGGCCAACCTTGAAAAATAGCAATTCCCGCACCGCCAACAGCCGCTAACAAACCTAGTACACCGATAGTCAGGTTTGCGACGTTAAAGAAATTTCCATTATTGTTCACGGTACTGAATCCTCGATTAAATTTTGATAGACAACAACAGCGATAATAATAGGACTTATGGGGAGTCAGAAACCGGGTTTTTTTCGACAATACTTCGTTAAAAACCGTAAAAACTGCGAAAAACCCGGTTTCTTTGGTCTCGACGCGCAAGTTCTAAATAAGTTGAAATGTTCTACATCAGCCAAGTAACGCATTCCCGAAAATGACCAGGGGAATTAATTCCCTGCCGGACTGGGGCGAGTTAAAGTAACTGACCTGCTACACTCAGTATATACGAAATGCCGATCGCGCGTCTGCACACAAAAACGATCGCCCTTAACTACAACCTACGAAATATTCTCATAATAGCGTTGAATCTTATCGGCAAAAACCGGAACTTCTTCCCTCAACCTGACAAGTAATTCATCAACAGTCAGGGGTGGATTTTTCAAATCCTCAACTTGTTGGCTGACTACATTAGCCATCAAATCCGGTGCAACTTCATAAAGGCGATTCAGAAAAACATCGGGGTGCAAAGCCGTAATTCCCCAAGGATTTAAAGACTCTCGTGGAAAATCTTTCAGGTTGGATGTAACAATAACTTCAGCTTTAGCAACAACCGCAGCCGCAGCCACATGGCGATCCCCTGGATCGTTAGTCATCTGCTGAATCAAATTCTCTGGAACTTCAACCATTGCATTAGGAAAAGCTGCCTTAAGTGCAGCCTCAAAACGCGCAGCCCTTTCACTTTTCATCCTTCCAGTATTAACAAGATTGCGAGTTGCACCGTCTAAAATTTCTTGCGACCAATATAAATCATACAACCCAATCTCCGCAGCACGAAATAGCGTATCGCGCAAGTGCATAGGAAATATCACGCAGGAATCCAAAACAACAGGATAAGGAATCAACCTGCTAGCTGTATACTCTGGTCTCATGCAACTCCTCTTCTTGGCTAAACTGAGCTAATTCCTTGAGAATTTCACGGCGCTTAATAGTACGCTGCTGTTTATAGGCGATCGCACTTGCCAAACTTATCCGCCGCTGGTTTCCTACTTTTCCATAGGCAATTTCCCCATCATCCAGTAATTTGACCACAAATTCTGGCGACACATTCAGCAAACTCGCAGCTTCTTCAACAGTCATATCTTGCTCAATTGGCACTAAAGACACTGCTTTACCAGCCGCCATTAAATGTGCAGCTTGACACAACAATTGATAGAGTGATTCAGGAAGTGCGATCGCTTCCCCGCCAACTTCCAGAAGTTTTACTTTGGATGTCTCAGAATCACCATTTTCTGTCTTGAAACATAGCATTTTATCCAACAATTTGATAGCTTTTGTTTCTTCCTCTGTCGGTAAAACCGGGTCTAGGAGTATTTTTTGCCTGTTCATGGTAATGTTTCCTGAATTCGTTTAATGCTATTATAGTATCAACTCTAGCTTGTAGCGAATGTGTTACACTCAGTATACACTCAAAACTCACAGGAAAAATGAACAACAATCATGCAATTAGAAGATTACTTTGAATTTTTAACACCAGAAGATATCCGCATCAAAGGAACCCGCGTAGGCATCGAACACATTCTCTACGAATACATCCACCGCGGCCAAACTCCAGAAGCCATAGCTCAAAAATTTCGGACAGTGACTATGGCTCAAGTTTATGCTACGATTTTGTACTATCTGGAAAATACAAAGACTGTAGGTAAATATGTAGGAGATTGGTTAGAATATTGCCTAAAAGCTGAAGCTGAATACGATCGCAATCCATCACCTTTCGTCTTAAAAATGCGTCAGATTAAAGAGGAAAATAAGAAATCGCAACAACTAGATCGAGTTTATTAATGACCGTTAAATATCTGTTAGACGAAAATATCGATCCTGAATATCGGGTGCAGCTTTTGTATCATCAGTCCGATCTTGTTGTTTTGATGGTTGGTGATGAAGGTGTTCCGCCGAAAGGAACGAAAGACCCAGAAATTTTATGTTGGTGCGAGGAGAATAACTTTATCCTCGTTACTAATAACCGACGCTCAATGCCAGTTCATTTGTCAGATCATACAGCCGAAGGTCGTCACGTTCTAGGAATTCTGACAATTCGCTTGAATGCAGATATGGGCAAAGTGATTGACGAATTAATAGAAATTGCGGGAGCATCTTTTGAAAATGAATATCAAGATCGGATTGAGTTTATCCCGCTGATCTAATTGGCAACGCGGACAATATAGCAGTATTTTTTTATAATATTCGGCGGTTTCAACCGCCGAGTAATAAAGTTGCTAACTCTAAAGAAACCGGGTTTTCATCAAATCTATCGACTACAACGAAATATTTTCGTAAAAAACCCGGTTTATCGGCCTCGCAATCCTACAACTGCTTCACCTCAGCAACCAACTTGGCAACCACATCCTTAGCGCTACCAAACAACATCATCGTCTTATCCTTATAAAACAACTCATTGTCAACACCCGAAAAACCAGCACTCATCCCGCGCTTAATTACGATCGTATGTTTAGCCTTATCAACCTCCAAAATCGGCATCCCATAAATCGGGCTCGCCGTATCGTGACGCGCCGCCGGATTCACCACATCATTCGCACCGATTACCAACGCCACATCCGTTTCTTCAAACTGCGGATTGATATCGTCCATATCGTACAACTGCGGATAAGGCACGTTTGCTTCCGCCAGCAACACATTCATGTGCCCTGGCATCCGCCCAGCCACCGGGTGAATCGCGTATTTCACGTCAACGCCCATTTTTTCCAAACCGTCGGCTAACTCGCGTACCGCGTGCTGTGCTTGCGCTACAGCCATCCCGTAGCCGGGAATGATCACCACCGATCGCGCATAGCCTAACATCATCGCACTTTCTTCGAGATTGATGCTGCGAACAGTTTTGTCAGTAGCGCCCGCAACCCCAGCAACCGCAGCACCTCCGCCACCGCTACCAAAGGCGCTAAACAGTACGCTACCAAGCGATCGATTCATCGCCTTGCACATGATTTGCGTCAAAATAATCCCCGACGCGCCCACCAATGCACCAGCGATAATCAGCATATTGTTCATCAAAATGAACCCAGCCACACTCGCCGCAATCCCCGAATAAGAGTTAAGCAGCGACACCACCACGGGCATATCGCCACCCCCAATCGGGAGCACAAACATGATTCCCAGAATATTGGAAATCGCCACCAAACCGAGGAATACCGGCACATTTTCGGGATTAGTCAGCATATAACCACTGCCGGCTAAAAGCGCGATCGCCAGCGCAGCATTAAACGGCTGTTGTAGCGGAAATGTCATCGGCGCACCCGGTAGCAATTCTTGCAGCTTCGCAAACGCCACAAGGCTACCAGTGAAAGTGATTCCGCCAATCAACACGCCCAAAAGAATCGTGATTGTCGCATCAGGTGCCGGCGATTCCGGGATACTGAGATAGCGCCAGAATTCCCCCACAGCAACGAGTGCAGAAGCCGCGCCCCCAAAGCCGTTGAGCAAACCTACCATCTGCGGCATATCCGTCATCGCGACGGTTTTCGCCATAATCGTTCCAGCGATCGAACCGATGATAATTCCGACTACAATGAGCTCGTAGCTGACTACTTGCTTTTCTAGCAACGTACCAACGATCGCAATTAACATCCCGATCGCAGCTAACACATTCCCTTGACGCGCAGTTGCGGGCGATCCCAACTGTTTCAAACCGACAATAAACAAAGATGCAGCAACTAAATAACCTAGTTGAATGGCACTTGGCAGAAAATCACTCACGCTTTAACCTCTTTTTTCTTGAACATTTGCAACATTCGATCGGTTACTAAGAAACCGGCAACAACGTTAATTGTGGCAAGGGCGATCGCGATCGTCCCCAAAATCGAAGTAACAGTTACATTACCTTGGCCCGAAATTAGAATTGCGCCTAAAACTGCAATTCCTGAAATCGCATTGGAACCCGACATCAAAGGTGTATGTAGCGTCGGCGGGACTTTATTAATCACTTCAAATCCCACAAACGACGCTAGAGTAAACACCACTAAACCTGCAATCAATCCTTCTGCCATAACAATTGGTAATTGGTAATTGGAAATAACTCGTTTCCGGCCTTCGGGCTATTGGTGACAACTTAAGACTTAAACTCATAATAAATGTCGCTTTTAGTCGAGTCTCGATCCCCCTAAATTCCCCTTAAGAAGGGGGACTTTGAGAAGCATCTTGTCCCCCCCTTTTTAAGGGGGGTTAGGGGGGATCGAGACTTCGATAGAAACAAGAGATACGGTCGGTTTAACGTTAATTTATCACCAATGGGCAGAGCCTGATCACGACAGAATCTAACTAACTGCTGAAGCCTGAGCAGCCAAAGCATCCCGCACCCGCTGATTACTAATCTCACCGTCGCGAGCCACACAGGAACCAGCGATGATATCATCTTCAAAATTCAAATTTAGCTCTTGATCTTTCAACATCAACTGAAGTAAAGACGAGACATTTTTCGAGTAAGTTTCGCTAGCGTGTACTGGCATTGTTCCAGGCAAATTAATCGGCCCAATCACATTAACGCCGTTCCATTCAACCTCTTTCCCCGCTTCCGTACACTCGCAATTACCACCTTGTTCCGCCGCGAGGTCAACAATTATTGCTCCCGGTTTCATCTGAGCCACCATTTCTCTGGTAACTAAAATCGGCGCTTTTCTACCAGGAACTTGAGCGGTTGTAATTACTGCATCGGAAGCGCCGACGTGCTGGGTGAGCACTTGGCGAGTATGTTCTTTAGCTGCTTCTGATAATTCTTTAGCATAGCCGCCTGCTGCTACTGTTTCTTCCTTAAGTTCGACATCAATAAATTTAGCACCCAAGCTTTGCACTTGTTCTTTTGTTTCCGGGCGGATGTCAAATGCTTCGACGACTGCGCCCAAACGACGGGCTGTGGCGATCGCCTGTAAGCCCGCAACACCCACACCCATTACCAACACTTTCGCGGGGCGAATTGTACCCGCCGCCGTTGTCAGCATCGGAAAATACTTCGGTAGAGCCGCTGCTGCGATCAGTACGGCTTTGTAACCAGCCACATTAGCCTGAGATGACAGCGCATCCATGCTTTGAGCGCGGCTGGTGCGCGGGATCATTTCCATGCTGAATGCCGTTATTTTGCGATCGGCCAAACGCTGTACCAAAGCCGGATTTCCCAAAGGATTCAAAAATCCGATGAAAACTGCTCCTTCGCGCAGTTGATGAACTTCTGACTCTTGCAATTCCCCGATTTTGACGACGACATCAGCTTCGCCCCAGAGCGTAGCGGTATCGGCGACAACCTTGGCGCCGGCTTCTTCGTAAGCCAGATCCGAGAAAAAGGATTTTGCTCCAGCACCGGCCTCAACCAAAACTTCGACGCCTTGCTTGACTAATTTCGCCACAGCGTCGGGTACTAAAGCCACCCGGCGTTCCCCTGCTGCTATTTCTTTTGCGATCGCTAATTTCATACACTCTCCTTATTTAAGCCTTAAGAGGGCGGTTGAAACCGCTCCTACACGAGACAAAACCTGCCTCCGCAGGTTTCTTGAAGTGCGATTTCTCATCGCCAGATGCCTTACTTTACATTGGAGCCGCCGTCGCCTTAAACTTCTTTCGTTGATACTAAAGCCGATCGCCCAAATGACCGCCGTATCTTTAACTTGTCTTATACATTCAAATTCGGTAAATTATTAACTTTGCAGCAAACAATGATATAATGTTCTGTCGCCTAATTCTGTAGTTTGAATGTCAGTTATCAGTATTACGCAGAAAAAATTGCTGAGACATTCGATATATTGTAGGGGCGATCGCCAATTTCGGGCGATCGATATTTAAGGTTCCATCAATAGTTAAATTAGAGGAGTTGTTATGCGACGATTATTTTCAGCACTAGCGGTTACAGGTTGCTTGCTGACAGGATTACCCGCCATCAGTCTAGCCCAATCCATGCCAGGATTCACGATTTTTGGCGGCCCTGATCGCGCCAACGAGTTGAACTACCGCTTAGATTACGGCAAAGCTGGGATGAGTGGCGACAGATATCGGCTGCGAATTCCTTCCAAGAAAGTAAGTTTGGCGATCGCGCAAATCAACATTTCCTATCCAGATTACTACAAAGGTGAGTTCGACACCAAAGACATCAAAGTGCGCGTCAAAGACAAATCGATCGAATTAGAAGAAGTAATCTGGGACAAAGAAAATCGTTTCATTGAAATTTATCCCAAAGAACCAATTCCGGCCGGCAACAATGTTGAGGTTGTACTCTCCAACGTCAGAAACCCATCTCCAGGCGGAATGTACCATTTCAACGTCCGCATCCGCACCCCCGGAGACGTTCCCTTGCTGCGTTACCTCGGTACTTGGCTGTTGACAATTAGTTAGAAGCAGCGTCACCTTTGTTGCTGGAAGAAAATTCTCGTTTCCTGGTTTTCGAGAACCGTAAAATAGAACCTCCGGCTGATACAGCAATCCTCAAAAATCAGTACAATAAGCCGTTAGATGCCCGACTTCTCAAAAAAGCCGGGTATCTAGCTATAACCAAACTTAATATCAAATGAATCTACTAGGCAAAATTAAAAATATACAACTTCCTCGGGCGCTGCGATCTAAAAACTATCGCCTATTTTTCGCAGGACAAGGAATCTCTCTGATTGGCAGTTGGATGACACAAGTTGCCACTGTTTGGCTTGTCTACAATCTGAGTGATTCACCTTGGATGCTCGGCGTAGTCGGATTTACCAGTCAAATTCCCACACTAATTTTACTACCTTTTGCAGGAGTTTTAATAGATAGGTGGAACCGCCACCGAGTCATAATTGCCACTCAAATTTTGGCAATGATTCAATCCCTAACCCTAGCATTTTTGGCACTCACAGGAATCATCAACATTTGGCAAATCCTGATATTGAGTTTTTGTCAAGGAGCAATCAACGCCTTTGACGCACCAGCACGGCAAGCTTTTGTACCGGAGCTCATCGAAAAGAAAGAAGATTTAGCAAATGCGATCGCAATCAACGCATCCATGTTCAACGGAGCCAGATTAATCGGCCCAGCCATCGCCGGTTTGCTAATAGCCACAGTCGGCGCGAGTTACTGTTTTCTGATAGACGGACTCAGTTACATCGCCGTAATCGCAGGCTTGTTAGCCATGCAGATTAAGCCGAGAACAATTGCCGCCACCAATACCAAACCCTTAGAAAGATTAAAAGAAGGATTCGTTTATGCCTTTGGATTTCCGCCAATCCGAGCCATTTTACTACTATTAGCATTAGTCAGCTTTGCCGGAATGTCGCACACAGTTTTAGTCCCAATCTTTGCCACCAAAATTCTGAACGGCGGTGCACAAACACTGGGCTTTTTGATGGCAGCTTCGGGAGTCGGAGCATTTGCAGGCGCGATTTATTTAATTGGACGAAAAAGTGTCATTGGCATTGGCAAATTAATTGCTATTTCACCAGCAGTTATGGGATTTGGACTCATCGGTTTTGGTTTGTCAAAAGTTCTCTGGTTGTCATTAATCATGATGCTGTTTGTTGGATTCGGTTTTATCATCCAATTTGCAGCAGGAAACACATTCTTGCAAACAATTGTTGAAGACGAAAAACGTGGCAGAGTCATGAGTATATACACAATGGCATTTTTTGGAATTACACCATTTGGCAACTTAGTTGCTGGTGGATTAGCAAATTATATCGGCTCTCCTAATACAGTCATAATTGGAGGTGTAATCTGTATCTTAGGTTCAGCAGTTTTTACCAAACAATTGCCCGCCTTAAAACATTTAATTACACCAATCTATCAAAAACTGGGCATACTTTCCTAAATTATTTGTAAAATTCTCTCTTTCTTTCTTCCCCTCTCTTTCTCTGCGCCCTCTGCGCCCTCTGCGGTTAAAACATCCAAATTAATTAGATCGGAGGTTAAACCAATGGCAAACATAAGTGCAATTCCACAACAGCAAAGCGATCGCGTACCATTAAAAACCTGGATCGGCGTCATGGGAACAATCCTCGGCGCATTCATGGCAGTTTTGGACATTCAAATCACCAACGCCTCTCTCAGAGATATCCAAGCAGCATTAGGCGCAACTTTAGAAGAAGGCTCTTGGATTTCTACCGCCTATCTAGTCGCCGAAATCGTCGTAATTCCGATTACAGGTTGGCTGTCGCAGGTGTTTTCTGTCCGCCGCTACATCTTAGTAAATGCCGCTTTCTTTGTATTCTTTTCCATGTGCTGCGCTTGGGCGTGGGATTTGACTTCAATGATTGTATTTCGAGCTTGTCAGGGGTTGGCGGGCGGCATTTTAATTCCGATGGCTTTTACGTTTTTGCTGACCAACTTGCCGCCCAAAAAGCAGCCAATTGGCATGGCAATGTTTGCCCTGACAGCTACTTTTGCACCATCCATCGGGCCGACATTGGGAGGATGGCTGACTGAGAATTATGGCTGGCAATATGTCTTCTATCTCAATTTGGTTCCAGGGCTGCTGTTGCTAGCTGCTGTGTGGTACGCTGTCGCCCCCGCGCCCATGCAGCTACAACTGCTAAAAGGAGGCGACTGGTGGGGAATTATCTCAATGGCGATCGGTTTGGGTTCCTTGCAAGTTGTCTTAGAAGAAGGCAGCCGTAAAGACTGGTTTAGTTCCGATTTTATTCTGCGTCTGAGCATCGTTTCCGCAATTTTTCTCGGCGCTTTTTTCTGGATCGAACTAACTCGAAAACAACCGTTTATTAACTTGCGATTGCTGACTCGTCGCAACTTCGGTTTGGCGACGATTGTCAATATCTCCTTGGGAGTAGGATTGTATGGTTCAGTGTACATTTTGCCACTGTATTTAGGTCAAATTCAGCAGTACAATGCCATGCAAATTGGCGAGGTGATTATGTGGGCCGGGGTGCCGCAGTTATTCATCGTACCGATGGTGCCGAAATTGATGCAGCGAGTCGATATGCGGTTGCTAATTGCGATCGGTGTGAGTTGTTTTGCGGTAAGTTGTTTTATGAATGCTAGCATGACTCATGAAACGGGTATCGATCAGTTGCGTTGGTCGCAATTAGTGCGCGCTTTGGGGCAGCCTTTAATTATGATACCACTATCAACGATCGCCACCGCTGGTATGGAGAAACACGAGGCTGGTTCGGCTTCGGGTTTATTTAATATGATGCGAAATCTAGGTGGTTCGGTGGGAATCGCGGCCCTAGCAACTTTGGTGACGCAGCGCGAGCAGTTTCACTCAAATCGATTGGGGGAATCTGTTTCTTTATACAATCCGGCGACGCAGGAACGAATCAATCAAATGACTCAGTATTTTGTAAGTCGCGGTGCTGATTTAAGTGTGGCGAAAGACCAGGCAATTAAGGCAATTGATAGTATTGTGCGCCGCGAAGCTTATGTGATGGCTTTTAATGATTGTTTTTACTTTGTGGGGATTGCTTTGCTGTTAAGTGGAATTGCCATTTTGGGTTTTAAAAAGGTGAAAGCGGGTGCGGGTGCTGGGGGAGCACATTAATAGGAATTACGCATAAACTAATGCCTGTTCAACATAGATAAACGATTGAGGAGACGGCAGTGCCGTGTCCCTACGGGATATTGAATATACTCACCATTCTTGTTCTGCTTGTGCTTCTGCTTGGATTAATTTTTGCCGCAATTCGCCCCAATTTATCCGATCGCACATAGCGTCTTCCAGCAGTTTACCCTGCTGTAAATATAAGACTCGCGTCGCAAATTCCTGGGCTAGTTCTAATTGGTGATTTACCATTAAAACAGTGGTTTTGCCCTTAGTTAACTCGGTCAATACCCGTATAAGGTGGTGGGCTTTTCCGGCATCTAGGGCGGATGTGGGCTCGTCTAATAGCAGGATTTTGGGTTCGAGAACGATCGCCCGGGCGATCGCCACCAATTGCTTTTGGCCGGTGGAAAGTTGCAATTCGGTGCGTGTCAGCCATTCTTCGGGGATATGAAGTTGTTGAATAACCCCGCTAACTCTGTCCCCTATTTCTGATGAATGGATTCCCCGCAGCTTCAAAGGATAAGCCAATGCTTCTCGCACAGACATTCCCAACAGCTTCGATTCTTGCATCACCAGGGTGATTTGTCTGCGAAGTTCGATCGGCGGAATTTGTCGATATTCCGTATTTTCAAGATAAATCGAGCCACTGGTGGGGCTGCTGAGTTGATTTAGCAACCGCAACAGCGTGGTTTTCCCCGCACCAGAAGGGCCAATTATTGCAGTGCGATCGCCCTTGTGTACCTGAAACGAAATATTGTCCAATAAGTAGCTAGAGGCGATCGGTGTTTTTAAACTTACATTATCAAGTCGCAATTGAGGACTTATTTCTGTATCATTTTCTGAATAATTAGGCATTCAATTAACTAAAAATATAACATTAAAAAACATAATACCCAAGGCAGGCAAGATGCCCGCCCCACAATCAAACTCACACTGACACTTTCACTGCTTTTTCCAATGGAAAACCCAACTGTTCGCGCTGTTCCAAATAAAGTTGAGCAACCCGTCGCGCCAAGTTGCGAATTTTAGTAATGTATCGAGTTCTTTCCGTTACCGAAATCACACCTCTAGCATCAAGTAAATTGAAAGTGTGCGAACATTTTAGCACATAATCAAGACTAGGCAAAACTAATCCTTTCTTAGTCAATTGTTCAGCCTCTTGTTCGTACAGTCCAAACAAAGTAAACAGCAATTCAGGATTAGAAGCCTCAAAGTTATAAGTACACTGTTCAATTTCACCTTGTAGGTAAACATCGCCATAAGTGATGCCATCTTTCCACTGAATCTTGGTCATCGCATCGACTTCTTGGAGATACATTGCGAGGCGTTCTAGCCCATAGGTAATTTCAATCGATACCGGGCGACAATCAATGCCACCGCACTGTTGAAAATAGGTAAACTGCGTGATTTCCATGCCATCGAGCCAGACTTCCCAGCCAACGCCCCAAGCTCCTAAAGTCGGAGATTCCCAGTTATCTTCTACGAAGCGAATGTCGTGGTCTTCTGGTTTAATTCCCAAAGCTCTCAGCGAGTCTAAATAGATGTCTTGGATATTAGGAGGAGATGGTTTAATTAAGACTTGATATTGATAGTAATGTTGAAAGCGATTGGGATTTTCGCCGTAGCGTCCGTCAGTGGGGCGACGACAGGGTTCGACGTAGGCGACAGACCAAGGTTCGGGCCCGATCGCTCTGAGAAAGGTGTGGGGATTCATGGTTCCTGCACCTTTTTCTGTGTCGTAGGATTGGGCGATCAGGCATCCTCGATCGCTCCAGAATTTGTTTAAGGTGGCAATGACAGATTGAAAGTTCACTGGTTTAAATATGGTTAGCGAGTGTCTAAACTTATTTAAGCATACTAGGAGTGGCGGATTTATGGCGATCTCTAAACCACCTGAAACACCACTGGGCTAGCACTATTTTGATAATCGAGACCAGTCATAATATGCTCTGGTTGGATACCTGCGACAATCAGTGCAGCGGTTAACCCTTCCTCAAAGTTATCTTCTTCTATGATGACATGGCGATCGACCAAGCGAGCATGAAACAGAATCGTGTCCATCCAGCGTTGCTTGTCCCAGCCTGTAGCGAGAATCAGGAAATGGCCTGAATCCGTATCGCAGACAGAATAAAGCTGAATGGCTTGTAAGCGAGGTTGCGATCGTGTTGCTTCTTGTAGGGTTTGTTTGAGGATATCTGCATAATTTAGTGAGCGATCCATTGAACAATAGCCTCCTGCTCTGGTTCGTAAACTAATAAGTTAATTCTATTCCGTTGAACGGCTAGCTGAAAAATTGGTTTTTGGAAATGTCGAATATAAATGGTTTGAGCGATCGCTAGAAACAACTGCCGCTTGGATTCTTGCTCCTCCAAAGCCCATTGGTAAAGCTGAAGCTGTCCCATCGTTTTTTCCAGTTCATTAATTACTGAAGGAGAGTCGAAGTCTTTGATTTCCACAGCAATTTACAGATTGATGAGGGACAAAAATTTACAGAATCATTTCACTCCTTAATATCGCTGGATATTTAAGTTC
The DNA here is from genome assembly GCA_031427135.1 of Cyanobacteria bacterium VAR_87_metabat_62. GTDB lineage: Bacteria > Cyanobacteriota > Cyanobacteriia > Cyanobacteriales > Microcoleaceae > Microcoleus. The sequence goes on along the minus strand of JANPMV010000116.1, from coordinate 26,399 downwards.
TTTTATCTCGCGATGATTACCTGCTGGGTTGTACTACGAATCAGTCTTGCTAATCATGATGAGTCTGATCTGTGTTATCCTCAGAGGCAATAAAAGGAAAGGATCTGCAAATCAATCCGTGTTTACTTCGTCCCGATGGATCATCTATCTCAATTTTTATAGACTCCATATAATTACCCTGATACCCTAGAATTGCAAGAAATACCCGCACAACTAGGTTTGACAACTTGCGAAGTTCAAGAGCTACATCCACTCCACCAAATCCTTCATGAACAATCTTGTTTCTTATTTTTATGAACTCTAATTTTGGAAATAAGTCTTCATATGGCACACTATAAGTCTTAAACATTTCCTTGAGGCTAGTTTGTAAATCTCCTATCTGATTGTATGAACCGCAAGCAAAAGACTTTTTAACTTTACTAGAAAAAACCTTATACTTTTCAATATCGTCTGGATTATCAATATCTTGCTGCGAATCTGATACAATTTTTAAAATCTTTTCTCTGATTTGTTTGTAAGTATTCTTAGGAAGAAGCCTCTTACTAGCATTGTCAGAATGTTTTTTGCTTAAGGATTCTAAAACCGTACATAAAAGTAAGAAATTCACTTCAGCCATAGGGCTCACAAATGTATCAATGTACCAGATTAAGGCTAAACCTACACCTTTATCGCTGAAGGTTTCCCATGTCATTTTTTTAGCACACTGCTGCATGAATAGATATAAATCAGGTGAGTGTATAACAGCTATTCCCCTTGCTTCACTACGTAGTTTTCTTCCTGACCAGTATTCACTTTTTATCCGAAAATGCTGCTCATATCTCACCGCCTCTATTCTATAGATATGAGCAACGCAATGCCCCGATGCAAGTGAAAGAAGAGATATGAGCCAAGCACAATAAGTCTCATAGGAATCTTGTTCATTTTCACGAATATTTCTGAGTGTCATCTCTGCGCTTAAGATACCACTTTTATTTGTGCTTTCTCTAGTTGAAACTGACTTAATACACATTTCAGCTTCAAGGTTTCCAATTTGAGCTGAGAAATTGTCTCTTACTTCTATATTTGCCAGACCATACACAATTTCTTGGGTTCCTCCCTCTTCTAAGGAATCTAAATTGTAATCAATATCCAAGTCCCTAAGTCTAACTTGAGATTTACCCTCTTCCTCAATACTTTCCGAGTTGTCAAACCCAAGCGTGACTTGAAGGTTAGCCTCAGCAATAACCGCCTTTATTTTCCATCCCTCAACTGTTTTGCCTTCAATCTCGTAATCACCATCATATCGTGCTGGAACCATCTCTCTTTCAAGTCCAGCGAGTTCAGAGAATGACAGAAGATCTACTTGCTCTCTTGTCACATCTTTAAACTGATAGATAGGAGCACATTCATAAAATCTTTTGTGATTAATGTGTTGATTTACTTGCGAGTTAATTTCTATACAAATATTGCCGTTTACATAGCAATATATATTAGCCTCATTAATTTGTATCGGATGAGTATCTTCTTCGTTAAACTTTTTAAATATTCCTGAAAAACTCAACTACTTCTTAAGTTCCATACGGGTCTATAGAGTAAATAATCCTGTTGAAATTATGAGGTTGATTGAGTAGGTTGTCTGCTTTAATACCACACAACCTAACAATTTAAATTGTAGCACAAATTAAGAAAAGCTGCTTGACATGGTAAAATACTCATCTTCGATTCTCATCGACAACTCATGAAAACAGACACCATTTTTTACAGCCTGTTTCAAGAATTTCCCAGATTCTTCTTTGAACTGATCGATCGCCCTCCAGACGAAGCTGCCGCCTACGAATTCACCTCCCGCGAAATCAAACAACTCGCATTCCGCATGGATGGCTTATTTCTGCCCACAACCGAAGCACCGGAAAAACCATTTTACTTAGCGGAAGTTCAGTTTCAACCCGATCCCGACTTGTACTACCGCATCTTTGGCGAGCTATTTCTCTATCTGCGACAATACAAACCCGTCAATCCTTGGCGCGTCGTTGTCATCTATCCCAATCGTCGCATCGAACACGAACAGATGCTGCAATTTCAGGAACTCCTAACCAGTCAGCGGGTGCAACGGATTTACCTTGATGAATTGCCGGAAAGTGCCGATCGCTCCCTGGGAGTAAAAATTGTTAAACTGGTAATCGAGCCAGAAGAGACAGCAGCAGAGCAAGCACGGCAGTCGATCGCCCTGGCCCGCCAACAGTTGTCCGATCCGATCGTTCTACGCGATTTAATCAATCTCATCGAAACAATTATTGTCTACAAACTCCCCCAAAAAAGCCGCGAGGAAATTGCCGCCATGTTGAATTTAAGCGAACTCAGACAAACTCGATTTTATCAGGAAGTCAAGCAAGAAGGTTTAGAAGAAGGACTCGAACAAGGACTCGAACAAGGACTCGAACAAGGTGAGCAGCAGGCGAAGTTAGAAGCCATTCGTCGGATGATCGCGTTTGGAATGAATTTAGAGACGATCGCCCAATTATTAGATTTGTCTGTAGAATTTGTGCAGCAAACAATTCACAAAATCCAACGGGAATCGATGTCACTCCCTGAACAACAGATCGACTCATTCATCGAACTATTAACCCAACAGCGATCGCTCTTTTCTGCCGCACAATTAACTGAACTAGCACAGCTAATTGAACCCTTATCCGATGAGAGCGATGTGCTTTCAGCAGCGATTACAACCTGGGCTGCAAATTGCCCTTCAATTCAGGAAGCTCAAGCCAAACTGCTTGAACCACTACCGCCGATCGCTAAGGCATCAGAAACAGTAACAGCAAGCTCGGAAAGTGGCGAATCTCAAATGGGCGATCGGCTCAACAAACAAGCTCTCACCAATGCCATTTTATTGTGGCGCGATATTCGATAATAATATTGTAGGGAAACGGCACGTGCAGTCTCCTAAATAGTATTGTAGGGACACGGCACTGCCGTGTCCTAATTACTTTCTCGTTTAGTCTGCGGGAGCGAGTGAAACTAAGAGAGTGATGTTGTTAACGCCGACGACATAAACAGTATCTCCAGGTGTGAGGGTGATTTGGCTGTCGCAGCGTGCGGGCCACCAGCTACCTTGGAAGCGGACGCGACCTGTTTGATTCGGGTAAATCGATTCATCGACGACTGCTTCTTCGTTGAAGTAGTTAAAATTGGTGTTGATGTAATTGTCGATTAACATATTATTTTCGGTGCTGTAGGGTTGAACGGAAAAAATAGAACCGAAAGCTTTTAGTACGTTGAACATTTCCCTGACTCCTGTGGTGTTAATATAATGTAATTTTCTATTGATGCTATTTGAGAGGCTGCATTTCCTCGATTGAGAGCGATGTTTCTGTTTTTTCAGGATTTAGTTTAGTCTGCGGGTGCGAGAGAAACTAAGAGAGTGATGTTGTCAACACCGATGACATAAACTGTGTCTCCAGGTGTTAATGTGATTTGGCGATCGCACCGTGCGGGCCACCAGCTACCTTGGAAGCGGACGCGACCTGTTTGATTCGGGCAAATCGATTCATCGACGACTGCTTCTTCGTTGAAGTAGTTGAAATTGGTGTTGATGTAATTGTCGATTAACATATTATTGGCAGTGCCGTATGCTTGAGTGGAAAAAATAGAACCGAAAGCTTTTACTACGTTGAACATGATATTTACTCCTGTTGTGTTAAAATATATGGATGTGTAATTGTGTCTTTGTGCTATTTGAGAGGCTGCATTTCCTTTCTTTGAGATTGATTGATTGCCCTGATATTTCATTCTTCTTGTCCTCCATCGTTATATCGGGATAAAAGCGCAAGAATTTTTGAAATTTTGAGGGGATTTGAGAAGCGGTTGCGGGTAGTCTAAATCCCGTAATTCCGAGGTATTGAATTAAGGATTTAGTGGTTGAGCCGTTAGTGGGATTTACCTTAAGGGTAGATGTTGTTAGCTACATTAGCGATTGACTGATTCCGCATTACTGCTGCTGTGAAGATGTTTTATTTTTCGGCTTGCTTTTTTTTGATTGGGTTGTGACTCGTTTGCTTGACACTTACTAATTTGCCAGGAATCGAATGTCTTTGGTACGATCGCCCGTCCACTTTCCCGGTTTGGTATTGGCACAGGACAGTTACAACTGTTTTCCCAACGATTCTATAGGCTTTTCAAGCGATTAGGCAGCCAATATCCTGTGCCACTTCCGCCAACTGGACTAAAATACTAGGTAAATTCTGAACTTACGCACTGTCGATCGGGCGATCCGGAAAATCCGTACATATCCAGTCCGTGACTTATCTGATCTCCGGTAAAATACCAGTTACAGGTTTGTAGTGAGTGCCGTAGGGACACGGCACTGCCGTGTCCCTACCTATGCTAGACTGACGCAGATATCGCGACTTACTTAGGAGTTTTCGATCCATGTAGCCCGATCGCACCCTGTAATCGCAATTATGGAACAGCTCGAACTTAAAATCAATTCATAAATTCAGAATCTTAAATTCATAAAAGTCATAATTATAGAAAACCAGCTTGATACTGCATAATCGTGACAGGAATTCTGAATAAAGTTTTAGCTAATTGAGACAAACCGAACTTGAATTTAAGCGACTGCGGCAATGCTTGTACGGAAACTTCTACGAAGCCAAAGCGAGTATAAAATGATGCGAGTCGCGCGCCCAAACATTCTAAATATAGCGGTTCAGTCGCTTGTTCAATCAAATGTTTTGTGAGGTAGCTTCCTAAAGCTCGATCGCGCCAATCCTTCGCCACCACCAAACTGCCCAATTCTTGCGCGCCCGCAAAGTGTCGCAACTGTCCGCAAGCCGCCAATTTTCCATCGCATTCTATCACCCAAAATTGCTGCCAGCGCAACTGCGTGGGGTCGATTTTGGCACTCCAAACTAACATTCTAATTGATTTGATATCTTGCTCGCAGGCCGGGCGGATGGCGCATTGTGGCGGCAAGGAAAAAGAACTTTCATTCATTGTGATTCCTGTTGACTTTCTCGTTTGGATTGAGCTTTCAACATCCTTTCTTTTAACCGCGCATTTCTCTCGGCAATTTCGGGATTTCCCTCATACCAAGGCGGAACATCGTCATAATCGGGAATGCCATCATCTATCAGATAGCGCGCGTTGGGCTGCTTGGGATAACCAGCGGCCAATCCTCCCGTACAGAGCACAAACAAGGCTGTATTTTCAGCAGCTTTTAATGCTCTCTTTGCTGCCGGAGAAACTCTGACAATATCGCCGCCCTCAAGTGTCAATAGTTCCCCATCTACAACCATCAAGCCTTTGCCTTCAACTACAATATAAACTTCTTCTTGTTCTGCGTGGCTGTGAGTAAATGTGTAACCATCGCCCGCAGGCAAGCGAATCAAACCTAAAGCTACTCCTTGCAAGTTTAGCTGTCGCCAAGGGTTAGTGAGTTGGGGCAAATTGTTAAAGTCAAAGTGAGCTTTAGTGAATTTATTGTTACTTTCAGAATCTAGTTCCATATTATGTATTTAAGTAGAAGAGGCGTTACTGGAAATTATACTAGCTAGCCGTTTCCAAACGCGAAATACTTCGTAAAGTTAGTTTCTGGGATTTGCAATATTGTAGCATATTAAGTGTCGATCGCCCTTAACAACACCTCCGCGCCAAACCGTACCGCATCGGTACAAAGCAATCCCGTCTCCGCTTGAATTTGCTCGATCGCTAATTGCGCTTCTACCTCATTTAAGTGATGTGTGTTAAGGGCGATCGCGCAGACTTTCGCCCCAACAAAAGCACCCGCAGCAGCAGCCACCATTTCGTACAATTCAGCTACTTTTGACAAACTGGGCATTGCTACGTGCGGGTGATTGCGAATGCAAGTTTGTCCGGCTCGATGTACTAAAATTAAGTGAGTTGGCTGCGCGCACCGCAGCAGTGGCAAAGTCGCCATCGAAAAATTCACTTAAAAAGTCTCAAAGCTAGAAAAGGTAATTTCCCATCATGACAATTTACTTTTACAGCACTCGCGGTGACTGCGGATGTTTTTCTAACTTTTCTAGCCACGGCTTCGAGTTAGACGGAGAATACTGGCCGACTACCGAGCATTATTTTCAAGCGCAAAAGTTTCCCAATACACCTCAGTGCGAACGAATTCGTCAGGTAAAAACGCCGAAAGATGCTGCGAAGATGGGACGCTCTCGCCAGATTCCCCTGCGCCCAGATTGGGAACAAGTGAAAGATGATATCATGCGAAAAGCTGTACTTCGCAAATTTGAGACTCATGCCGATATTCGCGAAATTTTACTCGCTACTGATGATGAGGAAATCGTCGAAAATGCTCCGGGAGATTATTATTGGGGTTGCGGCAAAGACGGCAGCGGCAAAAATATGTTAGGACTGATTTTAATGGAAGTGCGGGATATCCTGCGATCGGCTACACCGGAGAAAACATAATACCCAGCTCCCCGACTTCTTAAAGCAGTCGGGGAGCTAAGATGGCACTGCCCATCATAAAACAGGACTTACTTAATCGCAAGTCCTGCAAAGCTCATAAACGAGCATTTTTTTACTTTTTTAAACAGTTAGCTCAAAAATCACGCCCACAGGCTATCGAATTCTGTGCCAATCTCCTCAGACGGTTCTAGTAGAGGGTTTAGCCTCTCCTCGGAGACTGCAAAGCAGGGGAAACGGTAAAAACCCTGCACCACTTTTTTGTTTCAACAGCTACTGTCGATCGCAATCAACTTTTATGGTGATTAGTACAGCATTGCTCGCCAGTCGCCTCCCAGACACCGTTCTCCTTAGGTTGGCGATGCACAGATCAAACAGCAAAAGGTCTGTTCTGGCTGAATTTTTTTTGTGATTAATGCTGCATATTTCTATTGTGTACGATTTCTGGAAATTGTCAGGGTTCGTACACATTTTTTTACATTGTAGTCAGCTAAACTGCCTTTCGTTCTCTTTTGCGAAGGAAGAAAGAACAGTGAGTTATTTGCGTAAAGTCACGGTTATTTGCCGCAGTTCATGTTGAATGCGGTTGAATTCTTTCTGTTCTTCGCTCAGCAAGGTATTCTCGATCGGCGATCGCATATCCCACTGCAACTCTGACAATAACAACAAACAGCCGGCCATAATTATACCTGTGGTTAGATATTGCCAAGGGGCAACGAATGTCAATAGAGGTATGCTAAATAAATGAGTTAGTCCGATCAGGATAAAAGTGCGCGATCGCAAACCGAATCCAGTACAAAAATAGCCGATCGCGCTCAACCCCAACCACAAATCGCAAAGGTGCAACAGCAAACCTCCCCAACCCGCAAAAATACTGCAATCAGTGAGTACCAAACCAGCGATCATCAAAATCGCCCAAGAGTAAAGAATCCAGCTAACACGCTCGACTTTTACCCAAAACAAAGTCAAAACAGCCATAATCGCAGTACCAACTAAAGTCAAAGTTGACCACAGAATCGCCTGAGTGCTCCAACTGATCGGGACAAACTGAGCCGTGAAAAAAATACCCCCTGTCACCAAACCCCAAAGCAGAAAAGTTTGGTCGATGCGGGTATAAAGTCCTGAGAAAAGAGTAAAGTTTCCAATTTGCCAGCGGAGTTGCAACAGGCCTGCGCGGTCTTGTACGTCGAGATGTTCCTGTTTGCAGCGGATTAGGGGTTCGGAGGCGTTGAAAAAGGTCATCCAGTGTGAGGAAAGTATGAATTTTTATGTATTGTAACAAGTCTTAAGGAATATTTTTGATATTTTTTTCTCGTTCTCCGGCTACGTCTGGGGACGTAGATTCGGAGGCAGAGCCTCCCGCGAGTCTAAAACTTGCGGGCAGATGCTCTAGCTTCCTGGTTCCCTGACAGAGCCGGGGTACCAGTTGCAGACGATTTGCAATATACGTCAAAGTTGACGTACAATAAAAAAAGTAAATTGCACAAATATAATTAAGGAAAAAATATGAAAGCGAATCCAGGGGGCGAAATTGCTTCAGCCGAAGTCATGGGTAGAGATAACCTAATTGCTGATTTGTGGGGGATTTTAGAGCAGCAAAGTGTGATGTTGAGTGCTGAGCGAAGGATGGGAAAAACTTCGGTAATTAAGAAGATGCGATCGGAAGCTACCCCAGATAAATTGCCGATTTATCGTGATTTGGAAGATGTGAAATCGCCCATAGAGTTTGTCAACACAGTCTTTCAGGATGTCAAAGCACATTTAACACCTTTGAATCGCACCACTAAGAAGACTCACGAATTTTTAACCAAATTGGGGGGAGCAGAATTTAGCGGTTTCAAGTTACCCGATATTGCCGCACCTCACTGGAAAGCATTGCTGAGTGAAACGATCGCAGATTTGGTAGAAAATCAAGACAGCACGCTCATCTTTTTTTGGGATGAATTGCCATATATGCTGCGTAACATCGGCGACGAAGCAGCGATGGAATTGCTCGATACTTTGCGATCGATCCGCCAGATGTACCCTCGTGTCAGAATGGTTTATACAGGTTCGATCGGCTTGCATCATGTGATTGCCGACCTGAGAAAAGTGGGATATACAAACGACCCGACTAATGATATGTATGCCCAAGATGTGCCGCCACTATCGACTAAAGATGCAACTACTTTAGCGCGTAAATTGCTGGAAGGCGAGAATATTGTGACACCGGACATCCAAGGAACTGCTGTTGCTATAGCTGATGAATTAAGTAACATTCCTTTCTATATCCACCACTTAATTGTCAAACTCAAATTGCGCGGTTGTACAGGGGATATACCAGCGATTAAAGCAATCATTGCTGATTCTTTGGATGACCCGATGAATCCTTGGAAGATGGAACATTATGCGGATCGTATCGATAATTATTACGATGAGAAACAGCGTCCTTATGCCAGGAACTTACTCGATATTTTGGCACGCGCAAACGAGCCTTTGTTATTTGATGAACTGTTTAATCGTCTCAAGCAAGAGTCGGACACTCAAGACAAGGAAATTGCGAGGAAAGTGTTAACTCTTTTGCAGAAAGACTATTATATTCAAAAGGGTGATTTGGGATTTCAATTTCGTTATCCGCTGATTCAAAAATACTGGAAATCATCGAGATGTTGAGCCTGGAGGGCGGGCACGGGGGCACCGCCCCTACAAGGAAGGTATTTCTCGTTCCCAGGCTCTGCCTGGGGACGCAGATCCAGAGGCTCTGCCTCTTCTTTCCCTCGGTAACAGACGAGGCAGAGCCTCTAGATATCGGTTCCCAGGCAGAGCCGGGGAACCAGTTAATTTCTATTCTGTTCTCGTTCCCAGGCTCTGCCTGGGGACGCAGATCCAGAGGCTCTGCCTCTCTTTCCCTCGGTAACAGACGAGGCAGAGCCTCTAGATATCGGTTCCCAGGCAGAGCCTAAGAACCAGTTATTAGGAACCAGTTAGAATAACCAACCGAATCAATCTATGAAAAATACATTTATCTCTCGATTTACTCCGAGCTTGATGGCCTCAGAAACCCTGGAAGATATCTTAGTACAACGTCACACACTAGCAAATTATTTAGTAGATAAAATCCGGGATAGCGCCACAACAAATAGCAAGTATTTTCAACTACTAATCGGGCCGCGCGGCATTGGCAAAACCCACTTGGTTTCCCTGATTTATCATCGCATCGCCAAGATGGAAGATTTGCAGGACAAATTGCTGATTGCGTGGCTGCGCGAAGAGGAATGGGGGATTGCATCTTTCTTGGATTTGTTGCGGGGAATATTTCGGGCAATTGCTCAAGAATATCCCGCAGCCTATCAATATCAGTTACATGATGAAGTTGAAAAGCTTTATGATTTGTCGCTGGAACAAGCTGAATATCAGGCGGCAGAATTGCTGAGGGACTTTGTTGGAAATCGAGTGCTGTTGTTGATTGTCGAAAATTTAGAGGACGTGTTTAGCGGGTTGGGAGAATTTGGACAGAAGCAGTTGAGGGCGTACATTCAAAATCATTCGTTCTTGACAATTTTGGCGACATCACAAAGTTTGTTTGATGGGGTCAAACTCTATGATAATCCTTTTTATGGTTTCTTCTATTCACATATATTAAATGAGTTTCAGGTTGATGATGCTGTAGATTTGTTGAATCACATTGCTAACTTAGAAGGGAATACCGATTTAGCATCTTTTATTCAAACTCCAACCGGGCGCGATCGCATAAAAGTCGTGCATTACCTTTCTGGTGGCAGTCCTCGCGTCTATATTGTTTTTTCGGCTTTTCTGATGACTCCTGAATCGCTCGATAAATTGGTGGAACCGTTTATGGAAATGCTGGATAGCCTCACGCCATACTATCAAGATCGGATGAAGTATATTTCAAATCAGCAGCGAAAAATTGTTGACTTTTTGTGCGATCGAGGTGGTGCAGCACCAGTGAAAGAAATTGCTAAATACTGTTTTATTGACCAGCGAACTGTGTCTAGTCAACTTAAAGATTTGTTAGAAAAAGGTTATGTCAAAAAAGAAGAGATTGGACGGGAATCGTGGTATGAATTGCGGGAACCATTGATGCGTTTTTGTCTGGAAGTGAAGAAGCAGCGCAATCAACCGATTCGATTAATTGTGGATTTTATTCGGGTTTGGTATACGCGGGAAGAGTTACAGCAGCGATTGGGATTGAGGATGGCGGATGTTGATTTTGGGGAGAAAGAATCTCATTTTATGTATCGGCGAAATTTGGAACCGATTCCACTTGATGCTGTGATGGATCGAGAATATCATATGCGGGCGCTGGAGGCAAAAGATGAGGAAGATCCGCGTTTGAAGGCTTATTATGATGAGATGAAAAATTGTCGCGAAGAGAAAGATGATGTTTCGGCTTTAGCCTATGCGGAGAAGTTGGTAGCAAGTCGCGGTGAGGCAAGGGATTGGTCGGAAAAGGGACGTTGTTTGAATAGGCTTAAACGCCGCGATGAAGCTTTGGAATGTTTAGATAAGGCTATTGAAATTGATTCTAATTATGCGAGGGCTTTGGCTTATCGAGGTGATGTACTGGACGACCTCAAACGCTATGATGAAGCCTTAGTATCTTTCGATCACGCGATCGAACTTGATTCCAATGATAAGTGGGCTTGGGCTATGCGAGGGAATGTACTCGACAATCTCAAACGCTATGATGAAGCTTTAGTATCTTTCGATCGCGCGATCGAACTAGATGCAAATGATAAGTGGGCTTGGCGTAGGCGAGGTGATGTACTCGACAACCTCAAACGCTATGATGAAGCCTTAGCATCTTTAGATCGCGCGATCGAACTAGATGCCAATGATAATTGGGCTTGGGTTTTACGAGGCATTGTACTCAACAACCTCAAACGCTATGATGAAGCCTTAGTATCATTGGATCGCGCGATCGAAGTTGATGCCAATTATCAGTCGGCTTGGCGTAGGCGAGGTAATGTACTCGACAACCTCAAACGCTATGATGAAGCCTTAGTATCATTGGATCGCGCGATCGAACTAGATGCCAATGATAATTGGGCTTGGGTTTTACGAGGCATTGTACTCAACAACCTCAAACGCTATGATGAAGCCTTAGCATCATTCGATCGCGCGATCGAACTAGATGCCAATGATAATTGGGCTTGGCGTAGGCGAGGCGATGTACTCGACAACCTCAAACGCTATGATGAAGCCTTAGCATCTTTAGATCGCGCGATCGAACTAGATGCAAATGATAAGTGGGCTTGGCGTAGTCGAGGTTGGGTACTGGATAATCTCGGCCGCTATGAAGAAGCTTTAATATCTTGTGATAAGGCGATCGAACTTGGTAAAGAAGGTGTACCTGTCTTCTTCAATCGCGCTATAGCCATTCTCGGATTAAATCGTTGGGATGAAGGCATCGCTGCCTTAGACGACGCATTTCAACGCCTCGAACCAGACGACGAAGCTAGTTCCGAAGATGCCGAATTAATTATCCGCAACCTATTCCCGAACATCGATGATACAGCGATAACTAAAACTCGTATCACCAGCATAATTGCAGTTTACGAAAAACACAAGTATATCTCAATCTTAGGACAGGGAATAGTGCGAAACATCCCCGCGCTAATGTCAGAAATGGTCAGCGACAAAGCCGCCCGCACTTGGTTAGAATTGTGGCAACAACCAACCAGCAACTACGAACAATTCCAAATTCCCATCCGCCTGCTGAATGCGGCTGTCCGCTATAAGGAAACCAAGGGCGACAGACGAGTTTTGCTAGAACTTCCCATTGAAGAACGCAATTTATTGGAACCGTTGGTGTCAGGAAAAGTAGAATAAGAGTACACAGGATTTAGGGACTCCGACAAAGAAACCGGGTTTTTTACCTAATATTCGAGTACGAACCAAGTATTATCGTAAAAAACCCGGTTTCTCGGCCCCATGCTCCGACAAAGAAACCGGGTTTTTATCGAATCTGCGGGCTGTAACGAAGTATTATCGTAAAAAACCCGGTTTCTCGGCCCTCATATCTTAAACTATGCAAAATCCTCGCCAAATAGCCTTTCTCGCACTCCGCGAAGTCCACCGTCGTGGTGCATTCGCAGATGTCGCACTCGATCGCACTTTCCGCAATTCTCAACTCACCGACCTCGATCGGCGTTTAGTCACAGAATTAGTCTATGGTAGCGTCAGGAGAATGCGCGCGATCGACTTTATCATCGACAAACTAGCTACCAAAAAATCCTCCCAACAACCGCCAGAACTTCGCACCATCCTACATTTAGGTTTATATCAACTCCAATATCTCAACAACATTCCCCCCTCCGCCGCCGTCAATACCACAGTTCAACTAGCAAAAGAAAACGGCTTTTCAGGACTCAGCAGTTTTGTCAACGGTTTATTGCGACAATATATTCGTTTAACAGATAATGAATTAAACCCATTAAAAGTTACTAACTATAAATCAACCGTCGAACGCCTCGGAATTATCCACAGTTTCCCCGACTGGATTGTCGAAATGTGGCTCGAACAACTAGGCGAAACCGAAACCGAACAACTCTGCGAATGGTTCAATCAATCGCCCACAATTGACCTGAGAATCAATCCGTTAAAAAGTACGATCGCCGAAATTGAAAGCGCCTTCAAATCTCAAAACATCAGCGTTAGCCGCATCCCACACTTACCCCAAGCCCTAAGACTAAATGGCAGTAGCGGCGCAATTCAAAATCTCCCCGGATACAGCGAAGGTTGGTGGACAATCCAAGACAGCAGCGCTCAATTAGTCACCCATTTACTCGATCCGCAACCGGGAGAAACCATTATTGATGTCTGCGCCGCCCCAGGCGGAAAAACTACCCACATTGCCGAATTAATCCAAGATACAGGCACTATTTATGCTTGCGACAAAACTGCAAACCGACTCAAAAGACTTAAAGAAAATGCCGATCGACTCCAGATGCGATCGATTAAAATTCATACCGGAGACAGCCGCCAGTTTCCAGAGTTTATTAATCTAGCAGACAGAGTTTTATTAGATGCACCTTGTTCCGGGCTCGGCACTCTCCACCGTCGCGCTGATGCCCGCTGGCATCATACACCCGAAAACATTCAAGCACAATCACAACTGCAATCGGAATTGTTAGCAAATGCAGCGACTTTTGTCAAGTCCGGCGGCGTATTAGTTTACGCAACTTGCACGATTCATCCGTTGGAAAATGAAACAGTTGTACGATCATTTTTGGCCAACAATCCTCAGTGGCAAATTGAACCGCCAACAATAGATTTACCAGTACAGCCATCACCCGAAGGATGGGTGAAAGTTTGGCCGCACCGAAATCAAATGGATGGGTTTTTTATGGTGCGGCTGAAACGAGATTAAGAAGGATTCAACCCGCGGAGGCGGGTTTTGTTTGTATAGACGCGGTTTCAACCGCCGTCTTCTTTAATAGTTTAATATCGAGGTTCTTGATAAGCAGGTTCTTGATAAGCTGGTTCTTGGTAAGCTGGTTCTTGGTAAGCGGGTTCTTGCCACTCGCGACGCCGAGGTTCGGGATTGGGATTGTAAGGGACGATCGCCCCATCCTCATTCACAATCATCCCTCGAATAATCTCCTTCGGCTCCACCGGTTTCGCCTTAATACTGCCTTTGCGGCCCTCCAACTCGGGTAACTTGGGAAACTCCTGAACCGGCATTCCCTTCACAGCTTGACTCATAAAATCGCGCCAATTGTAAGCCGCAGTACCGCTGGTTCCCCCCGTGGGATAATTGTCATCATTCCCCAACCAAACACCCGTCACCACCTGCGGAATGTAACCGATGAACCACAAATCCCGCACCTTTTCCGAAGTGCCAGTTTTGCCCGCAACAGCCCGATCGCCCAAAGAAGCAGGCCCGCCCGTTCCCCCAGTCACCACACCTTCCAACATCCAAGTAGTAATCGCAGCACTATCCTTATCCAAAACCCGCTTCGGTTTAAAATCAGCCTGATAAATTACATCTCCCCGCTGATTAATCACGCGAGTAATTCCGTGCGCTTCAATAAAATTACCTTGAGACGCTAAAGTGCCGTAAGCATTAGTCAACTCCAGCAAATTCACCTCAGAAGAACCCAAAGCCAGGGAATAAATCGGACTTAATTTAGACTTAATTCCCATATCGTGGGCTAATTTCATCGCCGGTTCAAACCCGACATCCATCAACACCCTCACCGCCACGACATTCACCGAACTCCTCAAAGCATCAGAGATCGATCGCCAACCGCTAAACTTTTTCCCGTAATTATTCGGTTGATAACCGTCGATAATAATTGGCGCATCTTCATAGCTGTCGTAAGGCGAAAAACCCGCCCCCATCGCCGCCGCATAAACCAACCCCTTAAACGTCGATCCGGGCTGCCGCAAAGCCTGGGTAGCGCGATTAAACTGACTTTCCTTAAAATTTCCGCCGCCGACTAGCGCCTTAACTTCCCCAGTTTTAGTGTCCATAGAAACTAAAGCCGCCTGTTCAAAACCCTGACGGCGGCCATCAACTTCGATCGCATCCTTAACCACCTGTTCCGCTATTTTCTGCCACTTCAAATCCACCGTCGTCTCAACAGTCAAACCGCCAGATTCCAAAGCATCCTTAGAAACATAGCGCGGCAATTCTTTCCGAATGTAACTAGCAAAATAAGGCGCGACTACTTTAAATCGCTTCGGCGCACTTGATTTAACCGTCATCGGTTCTGCCATCGCCTCCTTCGCCTGAGCCTCTGTAATTACCTTCGCTTCCTGCATTTGTTGCAGCACGAGATTGCGGCGTTGCTTAGCAATATTCGGATTAACCAAAGGCGAATATTCGCTCGGTGCCGGCGGCAAACCCGCCAAAGTTGCCATCTCTGCCAAAGTTAATTTATCGACTGTTTTGCTAAAGAAAACCAAAGCCGCATCTGCTACCCCGTAAGCATCAGAACCCAAATAAACCAGATTTAAATACCGTTCTAAAACTTGGTCTTTACTCAACTCCCGCTCTATTTTCTGAGCCAAAAGAGCCTCTCGAACCTTCCGCCGAACACTTCTTTCTTGATTGAGAAAAACCACGCGAGCTAATTGTTGAGTAATTGTACTGCCGCCCTGCACCAAATCTCTCGCGGCTACATTAGAAACGATCGATCGCACAATACCTTGATAATCCACCCCGCGATGTTCGTAAAAACGGCGGTCTTCTATGGAAATAAAAGCTTTCGTCAACAAATCGGGAATTTCCTTAAGTTTCAGCTTATCTCTAGTTGCCGGCCCCGACTGCAACAAAATCGTATTGTCTGCCGCCTTAATTGTCAGCGTCCCGTCACGGTTAAAGGCTGACAAATCGTTAACATCCGGCAAACCTTTGTCTAAGGTGTGTAAAATCCACAAACCGTAGATTAAAGCACCGCTTCCTATACTGAGAACACCTAAACCGATCCAAAATCTAGGGCGACGGGAGATGCGCTTTTTAATAATTTCCGGCGGTGCGCTAATTTCCGGCGGTACGCTAATTTCTGGCGGTGCGCTAATTTCCTGTAGTTCTGTATGTGTTTGCAGTTTGGTAATCTGCGGGTCGCTATTTTCTTGTAGTTCGGTATTTTTTTGCAGTTTTGTAATCTGCGGGTCGCTATTTTCGGGTGACTCGCTACTCTCCGACTTATTGGGTAATTTAGTACCTAGCAAACTCGATCGCGGCCGCAACAATCCTTTTCCCTTTGCTTCCAAGAAGCTGGCAACTTGAGGTTCAATTTCCAACCAAACGATTAAGCGCCTCAACCCTTCCCAATCGCGCTTGACTATTGGATACCGATCGTATTCTGACTCTAAATATTCCGATCGTAATTCTGACTCTTCTGGAGGTTCAGCATCTTCTGATACCACATACTCCGATCGATCACCTGTTGACTGTGCAGACAATTGAACCGCAGATTGCGGCGAGTTTAGCCCGGTGCTATTGGCAACATTCGGCGATTCTCGATCGGAATTACCGCCTACTGCCTTAGTGACTTTGCTCAATTTATCCTTGATATTTGAGAAAAATTCTGCCACGTTCAGACCTTCAAACCTCATCAATTTAAATTAAAAATTAAAAATTAAAAAGGCTAGTCCTCTTCAATTTTTAATTTTTAACTTGATATTTGCTCTTCAACAACACTGTGAATTATTTTGAGTTATGAATTTTGAATTAAAAACTATTTAACTCAAAATGTACAACTCAAAATTCTGCTTAACCAGTATGACCTAGTGCCAAAGCGGCTACTAGCATACCCAACACCAGGAAAGGCTGAGCACTTGCCTGATATTTAACATCATTTTCCAGAGGATTGCGTAAAAAATACATATCCTGAAAAGTGATTTGGGGAACAATCAGCAGTATGAGAATGACGGCGTACAGGTTTTGGTGGATGCTAATCAAGTAGCCTGCAATCCCTGCTTGAAATACATCGATCATCAACACGCAAATCCAGGCTGCGGTGCCGATGCCAAACATCACTGGCAAAGATTTTAACCCTAATTGCCGATCGCCCTCAACACTTTTAAAATCATTCACGATCGCAATTCCCAGCCCTGCCAAACTGTAAAACAGGGTCAAAATCATAATTGTCGGATCTAGTGTACCAAACAAAGCTTGACCAGCCCACCAAGGCAGGGCAATGTAGCTAGCACCCAGGGCATAATTTCCCAACCAGCCATTTTGCTTGAGTTTCAGCGGGGGCGCAGAGTAGATGTAAGCCAAAAATGCACCGCCGAGAGTCAAAACAGTCATGATCGGGAATTCGTGACCCGCCCACAAGTCTAGAGCATAGGCTACCGCAATGCCTGCGGCTAATAATACCAAAATTTGCGTGACTACTTGGGGAATCGAGATAATTCCCGACGGAATTGGACGGTAGGGCTCGTTAATGGCATCGATGTCGCGATCGTAAAAATCGTTCAAAGTTTGAGTGTACCCAGCCAGCAACGGCCCTGACATCAACATACAAGCTGCGGCGATCGAGAAATTCTCTAGATTCCAAACATAGTTTCCAGAAGACGCCGCCCCGCACACCACGCCCCAAATCAGGGGAATCCAGGTAATCGGTTTCATCAGTTGCAAACGAATCTTCCAGATGGAAGTTTCCCCGCTAGCGGCCCCTTTCATGCCCAACAGTTGCCGAGCTTTGGCACTGCGGTTTTCGGTAGCAGCGCTTTCGGGCGTGGGTTCTGGGGAGATTTGGGATGGAGGAGAGTCAGACATAATTGAATGTTAGTGGTACTGCTACTATTGTGTCGTTTTCCGTTTCAATAATAATTCTGATAGGATACCACTGATATTTAAGGCATTGCCCACACCAGTTCTGAAAAGCTCTTCCCGGCTTGGAGTTTAAGAAGAGAGAAAAATATAGGTTTTACTAAAATATTTTAATATCATTATTTTCGGGAAATGTCAAGATGAGCAATACTTTTTTTAATAATTTTGCTCGCTTGCCGCCTGTTGGGCAAGATTTTTGCCGCGCCCGGTGTATTTAATGTTAATTACCAGGATGCGCGATCGAGCTTTTTGCCATACTACCCTTGAATCATCTCATCTGGCCGAAATTCAGAATCTAGAACCTCAATAGCAGTGTAGATACATGATTGCGGAAACGTTTCTATCGACAATCCAGTTTCAGCACTTGCTTGTTCTACTGCATCCGAATAACATTCAGAAAATACCTCTTCAAGATAGGGTCTTAGACTGGGGGAATCTTTCACAGCTTTGCGAATGCGTCTACGGTGTTCGGCAATGCTAGCTTTCCAACTACCGCTTCTGCGATCGGGTTGAAATTGCCACTTGAGTAAGTGCATGAGAACTACCACAAGATTACTCTCCAAACTCCGACGTTCACTGCGCCCCAGGTCTTCTATTTCTTCAATCAGATTTGGCCAGTCAATGTTTGAATAGTCGCCCACCCGCAACTTTTCCACAGTAGTTTCAATCCATTTCAGGTAATCTGTGTCGTACAATTTTTGTCGCTCTACATCTACTTTTGTAGTCATCATGTTTTTTAGTGAGGCGGGGGCGGGTTGATTGAGATTGTCGGTACTTGTGAGATATTTACAATACCCGATCGCACAATTAACAAATATGCCGATAGGAATCAAAAGGCAGTCCCGTCCGCCGCTTGACATCAACAACTGATTTGTACGCACCTTTGCTTTGTCTTTCTCTAACTATTTGTTCCGCGACAACCCGATCTAAACCGTTTTCAATCAACTCTTCCGGCGAAAGAATGTTTAACCGTTTCCAAGTAAACTGCGATTCTTTTTGATAATTATAACTGAAGCAAATCATCGGGGCGATGCGTCGGACGTGACTTTCGGGAACTCCGGCGATTTCTGACAACTCTTCGGCGTGGGTAAAAAGGTAGCCTTCGTTTTGCAAAGATTCAATATCGTTAGCATAGACGATCGGCAAACCTAAGATTCTCACCATATCGTCTTTGGTACACTCGTTAATATCTATTTTGCCGCGCACCAGGGCCAACTCTTCGGCATTTGTCGCCGTCGCAGGAACCAGTAAGCCTCGGGGTGCGGTTTTGATCAGATAGCGCTTTTTCAAAGTAAAAGCAGTGACAATTTGAGCGATCCAAACAAGCGTCCCAAAATTAGCAGAAGAAGAGAGTGCTAGTGCTGCTAAAGTAAAGCCAACACCCCATCCCATCCAACTGCGAATATTTGTTTTTTGGCCGGCATAGGCGATCGCCAATCCGCCGAAATAGGGAATAAAAGAATACCACACCCAGCTTGGAGTTTGACGCAGCCAGTATAAATCTTGAGACACTTTAGTTTTATCCTTAAATAGCTGTGGTCTTACGCTTATTTCAATCCCACTTTTTTAAGAGTGGCTTCCCTTCTGACTAATGACTAATGACTAATGACTAATGACTAATGACTAATGACTAATGACTAATGACTAATGACTGATGACTAATGACTTCTTAATTACAATTCCCGCAGCAGTTTTTGGCGTTTTTCCTCATATTCTTCGGCAGTAATTGCGCCCATATCGTAAAGTCCTTTTAATTGGGCGATCGCCCCAGTCACATCTTTTGCCGCTCTGAGCATATATCCAGACTGCAACATACCGGGATTGTACTGTGCTTGAAAAACTGGTTCCGACATCATTAGCAGGCCTAGAAAATCGAAAAATGCGATGATTGACGGAATTAATGTCCAGGAAAAGACCAAATACAAAACTCCTGCTACGTTGTTACCCAAATAAAATTTATGAACTCCGAAACCTCCAACAAAGAAAGTTAACACAATTGCTACAGTTTTATCTTTCACCATTTTTCCTTTTCCCACTTTTTTTAAGTTTAACTTTTGCGATCGACCTTTCAGAATCTCGAGCGGCAATTTTACTAATTTTTACTCATTTATTGGGGTTTTTGCGAAGCTTAGACATCGCAAAGTACAGCAAAACTATACCGGCTTGAGCCTCCAGAATTACGAAGTAGCCTTTCAAGAAATAATTGAGTTCGCTTGCTGAATTGAGAGAAAATATTAAAATGCCTAGGGCTGCGTAGGGTGCGAAACGCATCCAACTCGGCGTTCCCTCTAACTTGTGGCTGTTTAAATTGCTCATTGGTTCCACCATCCACAAAAACCGGACAAGATATTACTACTATGTTAAGACAAGTTTTTCCGTTTAAGTTCAATGTTTGAGACTAAATTGTAAGATCGGGTGTGCCGGGATGATACAGAGGACACGACAGTGCCCTTTCCCTACAATCGATCGCGGTAGGGAAACGGCACTGCCGTGTCCTGATTTCTCAAAATTGTAAAAAAAGCAAGCTTAATTCACAATTATTAACAACCGCCCGAATTAACTTGCGCCGCCACCCAAAAGAAATAGACTCAGGAGAGTTCCACTATTCCAAAGACTGTGGAGAAGCATGGGAGCGAGGAGATTGCGCGATCGCGTGTACACAAACCCCAAAACCGCACCCAAAGTCGCCAAAGGCAGAATTTCAGAGACGCTCAAGTGAGCCACCGCAAACAAAAAAGCCGAAGCTGCGATCGCCCCGGAAACAGGCAAATAGCGAGTCAGAGAAGGCAGTAGAAAGCCCCGAAACACGATTTCCTCAAAAACCGGAGCGGCGATCGCAGCAGTGCCGAAAAACACCGCCAAAGCCACGTTATCTCTACCTTCAAGGACGATCGGCAAAATCGGATTACTGCCACCTTGTCCCTGCCATAATTGCTGATTGATCAGCGACACCACAACCACCAAAGGCAAAGCCACAAAATAGCCGCCAAAGCCCCACAAAAACCAATTTCCCCGCCAATTAATCCGAAACCAACCATCAGGTAAAGGCAAAAAAGACTTCACCGAAAAATACAGTACCGAAAGCCCCCCAGCCGACAGCAACAAATAAGTAGCAAAGATATAAAAAGCCTTTTCACGCGGGTCAAAACTAGCAGGATTCAGCTTTAAAACAGCCAGAGAAACTGGCAGCAACAAATAGGGAATCAAGATTTGCCCGACAAAGAAAAAGCCGACTACAAGCACCTGCCAAACAATCTCGCCATCCCAAGGCACATCCCAACTCAAGCTCGCATTTCGCGCCAGGAGCGGCCCAGAACCTGCTGCATCTAACTGCTTTCGTTGCAATAACCACTGCACAGTCAAACCAACCAGCAAAACCGTGCCAATGCAGAGCGATATAGTCGGAACACCAACAATAATTGCTAACTTTTCTACAGCTTGCTCAGCCGTTACTTGCTCTGTTGCTTGCAGCGCCACCAGTTCTTTAGAACGTTCTTGCAGCTTGTAAAGTTGAGCGAGAGCGCGATAGCGAAACCAGCCATCCAAAGACTTGAGAATGCGCGGCTCGGCATCGGGCAGCAGTTGAGCCGGATTGCTCCAAATTCCGGTTAAAACTTCAGAAGTCGCCACCGAAGGATCGTTGTCAATTTGAGTTTTGTACCGCGCCGCTAAATTGTCCCAAGTTTGAAGTGCAGCATCAGTTTTGCCGCTGCTTACCTGCAAAATTCCTAGGCGCAAGTCAAGTTCATTTTGTAGAGCTGATTGTTCCTTGATAGACTCTTTCACAGTCTTGGCTTGAGCAATTTTTAGATTACCATCTTCCGACTTGGAATCGATAGCAGATTGAATTTCTTTAAATTGTGCTTGAGTTGTTTCGAGAGTTTTTCGAGTCGAGTTTCGTGCATCTTGATATTGCGTCAAAGCCGTATTTAAAGGATCGGCACCGACAATATTGTTGCGCGCCGAACTTAAATTAGCACTCGGATTATTTTCTGGTTCCCACTCCGAGGCGTGAAGCAGCAAATTTGTCTGGTAGAGTTCCAGCCGGCTTTGAATTTGCGGCTGATTCCAACTAGCAAGTAAAGATAAACCGACCAGGGCGATCGCGATCGCTGTTAAAATACCTAAAAATACCCGCTTCACTGTCATTCCTGCTTTTCCGTCCCGCGCGAATCCGTGGCTAAGTCTGTTCCGTCTTCAATCATAGGCGTTTGCAGCCGAGAGTATCCCGCCAACTGGTAAAATTTCACTGGCTAATCTTTTTGACTCCCCTCGCCTCGCACCCGCAGCGGGGTAAGAGGCTAAATCTAAAATCTAAAATCTAAAATCTAAAATCGAATGACTCGAATTATCTTAGTCCGTCACGGCAAAAGCACATACAATCAAGAGCGACGCATCCAAGGCCGCCTCGATAAATCAATTTTGACAGAAGCAGGGCGCAGCGCAGCCATACAGGTAGGCGACACGCTCAGCAGCATCGCCTTTGATGCCGCCTATACAAGTCCCCTGCAACGAGCCAAAGAAACAGCCGAAATCATCCTGTCGCGCTTGACAAATCCGCCACAACTCCAGCCAACTGATAAATTGATGGAAATCGATTTGCCTCTGTGGGAAGGAATGCTGCGCCAAGATGCGATCGACCAATTCCCCAAAGCATATCAGCAGTGGCAACAACAGCCAGACAAATTTTCGATGAAACTCCCTTCTGCTGACGGAGAAATCGAACACTTCCCAGTATTAGCCGTTTTTGCTAGCGCCCGCCAATTTTGGCAAGAACTTTTATCGCGCCACCAAGACGGCACAATCTTAGTAGTAGGCCACAACGGCATCAACCGCGCGCTCATCGCTACAGCCTCAGAAATTACCCCAGATTACTACCAATCAATTCAACAATCAAATTGCGGAATTAGCGTCATAAACTTTGGCACTTCCCCGATTACCAGCGACGAAAAAGGAGAGCCAAAACAGAAAATTGCAGTTCAATTAGAATCGCTAAATTTAACAGCCCATACCGGAGAAATATTCCCAAAACCGAGAGATGGACACCGAGGCCCGCGCTTGTTGCTGGTACGTCACGGCGAAACAGACTGGAACAAAGCAGGTAAATTTCAAGGACAAATAGACGTACCTCTCAACGACAACGGCCGCGAACAATCCCGGCGGGCGGCAGAATTTCTCAAAAATGTAAAATTAGATTTTGCCATTAGCAGTTCCATGCTGCGCCCGAAAGAAACTGCGGAAATTATCCTCAAATATCACAGCGATTTGCAACTAGAACTCCGCGACGAATTGAGAGAAATCAGCCACGGACTTTGGGAAGGAAAATTTGAGTCAGAAATAGAACAATCCTATCCAGGCTTGCTCGATGAATGGAAAACATCCCCTGAAACAGTGCAAATGCCAGAAGGAGAAAATTTGCAGCAAGTTTGGATCCGGGCGATCGCAGCTTGGCGAGAAATAGTACAATCAGTTTCCGGTACTGGGATTGTCGTTGCTCATGACGCCATCAACAAAGCAATTCTCTGCCACCTATTCGGTTTAGAACCAGAACATTTCTGGAAATTCAAACAAGGAAACGGCGCAGTTAGCGTCATTGACTATCCTCACGGCCCCGATGGTTTACCGGTATTACAAGCGATGAACGTCACAACTCATTTGAGCGGCAGCGTTTTCGACCAAACAGCCGCCGGAGCACTTTAAACAGTTGACAGTTGACCCTTTAAATCGAAGCGAACGACTCCGCTCAGGGCGACACAGTTGACAGTTGACAGCGAAGTGATAAAAACGGAGATTTAAACTCCGTTCTTATCACAATCTGCCGACCTGCAATGTTTATCTTCCATCCATCAGTTACATCCGTTAAATCCGTTACAAAATCCGTTGCTAATCTTCCCTCTTCCTTCGCGTCCTTTGCGTCTTCGCGGTTCGTACTTCCTTCTTCCTTCTTGAATATATTTGAATCTTAATTTATGAACCGCGAACTGCTACAAAATGTACGAGTCCTAGATCCAGTTTCAGAGACCGATCGCATCACTGATATTCTAATTACCGAAGGCAAAATCGCAGCCATTGCAGAAAAAATTGTCGAACTTCCCGCTGACACAGAAGTCCGGGATTGCCAAGGACTGATTTTGGGGCCAGGATTAACCGATATTTACAGTCATAGCGGAGAACCGGGTTTTGAAGAGCGCGAAACCCTGGAATCCTTGATACAGGCGGCGGCTGCTGGCGGTTTTACCCGAGTAGCGATTTTGCCCGACACGTCGCCGCCTGTTGACAATTTGGCCGGTTTAGCTTTGTTGCAGCAATATATCCGCAATTTGCCGATCGGACTTCCCCGCTTGTACTTTTGGGGCGCGCTGACAGCGGGCGTTAAAGGGCAGCAGATGGCAGAGTTGGGCGAGCTTGCCTCCCCTGCGATAGTTGGGTTTGCGGACGGTTTGCCGCTGTCTAATCCGGCTCTGGTGAGGCGTTTGCTTGAGTATATCCAGCCTTTGGGCAAGTCGGTGGCTTTGTGGCCGTGCGATCGAACTTTGGCCGGAAATGGCGCGGCGAGGGAGGGTGCGGTGTCGGTGCGCTTGGGTTTACAGGGAATTCCGGCGAGTGCGGAAACTGCGGCTTTGGCGGCAATCCTGGAGTTGGTGGCATCTGCGGGCACTCCGGTACATATCATGCGCGTTTCTTGTGCCCGCAGCGTGGAATTGATTCGAGATGCCAAGGCCCGGGGTTTGCCGGTGACTGCGAGTGTGACTTGGATGCACTTGCTGTTGAATGTTGGCGCAGTTTCAGGAAACTCTCAAGATTCTGGCAGCGGGAAAAATGCTCTGACTGCTTCGTTTCCTTACGATCCGAATTTACGCCTCGAACCGCCCTTGGGCAATCTGGGCGACCAATTAGCGTTGATTCAAGCTGTGAAAGATGGCGTAATCGATGCGATCGCGATCGACCACAGCCCGCATACTTATGAGGAGAAAACCGTTGCTTTTGCTGATAGTCCGCCCGGGGCGATCGGCTTGGAATTAGCTTTGCCTTTACTGTGGCACGGATTGGTGGAAACTGGCAAATTTTCGGCTTTGGAACTGTGGCGAGTTTTGAGTACAGGGCCGGCGGTTTGTCTCGGACAAACACCCGCCACGGTTGCACAGGGTGTCTCTGCCGAGCTGATTTTGTTCGACCCACAAATGAGTTGGACTGTTAATGGGCATAGTCTAAAGTCGCGATCGGCAAACACACCTTGGTTGGGACAACAACTAGCCGGAAAAGTTGTGCAGACTTGGATTTATTGACTGTGGGAATTGGGATTTCTTTAACGAACCGCGAAGGGCGCGAAGGGCGCGAAGGAAGAGAAAGAAGCTTAAGAAGAAGAGCGGTAATTTGGTAACTGGAAGCTTTTGATCGGGCAGGGTAAATACATGATTGCTGTTGTTACTTCGTGGAATTCCCCACCGCAAAACCTCACATTGGATCTGGGCGAAATTCATGTTTGGCGCGTATCTCTGGCTCAAACGCCGTCTTGCTTGCAGAGTTTACAACAGACTCTCTCTACCGACGAGCGCACAAAAGCTGAGGCTTTTCGGTTTCCAAAAGATCGATCGCAATTTATCGTGAGTCGCGGCGCGTTGAGGGCAATTCTGAGTCGCTATCTTAACCTAAATCCTCGCATTTTGCGCTTTGACTACAATCCCTACGGCAAACCCTCTCTCATCGCCGCCCAAGGTGGAAATACCCTGCGTTTCAATTTGTCTCACTCTCGGGGAATGGCTCTAATTGCTATTACCAAAAATCGAGATATTGGCGTCGATATTGAAGGCATCAATCCAAAATTTCCTTGTCTAGAGATTGCTGAAAACTTTTTTTCACCCTTAGAAAACTCTGTACTGCGTTCGCTTCCAGAGCATCTCCAACCCACAGCTTTTTTTACCTGCTGGACTCGCAAAGAAGCCTATATCAAGGCAGTCGGTAAAGGACTTTCTATTCCCCTGAATCAGTTTGATGTCAGCCTCGCACCCGGAGAACCAGCAGCACTGTTAAATGTTGAAGAAAACCCCGAAGAAGCATCGAAATGGTCTTTAATTGAATTAATTCCCAGTTCAGATATGGTGGCCGCTATTGCGGTTGAACTCTGTTGCTGGAAACTGCATTGTTGGGAGTGGACATGGGAGTTTTGATATCAATTCCGGTTGCACTCAGACATGATGTTAACTGTTAACTGTTGACTGTTGACTGTTGACTGTTGACTGTTGACTGTTGACTGTTAACTGCGCCGCCCTGAGCGGAGCGTCGCCCTGAGCGTAGTCGAAGGGTCGAAGGGTTAACTGTTTGAATAATACCGATGCAACCGGAAACGAGATGAGTTATATTTCGCAGTAAGGACTTTATACTACAATACGGTTCACTTAAGACAGATCCCCCCTAACCCCCCTTAAAAAAGGGGGGGACAAGGGGGGGTCAAAGTCCCCCTTCTTAAGGGGGATTTAGGGGGATCTCCGGCGCATAAATAGTGTTAAGTGAACCGTATTTCTTTATACTAAAACCTGCTTAAATATCCTCTCTATAGCAATCCTAAATGATTATACTCGTTACTCGTTACCAGGCTCTGCCTGGTAACGCAGATCCGGAGGCTCTGCCTCCATTTTCGCAGGCGAGGCAGAGCCTCGCTTACATCGGTTCCCAGGTAGAGCCTGGGAACCAG
>JANPMV010000115.1:0-80848 GCA_031427135.1 Cyanobacteria bacterium VAR_87_metabat_62 | reverse complement strand
GTATTTAAATAAACATTGTCTAGGGTGTTGACGGTCTGGCCGTTTCCCTACTTTTGATCGGGTTTGGGAACGGCCACTGCCGTCTCCTCGCTTGTCATTCCGGCGTAGCCGGAATTGATATGATACCTCTCCCACTCTCCCCTTCTCCACCGATCGCACTTAACCCCACATCAATAATGTATAATTGTAAAAATCGCTTAACAAAACTACATCATCCCCGCGAAAGCCACTCTCATCCATCGTCTGGAGCCCTACCCATGCAGCTAAAACTTACCGATTCCAAACTGCCCTTCGCACCGCTGTTACTAATTGCGCCATTTTTCCTGTGGGGAACCGCGATGGTAGCCATGAAAGGAGTCATGCCGCACACGACTCCGCTGTTTGTGGCTGTCGTGCGCTTGATACCTGCGGGCGCGTTGGTGATCCTGGCGGCCGCATTCATGGGAAAAGCGCAGCCCCAGGGTTGGAAAGCTTGGCTGTGGATTTCACTGTTTGCGCTAGTTGACGGCACTTTGTTTCAAGGCTTTTTAGCAGAAGGTTTGGCCAGAACCGGGGCGGGTTTGGGTTCGGTGATGATTGACTCTCAGCCGCTAGCTGTGGCGATTTTGTGTCTGTGGCTGTTTCAAGAACAAATTGGTTTTTGGGGCTGGTTGGGATTAGTTATTGGCGTTGCTGGGATTAGTTTAATTGGGTTGCCGGATGGCTTGATTTTGGGGCTGTTTCATCCTGAAAACGCGCAGGTTTCTGCGGGTATCGGACAGTTATTTGAGGGCGGAGAATGGCTGATGCTGTTGGCGGCATTGTCGATGGCTGTGGGTACGGTTTTAGTGCGCTGGGTTTGCCGTTATGTTGACCCAGTTGTGGCGACTGGTTGGCACATGATTTTGGGCGGTTTGCCGCTGTTGGCAATATCGGCTGCAACTGAATCTGAGCAGTTTGTCAATATCGATTTTTCGGGATGGATGGCGTTAGGTTATTCTACAGTGTTCGGAAGTGCGATCGCCTACGGTTTGTTCTTTTATTTTGCTTCAAGCGGCAGTCTTACCAGTCTAAGTTCTTTAACATTTTTAACGCCTGTTTTTGCCTTATTGTTCGGCAATTTGTTTTTGGGCGAAGTCCTGAATCCGCTGCAATCAATGGGTGTTGGGCTGACTTTGGTGAGTATTTATTTAATCAACCAGCGGGATACTTTAGCTGAAAAATTGGGGAAAGTGCGACACGGCGAAGCAAGTGCTGAGGATGAAGCGGCGAGATTATTAGAGTCATCTGAGTTGGATGCTGTAGAGTTGCGAATGCAGTTGCGATCGAGCGAATTAGAATCGGAAGTTTAGGGCTTTGAGAAATTTATGGAGAATTGGATGGTAATCTGCGATAACAATGTTTCTATTATAAGACATCGCAACCTGCTGCATTACCAATCATCATCTTCAGCAACAATCTGAATGTCTCTGCTTTGAATTTCTTCTATAAAAGCTTTCAGGCTGGGATTTTCTGCATAATGCTTCATCAAAACTTTCTGCTTGCTATATTGTTTTGAAATTTCCCGATAATATTCAGGATTTTTAGCATTAGGGTCGATCGTAAACTTGTGTTTTTTCGCAAGTTGCAGATTTAAAGTATCGAGACAGTTCTTAACTTTAGCTTGTTTCTTCTTGTCTGTATAATACAGGGGCAGCAACCAACACTCAAGAGAATGTACAGAGATTGCAAACAGGATTTTTTGTTTATTTGTGTTGTAAAAATCCTCACCAATCGCACTTCTAAACTTTTCAATAACTTTTGCAATTAACTGCTGGGGAGTAAACTCACCGTTTTCATCTTGTTTGGCTACACCATAATCTTCTGAAACATCCGTATCTATCTGAATAATGATATAGTCAATAAATTGAAATGCTTCTTGAAATTTTTTTGACCTACAATAATCAAATACTAGAGTCCAGCCGCCGGTTTTGGATTTATCTCTTTTTGGCTGAAGAGGTGTCACCTCTATATATGCACTATTAAAATATCCAGCTAAAATATCTTCTATTACAATTTGGTCAGTCAGTCCCTCTGCAATCAATCCAAAACTAATCATATTAAAAATTCTTAGGAAGTCCGCCGATATAGCCTCTTAAAAATGCCTCTGATAATTCTACTGGTTCTTGTCCCTCTAGAGGTTTGGGGCCCAGAATGCGTCTGGCTTTAGTATAACCTAATTGGTTGCGAGAAATCACAAGCAGTCGCTGTTCATCATCCTCTAAATCCAAACCGTCCAAAACTGCCGGATTGTGAGTTGTAAAGATAACTTGTTTGTCGTATTTTTTGGCTAATTCAACTAATTCTTGCATTAATCTGCGACACAATCGAGGATTTAGGGAAGCATCTATGTTATCTATTGCAAAAAAATTAGGTGTGATATTGCTAATAAATAAAGCGCAGTAAAAAAGCAAAAACAAAAACCCTTCATTAGAGCTTCTTTGGTCGAAGTAAGCTAAATCTGGATCTAAGTATCTATCTTTAATTTGGAGAGAGTTTTGAATACTTGATAAATTTGGAGAAGCTTCAAAATCTTGAAACCAATCTATCAATTGCATTTTTTTCTTGATTTGAATAAGGTGTTCTTGTTTGTCATCTGAACTCAACACTTTTAGTAATTTAAATAAACCTTCTCCATTAATCCCTAAAGGTTGAATTTGTCCTTCTTTTTCAAAAGTTCGTAATGCTTGGTTTTCAGGGGAATAAATTATAAATTCTTGTATAGGTATTTTGAAATTTGTTATGGTAGATACATAATGTTTATTTTGATTATACAAAAAAATATTGTAGTCTAAAAGACTGTCTTGTCGTTGTTGGCGAATGGCTTTTTCTAAATCCACAGGGTTTTCTGAAGTCTTATAGTAATTGTTCTCACGTTTTCTCCATTTAGAATATGGTTGGTTGTTATTTTGTAAAACAAATTTTATCTCAGCATTATTTCCACTAAGTTCAATGCCGATATCTTTAGTTGAATTTTCTTTTTCAAAAGCCGATCGCATAAATTGAGGTTCTGTCACCCTAATGCCCCTAGACACTAGAAACTCGTTATCTAGTTTATCATCAGCCGCCGCAGAAGCCAGGGCGATCGCCTCTAAAATATTGCTCTTCCCGCAGCCATTTTCACCAATCAATACAGTTACTCTTCCTAACTCTAGCTTCAGCTTTTGAATCGATTTGTAATTTTCTATTCTAACTTCTTTGAGCATAATTTTATATGTATACTTGTGTTTGTTTAATATGAACTAATTTTACTGCCGATCGCCCTCAAGCGTCAAACAGAATATAATTCGATCGTACTCGTGGTGTAGCAGACTGCATGAATCTCAAGGAACGCTTGCACGGCCATCTCATTCAAATTGTACGCGATCGCAACCCATACCTCGCATCAGCAGGGCATTTCTATGTGCAGCAGTACATCCGCGAACAGTTATCGCATTGGGGAAGTGTAGAAATTGACGATTTTGCGGTGCGCGGGCGAATTCATCACAATTTTATCTTGGATTTACCCCCGCTTGGTAAGGGGGAGAAGCAAAAAAAGCCGATCGTAATTGGTGCTCATTACGACACAGTACCGGGTACTCCGGGGGCGGATGACAATGCGACGGGAGTTGCTGTTTTGCTGGAATTGGCGGCAGAGTTTGCCTCTCGTCCCATCAAATATCCGGTGCAATTAGTAGCTTTCGATATGGAAGAATACGGCTGTTTTGGGAGCAAGCATCATGCAGCTAAATTCAAGAAAAAGCCACAGTCAATTCGCTTGATGATTTCCTTGGAAATGTTGGGTTATTGCAACCACAATCCCAACTCTCAAAGCTATCCGGCGGGATTGAAATATTTTTATCCAAATATCGGCAATTTTATTGCTTTAATTGGCAATTTGCGGACGGTTCCAGATATGATTAAGTTGAGTCGTAAAATTCGTAAATCTGGTCAGTTATGCGAGTGGCTACCGGTGCCGAATCGAGGTTTAGTTGTTCCAGATACTCGCCGCAGCGATCACGCTCCTTTCTGGGATAATGATTATCCGGCGATTATGGTGACGGATACTGCTAATATGCGGAATCCGCATTATCATGGTAAAAGTGATAAGATTGAGACTTTAGATTTGGATTTTTTGGCTGGTGTTTGTCGGGGGCTGGTTGAGGCTATTCGACATTTATAGCAATTTATTTTAACGAACCGCGAAGGCGCTAAGGGCGCTAAGGAAGATAAGATAAAATGAGAGATAAAGGTATGAATGCTGTTTTTGCCGATCGCACTCGCTGGCAATTTTGGATCGATCGCGGTGGCACTTTTACTGATATTGTTGCTAAATGCCCCGATGGTAAGTTGATTATTCACAAGCTGTTGTCGGAAAATCCCGATCGCTACAAAGACGCCGCAGTTCAAGGAATTCGTGACATATTGGGCATTTCTGCGGATGAATCGATACCTGCGGGCGCAATTGAAGCGATTAAAATGGGGACGACGGTGGCGACAAATGCTTTACTGGAACGTAAGGGCGATCGTACAATTCTACTAATTACCAAAGGTTTCGGCGACGCGCTGAGAATTGGCTACCAAAATCGCCCAAATATCTTCGCCCGACACATTGTTCTGCCCGAGATGCTGTACGATCGAGTAATTCAAGTTGCCGAACGCTACAGCGCCCAAGGCGAAGAATTAATTGCTGTAAATCCTGAGTTTATCCCGTCGTTACAGCAAGCCTACGATGAGGGAATTCGCAGTTGTGCGATCGTCTTTATGCACGGCTACCGCTACTCGCAACACGAACAACAAGTTGCCGAAATAGCAAAAGAAATTGGCTTTACCCAAATATCAGTATCTCACGAAGTCAGCCCGCTAATGAAACTAATTTATCGGGGAGATACAACAGTTGTCGATGCTTATTTATCTCCAATTTTACGTCGCTATGTCGAACAAATAACCAATGAATTGATCGAGGCAGAGCCTCTGGATATGCGTTCCCAGGCAGAGCCGGGGAACGAGGAATTACCGATGCCCGATGCCCGATGCCCGATGCCCAATTCCCTATCCCCCAAATTAATGTTTATGCAATCGAATGGCGGCTTAGTAGACGCTGCACAATTTCAAGGAAAAAACAGCATTTTATCTGGCCCGGCTGGGGGAATTGTCGGCGCAGTTAAAACCAGTAAAATTGCCGGATTTGACAAAATTATCACCTTTGATATGGGCGGAACTTCGACAGATGTTGCCCATTTTAACGGCGAATACGAACGCGAATTCGAGACAGAAATTGCTGGTATCAGATTGCGATCGCCCGTGATGGCAATTCACACTGTAGCAGCCGGCGGCGGTTCCATTGTATTTTTTGATGGTGCACGTTACCGCGTCGGGCCAGAGTCTGCGGGGGCGAATCCCGGGCCTGCTTGCTATCGCAAAGGCGGCCCTTTGACGGTGACTGATTGTAATGTGATGTTGGGCAAAATTCAACCGGAGTTTTTTCCGAAAGTGTTTGGATTAAATGCAGATTTGCCGATCGCCCTTGACGTAGTTAAGCAAAAATTCGTCCAATTAGCGGGGCAAATTGGGGGCGAGAGGACACCGGAACAGGTTGCGGAGGGGTTTTTGGCGATCGCCGTTGAAAAGATGGCTAATGCTGTCAAAAAAATCTCGCTTCAGCGCGGTTACGATGTTTCGGAATATACACTGTGCTGTTTTGGCGGTGCGGGCGGCCAACACGCTTGTGCGATCGCCGATGCTTTGGGCATGAAACGGGTATTTATTCACCCTTACGCGGGGGTGTTATCCGCCTATGGTATGGGTTTAGCAGATGTACGGGTAATGCGCGAAAGTGCGATCGAACAACAATTAAGTGCTGAATTAATTGCGAATTTGCATCATATTCTAGCGCAATTGGAGGCAGAGGCAAATAGGGAATTGAACCGCAGAAGCGTAGAGGAGGAATCCGAGGTTTTAGTTATTAGGAAGCTGCATTTAAAATATCACGGAAGTGACTCACTTTTAGCAGTAAATTTTACTGACAGTGTTGAAGTGATGCAAGCTGAATTTGAATCGTTGCACCGACAGCGTTACAGTTTGATCATGCCAGAAAAAACGCTAATTGTGGAAGCAGTTTCGGTGGAAGTTGTAGAAACAATGGATGTGCCGGATGAGTCCACAATTTCCTCTGATTGTGGCACAGGCATCTTACCCGTGCAAGCAATTTCAACGGTGCAAACCTATGTTGCTGGCGGGTGGCGGAAAACGCCAGTTTATCAGAGGGAGAATTTGCGATCGCACGACTGTATTACTGGCCCCGCCTTGATTGTGGAAGCCACGGGAACGAATGTCATTGAGCCTGGATGGGAAGGGGAAATCACCGCAAGAAAAGACTTGATTTTGAACCGCAGATCCACGCAGATGCACGCAGATAATCCCCGTTTATCTGCGGTTGAAGCAGATCCGGTGTTGCTGGAAATATTTAATAATCTGTTTAGGGCGATCGCCGAACAGATGGGCATCACGTTACAAAACACAAGTTCTTCTGTTAATATCAAAGAACGCCTCGATTTTTCCTGTGCAATCTTCGACCAAAATGGGCAATTAGTTGCCAATGCCCCGCACATTCCCGTGCATCTCGGCTCGATGAGCGAAAGTATTTCCGCTTTAATTCTAGCAAAAAATGCTAGTATCAAACCAGGGGATGTTTATGTTTCTAACAATCCCTACAACGGCGGCACTCACTTACCAGATATCACTGTTATTACCCCAGTATTTGATAATACTAATTCTCGGGTTCTATTCTATGTTGCATCGCGAGGACATCATGCCGATATTGGCGGCATCACTCCAGGTTCCATGCCTCCCAACAGTACAACAGTAACTGAAGAAGGCGTATTCCTAGATAATTTCCAGCTAGTAAGCGAGGGGAAATTCCAAGAAGCCGAATTACTAGAAATTCTTAATACTGGTGAATATCGTGTCCGCAATCCCGCTCAAAATCTCGCCGATTTGCAAGCACAAATTGCCGCCAACAAACGCGGTGTCCAAGAACTTCTCAAGATGGTAGAACATTACGGTTTAGAAACAGTACAAGCTTATATGGGCTTCGTACAAGACAATGCAGAGGAGTCGGTACGCAAAGTAATTGATGTTTTGCAAAACGGCGAATTTACTTATCCGATGGATAGCGGCGGACAGATTAAAGTAGCGATTACAATTGACAAATCTGCCCGCAGTGCGAAAATAGATTTCACTGGCACTTCTCCTCAACAAACCAACAATTTTAATGCTCCTGCAGCCGTCTGCAAAGCCGCTGTTTTGTATGTTTTTCGTACATTAGTTGATGACGATATCCCTCTGAATGCAGGCTGTTTGAAACCTTTGGAAATCATCAATCCCGAAGGTTGTATGCTGAATCCGCGCTATCCGGCGGCGGTAGTTGCAGGTAATGTAGAAACTTCCCAAAATATTACAGATGCTTTGTATTGCGCGCTGGGAATAATGGCGGCTTCTCAGGGAAGTATGAATAATTTTACCTTTGGAAATCACCGCTATCAATATTACGAAACTATTTGCGGCGGTGCGGGTGCTGGTGCAAATTTTGATGGTACGGATGCGGTACAAACTCACATGACTAATTCGTGTTTAACCGATCCTGAAGTGTTGGAATGGCGGTTTCCGGTGCTGTTAGAAAGTTTTGCAATTCGGGCTAATAGCGGGGGGGAAGGGCATTTTTGTGGCGGAAATGGGGTAATTCGTCGCGTGCGTTTTCTGGAAAAAATGACTGCGGGGATTTTATCGGGGAGGCGGGTGATTTCTCCTTGCGGTTTGCATGGGGGAGAAGCGGGGAAAGTTGGGCGAAATTATATTGAAAGATTGGATAGAAAAGTTGAGGATTTGGGGAGTACGGCGACTGTGGAAATGCAGCCTGGGGATGTTTTTGTCATTGAGACTCCGGGGGGCGGAGGTTATGGTTTTCCTAACGGGGCTCACCGTTGATAGCCTTCATCTACTAATAAGTTTTGTTGATTTGCTGCTTGTCGGGAAATATAATTGCAGCGTTGATACTCTTGGTTGCCCGCACATTGCTTAATTCTAATAAACTCAACGTCGTGTTGCGAACAGAATTGGAGTAGTTGCTCCCACAAATCTACGTTAGCAGTAGATTTCTGTTCGCTATTTTTCCAGTTATTAGCTTGCCAGCGCAGCGCCCAATTGTTGGCAATAGCATCTACAAGGTAGCCGTTGTTATTGTATAGCGTCACTTTACATCTTGTTTTGAGTGCTTTCAGGCCTTCAATTGCAGCAAGAATATCCATACGATTGTTTGTAGTTAACTGAAATCCGCCGGATAGTTCTTTGCGATGATTTTCATACAGCAATATGGCCCCATATCCGCCAGCACCGCTCGCTGTAGTTATACCGCGAGTATAGATGCTAACTTGTTTCAAGTTGCTCATGCTTGTGGAAATAATCAGGGAATACAAACATTATTATATAATTAATTGACTTAAGTATCAACATATTTTTTCAGCACTTGCAGCAAATGTATATCGTGGTGTAGAATCGGGCTGCACCAGCATATATTACCAAAACAATTGTGCAAGCACCTGTTTTTTCCGAACTCAACCATCCTGTGGTCAAATCCCTGTTCCATCACAGCGATCAGGAATTATTAACCCTGTTTCAAAATTATCCCGATCAGGGTAGATACTTTACTGCGATTTTTTGCCGCTACTCTCAAATAGTTTACTCGCTGATTCGTCATTCCGTACGATCGCCCGTACAAGGCGATTACCTGTTCGCCCACACTTGGTTGCACATCTATCACGAGCTCCGAGGCCTTGATTTGCGTCGCGAAGTCCCAGAGTCTGATGGCGGCAATCTCAGTCTCCAAAACTGGCTGATTAATGTCACCGCTATCTGCATCAATCAAGCCGAATTGCCTCCAGTTGAGACGATTCATTATTCTTTGCAATCGGCTCCGCCTCCTCTCTGGTGTTATGTCAAACAAGCTTTAGAATTGTTAGCGCCACTCCCACGTTTAGTGGTGTTGATGGCTCAGACTTTCCGCTGGAGTGAAACTCGAATTGCAGCTTATTTGCAAGCTGAAGGTGAAGCTATTTCGCCTGCTCAGGTAAAGGCTTTGCTGCAAAAAGGATATCAAACTCTCGAATCAAATTTGCCGGAAGATATTCGGGCTATTTATCTCGATGAAAATCTAGATTATCAACAGGCACTTGTTTAGATATACACAGTTAGTATAGTAAAACTAACAGCATCACAAACCCGCCTTTTGTAGTTGTAGGGGCGGGTTTTACCCGAAATATTTGCTAGGACTAACAGCATAGTAAACCCGCCCTTTCGCGAATACAGAGGAAAAAATGGCAGTTTATCAAGTTCGGTTGGTAAATCAGGAACGATCGCTCGATCGCACGATCGCCGTACCAGACGACCAGTATATCCTAGATATGGCAGAAGACGCAGGCATTCGCCTCCCCAATGGATGCAAGCAAGGAGAGTGTTCTGCTTGCGTTGTCAAACTGCTGAGCGGCGAAATCGACCAAAGCGAACAAAAGTTTTTGAAGCCCTCAGAATTGCAAGCTGGCTACGCTGTTACTTGCGTGGCTTACCCGATTTCTGACTGCACTTTATTAACCCATCAAGAAAAAGTTTTATATGAAGCAGCTCTCTATTTTAAGTAATCCGAAATCTGTTTCTTACCATCTTTTTTTATAGGAACAACGGAGGACACGGCAGTGCCGTGTCCCTACAATTAATGGGGGGTAGGGACACGGCACTGCCGTGTCCTCCGTATCATTCCGATGCAACCACCGGAAACGATATAATATCAAATCCGGTGGTATGGGATTTGATATCAAAATCTGCCCTGACAAATTAGCTACTGCTTGCCATTAAATTTCAGCAATTGTAGAATCCGCTGGAGCGGAATTTCCGCCCAATCCAAGCGGTAATTAAGTTCGTATGCTAGCTCGGAAACTGCTTTTTCCAAAATGTAAGCATCCAACAAAACTTGTAATTCCGGTATAGATTTCGGCAAGAAATTTGCATCGCCTGCTGTGTCCAAATAGCTGTTCACAAAAGTGAGGCTGACCCAGCGATGCCAAACGTTCGCCCACTGCTGCATCTCCTGGAGATTTTCAGGGCGAATCATGCCGCTTTCTACTTCATTGCGGAGTGCCAAAGTAACAGCGTAATTGAAAGATTGCAGCATTCCCGCAACATCTCTCAGGGGCGACCTCTTCATCCGCCGCTCGCTTAACGGTCGATTCCGTTCTCCTCCAAAATCAATAATTACGAAGTCTTTGCCTGTATAAAGAACTTGCCCGAAATGAAAATCCCCGTGACAGCGAATTCTATCAGTCGTGATTCTCAAGTTCAAAATAGACTTGAAACGTTCCATCAGCAACTCTTCACGGTTGAGCAGATTTTGTGCCATTTTTTGCGTTTCTGGCGACAGTTTTGACATTCGCTTTTTCAGCAGCAGCAAAGTTCTGCCTGCCAGATTCCTCATGTGTTGATAGATCGAACGCTGGTAATATGAGGTGAAGTTTTCTGGGGCAAAAGCGGGGTTTTCGGTGTCTGAAGCTAAGGCGAGGTGAAGTTCGGCTGTTCGCTGACCTAATAGTTCCGCTGATGCTAGGTAAGAGCCGATGAGTTCGCGAGCTAAGGCGGGAATTTCTAGGGATAAATCTGTTACTAGCGAGTTTGACTGTCGCTGCATATGTCTGGTAAAAGCACTCGGCAAATAGTTTTCTGGTGAAGTAGATAAACTCTCGCCGGAATACTTGGCTTCTACTGCCATTACTTGCTCGAAATAGTCGCGCAGTGTGTCTAATGTATAAGACCAAGCGTCCATGCTGTCGGGGATTAGTTTTTGCAGTATTCCGACTGTAATTACTTGTTTTTCGGGCGTGTGATATTCCAATGCTCCGGCAATTGGAGCGTAGTGTTGGATCGAGTTGCGATCGGTTAAAAAGCGTCCTATTTCTAATTCTGGATTGATTCCTTCCTCGACTTTTCGCAATATTTTCAGGACGAAACGATCGCCGTAACCTGCGGATGTATTGCTTTGTTCTTTTTTGAACAGGTGAGGTTCGAGGTTTGATAAATCTTGTTCTGAGTTGAATGGACTGTCGGCAATTCCTAGCAGTTGACCTGTTTTACCTGCGTAACTGCGAGAATTGGCGATCGCCCCCAGGAGCTCGCTCAGCAAGCCTTTGTCACCAGCAGCGTCAAATAGTACGCCGACTTCGTTGGTTTCTGGGAAGTGCAAGCGTGCGATCGCCCGATCGTCCACATCGCCTTTCATCTCCCCCCAACCTACAGGCAAAACGTAAGTTTCCGGCATACCTTCAGTATAATTCAACTGCAAAAACAGAATGTAAACTATAGACTCCTCCCCGGCACTATCTTTACATTCAACAGGCACTATCTCGCTTATTTCTAATGATTGAGTCGTCCTATCTGTACCGATAAACCAGCGACTGCACCGCAAGTAATTAGGCAAAAGCGAGAGCAGCATTTCGCTTAATTGACTTGTAGAAAAAGCAGTTTTCCAATTACCTGTTACCGCCAAACTCGGCAAATCTGTTTGAAAACCATGCAGCGAAAATTTTTCTTGTTTAATAGTAAGAGTAAACCAGTAAAACGAGTGAGGACTCAAGCTCAAAAAGTAAGACGACTCGCCAACCGCTGGAAACTCAGAGCGGCCGAAAATCTCCACCGGAACAGCACCTTTAAAGGGTGAAAGGTCTAATTCTGCTGTCTGCACGAAGCGCGACAAATTAGCTACTACGAGGATGTGTTCATCTTGATAAGTACGCACAAAAGCTAAAACTTTGCGGTTTTCCGGGTACAGAAACTCGCAAGTTCCGCGGCCGAATGCTTGGAAGCGCTGGCGAACAGCAATCAAGCGTTTCATCCACCACCAAAGCGAACTCGGATTCCCCCGCTGCGCTTCCACGTTAACAGATTCGTAGTGATATTCCGGGTCAACAATTGGCGGCGCGTACAGTCGCTGCGGGTTAGCGCGGCTGAAACCGGCATTGCGATCGCCACTCCACTGCATCGGAGTTCTCACCCCGTTGCGATCGCCCAAATAGATATTGTCTCCCATGCCAATTTCATCACCGTAGTAAAGCACCGGCGTACCCGGAAGAGACAGCAGCAAAGCATTCATCAACTCAATCCGGCGACGATTATTTCCCATCAGCGGAGCCAAGCGGCGGCGGATACCCAAATTAATTCTCGCCTGCGTGTCTTGAGCGTAAACCCGGTACATATAATCTCGGTCTTCATCGCTCACCATTTCCAGCGTCAATTCATCATGATTCCGCAAAAATAATGCCCACTGACAATTATTAGGAATCTGCGGAGTTTGCTGGAGAATATCGCTAATTGGAAAGCTATCTTCCATGTGCAAAGCCATGAATAAACGCGGCATCAGCGGAAAATGAAAGTTCATGTGACATTCATCACCACTCGCATAATATTCAACCGCATCCTCCGGCCACTGATTCGCTTCAGCAAGCAGCATTCGATTTGGGAATTTCTGATCTACGTGCTGCCGCAAATGCTTGAGAAATACGTGAGTTTCTGGCAAGTTTTCGCAGTTAGTACCTTCGCGCTCGTACAGGTAAGGCACGGCATCCATCCGCAGTCCATCAACTCCTAGTTCCAACCAAAAATCAACCACATCTAAAATGGCTTGACGTACGGCAGGATTGTCATAATTCAAGTCTGGTTGGTGAGAATAAAAACGATGCCAGTAATAAGCTTTTGCTACCGAATCCCAAGCCCAATTAGAAGTTTCAAAATCTTGGAAAATAATTCTAGCATCTTGATATTTTTCTGGCGTGTCGCTCCACACGTAAAAATCTCTTTCCTTACTACCTTTCGGAGCGCGGCGTGCTTTTTGGAACCAAGCGTGCTGGTCAGAAGTGTGGTTAACAATCAATTCAATAATGACTCTAATTCCCCGCAGGTGCGCTGCTTCTAAAAGATTTTTGAAGTCATCTAATGTACCGTAAATCGGGTTTACGGTGGTATAGTGAGAGGTATCATAGCCATCATCTCGAAGCGGGGAAGGAAAGAAAGGCAGCACCCAAATTGCTGTTACTCCCAAGTTTTGCAAGTAATCCAGTTTTTC
This sequence comes from Cyanobacteria bacterium VAR_87_metabat_62, assembly GCA_031427135.1. GTDB lineage: Bacteria > Cyanobacteriota > Cyanobacteriia > Cyanobacteriales > Microcoleaceae > Microcoleus. The sequence goes on along the minus strand of JANPMV010000115.1, from coordinate 67,692 downwards.
TGTGAGTCCCTGAAAGTCGCCGATGCCATCTGCGTTGCTATCGGCAAAAGCACGAATTGGCACCTCGTAGATGATGGCGTCTTTGAACCACAAGGGGTCGTTATTTAACATTGAGTTTGCCATGATTTTTTATGGATGATTGCTAATGGGGATTTGGTAATTTAGATTTGTTAGTTCAAATCTAAACCGATAAATCATAACTTATAATTTTACTGCTATTCGTCACGCTAGCGGCAAAGTTTTAATCGTAATTTATTCATGCAAAACTTATAATTTCTTAACTAGAAAATCTTAATAGTCTGTTTTGCTATTTCGGATACAGTTCACTATTCCGATTGGTGTGCGGCGCACACCCTACGTACTCAGGATTAGGTGCGGTTTTAACTACCTATCAGACAGTTTGCGCGACATTACACTACCTTGACGTTGACGGCAAAGTTTTTTTACATTAATTTACATAAAGCAACAAGACTTAAATAAAAAGCAAAAATGACTATAGTAATCGCTCTATTGATCGTCGGTTGTGCCACAGCAGCATTAATTGGTCTCAAGCATATTTTTTGGGCGAACATTCAAAGCCCATTTGCGATCGCAATTGGAACTCAGAAGCTTTTGAAAAATTGTCGAAATCGGTCACTGGAACAGAAATTGATTACCTCGTCCGCGTTCCAGCTTACAGCATGGATGCTTACAGCAGCCGCACGATCTCGAATTCGTAATATAGCAATCCTAAATGATTTGAAAAATAGTACGCAAGCAAGATGCTCGCACTACAAGGATTCTGATAGAGATCGATTTTGTGACTGATTTAGGACTGCTATATCAAGCAGTCAGGACACGGCAGTGCCGTTTCCCTACAATATTATTTCCGGGTAGGGACACGGCATTGCCGTGTCCTCCCTAATGCCTACAAACTCTTACCAACTAGCGCAGCAGGGCGAGACTCTTTTTTGCGAAATTGCAAAGTATTATTTTCGCAGTCGATCGCAATTGTATCACCCTCGACAAAGGCATTTTCCAGAATCTTGTTAGCCAGCGGGTTTTCCAGCTCCCGCTGAATTGCGCGTTTCAAGGGACGAGCACCGTAAACTGGATCGTAACCAACATCTGTGATATGGTTCTTCGCAGCATCCGACAGTTCCAAAGTAATCTTTTGTTCCGCCAACAATCGTTCGATGCGCTTGACTTGAATACTGACGATTTGCCGCAATTCCGTCTTACTCAAAGTGTGGAACAAAATAGTCTCGTCCACCCGCTGAAGAAATTCTGGCCGAAAGTGCGATCGCAAAGCTCCCATCACCCGTTTTAACATTTGCTCGTACTCTTGGTCTGTCTCCCGTTCTTGAGTCAATAAATTTTCATTTTCACTCTTGTTTTCACTCTGAGTTACTACAGCATCAACATCAACTCGCTGGGCTGACACCTCAACCGTGCCATCATCATCAACTTTATAATTTGTCTTTTGACTTGACAAATCTTTCGTTTCCTGCTTCCGAGTTGCAGGTTTTTTAGCGGTTTTCTCCTTCTTAGTAAACACGTCTAAAATGTGGTCGCTGCCGATATTGCTAGTCATCACAATTACGGTATTTTTAAAGTCAACCACTCGACCTTGAGAATCGGTAATTCTGCCGTCATCTAACACTTGCAACAAAATGTTAAATATATCAGGGTGCGCCTTTTCTACTTCGTCAAATAGCACCACCGAATAAGGGCGTCTCCGCACTGCTTCGGAAAGTTGTCCGCCTTCGTCATAACCGACATATCCGGGGGGAGCTCCTACCAACCTGGAAACGTTTTGCTTCTCCATATATTCCGACATATCGATGCGGATAATCGCATCATCGCTGTCAAATAGAAACTCAGCTAACGCCCGCGCTAACTCAGTTTTTCCGACCCCTGTGGGGCCCATGAACAAGAAAGAGCCGATCGGTCTTCCCGGATCTTTCATCCCCGCCCGAGCCCGCCGAATTGCCGCAGCCACCGCCGTCACAGCCTCATGTTGGCCGATCACCCGGTGGTGCAAATGGCTCTCCAATTGCAGCAATTTTTGGCGTTCGGATTCCAGCAACCTGTTGACCGGAATCCCCGTCCATTTCGCGACAATTTCGGCAATGTCGCCCTCAGTCACTTTTTCCCGCAGCAGGGAAGAACCTTGAGCTTGCTCTTTCAAAAGTTCGGCTTCTTTGGCTTCGCGATCGCGCACAGCAGTTTCCAGCTTGCCGTACTTTAACTGCGCGGCTTTATTCAAATCATAAGCTCTTTCTGCCTGTTCGATTTGCACTCGTAATTGGTCTTCTTCTGCTTTCAATTTGTTGATTCCATCCAACAACTGTTTTTCGCCCAGCCACTGAGAGGACAATTTTTCCTGCTTGACTTTTAAGATGTCAATCTCAGATGTGATGCGTTCGATGCGGGGGCCGATGCCTGGGGATAGAGCACCTTTCCCCTCACCTTCGATCGACAATTTTTCCATTTCCAACTGCATCACGCGGCGGTCGATGACTTCTAATTCCACGGGTTTAGAGGTAATCTCCATCTTCAAGTGGGCGGCCGCTTCATCCACGAGGTCGATCGCCTTGTCCGGCAAAAAGCGATCGGAAATATAGCGAAAAGACAAAGTTGCAGCAGCTACCAAGGCCGAATCAGTAATTTTTACCCCGTGATGGCGTTCGTAACGGTCTTTCAATCCGCGCAAAATCGAAACAGTATCTTCCACGCTGGGTTCGCCGACAAATACTTGTTGAAACCGCCGTTCCAATGCCGGATCTTTTTCAATATTTTTGCGGAATTCGTCGAGAGTTGTAGCGCCGATGCAGCGCAATTCTCCTCTGGCCAACATCGGTTTCAACAAATTTCCTGCATCCATTCCCGAACCGGAACTGCCGCCGCCGCCTGTGCCGACAACGGTGTGTAATTCGTCGATAAATAGGACAATTTGCCCGTCGGAATCGATGACTTCCCGCAACACCGATCGCAATCGTTCTTCAAATTCGCCCCGAAATTTTGCCCCAGCAATTAAACTACCCATGTCGAGGCTAAATAGTTGGCGATTTTTCAAAGATTCGGGCACGTCGCCGTTGACAATTCGCTGGGCCAAACCTTCGGCGATCGCCGTTTTGCCAACTCCAGGATCGCCAATTAACACCGGATTGTTTTTTTGGCGGCGGGAAAGAACTTGTACTACCCGGCGAATCTCTTCGTCGCGCCCGATTACTGGGTCGAGTTTGCCAGCTTTGGCGGCTTCTGTCAAATCGCGGCCGTATTTGCTGAGGGCGTCGTAGCTGGATTCGCCTTCTTGATCTTGGACTTTAGCGTTACGGAGGCCCGCTTTCCCTGTTTCGGAATTTTTTTCTGGGACTTTAGCAGTAGCGCGGGCAGATTTGATTGCTTCTTCGAGTTTTGCCCGATCGATCGTACCGCTTGGGGGTTGGCGATCGTAACCTGGGCGACCAGGCGGCCCGTCGCCTTTTGTCAGCAAGCGGCGGCCGACTCGTTCATCTTCTAGCAAGCCAATTAATAAATGTTCAACGGCGATAAAATTATCTTGCCAAGTCACTCTGGCAGACTCGGCAGCATCTAACATCACGTCTAAGCCGCGACCGAGGTATAGTTGTTCAGCGTTGGCAACTTTGGGCTGTCGTTTGGCAAAAGCTTCTAACTGTTGCGCTAAGCGGGGGACATCTACCCCAGCCAAGCCCAGAATGGTGTTTGCTAACCCAAGCTGTTCGAGAATGGCGATCGCCAAATGTTCAACCTCTAGCTGCTGATTTGCAAAGCGGCGGGCTACATCCTGGGATTTTACAATGGATTCCCAGGCTTCATCGGTAAATTTGCTAGGGTCTGTTGGCTGCATGGTTCCTCGCAATCATAGGGAATTCTGCTTTTATCCCTGAATATACAATCTCACAACCATCTTAATCTTTAAACGTGATTGTGAACTTCTGAAAGCGGTTAACCCATTGAACTTGTTACATAATTGACTTTTTGCCAAAACCTCAAGTAGCGACACCGCACCGTGCCCTTCGTCGTGTCAACTTAAGCCTAAAACCGTTGATAAATCTCGTTTATATCCGAGTCCAGATCCCCCTAAATCCCCCTTAAGAAGGGGGACTTTGAAAAGACTCCTGTCCCCCCCGACCTAGGGGCGGTGCCCCCGTGCCCGCCCTCTCTAGGGGGGATCTGGGCCTAATAGTCAAACAGCAGTCTCTGACTGGGTTAGAAGTTAAGTTGACACCTATGGGCTCTTGGAGTGTCCCTACAAACGCCTACTGTAGAGACACCGCACTGCCGTATCCCTACCAAATATCTATATTGCCCGATTCCATTTTTTTATCGACTGAGATTTATGCTATTTCCCACTTACCAATTTTTAGTATTTTTCCTAATTATTTTTAGCGCTATCCTCTCTTTGAAACCCCAAGTCGATTTATATAAAATTGTTTTGCTGATTTCCAGTCTATTATTTTATTCTTTTTGGAGTTTCGACTTTCTATTGCTCCTCGTTTTAGGTACTGCCTACAACTATATCATTCTCCGCGCTGTCTGCAACGGCAAATACAAAAAACTTGCTTTAATCTCCGGCATAATTTTCAACATTGCCAATCTCGGCATCTTTAAATATTGCAACTTCTTTGTAACTTCCTTATTTGAGGTACTGAACCAGCTACATATTCCAGCTAGCTTTCAAGTTTTGCAAATAATCGCCCCCGTCGGCGTATCATTCTACACATTTAGAATGGTTTCCCATTTAATCGACTGCTACCAGCAAAAAATCCCCTGTCCGAAATTTGTAGACTACGCCACCTACATTACCTACTTTCCCCAAATTGCCTCCGGGCCAATCTCGCGGCCTCGCGAATTTTACACCCAGCTAAATTCACCGAAAAAATACGACTATCAAATCGAAGAAGTTCTAGTTTTGATTTTATCTGGACTCTTCAAAAAATATACTTTATCGAGCTTTTTGTTTAACTTCACTCAACTACCATTCAAAGTCCCCCAGCAGTACAGCAGCATCGATTTAATCCTCGCAGCAATTTCCTATTCCTGTTTAATTTATGTAGATTTCAGCGGCTACTCGGATTTGGCAAACGGCATCTCCTGTTTGCTGGGTTTCAAACCGATCGCCAATTTTAATATGCCATACCGATCGCTCAGCCTGCAAGAATTTTGGAAACGGTGGCACATCAGTCTTTCCGAGTGGTTGAGGGATTACGTTTACTTTCCGTTAGGTGGCAATAAATACGGCAAGTTGAGAAAGTACGTAAATTTACTGATAACAATGGCGATCGGCGGATTTTGGCACGGCGCAGGTTTAAACTTTATCGTCTGGGGAGCAATTCACGGTTTAGGATTAGTTGTCAACCACTTATGCAGGGATATCCCCCAAGCTATCCACCTCAAATTAGACTATTCCTTTCCGAGAATTGCCCGATTCATGAGTTGGTTGTTGACATTTAGTTTTGTTACTTGTAGCTGGGTATTTTTCGGCACTCCCAACTGGGAAACTGCGGTAAAGTTTTTTCAAGGAATTGTCCATCCTGCGGTTGCAACTTTTCAATTTAACTTTTGGCAATTGTATTTAGTAATTGCAGTCATTGGCGCGATCAACTTGTGGGGCGAGCGCATTTCCCAACTATTTCAAACCGTATTTTCCTTAAAAAACATTTTCTTTCGGGTTGTCTTAGTTTCGCTGTTCGTGTATGCTATTTTGATGCTAGGGCCGAGCACAGTCCCGCCTTTTATCTACTTTAATTTCTAACAAATATGAGAGACCGAGAAATTTTACTAATTGTTACTTCTGTAATTCTCACTTTGATATTTACCAACTTATCTTTATTTCTGAAAAGCTTTTCTTCAACTCCTTTCGCCAGCCCCGAAATTAAACAAGCAGCGCGCCAAATCGAAATAGACGATTTCAGGAAATCCGAACAAGATTTTTGGAGCAAAATCAAAGATATCAACTTCGATAGCCTCCCCAAAAAATCCGAAAATGCTCCAGTCAAAACCGCAGTAAAATCGGCACTTGTACCCGAAAAACCTGCCAAAAAACCAACCGCAGCTAAACCCAAACTAACCGTAACTTATCGCAAATTTTTATTTATTGGAGATTCCGTAATGTTCGACTTAGGAACGCAACTCCAGTATAGTCTAAAGGAAAAATACAATATCGCCGATACCAAAATTGACTACAAAGTATCGAGCGGATTAAATCGGATAGATTATTATGACTGGTATGCCAGAACCAGCGAAATCATCAAGGATTACCGACCGGATGTAGTGATAGTTTTGTTCGGAGGCAATGATACTCAAGATATCAGTGATTCTCAAGGGAAATACCGGGCAATTAAGACCAAAGAATGGCAAAAAGCTTATCAAGAAAGAGTAGATAAGTATGCTAAATTACTGGACTATTCCTCTGTGAGAAAAGTGTATTGGGTCGGTCAATCGATATCCAACAAATCTCAGTACATCCAACAGTTTCCGATGATGAACGAGATATATAAAAATGCAAGTAAATCTTCCGCCAAAATCGAATTTATTTCTACTTGGGACACTTTTGCAGAAGCAGGCAAATTTGTTCCCGTAGTTGCTGATAAATCGGGGAAGCGAGGCTATGTAAAAATTAATGATGGCGTACATTTTACCTCCCACGGAGCGCAAATCATCAGCGACTTAATCGTTGACAAAATGGCGAAGGACAAAATTTTAAAAGCTCCGAAAAAGAAACCCTAAACTTCGCATGGAGTTGAGAAACCGGGTTTCTTCACTCAACCTCGGTTAAGATGCAAAAATTGTCGCAGAAACCCGGTTTCTTGGATTATCGGCGTGGGGTTGAGAAACCGGGTTTCTTCACTCAACCTCGGTTAAAATGCCAAAATTAGCGTAGAAACCCGGTTTCTTTTTAGTCGCATCGATTTTTTAGTTGAACTAATTCAACTTTATATCCATCTGGATCTTCGACAAAAGCGATGACTGTTGAACCGTGTTTCATCGGGCCAGGTTCGCGACTAACTTTACCGCCGCGAGCTTTAATTTCATCGCAAGTACCGTAAATGTCGTCAACGCCGATCGCAATATGGCCGTAAGCATCCCCCAAATTGTACTTTTCGACGCCCCAATTGTAAGTTAATTCCAAAACAGTATGGTCGGAGTCATCGCCGTAACCAACGAAAGCCAGGGTGAATTTACCATCTGGATACTCTTTTTGTCGCAGCAGTTTCATCCCTAGCACTTCGGTATAAAATCTGACAGACTCTTCTAGGTTTCCGACTCGCAGCATTGTGTGTAGTAGTTGCATTTATCTCACTCCGAAATTTTTAAGCCTTCTTCAATTTTAACGATTTCCGGCTGAAAAAACTCGTGCAGCTACCGTCACAATTGCCGCATACTCCTGCGTTACCCCTGTACTTCTACCACACCCCGAAACATATTCATGCCGCAAGTAAATGAGTATCGTCCAGGTTTTTCAGGGGTGAACTCAACAGCCGTTACCTGATTTAGCGGTAATTCTCGTACAATATGAAAATCTGGGAACAACACTTGTTCAAGACAACTGTTGGGGTCACGTCGCAAGAAATTGAGCCGGACTAATTGACCAACTTTTACAACTACGGTAGCAGGCTCATAACCGCCGTCTACAGTAATAGTCAACTCTTGTATTCCCTGCATAGATTTAGCTTGTTGTCCTTTAGCTTTATTGAACAAAAACCACCATAACTCCAAACCAATTAATGTCAAACCACCTATTGTGACACCAACTTTTAAACCTAGTGGCTGTTCAATGCTGCGGAATTGAGTTTTTGAAGTAGAATGTTCGACGGACATTTCGGAAGCTTGAACTCCCGATGCCATTCCGATCGCAAGTCCTAAACTCGCGAGACTTCCCAAAATTTGACGGTGGTGCAACATTTCTCTAATTCCTCCTAATTTAGGCCAAAGATTTTGGTTTAAAATTCCGCAATCGCAAAGCATTAGTAAGTACGGAAACTGAACTAAAAGCCATTGCTCCGCCGGCGATAATTGGATTGAGCAGCCAACCGAAAATCGGGTACAAAATACCAGCGGCGATCGGTATTCCGGCGATGTTGTAAATAAAGGCAAAAAACAGATTTTCGCGGATGTTTCGCATGGTGGCGCGGGAAAGTTGAATTGCTGTAACTATGCCTTGCAAATCTCCTGAAATTAAGGTGATGTCGCTGGCTGCGATCGCCACATCTGTGCCGGTGCCGATCGCAATTCCCACATCCGAAGCGGCCAAAGCTGGAGCATCGTTAATCCCATCTCCCACCATCGCGACAATCTTTCCTTCCCCTTGCAGGGCTAGGATTTGAGCTGCTTTTTGGTCTGGTCTAACTTCGGCAAAAATGCGAGTAATGCCCACGGATCGGGCGATCGACTCCGCAGTCGATCGGTTGTCCCCAGTCAGCATCACCACCTCCAAACCGAGTTTTTGCAGTGCTTTCACCGCCTGCGCTGACGACGGTTTCAGGGCATCCGCAATGCCCAGAATTGCCTCTATTTTGCCCTCACAGGCCATCCAAACAACCGTTTTGCTCTCACCTTCCAAAGCTCTGGCGCGCAGCTCCAGATATGCAGTATCACAGCCCAATTCCTGCATCCACCTCAGCGTTCCCAGGGCGATCGGCTTTCCGCCTACAACCCCGCGCACGCCGCTCCCGGCGATCGCCTCAAAATCCTTAACATCTGTTAAACTAACCTCTTGAGAGTGAGCATATCCAACAACAGCTTCACCAACAGGATGCTCCGAATTTCGCTCTACAGACGCAGCCAATTGCAGCAACTTTAACTCATTACTATTCGCCGTTCCCTTAACTGTCACAAAATCAGTGACAGTCGGCTTACCGACCGTCAGAGTTCCAGTTTTATCTAACACAATAATTTCAATTTTATGAGCCAATTCTAAACTCTCGGCTCCTTTAATTAAAATCCCATTTTCTGCACCCTTACCAGTGCCAACCATCACAGCAGTCGGAGTCGCCAAACCCAAAGCACAGGGACAGGCAATAATCAGCACTTCCACCATTGTCACTGTAGCTAGAGTGATGTTTCCTGTCGCGTTAAACCAGATGAGGAAAGTAGCTAAAGCGACGGCAATTACTGCCGGGACAAACCAGCCAGTCACTCCGTCTGCTAACTTTTGAATCGGTGCTTTTGACCCCTGTGCGTCCTGCACCATCTTGACAATTTGAGCTAAAAATGTATCTTTGCCAACTCTGGTGGCGCGAAATTTGAAGCTGCCAGTTTTGTTGATTGTCGCTCCGATAACTTCAGCGCCAAGCTGCTTTTTGACTGGCAAACTTTCTCCCGTAACCATTCCTTCGTCTACCGTCGAAGAGCCTTCAATCACCTCTCCGTCTACGGGGATTTGCTCGCCCGGGCGCACCTGCACGATGTCGCCAATTTCCACTTGGGCGATCGGCACTTCCAACTCTTCCCCGTTGCGGATTATCCGAGCAGTTTTCGCTTGCAAACCCATCAGTTTGCGAATCGCCTCCGAAGTTTCTCCCTTCGCCCGATTTTCTAGGGTTTTCCCCAACAAAATTAAGGCGACAACGCTAGCGGCAACTTCGTAGTAAACGCTAGGAGTCAAACCTTGGGCGGTGAAGAAACCGGGGAAAAATGTCACAAATACAGAATAAAAGTAAGCAGCACTCGTACCCAAAGCAATCAGGGTATCCATTGTTGCTACGCGCCGTTTTAAGGATTTCCAAGCTCCCACATAAAACGATTTACCGCACCAGAATTGTACGGGTGATGTCAGGACTAATTGCAGCCAATAATTGTGCAGCCACGCGGGAATAAATGGCAGGTGCAAGCCGGTCATCGCCGGAATAGCGCCCACAACCAGCAGGATGCTGATGATACCTGCTGTCCAGAGTTTCCGCTGCAAGGTTTGAGATTCAGATTGGCGATCGGCTGCTTCTTCATCATCTTGTCCCGCCATCTCTTGCAGCGGCAAAGCTTGGTATCCAGCCTCATCTACAGCCGATTGAATTGTTTCTAAGTTGGTTTGCTTGGCATCGTATTGAATGGTTGCTTGTTCCATGCCAAAATTGACATTGCACTCAATTACGCCGGGAACAGATTGAATTGCTTGTTCAATGGAAGAGGCACAGGAAGCACAACTCATGCCCCGCAATTTAAGTGTGAGATTGTCCATAGGGGTACTCCTAAACTAAATAAGAGCGCAGGTTGCCAAGGTATTTAGTAATTGGCCTGACCTAGTTGCCCAATTACAGAGGAGAATTGCGCTCGAAATGAGTGGTGGTTGCTGGACGCTGCGGTTGTAATGTTCAGCATTTCACGATAAGATGAAATTAGGATGAAATTGCTGTATTCCTAAAGTTATAAACCGCTGGCGTTGACCTTAAAATTAATCGACTGGGTAGCCAGCAGATGCGATCGCTTTCCTAACTTCACTTTCCGACTTAGCCGTTTGAATTGTCACCAATTTTGTCTTGACATCCGCCTCAACATTGGCGGCTGAGTCAATTGCTTGGACTGCTTTTGTTATTGTATTTGCACAAGCCGAACAAGCCATTTTGGGAACTTTTAGCTGTAAAGTCATAATTGGAACCTCAGCAGCAACTACTCTGCTCAATAAATGAATTAACTTTATTGTAAACTATCCAGTTGACAGGAGAGTCAAGTCAATTTTAGATTTTAGATTTTAGATTTTAGATTCTCGCAAATTTCATCCTAATTTCATTGAGCCGTGAAATACTGAATATACGTGGCAATTTTAAGGATAAAAAACCTATGAAACCAATCTCATTAAGAACAGGGTTTACAGCGCTGACGTTAACCTGTGCAACCGTCTTAACCACCGGATTCCTAGCAGCTTGTTCAAAAGCCCCTTCCAGCCAAACTCAAGCACCAAACATTACCGCAGCAACCTCAGCCAGCAGCAAACAAGACGTGGCCAAAAGTCACAATATGGCTGGGATGGATCACAGTATGTCAATGGACTTAGGCCCTGCTGATGCCGACTACGATTTGCGATTTATTGATGGGATGAGCGTGCATCATCAAGGTGCTGTCAACATGGCTCAAGATGTACTCAAGCAATCGAAACGCCCGGAAATGAAAAAAATCGCAAATGAGATGATTGTCGCTCAAAAACGCGAAATTAATCAAATGAAAGAGTGGCGAAAAACTTGGTATCCCAAAGCCGACAGTACGCCGATGGCTTATCACGCTCAAATGGGTCACATGATGGCAATGAGTCCCGAACAGATGCAAAGCATGATGATGAGTATGGATTTAGGCCCTGCTGACGCTCAGTTTGACTTGCGATTTCTGAATGCGATGATTCCCCATCACGAAGGAGCTTTGGTGATGGCCCAAGATGCTTTGAAGAAGTCGAAACGGCCGGAAATGAAGAAATTGTCCCAAGAGATTCTGACTTCGCAAAAGCAAGAAATCGAGCAAATGCAACAGTGGCGACAAGCTTGGTACAAACAGTAATTTAGCTTCCGAAATAATACGTGACACACAGCCACAATATGAGTGACATGAATCACAGTAGGTCAATAGTTCAGGAAATACTTGCTTCACATAGGCTAGAAATTGAGGAGATGAAAAAGTGACGGGAAGCTTGATAAGCTGTTACGCATTTAAAGCATTAACGATCCAGGTAAGGTGCGTCAGCTAGAATGCTTCCACCGGCAACGGAAACGCTTATGTACTGACGCACCATACTATCGTTCTTTAAATATCGAACAGCTTATCAACAGTAATTTAGCTCGATCGCGGGTGTCAGCAGTTGTCGGACTCTACCTCAGTTTCATTTTTTCATAACAATACCCTTGACAAATTAGAAGTCATCGCTCTAAAGTATGGAAGTGAGCAAAAACTATATACAGGGGTAGTTCATGATACCGAGCAGCTTTGAATTAAATACAACCCATTACTCAACTGTAGCCGTACAACAGCTAGAAAACGCATTTTCACAGGAAACTGAAGGGCAAGAAAAGACAATAACACGGGAAATAGAGGTACAGCCCAATCCCTTGGCATTAAGCAAAACTTATATTCGTATTTTAGAAGTCGGCGGACATCTGGGTTGCTGAGGCAAAATTTCATCCTAATTTCATTTGGCAGTGAAAGACTAGGTTGAGAAGAGCATTCTTAGCTCTTGGTCATTGGTTAGCGGTCGCTTGTTGGAAAATGCTAAAAAGTAGTTCCGGTTAATTGGGTTCACTTATTTACTTGGGCAAAATACCAACCGCTAAGCCTTTGGCACTCCACCCGATCTCAAGGACAATGCCAATGATAATATTTCACCAATATGCTCAATTTTTAGCCAGTATTAGCAGCGTTTCTGGAACTTTGTTAATCCTGATTTTGTTGACTTCTCCCGCCGCTGTGTTAGCACACGCCGGACATGGAGATGAATTTCACCAAAGCGGCGAAACAACTCAAATTCCTGCTTCGATTTCTGTGGATGCTGAAACCTCGAAGCGGATCGGAATTAAAGTCGAGCCTGTTAAAGCTCAGCGATTGGCTGTCGGGATTAAAACTACCGGACAAATTGAAACTTTGCCAAACCAAAAAGTAGAGGTTCGGGCTCCGGTTAGCGGTACTGTGGTAGAGTTGTTAGTGAAACCGGGGGATAAAGTATCAAAAGGTCAAGCCCTTGCTGTTTTATCGAGTGCGGAATTAGGGCAATTGCGCGTAGAGTCGATCGCCAAACGAGCCGAAGCTGAAGGCGATTTGCAGCAGGCGCAGGCTGACTTTAAGTTAGCTCAAGACAATTACGATCGCCAACTGCAAATATCCGCAGCAGAAATCGCCCAAGCCAAAACCCAACTGACAGCGGTAACTCAGCAATACGAACAAGAACAAAAATTAGTAAATAACCGTTCTGTTGTCAAAGTTGCCAAAGAAAACTATCAGCGTCAAGTTGAAATATCGCAAGCCGAAATAGCGCGAGCCGAAACCGAATTAACTGTTGCAAAAGAACAATTAGATCGCGACAAAGAATTAGTGGCATCAGGGGCGATCGCGCGTCGTGCAATGTTGGAATCGCAAGCTCATTTCGCCGAAGCAAAATCCGCTGTTGCTAAGGCAAAAAGCCGTCCCGAAGTTATCAAAGCCCAAGTCGAAATTAAACAAGCCGAAGTAGACCTCCCGATGCGCGAATTGCGCGATTCTCAAGGCAAAGTTGGAGAAGCAAAAGCTCAACTTACCAAAGCTCTGAGCCGCCGGGAAGTTCTAGAAGCAGAAGCTCAACTCAAACGAACTCAATCTGCTTTGGAAGTAGCTCAGTCTCGCATTCGCCTCAGCAGTTCGGCCTATCAAGCACGGCTGCAACAATTAGGAACTGTTGCCAACGAAAAAGGACTTGTTACCGTAGTTGCTCCCATTGCAGGCACTATAGCCGATCGCGAAATCACTCCAGGCGAATCAGTCAACTCTGCTGAGAAACCGCTGATGAGCATATTAAACGATAGTAGCGTTTTTGCCACAGCAAATATTTACGAAAAAGATTTAAATCGGGTAAAACAGGGTCAGGAATTGACGGTGAAAATTGCTAGTTTGCCAAACCGCAGTTTCCGGGGAAAAATTAGCTTAATCGGTTCGACAGTAGAAGGGGAAAGCCGCGCTGTGCCGGTGAAAGCTTTATTAGATAATCCTGAAGGAATTTTGAAGCCGGGAATGTTTGCCGAGTTGGAAATTTTCACCAACAAAACAGCAGCAAATATTTTGGCAATTCCTATTTCAGCAGCAGTAGAAGCAAACGGCAAACAGTTAGTTTACGTCAAAAACGGCGATGCGTTTCAAGCTATTGAAGTCGAACTCGGTCAAACTTCCGGGGATTTAGTAGAAATTAAGAGCGGTTTGTTTGAGGGAGATTTGATAGTGACTCAGCGCGCACCTCAACTTTACGCTCAATCTTTGCGGGGTGGTAGCAAGCCGTCAAAAATTGAGGACAATCCCAAGGTGAAAGAGGTTAACTCTAACACTTTTCCAGTGCCTTTGTGGGCTGGAATTGGGGGAGGAATTGCGATCACATCTTTGACTTTCACAGCCGGGGCGTTTTGGGGAAATCGGCGCAAATTGTCAGCACTAGCAGCAGATTCTGGAAACAATGCCGCAAATAATGGTTTTTCCGCATCTACATCGGCTTTGGACAATGAATTGCTGTTACATAACAACCATCACGTTAAAACTCAAGAGACAGAAGTCAAGAGTTTAAAGTAACAGCACGACACGGAAGTCACGGATACACGGATAGCTGTTTTTATCAATGCCCAATTCCCAATGCCCAATTCCCAATTCCCAAATTATTAAATGTTCAGCACAATTCTCAGATGGGTAATTAACCGCCGCTGGCTAGTCGTTATCGCCACAATTATTGTTAGTCTTTGGACATTGTATATTATCCCCAAAATGCCGCTGGATGTCTTCCCGCCTTTCGCACCGCCACAGGTGGAAATCCAGACGGAAGCACCGGGTTTAGCACCGGAAGAAATCGAGTCTTTGGTAACATTGCCGATCGAGAGTGCGATTAACGGAACTCCTGGGGTGACAGCAGTGCGATCGGCTTCTGCTGTCGGTATTTCTGTGGTTAAAGTGATCTTTGATTGGAACACTGAAATCTATCAAGCCCGCCAGTTAATTACAGAAAGGTTACAGCAAGCTCAAAGCAAGCTTCCTGTAGGAGTTAAATCACCGCAAATTTCTCCGACAACTTCACCTGTAGGTACTGTAGTTACCTATGCTTTTACATCAGAAACTACTTCGCTAATGGAAGTGCGCCGTCTGGTTGATTGGCAAGTCACAAATCGCCTTTTAGCTGTGACTGGCGTTGCTCAAGTTGTGGCTTATGGTGGCGAACAAAGGCAGTATCAAGTATTAGTTGAGCCTGCAAAACTCAAAGCTTTTAATGTTTCGTTGCAGCAAGTATCAGAAGCTGTGGCGGCGGCGAATGTTAACGCGCCCGGTGGTTATTTAATTACGCCGGATAAAGAAACTTTGATTCGGGGCGTGGGCAGGATTGAATCTGTGGCAGATTTGCAGCAATCTGCGATCGCCTCTCGCCAAGGAACAGTTGTCAGAATTGGGGATGTCGCTGATGTCAAGATTGGTGCGGGGATAAAGCGGGGCGATGGCAGTTTTAATGGCAAAAAAGCTGTGATTGTGATGGTAAACAGACAGCCGGTTGCTGATACTCCGACGGTGACAAAAGCGGTGGAAGCGGCAATGGCTGAAGTGCAGCAAGCTTTGCCGAAAGATATTAAGGTGACAGTTACTTTCCGTCAGGAAGAGTATATCAATTCTTCGGTGGAAAATGTGCGATCGGCTTTAGTGGAAGGCAGCATCATTGTCACCATCATCCTGATCCCGTTTTTGATGAATTGGCGGACTCTGACGGTAGTTTTGCTCGATTTCTTCCTAACTTGGCTTTTGGGGCTGCTGGCGATGAATTGGCTGGGTCTGGGATTGAATACGATGACCTTGGGTGGGTTGTCTGTGGCGATCGGCACTGCGATCGATGATGCGATCGTCTATGCCGAAAATACTTACCGAAATTTGAGAGAAAATACGGCTTCTCATCATCCGCGCCCGGTGATGGATGTGATTTTTGATGGCAGTCAGGAGGTGCGAGATTCGTTAATTGGAGCGACGGTAATTGGCATCGTTGTGTTTTCGCCAATTTTTACTTTGCCCGGTGTAGAAGGTCGAATTTTTACGCCTATGGGGATTACTTATCTGGTAGTTGTGGTGATTTCTAGTCTGGAATCGCTGTTAATATCTCCGGCCCTTTGCGCTATCTTGTTGCCTAACAAAAACATGAGTGCTGCGGAACCTTGGTTGCCGAGATTTTGCAAGAAAATATATCACTTTTTTATAGAATTGTCAATGCGCTATTCGGCGATTATTTTAACTTTTGCTGCTGCTAGTATGGTGGCGGCATTAATTATTTTGCCATCTTTTGGACGGGTGTTTTTGCCGGAGTTTCAGGAGCAAACTTTGGTGAATACGATTCTACTTTATCCGGGGGTGTCTTTGGAAACGACAAATAGTGCGGCTTTTGCGATCGAAGATGCACTTAAACAGGATACCAGGTTTGGATACGTTCAAGTGCGATCGGGCAGAGCGCCGGGAGATGCCGATGCTGCGGGTGTCAATTTGGCTCACATTGATATCGGTTTGAGTGAGGAAGGAATGAAAAATCGCCCGAAAACTTTAGAATCATTGCGACAGGAATTTGGTAAATTGCCGGGAGTTGCACCGAATATCGGCGGTTTTATTTCTCACCGGATGGATGAGGTTTTATCCGGTGTCAGAAGTCAGATTGCTGTCAAAATCTTTGGCCCGGATTTGAATCAGCTTCGCACCATCGGCGCGCAAGTTGAAGCGCAAATGAAAACTGTTGCAGGAATTGTGGATTTGCAACTGGAACCGCAGGTGCCGGTGCAGCAGATTCAAATTAAATTCAACCGTCAAGCTGCGGGTAGATACGGTTTGAAAATCGGTGAACTTTCGGAAATAATTGAGACTGCTTTAAACGGCAAAGTTGTGTCTCAAGTTTTGGAAGTGCAGCAAACTTTTGATTTAGTTGTGTGGTTGCAGCCCGAAGCTCGAAATAACTTAGAAACTATTCAAAATTTGTTGGTTGATACTCCCCCTCTTTCCCCCCCTTACAAAGGGGGGGATGAAAGGGGGGGTAAAATTCCCCTCGCCCAAGTTGCGACTGTTAAATACGGTACGGGCCCAAATACGATTAACCGCGAGAATGTTTCGCGGTTGATTGTGGCTGCGGCTAATGCTAAAGGTCGAGATTTGCGATCGGTTGTGAATGAAATTCAAGCTAAAGTTAAACGAGAGGTGCAGTTGCCTTTTGGCTATTTTATCCAATACGGCGGTCAATTTGAAGCTGAACAAAGAGCTTCGCAAAATATTATCGTATTTAGTGCGATCGCCTTTGTTGTCATTACAGTATTAATGTATCTTTCCGTCAAGTCAATTCCGTCAACTGCGATGATTATGATTAATTTGCCGCTCGGATTAGTGGGAGGTATAATTGCTGTAGCTTTGACGGGCGGTATAATTTCCGTAGCTTCTTTAGTTGGCTTTGTCACCTTATTTGGCGTAGCTACCCGCAACGGCTTGCTTTTAGTAGACAACTACAACACTAAATTTGCCGAAGGAATGCCTTTTAAGGAAGCGATTATTAAAGGTTCGATGGAACGGCTTAACGCTATTTTGATGACGGCTTCAACTTCAGCTTTAGGTTTAGCGCCTTTAGTCTTAGAAGGCGGGCCCGGCAAGGAAATTCTGCAACCGCTTTCCGTAGTAGTTTTAGGAGGATTGTTTACTTCGACAGCACTAACGCTGTTAGTTTTACCAGCTTTGTATGCTCAATTTGCACGATTCTTGGTTAAAAAAGAAATAAAAGATTGATATTTCCGAGGATATGTACTTGGCTTGACAAATTATTTGATAAAGTGTAGATTGTTTGAAGTTGTTTGAATTTGATTAATTATGTTACGCAAGTCTTACCAGTTTTGGTTGCAGCATATCAACCCTCATATAACCACTTTAATCGTGACAATTGGTGTTGTGGGACTTGCCAGTTGTCTGTCGATTATTTTTATTTTAGCGTGGCTGTTTCAAGAAGTATTAGAAAAAGAAGCTTTTGGCTTCGATAGTGCTTTTTTGTACTGGGTACACGGGTATGCGAATCCGAGTTTAGATGCTGTAATGCTGACAATTACTCAGCTTGCCGATGCCAGTGTAGTAATAGTTATTGTGGCAGTCACCTTGGGAATTCTTTGGTGGTACAATCACCGATCTGAAGCTAAAATTTTTGCCATTGCTTGTTTGGGAGCTTTTATTTTGAATACTGGCATGAAGTTAGTTTTTGCTAAACCTCGTCCCCAGATTTTTCCGAGTTTAATTACTGAAACATCTTTTAGTTTCCCTAGCGGTCACGCTTTAGGAGGTTTTGTGATGTATGGGTTTTTAGCTTACCTGCTTTCGGCTCACTTTCCCAAGTTTTCCAAATTGATCTATACTCTATCTGTTTTAACGATCGCGATTATTGGCCTGAGTCGGATGTATATAGGAGTACACTGGCCGACAGATATCATTGCTGGCTACGGAGTTGGCTATATTTGGCTGATGCTGTGCATCATAATGCTCAAGTTGCAAACCAGACAAGTCTAGTATTGCTTGGCTAAGATTGAGTGCACATCAAGATAGCAACCAAAAATCAAGAACTACGAAATATTAAAAACTTCTGCCTTATTAAAATTTCCTACTAATTTCATTTTTGGGTGTTATACTCTCGAATAATTGTACCCAAAAATTCAATCAAATGAAAATGCTCAAATCAAGTTTAATTGTTCTAGGCACTGTCGGATTACTATTTTTGGGATCCTGTGGTAAAGGCGACGAAAAAAGTGATGCAAATAGCAGCCAAACATCGGCTCCTGTCGCCTCTAAGCCTGCCTCTTCTGCTCCCAGTGCTGCCCCTGCGGGAACTGGCAAAACGGATCATCCTACAGCATCTAAAGGGGGTCAAGTTGTCGAATCTGGAGCTTATCACTTAGAGTTTGTAGCTGAAAAAGAAGCTACCGGAACTCACTTAGATTTTTATTTGCAAAAAGGCGACAAACACGAACCAGTCCCGAACGCGAAAGTGTCAGCTCAAGTGCAGTTACCGAGTGGAAAACAGCAAACCCTAGCCCTGAAATATGACCCTGCTGGCAAACATTACACTGTTGTATTTCCAGTCAAAGATGCAGGAAATTATCCTGTGAAAATGAATGCGGATATTAACGGAGAAAAAGTTGACGGTCGTTTTACCTTTAAGCAATAGATAGCTAATTGATTGATGCAGTTTTATTTATGGGTGCATTATGTCAACGCTCTCAAACAGCATTAACCCGGTTTATTTAATTAGTAGGGTTGATTTTGAGTTAAATTATAGATAATTTACTCTTCTAAAAATTAACTTCGATCGCCTAAAATTTCATTCGGATTTCATCCCTGAAAGTCAAGCTAATAAATAAGAAAAGAAATTAGTCAAGTTTTCAGGGAGTACCGGAATGAAAAAATTAATTTACGCTGCTGCATTCACCGTCATGCTGGCATCTAATGCCCCCGCTACTGTTGCAGGAGGAGCCATGCAAAATGCGAATATTTCTCACATTATCCACAGCGATGCCCATCCGAATAAAGCTCGATTTCAGGGTGCTACCCATCATTTTGAAGTTCACGTTCAGGGAAGAGTTCTTTCAGCACTCACAATTGATTTGCCGGAAGATGTGAAAATGCGCGGCCCAATTGAGGTAAAAAATCAATCCGGTCAAAAAATCGAGTCTCAAGTTTCTGTTAATAACCGAAAAGCGACAGTGGTTTTCTCCCAACCTGTTTCTCCTGACACCACCATATCGATTGATATGCGGGGCATTTACACTCCTGGTTACAGTCGGAATTGGATGTACGCGATATCTGGTAAAATGGTGGGAATAAATGCAGAAATACCACTCGGTACAGTTTTAATTCAAACCTACTAAATGTAGCTGGTATTTGGTGATTTTAAATTGCAAAAAACTTGAATTAATTAGTTCAACTTGCAATTTAAAATCTACCATTGGCAATTCAAAAAAATCCTTGATGTTAATCGGGTCATTTTTTACGAATTCTACTTGATTAAATAAATGCACCCTCTACTTCGATCGCACTTTATTTCCTATTTCGTTACCTCAGTCTTTTTGAATGGGAAAAAAACTCTACCTGCCAGACTTTGAAAGTACATCCCACCGACAGTACCTAAAAACACGAAGTAAGAAAGCGCCTGCACGACATAGAGCTTATCCGTGTATCCAAATAGGGCACTCAATAACAAACCAGGAAACTTTTCTGCTGGAAGCACTTGCGAGGTATTCCAAACCATCGGCCCCAGAATGCAAGAGTGGACTTTAGCAAATCTTTCGTAATAGAAACACAGCCCTGCTGACTCGCGATTTGCTTGCGATAAGGTACTGAATACGTTGTCAAAAAGTCCCAGAGTTGATACTACTAAACCCGCTACAATAAAGAGCAATAAAATGCCCATATATTTGAAAAATAGGCGGATATTAATTTTGATTCCCCATTTAAACAACAAGACACCAAGTCCAGCGGCTGAGAGAATGCCAGCCAAAGCGCCGAGTGCCGGAATAATCCCTTGTTGAAATTTGGCAACAACAAACAAAACCGTTTCAAATCCTTCGCGCAAAACGGCAATCAAAACTAAGCTAAATACGCCCCAACCGGCATGAGAATTTTGAGTTAAGGCGGCACTGACTGCGCCTTCGACTTCGGCTTTCATAAATCGCGCTTGTTTGGTCATCCAAATCAGCATCCAGCTCAACATTGCGATCGCAACAAGCCCAAAAGTTGCCTCTAGCAGCGCTTCCATAACTGGCGCGAAAGGCTGGTTGGATGCGGATAAAAGTTGAATTGTCCAGCCGAATAGTACACCGATGAAAGCACTGGCAATCAGTCCAACTATCACACCGCCGAACACCCAAGGACTTAAATAACTTTGTCCTGATTTTTTGAGACAAGCTAGAACAATTCCAACAACTAAGGCTGCTTCTACTCCTTCGCGGAGGGTAATTACAAATGTGGGCAATGCTTCGCCAAAATTCATCTTTTTATTGTGGTAATGAGAGTAGTTAATTAGGAAGGTAATTGGCAAGTAAATTACCAATTACTAAGATAATGAGAGTTAATTTCTAGGATGCGGGTTTGAGAACTTTTTGGCTGTTGCTTTCGATAGTTTTAACTAATTTGGTGACTTCTTCGACCGTTTTTACGGGGGCTGGCGGTGCGATCGCAGTTGGCCAATTTTTCTTCAATTCTGTCATATTGGCAACAATTGATTTGTCGGCTTCGGGGCTGGTTTTAGCCACTTGTTCGGCGATATCTTTGTACAGCATTTCCGCGTACATCACGAAACCACGCGAATCTTGATATTCAATAATTGCGGAAATTTTGCCACCGGCAACTGCTGCTCCATATTCGGAATTAGCTGTATCTAGCAAGCCGTTAATCACTTGCAGCACGAATTTTGGATCTTTGCGCTGCGCTTCGGAAATGCCGGCAATTGCTCCATCAACTGCTTGCATTGATGCGGTAAATTCTGCATTTACTTGAGCTGGATCTTTTGCACCCGCTTTCACTAAATCCTGCAATTTAATTAAGGTAGTTTTAAATTCGGCAATTTTACGCTCGTTTAGTTGATCTTCTACATCGGCATAAATTTCTTCGACTGGATGCCCGATGTGCGGTTCTGCCTGGTCTGCTTTGCCTTGATCCAAGAGTTCTTTTGCTACGAAAAGATGGCCTTTCATCAATCCCATTTTAGTCATAAAGTCTACATCTTTGGCTTCGCCTGTCAGCACCACATCTTCAATAGTTACCAATTCTTTAATTTGGTCGAATTGGGCTTGATCGATCACCTTTTTTGAGACTAATTCTTCTACTTTTACGTAAGGGCGGCTGGCTTGAATTTTATTAGAAAGTGCCGGTACTCCTAGCTTGGCTTCGAGTTTATCCAAGTCGGAGAGCAAGGCTGTATTGATGTTGATTGCGCCCTTGCTGCCGTGGTTCATGCTGTGACCGCTTGTTGCTGCGGGACTAGCTGTGGCTGCGGGTGAGGCTGTGCTCTCGGTTTTGCTGGCTGTGGGGGTGGAAGCGCAACCTGCCAGAGCAACGAGGATTGCTGTAGCGGTTGCTGTAGGTAATAAACGAAATGTTGAAAACATGGCAATTGCTAATTTTTACGTTATGTGCAGTTGGACTCACCAGTTATTAAGAAATATTCTCAATTATTTGCGAGTCATACATTGTACCTATTTGCGATCTATCTTGTCAAATAATTTAAGACTTTCTTAATGTGCATCGCCCGCGATTTGGGTTAAGCAATGACTTCAAATAAACCCATGCAGCCTGCTTCGGCGATCGCATCTTGATGGGGATGAAACATATATTTGCCGCCGTAGCCGTAGCTAAATTCTAAAATATGCCGTTCGGCTACTCCCATTGTAATTACATCTGTCCTCTCGCTGGGAGTTAAAGTCATTCCCGTGCGATATACATCAAAAAAGTTGGCGTGCAGGTGAAAAGTTACTGCCGTTTCGTACTCGATCATGTTGAGAACGTACAGCCGAATCAACTGATTTCTATAAATCGGGATCGGGTTGTTCATGTAATGATTTGGTATCCCGTTGAAAGCGTATAATTCGTTTTTTTTGTCGTCGTTTACGTCGTATCCTCCCATGATTAACAAAATTTCATCCGCACTCGGTCTGGGTTTTGGCGGGTCGATAATAAACATTCCATACAGCCCTTTACCGATATGGCGGGTGACAGGTGCAACGTGACAGTGGTAGAGATGCACGCCGTAGGGAATGGCATCGAATTCATAGATAAATGCTGCACCGTTTCGGATCGGTTTAACGCCGTCCATTTCGCTGGTATGAAATCCGTGAAAGTGCAACGAGTGAGAATGTCCAGCTTTGTTAGAAAAAATAACGCGGATATGATCGCCCTCAGTGGCCCTTAATGTCGGCCCTGGCACGCGATTATTCACATTCCAGGTGTTGAAAGTGACGGCACTATTAAGTTGGATGATCGAAGTGTTAGCTTCCATCCGAAATTCCCGCACCGTGCGTCCGTTTTCGCGCGTCACCGTGCCATAATCAAAATCGCGCGCAATTTGCATCGGATTGATATTGCTAACTGCGGGCGCATCTGCGGGCATTGGCGGTATTCTCGCGGCTGATGGTCGTTTTTGGGTGAAGTTTTGAAGTGCGATCGCGCCGCCCGCTACCCCAGCACCAGCTATTCCTAGCTGTAGGAGTTGACGGCGACTCCAGCGCCCAGCCTTTTTAATGACGGAACGATCGGATAAGTCTGCCATACTTCTTGAAAATTATTCTCAAAACTTTGTCGCATTTGATTATAAAACATTACCAGCTTGTTGTCAATTATTGTCAACTGCTATCTTTTTCTGGGAATTCAGAAAATTTCATGCTGATTTCATCTAAGTATGTGAGCCTATATGTTGGGGGTAGATGCTGCCGATCGCTAACAATGTATACAGTAGGGACACGGCAGTGCCGTGTCCCTACAATAGGGGGATCGATCGCTAACAATGTATACAGATTTACCACTATAAATTAGAGTTATGAGAGTTTTGCTAGTTGAAGACGAGCCAGATTTAGGAAAAGCGATCGATCGCACTTTAAAACAAGAAAAATATATAGTTGACTGGGCCCAGGATGGCAATGAAGCTTGGGAATATTTAGACAGTCATTGGACTCAATACAATTTGGCTATTTTTGACTGGCTGCTACCGGGATTATCAGGATTGGAACTGCTGCGAAGATTGCGGGCTAAAAATAGCGCACTACCTGTTTTGATGCTAACAGCAAAAGACCGAATGGAAGATAAAGTGGCGGGACTTGATGCGGGGGCTGATGATTATTTAGTGAAACCGTTTGGGATGGCGGAACTATTAGCCAGATTGCGGGCTTTGCAAAGGCGATCGCCCCAAATTCAACCGCAACAGCTACAGGTAGGAAATCTGGTTTTGGACTGCGGAAATCGAACTGTCTGTCATCTCGAACGCAGTGGCAAGAGCGAGATAATTTCTCTGACAAACAAAGAGTTTCAACTGCTAGAATACTTTATGAAAAATCCGAACCAAATTGTCACAACTGACAAAATTCGGAATCAGCTATGGGAGGTTAGTGCAGATACTTTTAGCAATGTGGTAGCGGCTCAAGTGCGCTTGCTGCGGCGCAAACTTCAGTCGGTTGGCGGCGCGAATCTAATTGAAACTGTACATGGTGTTGGATACCGGATGAGAAGTTAAATTCTGCATTCAAAATTCCTTTTAGACTCGGCGGTTGAAACCGCGTCTACACAAACAAAGTCCGCCTCCGCGGATTAGGAAATAAATGCTTTAGCTGGTTCCCAGGCTCTGCCTGGAAACCCATGTCTAGAGGCTCTGCGTCGCGATAATTGGAGGCAGAGCCTCCGGATCTGCGTTCCGCAGGCAGAGCCTGGGAACGAGTAGAAATGAATTATATAAAATGTAAGTTTAAATGAATCAAAATAAACTATTTAACCAAACCCGATCGCAATTAGCGATTTCCTACGCCGCAGTCATGGGTTTGATCTTAAGCTTGCTGGGATTTGGGGTATATAGGGCGATCGCCCACGCGCACTGGGTAGCCATAGACCGGGAATTAGAATCGGTAGCAGGGACGCTACACGATAGCCTAGAACTCAAGTTGCAGCAGCCCGGACGCTTGGAACCAATAGTCAACGAACTTTTGCCCAACCTCCGCCTAATTGGAGTTAACGGCATTAAAGAACAGATTCCCAATCGCCATATTTTAAGCGCTATTAGCGAAAGCTATTACTATATTCGTTTATTTGATTATTCCGGAAAATTGATTGCTACAGCAGGCGCTTATCCCGAAGAGTTGCCAGCCGAATTTAACTCGAAACACTGGCAAACAATAACTGACACCAAAGGCAATATTTATCACCAGATTTCTGTGTACTTGCACACCCAAAATCAGCAAGATTGGGGATATTTTCAAGTTGGGCGGAGTTTGCAGGATTTCAATGATTATCTCAGTACCGTTAGATTGATTTTGAAATTGGGATTGCCTACAGCATTGATTTTGGTAGGTTTTTCTAGTTGGTTATTGGCTGGATTGGCAATGAAGCCGATTTATGCTTCCTACCGACAAATTCAACAGTTTACAGCCGATGCCGCCCACGAATTGCGAACGCCTTTAGCAGCTTCGCAGGCAACAGTAGAATCGGCGCTGTTGATGCCTGAATTGGATGAAAAAGAGGCGCGGGAAATTTTGCGGACGATCGATCGCCAAAACCGACGATTGACTCAGTTAGTTGCTGATTTGCTGTTGCTGGCGCGCATGGATCATCCACCGATCGCCGTTAGCGCAGCCCGCCCCTACGGGGGCTGCGCCAACGAAGAGGATCGCCCTCAATTGTGTTGTTTGAATGACCTGGTAAGCGATTTAGTCGAGGAATTGGCGGCAATGGCGATCGCTAGCGGGGTAGCGCTAACATCGGAATTGCGGGTGCAGCAGCAATTGAATGTTGTCGGCAATTCCGACCAACTTTATCGCTTAGTTGCTAACTTAATTGTGAATGCCATTCAATACACTCCGGCTGGGGGGAAAGTAACTCTTATTTTAGATTGCACTCATACCGAGGCGATAATTCAGGTTCAAGATACTGGTATTGGAATTGGGGCGATCGAACAAAGGCGAATTTTCGATCGATTTTACCGAGTAAATAGCGATCGATCGCGCCATACTGGAGGTTCGGGACTGGGATTGGCGATCGCCCAAACCATCGCCCGCGCCCATCGTGGCAGCCTCACCACCCGCAGCGAATTGGGCTTTGGCGCTACTTTCATGCTGCGGTTGCCTTTGTGAGCTATGATGACAGTTGACAGTTGACAGTTGTTGGACATAGCAACGAATAACCACTAACTAATAACCACTAACCACTAACTACTGACTACTGACTGCTGACTCCTAAAAACTACCTAGCGAAAAATTATGACAGTTTTAGAACAGGGAACAATCTCCATCCATACCGAAAATATTTTCCCGATTATCAAGAAGTCGCTATACACAGATCACGAAGTCTTCTTGCGGGAACTAATTTCCAACGCTGTCGATGCCATTGCCAAACTCAAAATGGTTTCGCGATCGGGCGAATACAGCGGCGATATTGGCGAACCACAAATCAATATTGCGATCGACAAAGAAAACAAAACACTCTCAATTACCGACAACGGCATCGGCATGACAGCCGACGAAGTAAAAAAATTCATCAATCAAGTCGCCTTCTCCAGCGCTGAAGAATTTATTCAAAAATATCAAGGCAGTGGCGACGACGCGATCATCGGTCACTTTGGACTCGGTTTTTACTCTTCTTTCATGGTCGCTCAAAAAGTAGATATAGACACCCTTTCTTACCAAGAAGGCGCACAAGCAGTACATTGGTATTGCGACGGTTCACCCGCTTTTGAACTATCAGAATCTACTCGCACAGAACGCGGTACTACGATTACTCTCACTCTTCAAGACGAAGAACTAGAATATGTAGAAGCCACTCGCATTAAGCAGTTAATCAAAACTTATTGCGATTTCATGCCAGTTCCCATCAAATTCGAGGGAGAGGAACTCAACAAACACAAGGCAATTTGGCGGGAAGCAGCTAGCAATTTGCAGAAAGAAGATTACTTAGAATTGTACCGCTATCTTTACCCGTTTCAAGACGAGCCGCTACTTTGGGTACACCTGAATACAGATTATCCTTTCATTGTCAACGGCATTCTATTCTTTCCCAAACTGCGGCCGGATGTTGATGTTACCCAAGGCAATATTAAGCTCTTCTGCAACCAAGTTTTTGTCAGCGATCACTGCGAAGAAATTATTCCGAAATTCTTGATGCCGCTGCGGGGAGTCATTGACAGTACCGACATTCCGCTGAACGTTTCTCGTAGTTCGCTACAAAGCAATCGCACTGTGCGGAGAATAGCTGATTATATCGCCAAAAAAGTAGGCGATCGGCTAAAAGAACTCTACCGGGACGATCGCAATGAGTACATCCGCTGCTGGCAAGATATCGGCACATTTGTCAAGTTCGGCACTCTCAACGATGACAAATTCAAAAAGCAAGTCGAAGATATCTTAATCTATCGCAGCACCTACGAACCAACGGTGGAAAAGTCAGAAACTGTAACGCCAGAAGTGCAGGTGCAAGCTGAGGCAGGAGATTTGTGGCAAGATGTCAATCCAAAGTCAGAAACTTCGGGTTCAACACAGCCTTACACGACGCTAAAAGAGTATTTGGAACGCAATCAAAAAACTCACGAAAATCGCGTGTTTTATTGTACCGAACCAGCATCCCAAGCAACTTATGTCGCCCTGCACAAAAGCCAAGGTTTGGAAGTGCTGTTCATGGATTCTTTCATCGACACGCACTTTATCAGTTTCCTAGAACGAGAGTACCAAGAAGTTAAATTCTCCCGGGTTGATTCTGACTTAGATGATACGCTAATTGACAAAGAAAAAGAAGCGGAAATTGTCGATCCGACTACCAATAAAACTCGCAGCGAACAAGTTAAAGAATTGTTTCAAAAAGCGATCAATAAGCCAAAAGTGAACATTCGCACTGAGGCTTTGAAGTCAGATGTTGCGGAGGCTGCACCACCTGCGATCGTCCTGTTACCCGAAGCTTTGCGCCGGATGCGCGATATGACGGCGCTATTACAGCAACAAGCCGCCGAATTCCCCGAAGAACACGTTTTGCTGGTGAATACAGCCCACCCGCTGATTCAAAATCTGGCTAATTTGAGTCAGGGTGCGATTATTCAAGGCGACGGCGAGTCTCCCTCGGCCCAGTTGGCTAGCATGATTTGTCACCATGTTTACGACTTGGCCCTGATGGCCCAGAAGGGTTTCGATGCTGAGGGGATGAAGGAGTTCGTAGAGCGATCGAATCAAGTATTGACAAAATTGACCGAACGTGCAGTTTAATTAACCCCGTACCCCACAAGCAATTCATTCTTTGTGGAACAGGCGTCTTGCCTGTTAAGAGAGAATGGTGCAATATATAAGTTACATCCGTTAAATCCATGACAGAATCCGTAGCCGAACTTCCTTCGGCTATAATGAGAGGCTGCACGCAAAAAAACAGTAATCTGGAGGGCAATATGTCACGGAAATGTCAGCTAACGGGGAAGAAGGCAAATAACGGTTTTGCAGTTTCTCACTCGCACCACCGCACTCACAAGTTGCAAGAAGCAAATTTACAGTGGAAGCGGATTTGGTGGCCACAGGAGAAACGCTGGGTAAGATTGCATCTTTCTACAAAGGCAATTAAAACCTTGCAACACAAGGGTTTGGAAATTATGGCTAAGGAAGCTGGAATTAACCTGTACAAGATGTAAGCACCGGAATGATAGCAAGGTCGGACACGGCAATGTCGTGTCCCTACCCTAAAATAATCCCTCGCGCTATCGATCGAGGTCGGAGACGGCAATGCCGTTTCCTTACCCCAAAATAATATTGTAGGGAAACGGCAATGTCGTATCCTCATTTCCACTAATATGAGTTCCGCTGTAACCGGAATTAATATTACTAAATCCACTTTCTACATTGTAGTAAATAAGTATTCATCAAGCCTTTGCCTTTTACTTCGATCGCACCGCGACTTTCAAATATATACTTTTCCTGCAATAGCTGATAAGTTGTAGATGTCACCTGAATACACCCAGGTTTACCGTGAGATTCCATACGCGAAGCTGTATTAACTGTGTCTCCCCACAAATCATAAATAAATTTTTTGATGCCAATAACTCCTGCAACTACCGGGCCGCTATTGATCCCGATTCTAATACTAAAATCTTGATTGTGCGTATTACTGAAATCGCTAATTGCATCCAGCATATCTAGGGCCATTTCGGCGATCGCATTTGCATGATCCTTGCGAGGAATTGGCAGCCCTCCAACTACCATATAAGCGTCGCCAATAGTTTTAATCTTTTCCAGTCCATGCTTTTCTGCTAGCTGGTCAAATGTTGAAAAAATTTCATTTAGCAAAGAAACTAATTGTGTTGGAGAAACTCGCGCACTGAGTTGGGTAAAACCTACAATGTCGGCAAACAAAACAGTAGCATTCGCAAAAGTATCGGCGATTGTACTGTCTCCTCGCTTCAAACGATTTGCTATTTCTTCTGGCAAAATATTCAACAATAAGCGCTCGGATTGTTCCTGCTGATATCGCAGTGCTTTTAAAGTATCATTGAGAGCATTAGTCCGTTCTTCTACTCTAAACTCTAACTCGTCATTCAGCTTTACAAGCTGCATTTCAGCCCACCTGCGGTCAGTGATATCCGTACCGATTGCTAGCAATCCTATAAACTTTCCTCCCGCATCCAACAGCGGTTTATTTGCCCAAGAAACCCAAACGCGAGATCCATTGCGCCGGATACTTTCATTTTCATTTGTCGTATACTGTTCCGGGTTCTTTAAAATATTGCTCAATAATACTGCCAGGTTGTTTCCCGCTGTATCTGTGTGGGGGACAATTGTGCCAACAGCGTTTTTTCCCAATATTTCATCTTCCCTGTAACCAAAAAACTTCTGTGCAAATTCGTTAAAAAAAGTAATATTGCCTTCAGTATCTAATTTTAAAATAATGCTGTTAGCATTTTCCACCAATTCCCGATACTTAATTTCGCTCTCTCGCAGCGAATCCTCTGCTGATGCGCGTTCTGCCACTGTGGCGGCCAACAGCAGCGAAGTAATTACAATTACGCTCATAAAAGCCTGCAAAAATAAGATTGACTGATTGATATTTTCCGCTTTGGCAATAAAGGGGCCGCCTCCTTGAGAACCGCCCCAAATCGCGATACTGGATACAATAAAAGATGCTAAAACAGCCCCGCGCTGTCCGAATTGAATGGTTGCCCAAATTACTAAGGGAAATGGCAAGTATTCGAGGGGATAACTGGAGAGATTACCTTCACTTTTTGAGTTGTATACTAGCCAACTGACTGTTACTAATGACAGCAGGCAGAGCCCGCGCCAGATTCTATTTGCAATTGTTTTAGTGCTTGTATTTTGTGTATGGGGTGCCGCTAGTTTTTGGTATGCGATCAGCAGCAGGGGAGTAAAAATCAAAACTCCTAATGTATCTCCGAGATACCAATTCCATCGAATTTGCCAATATTCGCTCCAGTCAACTAAACCAGTTAAACACAGGCGCAGTGTGCCGAGAGTGCAGTTGATTTGAGTGGCAACTACAGCACTGCAAAAGATTAAATTAACTACATCAATGAGCCGATCGAGTGAGCGCCGAAACTTGAGCTTTTGCAGCAAAGTAAATGCACACAAAGCTTGTAAACAAGCGCAAAAAGCACTAATAGTTGCAAGTGTTAAGGATACCTGGAGGTTAATAGTCTCGTAAAAAAATACGCCTAAAGCTATTCCCGGCCAAACGCGCCGACCAAATAATAAAATTACAGCTTGTGCAATTCCTGCGGGCGGCCAGACGCAGGTAGCTAATTTATTTACGCCGGGGATTGAAACTGCTATTTTTGCTCCTAAAGCGTAAGCGAAGGCAATGGCAGCTACTTTTGCTAAGTATTGCCAATTTGGAGATTGAAGTAATCGCAGAAACTGATTTTTGTTTGGGTGCATACTAAGTTTTATATTTTCACATAACTAATTTGATGCCTATCAGAAAATAAGTGTTCATTTCACCTTTACCTTTGACTTCAATTGTGCCACGACTTTCTAATAAATACTTGTCCTGCAATATATTATAAGTTGTAGACGTGACCTGAATGCGTCCTGGCAAGCCGTGGGATGACCTGCGGGAAGCGGTGTTAACGGTGTCTCCCCACAAATCGTAAATAAATTTTTTGATGCCGATGACTCCGGCGACAACTGGGCCGCTGTTGATGCCGATTCTGATGCTGAATTCTTGATTGTGGGTATTACTGAATTTGGTAATTGCTTGCTGCATATCCAGGGCCATTTGGGCGATCGCCTCTGCATGATCGCTGCGGGGCATGGGCAATCCTCCCACTACCATGTAAGCATCGCCAATTGTCTTAATTTTTTCTAATCCGTGCTTTTCGGCTAGGTGGTCAAATTCTGAAAAAATGTCATTCAGCAAAGAAACTAATTCCGTTGGAGAAACTCGCGCACTGAGTTGGGTAAAGCCAACTATATCTGCAAACAATACTGTTACTTCGGCAAAAGTATCGGCGATGATGCTTTGGTCTTGTTTGAGTCTTTCGGCGATCGGCTGTGGTAAAACGTTGAGTAGGAGACGGTCGGATTTTTCTTGTTCTAAGCGTAGGGCTGCTTCTGCTTTTTTGCGAGTTGTGATATCTTGAACAGTACCTTCGTAATAAAGCAAATTTCCATATTCGTCGCGCACTATATAAGTGTTTTCGCAAATCCAAATTATACTGCCATCTTGGCGATAAACTTGAGATTCTAAATCCGATACTTTGCCTTGTTCTTGTAGGAAGCGGACAACTTCAGTGCGGCGTTCGATGTCAACATAAAGTTGTTGGTTAACATCAGTTAATGTGCCGATTAATTCCTCGCGCGAACTGTAACCGTAAATGCGAAGCAAAGCAGGATTGGCGCTGAGATATTCCCCATATGGGGTAGTTTGAAAAATGCCGACGATCGCATTTTCAAAGATGCTGCGGTATTTTTCTTCAGCTTGCCGCAGCGCTTCCTCAGCCCGCTGGCGTTCCCGCGCTTCCATTGCGAAAGTTACGGAGTCTGCTAGAGAAACAGCAAAACTTTGTTCTTCAATAGTCCAATTACGAACAGTTCCTACGTGTTCCAAACAGAGAACTCCGGCTGTTGTACCGCCGATTTGAATCGGCGTATCTAGCATAGAAGTGATGCCGTTTGGAATTAAGTAAGATTCGGCAAATTGTCTGGTTCTAAAATCGTTTTGCGCGTCGAAAGCAGCAATTGCGCGTTCTTCTCGCAGTGCTTGGAAATAAGCTGGGTAGTCTGCTGCGGCTAATTCTAACCCGTCTGAATGTTGGTTGAGAGTGCGATCGAACAAATCAAGGCACTGCATTTTTAATCTAGTTTCATCGTACAGCCATATGCTCGATCGGGCAACTTCTAGAGTCCGGCTAGCAGTTTCAGTGATTTCTCGCAGCGCTGTTTTCAAATCTCCCTGATTCAGCGCTTTATTTTTGGCTAATTGAATTAACGCCGACTTCTGTTTTTGTAGCTGTCTTTCGCTTTGGTGCAAAGCATTTGTCCGTTCTTGGACTCGAATTTCCAACTCTTCATTTAGCTTTTGCAGCGCGATTTCCGCTTGCCTGCGTTTGGTAATATCCGTGCCGATGCAGAGTATTTCCGTGAGTTTTCCTGCCTCATCAACCAGCGGTTTATTTGCCCAAGATAACCAAACTCGTTCCCCGCTGCGCCGGATATTTTCATTCTCATGATTCGTAAATCGATCGGGATTTTGCAAAATTTCCCGATAAATCAATTCTAAGTTACTACCTTCATTATCTGTCAATGGAATAATTGTTTCCAGTGCATTTTTGCCAATAATTTCTGCTTGATTGTAGCCAAACAATTTTTCGGCAAACTCGTTAAAAAAAGTAATCCTACCCTCAGGGTCTAATTTCAAAATAATGCTGTTAGCATTTTCCACCAGTTCTCTATACTTAGTTTCGCTCTCTCGCAGCGAATTTTCTGCGGATGCGCGTTCAGCTACTGTCGCAGCCAATAACAGCGAGGTAATCGTAATGACACCCATGAAAGCCTGCAAAAATAGAATAGCCTGACTGACATTTTCCGCTTTAGCAATAAAAGGGCCACCTCCCTGAGAACCGCCCCAAATCGCAATGCTGGATACGATGAACGATGCCAAAACAGCGCCCCGCTGGCCGAACTGGATAGCAGCCCAAATAATTAAGGGAAAAGGCAAGTATTCGAGGGGGTACTTAGCCACCGAGCCTTCGTTTTTGTAATCAAAAACCAAAAAACTTATTCCCAATAATAAAATCAGCCATATTCCTTGCCAAATCAAATAATTAATTTTGGGTTTGTGGCGGTTTAGTTGGTGAGGTTTTCTGGTTTGACAGGGGTAAAAAATTAATATGAGCGGGGTTAAAATTAAAACTCCCATTGTGTCGCCCAACCACCATTCCCACCGGATATTCCAATATTCAGTTAAAGTAATTTTTCCTGCTAAATATATGCTAAAAGCACCAATAGTGCAGCTAATTTGAGTTGCAATAATTCCGCCAAAAACAACTAACTTAACTACATCTTGCAAGCGTTCTAGAGAGGAGCGAAATCCGAATCGGTGGAGCAAAGTTACTGCAAAAATAGCTTGCAAAATAGCCGCTGTGATTCCTCCCAACCAAACTGCGAATATCTGTTCAACTGGGTTAACAAGATTGAGCAAAAATGTACCCAAGACAATTCCCGGCCAAGCTTTCCTCCCAAACAGTAACAGTCCAGCTAGTGCAATTCCTGCGGGCGGCCACACCGAGGAAGCAAAGGGATTGACACCTTGAATTGAAAATGCGAGTCTCGCCCCCACGGCGTAGGCGACAGCAACGACAGTTACTTGGGCGAAGTACCGCCAAATGCGGGATTGAGGGAATCGAAGAAACTGATTTAGGTTCAGATTCATATCGAGTTTTAAGTTTTAGTTGGGCTATATTCTGTTAAATTCTAATAGGATATAAACCATCCCGTTTGTAGTGAGGAATGCAATTCCTCTCAATCTGAATCTTAACAGTTTGTAGTAAAACTTTTATTTCTCAATCATAACACGGGAGGACTAAAATTTTTGCTACAAACATTGGTCGAGACTCAAATATATTTGGTAGTAATAAATGCAATTATTCTCAATCTTGACCTAACCGTTTGTAGCAAGAACTTTCATTTTTCGATCTAATATAAAAGGACTTCAGTCCTTACTAAGAACCAGATCGCCGATCAAAACATCTTATTTGACGGCAGCATCAATCCACTGTTTCAAAGTAGAATTTACTTCGTCAATAAGAATTTCCTGGGATTTGTGAGTTGCTCTTTCCACGACTTCTACTTTGCCTAATTTCAGGGAACGACCAGTCACAATCCGATAGGGAATGCCGATTAAATCGGCATCTTTGAATTTAACTCCGGCTCGTTCGTCGCGGTCATCTAGTAAGGTTTCAATGCCGGATTGATTTAGTTCTGCGTAGAGTTTTTCGGCGACTTCTACTTGTTGGGCGTCGGAAATATTGGGGATGCTAATGATCGCGTGATACGGGGCGATCGCCACTGGCCAAATTATCCCGTCTTTGTCGTAGGATTGTTCTACGGCAGATTGAGCTAAACGCGATACACCGACGCCGTAACAGCCCATGACGAAGGGCATTTCTTCGCCTTGTTCGTTGGTGTAGGTGGCGCCCATTGCTTCGGAGTATTTTGTGCCAAGTTGGAAGATGTGGCCGACTTCAATTCCTCGGGCGCTTTGCAAGGTTTGTTCGGGGTTGTGCACAGCCCGATCGCCCTTTTTGGCAGTCCTGACACCCACAACCGTTTCAGGTAGCGGAAATTCTGTCCCCCAATTGGCTCCGACAACGTGATATCCTGATTCGTCAGCACCTGTTACGAAGTTTGTCAAGTCAACCGCGGTGCGATCGACCAAACGCAAAAACTTGGGAGAAACCCCCCCTTGTCCCCCCTTGGTAAGGGGGGGTTGGGGGGGATTTCCAGCAATATAATCATCAGCAACATCGGGAGAAATATAACCTAGAGGCAGAGATTTAGCAGCCCATTTTTGCTGAGCTTCCGCATCCGGAACAGTCAAAAATAAGACTGTTTTAGCTTGATAATTTCCCGCTAACTTGGTTAATTCATTCAACAACTTGACCTGATTCACATCTTGGTCGCCGCGAATACTTACCAAAACCAAGACTGTGATGCCATTATCATAAACTGCCTGGTAAAGCACATTTTTGACAACTTGTGTCGGAGAACATTTAAAGAAATTGCAAAGTTTATTGATTGTTTCAGTTCCCACTGTTTCCCGCTTTTCAAAAGTTACGAAAGGCGACAGTTCCGCATCAGCCGGCATCGATACAGCCTTTTCCACATTAGCTGCATAAAGACCATCTTCCGTATAAAGAACTTCATCCTCACCTGCTTCTGCCAACACCATAAACTCTTGAGAACCAGAGCCACCAATTGCTCCAGAATCAGCATCTACTGCTCGGAATTCTAAGCCCGATCGGCGCAGCATATTGCTGTAAGCTTGAGCCATATCCTGATAAGTTTTTTTCAGGCTTTCTTCGTTAGTGTGGAAAGAATAGCCATCTTTCATGATGAACTCGCGACCGCGCATCAACCCGAAACGCGGGCGAATTTCATCGCGAAATTTATTTTGAATTTGATATAGATGTAAAGGCAATTGCCGATAGGAACGAATCATATCTTTAGCAATTGTAGTAATGACTTCTTCGTGAGTTGGGCCTAGTCCCAATTCTCGCTGCTGCCTGTCAGTGAATGAAAACATGATACCTTCAGCTTGAGTGTAGGTATCCCAGCGGCCCGATTCCCGCCACAAATCGGCAGGTTGCAGTTGCGGGAGGAGGCATTCTTGAGCACCGGTAGCGTCCATTTCTTCCCGCACAATTTGCGAGACTTTTTTGAGAACTCGCCACATCAAAGGGAGATAAGCGTAAATGCCGCTACCGATGCGCCGGATGTATCCCGCACGGAGTAATAGTTTGTGGCTGGGGATTTCTGCTTCGGCTGGGTCTTCCCGCAGGGTGACGAAAAGCATTTGAGAGAGTCGCATGGCTGGTTTCCTTAAATGACTGAACAAATATGATATCAGATTAGTCAGGTACTGGCTGCAACAATTCTTGTCGAAATTTTTAGAAATGTCTTCTGAAAGTGGCATTTGTCTACTTTTGCGATCGGTTAATATTGAAAGTAAAGGTCGATCGTTCAATTCTTGCATCTACAATCTAAAATCCCATGACCAGATTTATTCACGACCAATTCGCAAAACAGTATCTCAAAGAATTATTAAGCCCTTTCGGTAATGTCGAAACCAGCCGGGATGTCGCTGGAGAAGTGAGGCAGGCTGACGTTTTCTTTGCCCCCAAACTGGAACCAGAAATCGATGCCACAGCCATCGGCATTTTGGGTCAGATTGCAGCAAAACCTGCTGTAATTGAACCATTTCGCAGTCCCGTCCAATCCGCAGAAATCCGCAGTTGTCTGGGCAAACTCTTCGATATTCACGCTGAATTTGAGCGGATTGCAGCTAGAGATAATACCCGGATTGCAGAGGCAGATTTGCCCCAACTCTGGATACTGTCACCTACTCTTTCCGATCCGCTGCTAGCTGGATTCCGAGCGATTCCCGAACCGGAAAATTGGGTAAGTGGAGTTTATTTTCTGGGCCCGTCTCTGAAAGCAGCGATTATTGTCATTCACCAACTACCTCGTACTCCAGAAACGCTGTGGCTGAGAGTTTTAGGGAAGGGAAATGTGCAGAAGCAAGCTGTTGCCGAATTGAGAGAGTTACCCTCTGATAATGTGTTTCGGTTGAATGCGTTAGAATTGTTGTACAACTTGCGAACGATTTTAGAAGTTCGCCAAGATATAGATCGAGAAGATCGGGAGTTAATTATGGAACTGTCACCCCTTTACTTGCAACGGCTGGAAGATGCAACTCAACGAGGTATGCAGCAAGGTATGCAGCAAGGTATTCAGCAAGGTATTCAGCAAGGTCTCCAGCAAGGTATTCAGCAAGGTATTCAGGAAGGTATCCAGGAGGGTATTCAGCGCGCTCAACGCCAGGAGGTTGAGAATCTGCTACAAGCAAAATTTAGTGAGATTGATGAACAATTAGCCCAAATAATCGAGCCTTTGATTAAACTAGAACCCCTCGATCGTATGCGGCTGATTATGCTGCTCGATCGCTCTGAATTACTAGCTCGTTTCGATGTGTCGAAAAACCCACCGGAATCCTAACTCAGCAGCGCGCTCTACAATCTGTAGGGTGCGCTAAATATCACTTTACTATTTATTATATATCGAGAAAATCAGGAGTTAATTATGGAACTATCACCCCTCTATTTACAACGGCTTGAAGAAGCAACTCAGCAAGGTTTTTAGCGAGGTATCGAGCAAGGTATTCAGCAAGGTATCCAGCAAGTTGAACGCGAGACTCTTCAGAGTATATTACAAGTAAGATTTGGCGAAATTGATGAAGAATTAGCCCAAATAATTGAGCCTTTGCTTCAACTAGAATTCATCGAGATCGCGCGACTGAGTATGCAGATTGATCGCAATTACTAGCATATTTTGACCATAACAATCAAACGGAATCCTAAATCAGCAGCGCACTCTACTATATGTGGGTGTGCTGCGACGCACTTTACTGCTATAGATAATTGGCTGCGATCGCCCTTGGCGTCAGATTTACGGTCTTCAAGCGAACTCTGCCTTTATGCAGATTTAAAAAATCATTTCAGACTTTAGATGGATTCATTTAGAAGCCTCAACAGCGATGATAAGCATATAGAGAGAACCTCAACGCTAAAAAGTTATGAGTTTTGAGTGCTGAGATGGGAAGCATTCTTACTCATATATTTGCTCAAATGGGAGACTTCCGCCCAGGAGTGAGTAACTCCGAAGTCACAACTTTTGAAAGAGGCAAGAAACCATCTAAAAATTGCAAAATCCCCTTGCACAGATATGGGGATAAGTTTCACTATGGCTAATAAGGCTAAAAAAATTAGGAGGTAAATCATGTTGGAAAACGTACCATACGACCACCCCGATATCGGAGGGCTGATGTTTTTAAGCCCGCAGTTTTTTGTAGCATTAATCGCCGGAGTCATTATGGCTTTCGGCTTCCAATTTTTGTTAACCAACTTCTCTATCGCTGCCAAAATATCCAATTGGGATGAGGCTTTACCCAGCGATGATGATGATGGCGAGTCGGAAAGTTTAGGTACTAAAGTTCGCAAAATCGAAGGTTTAGTCGGAGGTTGGATTTTAGTCACAGTTAACCTAGCTTTATTTTTGGCTTGTTTTCTGGCAGTCAAACTAACTGCAATTGCCTCCGTAGACGGAGCGGCAATTATTGGTGTGGTCATCTGGGCGGCATACTTTTTAACCCTGGTATGGCTCGGTTCTAGTGCCGTCGGTTCTATGATTGGTTCCTTGATCAAAACTGCCTTTTCAGGCGTTCAAGGCGTTATGGGTACTGCTGGTGCTGCGATCGGCGGTAAGATGGCCAGCGACCAAATGGTCAATACTGTAGAGGCATCTGTGGCTGCTGTGCGTCGCGAATTGAGCTCGGCTGTAGACCCGGATAGCATTCGCGATACACTGCAAGATTATGTCGGTTCTTTGCAGTTACCGAAGCTAGATGTTAAGGAAATTCGCGGTCAATTTGAAAAGTTGCTGGGCGATGCAGATATCAAATCTCTTGCGGGAAGCGACGTTCTGAAGAATGTTAACCGCCAGACTTTTGTAGACTTAATTAGCAGCCGCACCGACTTTTCTAAAGAAGAAATAAATCAAGTTTCAGACCAACTCGAAGGCGTTTGGAAGCAAACATTCGGCAAGCAGCAAGACCAGAAAGACCCGAATTTGGATTTGCTTGATTTTCTCAAGTCTGCGGCTCCCGATTTGCTGAAGTCTGACGAACTCAACGCCAAGCTGTCTCAACTTATGGAAAGTAGGGAAAACAAATCGGATTCCAGCGCAGGCGGCATGAAGCGAGTGATGCAGTTGGGTGTGGAAGCTCTTGTCGGTACTGTTTTGTCGCGGACGGATTTGTCGGATCTGGATGTAGAAAAAATCTCTGGTCAGTTGCAACAACTGACAGCAAAAGGGACGGAACAAGCTAAATCTTTGGCTTCTAAGGTGGGTGACAAAGTGCCGGCGCTGCCTTTTAATACAGCTAAGGCTGATGTGGAAAATTACTTGATGAATGCCCAACCTTGGCATCTCAACAGAGAAACAATCAAGCAGGAATTTAGGGATGTAATTTACGACCCGGAAGCTTCGCCGGGGGCGGTTTTGCGCCAGTTAGAGATGTTTAATCCCGATTATTTTGTAGGGATTCTGGGCCGCCGTGAGGGATTTGCTCCAGAACAAGCACAGGAAATTGCCGAACAGCTTGAAAGTGTCCGCCAAGAAGTGTTGGAAATTGTGCAAGCTGCTGCTGGTGATGAACAGTCTCAAGATTTGCGGAGCCGGATTGAGAATTATTTGCGATCGACTGGTAAGGATGAATTGAATCCTGAAGGTATCGAAAAGGACTTTCAAGCGCTGTTGGAAGACCGGGATGCTGGTAGTTTTGAGGCTTTGCGCGATCGCCTGTCACACTTCGATCGCGATACTTTGGTGCAGTTACTAGGTCAGCGTGAGGATTTCAGCCCCGAGGAAGCAGATAAATTAATCGGCCGCCTAGAAAGTTCGCGCGATCGCGTTATTTCAAAAGCTCAGGAATTGCAAGAGCAAGCGAAATCGAAAGCGCAGGAAGTGCGGCAGAAGGTAGAAGAATATCTCCGCAATACT
This sequence comes from Cyanobacteria bacterium VAR_87_metabat_62, assembly GCA_031427135.1. Taxonomy (GTDB): domain Bacteria; phylum Cyanobacteriota; class Cyanobacteriia; order Cyanobacteriales; family Microcoleaceae; genus Microcoleus. Next base: position 28,495 of record JANPMV010000115.1, on the reverse strand, counting down.
AACAAGGAAGAACTCAATCCTGAAGCTATAGAACGCGAGTTTCAAACTTTATTTGAAGACCCGCAAGCTGGATTGAAATCTCTGGGCGAACGCTTATCTCAATTCGATCGCGATACGCTGGTACAGTTGCTATCACAGCGCCAAGACCTCAGTGAAGAACAGGTAAATAAGGCGATAGACCGGATTGAATCTGTGCGTGACAACATTATCCACGCGCCGCAAATAGTTGCAGATAAAGCCAAGGAACAGTACGAAGAAGTTACGACTAAGATTGGCGAGTACCTGCGGAATACCAACCTCGAAGAACTCGATCCTGAAGGCATTAATCGGGATTTGACTAAATTGTTTGAAAATCCGAAAGAGGGTGCTGTGGCACTGCGGGAAAGACTGTCTCAAGTCGATCGCGAAACCTTAGTCAAGCTGCTTTCACAACGGGAAGATTTGAGCGAAGAACAGATCAATCGGACGATTGATGGCGTGCAAAATTCGATTCGCACCATTGTGAAATCTCCGCGACGCTTGGCATCTCGCGCTCAAAAAACAGTCCGGGATTTCCAAGGAAGTTTGGAAAATTACTTGCAGAATACGAACAAGGATGAACTCAATCCTGAAGGTATTAAACGCGATTTGCAGTTGTTGTTTAATGAACCGGGGGCTGGGATGCAAAGTTTGGGCGATCGCCTGAAGCACTTCGATCGCGGTACTCTGGTAGCATTGCTGTCCCAGCGGGAAGATATTTCGGAAGAGGAAGCCAACAAAATTGCCGATCGCATTGAATCTGTCCGCAACGAGTTTGTCGAACAACTTCAAATGGTGCAGGACAAGTTTCAGTCGGCAATTGACGGTATTTTCGGCCGAATTCGCGATTATCTGAATTCGCTCGATCGACCTGAGCTCAACTACGAAGGCATTAAGCGGGACTTCCGCAAAGTCTTTGACGATCCGCAGGGTGGATTTGACGCGATTAAGGATCGTTTAGGTGAGTTCGATCGCGGTACTTTAGTGGCGCTGCTGAGTTCTCGTTCCGATATTTCCGAGACAGATGCTCACCGAATTGTTGACCAAATGGAAGGAGCCCGGGACAGCGTTCTGTCGCGATCGGAACGCCTGCAAACTGAAGCTAAAAAACGCATTAAAGAGATCAAGAACAAGACCAAGCAGCAAGCAGAAGATGCGCGCGAAGCGGCAGCAACTGCTGCTTGGTGGCTGTTCGGTACGGCTCTGACTTCTGTGGTTGTTTCCGCTCTGGCTGGAGCAATAGCAGTCGGCGGTATTTCGGGTTTGTTTAGCTAGAGTTTAAACGAGTTTCAATTAAAGTTCTCCTGATTATAGGCTGGCAAAAAGCTGGCCTATTTTTTTTGCTCGCCCTCACCAAAGAACCCCAATTCTGTCAAGCGGTGATATTCCGCTATGGTGAAGCGTTTAACAGGTTTAACAGTTGCGACAATCGACATAACAGCCACCTCAATACAGGTCTGTTGCGATTATAGGCGATCGGCTAACTAAAAAATGCTAAACCGGGAGTTTTCTCACCACAATCTTCTCCTATTTTGCTCATCCTTTGGTTGCAAATTTTTAAATTTTGGGCAAGTTTATTCCACGAACTTAGGTCGGGATCATCTCTGCCTTAAGCAAGATTCGAGAGTAAGTATTTATTTGCTAACTTTCATTAAGTAGTAAAAACAGTTTTCATAATAAATCAGGAAGCTGAGCAATTTATATTTTGGAGGCTCGAATGACATTTACCACCGCCGGTGCTTACGACCAAGGAAAAGCAGATATTCAGAGCTTGAGTGTAGACGACCAATTAGGTTTGTTGTGGTTTGTTTACACCGAACTGGGCAAGTCAATAACCCCAGCGGCTCCCGGTGCTTCCGGTTCCGAAATCGCTCAGGGTTTGTTCGATCAAGTCAAGCCGCTGCCCCACGAAGAACAACTGCAAGTAATGCGCGACATTGCCTCAAAAGCCAGTACAGAAATCAGCCGGATGTACGGCTCAATGAGTCCAGAAACCAAGCTGGCTTTTTGGTATTTTCTAGCTGTAGGAATGGACGAAGGAACGATTATTCCCGTGCCTCCAGACTATCAACTTCCAGAAGCAGGAAAAGCTTTATTAGGAAAAATTCAGGCCATGGACTTTCAGCAGCAAATTGATTTCCTTCGCGGTACTGTTTTAGAAATGGGTGCTGAAGCTGCTCCGGGGGCTGGCATTTAATTTAAGTACAATCAGCACGAGCAATCAGAAACCGGGTTTATTTGCCAAAATATTGCATCAACGCTTTTAATGGTGAAAAACCAGGTTTCTTTGGTATTGACCTGGAAGTTTGGCTAGACTAAAGCGGGAATTGCCAGCCATACTAATTCCAACTAATAGCTGAAATCAACAGCTCTGTTGCCGACAATTTGCGGTGAATTTGCTATTAAACGCATATCTTCGCAGGCAACGGTTAACAACGGCTGGCCTAAGTTTAAACTGGCAAAAGGACTTTCCACTGTCACTTCTAATTCGCCTTTGATCAAACCAATCCGAGACTGAAATTCCCCTTTAAACCACAGCAAATTGTTGGACTTAGCGCTGAAAAAACTTCCGTTCAAAGATATCGGCAATGTCAAACTTTGTTGACTGTAACCGAGACTGCACAGTTGACGGTTTCCTTGACTAACTGTGACGCGGTAGCCTAGCGGTGCTGCTTTTACCGAAAGGCTACCTTCCCAACTAAATTGAGCTAATTCTTTAGGAAGTCCCCAAATTTCGCGCCCACCGGCTACGGAGTGAGGATTGTCTACATAGATGTGTGAAATCCAAGCGCCCCATTTTCCCGCATAATTGGCGATCGCGCTAACTACAATTAACTCGTTATATTCCATTACAGAGCCTAACCCATAAGAGCATATATAAATGCCGCCTAGAGTTTTTCCCGGCAATAAAGAGACAATTTCTAACTCAGAGGGAACCAGGGGGCGCACGAGTGCGACATCTACTAATTGTAAAGTCGCGATCGCGTAGCCTTGAAGCTTCCAAGGTGCAGGTGGGTATAACATTTGAAGTGATTTTAAGCTTGAGATTTTATATCTATTTTAGCTTAGGGCTTAAAAAAGTGGTGTGGGGCGAGTTTACTAATATGGTTAATTAGCATCAGATATTATTCGTAAAACCCGCCCTTACAGAGATTATCGGGTGCATCTCTATTTTGCAAGGGCGAAGCATTTCCGCAAACAATTTATTAGTGAAAATCAAAGATTTACTGCCGAAATGCTTCGCCCCTACGAATATATTTGCAAAAATAAGATGCACCCGATATTATCAGCGTTTATCGGCGTTCATCTGCGGTTAAAAACCTCCAAATCTATTTACTAGCATATCCAGTGTTTACCAAAAACTCGCGCAACTTCCCAAAGAATTGAGTACGATCGCGCCCTTGATAAACTTTCTCCAACAACAGCCAACCTTCCGCCTCCTGGCCCATAACATACTTGCTCGCCATAAAAGCCGCAAACACCCCTTTCACCTCTCCATCTTCGCTCAAACGCTTCCTCGATTCCAGCCAAAGCTCAGCAGAATTCGTGTATACTTCCACCGGATACTCTTTGGTAACATCTGGCATTTTACCTTGGCGATACTGCCAAATTTGCAGCGGTAAGCGAGAATCAGCATAATTTGTAAAAGCATCCGCAAATCGCCCGTCCTGACTCTTGAATTCCGGGATATCATTTTTGCCAAAATCGATAATTTCGTAACTCACATTGCCCCAAAAGTGCTTGATATGGGTATATTTCTTGGTCGCAGGTTCGTAGCGGTAAATCAATGAATAATTGCAACAACGGACGCCGCTGTTGATTGATACCAAATCTGCCAGCACTTCCGGTTCCTTGTCGCCGTCCAAATCGCGGATTCGCAGCGATAAAAAACGCCCCTCGGATATTTCACCGCTAGCTTTTTTTTCGGGATTATCTACTAGAGAACGAGTGGGAATTAACACTGGTTCTTCTAATGAAATTTGACCGTTGCGGATAATTTTAATGCGGAGATTTTTGGCATTTTCTGCTTCTTTGACGAAAGAAACTTCTGCCCGAACTTTCCCAGATTCAGATGTTTCTGTGGTTCTTGGCGGGCCGACATCCGGCGGAACTTGCGCGATATATTGGGAAGGAACTAAGGCAGTTTGTCCTGGTTTGGCGATCGCCTGACACAGGAAAGTTGCTACTTCGGCGCGAGTCGCATTGCGTGTCGGTTCGAGTTGTTTGACTGCGGGATAGTTGACAACGAGTTGTTTTTCTGCGGCGGCGGCGATCGCACTTCTGGCAAATTCGGGAATTTCCCGGGCATCTTCAAAAGTCGCATCCAAAATCTCAGGCGCAGAACCCACAGGTGTATATTTTAAGCCGCTGCTTAAGGCTACCAAAACCTGCCAGCGGGGAATGTTTAAAGTCGGGTTAAAAATACTGCCGCTGTAGCCGGATAGAAAACCAGTTTGATAAGTTTCTCGAATCGCTTTAAAGCCCCAGTAATTTGTAGGAATATCTGCAAAATTAACTGGATTGCGGACGGTTTTCGCATCGGGAAAAGCCCTGCGTAGCATCGCCGCAAACTCAGCACGGCTGACTGGGCGATTCGGGCGAAAAGTGCCGTCTTCGTAGTAGCCGCTGATGATTTTTTTCTCTGCTAACTCCTCAATACAAGCTTGCGCCCAATGATTTTTAACATCCTGAAATTTGGCTTCAGCAAATGCCGGTGCTACATTCAGCCCTGGAAACACTAAATTGCCGATGATTATTCCCAAGGCTACCACTAAACCGATGATAGCTTGACGTTTGTGCGATCGAACCATAGAACAGACTCCTCTAGTGGCAAATTGGCGATCGAAGCTTTCGCAAGCTTTACATAATATCAGGTATTATCACCGAATAGATTGCTTATTTAGAATCCAAATTCATCTCCATCAACATTTTCATTTTGATTGTAGATTCTCCTGGACTACCTGCAACTTTAAGAGTCATTTCAGAGTTGGAATTTATCGAGACGACAGAACGAACAGGCATTAATTGATCCAGTCGCATTATAACTTCTCCTTGACCCTGAGACACAAAAGATTTTACCGCCATAGTAGAGCCAGCAGGTAATTGGGGTAAAGTCAAGTTTTGGGGATTTGCTTGTTGTTCTACGGTAGTTTTGAGAGTGGCAACTCCATCTTGCAAGTCCATCAATTCATAGATAGCAGTTTGATTTACATTCATACCACTGACATTAGATGGAAAAGAAATACGCCATTTGGCGCCTTTGCCAACTACTTCTGCCGGCAGAGGCGAGGCAAGCTGTTGTAAGGATTTAGACATATTTTCAACTATTTGTTTAACGCTATTATCAGCATCTTTCGGTAAAGTAAAGCTACCTCCTTTATTAGCGCCCCGATTATCCATGATGAAACTACCTTTCAATCCCACTAACTTCTTGACTGCGGATCGCATACTATCCACGGCCGCAGTTGGCAAATTTGAAGTGTCGCCACCAACATCTGCGTTAGCGTAGGAAAACTCGTAATGAATATCTCCATTGGCATCAATTTTAGTGGCTTGTGTGTCTATAGTTAAGACCATAGTCGGAACTTTAGTCGCATTGATAGACTTCTCTGCCATGGATACTGCCATCTCCATTTTCACAGTCATAGTAGTTGTTCTTTTGATACCTAAACTTGGTTTTAAACGCAGTTGCTGTCGGGGTTCCACTCCCGGGCTTAGCAGTTCGGTTTGAAGGGGTTTCGAGTTAGCCGCAGGCGTGGATACGTCACCGGCTGGCTGCTGCGCGACAATTCGGGTTTCTGCTTGGCCCGAAGCAGGAGAAAGCTCGATCGCCAATCCCGCACTTGCCAAACAAAGAGATGCTACAAACAGTATTTTTCTGATCATGATTTTAATTTGCCTTTATTGCTTGAATGTTTGCCTGTTTCCACAGTCGATCGACAGTCACAAATTTGTAACCTTTATATAATAGCATTGGAATTATTTTATCAGCCGAAGCCGCGACATCTTCGCCGCCGCAATAGCCGTCGTGAAGTACAATAATTGAACCGTTTTCAGTTTGCTGTACGACGCGACTGAGAACTTTCTTCACTCCCGGCCGTACCCAATCTTCCGGGACGACACTCCACATCACAGGGCGATATTCCCACTGTTGTAATAACTCTAATGTTCGCGGTGTAAAAATGCCGTTCGGCGGCCGCACGTCGCGGATTAATTTTGGGTCTAAATTGCAAGCTTTAGAAATGGCTTTTTGCGTATCTTCTAAACTTTGTTTGAGCTCGTGGGTTTTGAGCTTTGGAAACGATATATGCTGGTAGCCGTGGAGGCCGATCCAGTGTCCGCGATCGCAAACTTCTTTAGCCGTTTCAGGATGTCTATCCACGCAAAATCCCAGCCAGAAAAAGCTAGCTTTGATGTCGTATTTATCTAAAACTTTTAACAGTTGAAATGTGTGCATTCGGTGCGGCCCGTCGTCAAATGTGAGGGCGATTTCTCGGCTGTTGATATCTCCCGTCCACAAACATTTGGGAAAAGCAGATTTGAGAATGGGATAAACGACAGGAAACAAAGGTGCTAGTGGCATTGGTTAATGTTGTGCGAGTGCGATCGCCTAGAAATCAAGCTGGGTTACAATAGAATAAAGGTAACTCAATCGAGGTCAATATGACAACTGCCATTGATATTGGAACGCTAATTGTCCGCACGCCCGGAACTTGCGGCGGCCGCCCGCGAATTGCAGGTACAAGAATGTCCATTCGGAGCATAGCAATTGACTACAAAGCAGGAATGACTCCTGAAAAAATTGCTGAAGAATTTCCGCATTTGACGTTAGCACAAATTTATGCAGGCTTGGCTTATTATCACGCTAATAAAGATGAAGTTGAGGCGGGGATAGTAGCGTACTATGAAGAGTGCAAGTATTTGGAAGCTGAACATAGGGCAGGTAAGTTATCGTGAGTCAAATTCGTCTCTATATTGATGAAGATTCTGGCAATCTTTCGTTGGTAGAATCTTTGCGTAATTCTGCTGTAGAGGTGATGACTACTTCAGACGCGAACAAACTGAGCTCTTCAGATGAGGAGCAGCTAATCTGGGCAACTGAACAAGGGCGCGTCATTTACAGTTCTAACATGGGAGATTTTTGTCGTTTGCACCGAATTTTTGTGGAACAAAAAAGAACCCATTCAGGAATTATTGTTGTACCGCGACAAAGTTACTCAGTAGGCACTCAGTGGCGGGGAGTATTGAATTTGATTGCTGCCAAGTCAGCAGAGGAAATGATAAATCAACTTGAGTATCTGGGAGCCTATATCAGGCATGAATAACTGTTTGTAAAATATGAGCGATCGCAAATTAAAAAATTCCTTAACTCTTTTGATAGAGCCTCAGACTATCTCCAATAAATCGACCTCTATCTCAAGATCGATGCGATCGCCCTACACCATCCTCCTATACTGAAAATCAGCGTAACTAATCAACAAACTATCAAGGAGGAACAATGACAGAGGAATATTTAGCCGATCGCACAGTTTCAGCCGTATTTAAGGAAGAAGAACAATTAGACGGCGTAATTCGGCGGTTGCTGGATCGCGGAGTGTCCCGCGACCATATCTCAGTAATGGGAAAAAACTTTCAGTCTAAAACTAAAATTGCCGGCTTTCTTACCAAAAAAGATGTGATTTTAGGAGGTCTGCGAAGCGGGGCAATTTTTGGTTCCTTATTCGGTTCTTTTTTGGGTTTGCTAACCGGCGTAGGCGTGCTGTTTATTCCCTTTGTCGGTGCGGTAGTATCGGCAGGCCCGTTGGGTGCTGTATTGTTGGGTGCAGCTAGCGGCGCGATCGCAGGTTCGGCCGGTGCGGGTCTAGTTTCGGCTTTAGTCGCTTTGGGAATGCCAGAAGACAAAGCAACTATCTATCAAACCCGCGTTGAAGCAGGCGAATTTCTCGTAATGGCAGAAGTCGCAGCAGATAAATCGGGTGAATTTCAACTATTGCTAGAAAGTGCAGGCGGCGAAGAAGTTTCAGTTAGCGAAATGACGTTGCCACGGGCCGTAAAAGGTCGCTGCAACAGTCCGGCAGACTTGTCTCCCGAAGTGCGATCGCACTTGTCGGAAGGTGCTCAAAAAACCTTTGTGGAATCCTACAACAGCGCATTTGACGAAAATAAAGACTCGATCCAAGCCGAACACACCGCCTGGGAAGCCATTCATCAAGAATACGAAGAAGATGAACACGGCGTTTGGACGAAGCAAAAAGTGACTGTTTAGTTGCCAGAAAGTGGTAAACTCATAAAATATAGAATCTAGCCTCTAGAATTTTGGTTCTAGAGGTTTGTATCATTTTAGATATTAGATTTGAGATTAGCGAGAAAAAAATTGTCCGATCGAATGCTCAAAATTACAGTTATAGGTGGCGGTGCAGCAGGTTTTTTTAGTGCAATTACCTGTGCCAAAACTTACCCACAAGCCCGCGTCACTTTACTAGAAGCTGGCCGCCAACTCTTGGCAAAGGTTCGCATTTCTGGCGGCGGGCGCTGTAATGTCACTCATGCTTGTTTTGATCCCGGTGTTTTAGTGCAGAATTACCCCAGAGGAGGGAAAGCTCTGCGCGGTGCTTTTAGTCGATTTCAACCCCGCGATACTGTTGAATGGTTTGCCGAGCGCGGTGTGCAGTTGAAAACAGAAGAAGACGGGCGAATGTTTCCGATCACAGACGATTCGGCGACAATTGTTAACTGTTTGATCCGGGCTGCTGAGGATGCAGGCGTGAGAATTCGCACAGGCGATGCAGTCGTTTCTGTAAAGAAGTTAACATCGGATCGCGGGGATGGCGGGCACGGGGGCACCGCCCCTACATTTGAAGTTGAGTTGAAGTCGGGGGAGAGCTTTAAGTGCGATCGCCTTTTACTCGCTACAGGTAGCAATCCCTCGGGTTTTAAGTGGGCAAAAGAGTTAGGTAATACTGTAGAACTCCCCGTTCCTTCTCTATTTACTTTTAATATTGCTGATAGCAGAATCAAAGATTTAGCCGGAGTTTCTGTGCCTAATGCTCAGGTAAAATTGCCGGGAGCAAAATTAGAACAAAGCGGGCCTTTGCTAATTACTCACTGGGGTTTAAGCGGGCCTGGTGTACTCAAACTTTCGGCTTGGGGCGCGAGATTTTTGCACGATCGCCATTATAAGACGAATGTCCTGATTAATTGGCTTCCCCAGTACAATGCGGAGGTTTTGCGGCAGCAACTGGTAGCTGTGAAATCGCAGTTGTCGCACAGATTAATCGTGTCTAGCTGTCCGTTTCCGATGCCGCGTCGCCTCTGGGAACGTTTGACAAGTTCGATCGGCATTGATGACCAAAAGCGCTGGGCTGACTTATCCAATAAGGCGATCGATAAACTCCTGCTAGAACTCGTTCAAGGCGAATATCAGATTGCTGGAAAGGGCGCATTTAAGGAAGAATTCGTCACCTGCGGCGGTGTCAACCTCAAAGAAGTTGATTTCAAGACAATGGAAAGCCGCCGATGTCCCGGACTTTTCTTTGCGGGGGAAATCTTGGATATCGACGGTGTGACGGGCGGTTTCAATTTCCAAAGCGCTTGGACTACGGCGTGGTTGGCCGGAATCGCGATCGGTCAATGATACTATCAAGGAAGAAGGAAGATTGGCAGCAGATTCTGTAGCGGATGTAGCGGATGGATGGAAGATTGGTAACGGATTTTGTAACGGATTTAACGGATAGTAGGAAGAAGGATAATTTAATCTTTGCAAATTACTAATTACAAATTATGACTGCTATAAAAGTTCCCTAAGTTATTATTCAACCGCCGATATTCAACTCAATAGAAGCAGAACGTCGCCACCGAAAACAACGTTTAGCCGCCGCTTTAAGATTATTCGGAAAGTTTGGTTTCAGCGAAGGAATCGCCGGACACATTACAGTCCGCGATCCCGAGTACCTCGATTGTTTCTGGGTTAATTCCTTTGGAATGCACTTTAGTCTAATTCGAGTCAGCGACCTAATTTTAGTCAACCACAAAGGCGAAGTTGTTGAAGGAAATAAACCCGTAAATGAAGCAGCTTTTGCTATTCATTCCCAAATCCATGCAGCACGCCCCGACGTAATCGCAGCAGCCCACGCCTATTCTCCCTACGGCAAAAGTTGGTCGAGTTTGGGTCAGCTTCTCGATCCGCTGACTCAAGATGCTTGTTCTTTTTGGGAATGACAAGTAACTTATGCTATGCTTTACACATATAGCTACCTGTAATAGGTATCTAACTTATAAACAGAGAGACAGAAGGCTAAATCTAGAAAGAATCTAGAAAGTCAGAACCTTGATAAATCAATAGTTTCAGGAGAAACAAGCTATGTACGCCAAAAATAAGGCTCAGTCCGATTGTGATGTAAAAGTTGCAATCGACAAGGGTAGTATCCGACTATCCTTCCCTAAGCGTCATACACCGCTGTGGGAGTTGATGGATGGTAAATCACTCAAGGGCAAGCCCAAGTATCTCTATTTAGGCAAGGCTGGCTTCTCAGGTGACAACCCTGATGATTGCAAGCGTGCTGCACAAATTGCGATCGCAATGGAATCTGACTTGGATCATCCTGAATGGGATAAGCTGTTTGACCGCACCCTTGAAAAGTACGGTTTAGCAGGCTTATTAGGTGGTAAGTACACTAAGTTAGCTGATGTACTACAGATGCCCGGTACAGTTCAGGCTATGCCTGAAATCACAGTAGGGGAGATGTGGGAAGCATATCTTGAGTGGAAAGAGGGACAATTGCAGCCGACTACGTTCAAACTTAAAATGCCCGGGCGTACCAACATCCTAAAGGGCTTACACTGGAATTCCGCTAACAAAACATTTGAGCAAACAGGTAACGGTGTTTGGAAATTACCTTTATCAAGCAATCGTATTGCTAAGCTGTTGTCTGAGGTTTCGATCGCTGAAACCAGTCGAAAATATTTGTTAGCTAATCTTTCAGAGGCATTTACAAGATTACAAAGAATAGGGGGGACAAAACTGACAGTTAATCCGTTTACTATGATTTACGAAATAACTGCAAACAAAGTAGATAAATACAAGTCAACAGTCAATGCTAAAGGTGAGTTACAAGAATGGTGGCAAGTCTCGGACTCTGAGATTAATCTTGAAGAAAAGGATTATCGTGCATTCTCAAGGGAAGAAAGAGATATTATTATCGAAGCCTTCTATACCTCTGATAAGGCTCATATCAGGCAAGCCGCAGCGCTCGTTGAATTTCGTTTTTTAACAGGCTGTCGCCCGGGCGAAGCTTTTGCTTTGCGCTGGCAAGATATCTTTATGGGTCGTGACGGAAACTATATTCGATTTAGCAAGTCTTACAACGGCCGCTTGAAAAATACTCAAGTCACCAAGACAGGAGAGACACGGTTATTTAGGATATACTCCAAGCTTAATGATTTACTACTACGTATTAAGCCTGTCGATGCTAAGCCTGTCGATCGAGTATTTACATCACTAAATGGTAAAGCTTGGTCTAATGAAGGTTTTATCGAGCTATGGTATCAAAAATCAAACTCAAGTAAAGGTATTAAGCGTCATTACCCTGGTGTAGTTACTCAATTGGTCGAAGCCGGCAAAATATCATGCTACCTGCCACCTTACCATACACGTCATACTTTTATTACTTTGATGGCACACGCGGGTACCGACTTGCTTCTTTTAGCTACCGCTTGCGGGAACAGCGTAGAAGTAATCCAGCGTCATTATTTGGGTGTTAACACCGATGCTGTTTTTCCCGACATCTAGCACTACCTAGGTGCGAGCGAAAAAATGATAATTGTTGAAGCTTAAACAGTGACAACCTACTTACCCCTCTAATCAGGGGTATTTTTTTGTCTATTTTCCTAGTTACTCTCACTCTGTTCGTAGAACAAGTAGTTGTTACAAGTAGTTGTATGCCAAACAGAGTGAGAGTAGGTACGAAAATATAACTTTAAGTTTTAAAATAAAATATTTGGTAAGCGTTACTATGTATAATGCAAAAAAAATTTAGGCTAACCTACCGCTCATATTCACCCCAAAAGAGGTCAAAATTAGGCGATTCTAGGCACTAAATAGCAATGCCAAGGATTGGGGGGGGGGATTTACTCACTTTTTACCCTACCTTGCTTTGTCTTCTAACCCTATTATTTTTCTATCATATTTACTTATATATTTATAATAATTTATTTATATAATATATACAATTATATAACTTTAGATTCGTAGGTTTTAGTATACGTCAAAATATTGCTAAACTTAATAGGCTTCCAAAGTCAGTATGTGATAATACACGCTGTTTTTACTCACCTATTAAGCACTTAAAGCGACAAGCAAAGCTTCCTATCAAAGTTAAGCCTGTAGTCATTATCTATCGACAATACAGTGTCTTAACACGACTCACGCCGTCGCGCGTTTTTGTCTTGAGAGGGAATACAATTTTTGTCCAAGTTCCCCCCTCTTTGTCAGTAAGCGTGCCATTTTCAGGAACCTCTCTCAGCTTGCTATAATTGCTAACAAGTTTCAAATAATAAACGAGTTCACTACCGCTACGACATTCAACCCACTCCGAAAGCTTTTCTTGGCTTGCAACCTCTCTTAGAGAGAATCCTTGCTTTTTTAGGGGAGTTTGTTCTATCGTCCTAGTACGGGCTGTTATTTCGACCCTTGTCCTCTTGAGGCAAGCATCCAACAATGCTCGCTCTTCGATCGCCTGCTGTGTACTTCCAATTGGTATGTTGCCAAAAAAAGCTGCTAGCGCTTCGAGAGGACTGTATTTAATTGCGTACTCTTGATACGCTACCAGTTGCCTACCGTCTAGACGGCATACTTCAGAGTCATGCAAAATTTCCCCGCTACGCTTGTCAATCCAGTGAGGGCGCGTGACTACATCTATTTCGTGTCTCACTAATACATTCTCTGTGCCAACCGATTCACCCTCAATGCGATTGTCGATAGGTTCAGTCATGGCAAAGACCTCGCAAGCTCAATCATTAAGAGTTGCGATCGCCCGCTAAGACAATCGTCTAAAAATGTCATAATTTTTTAGTTCCAAACGTTGTAGATAAACGGTTTGGGGAAGCCGTAGTTAATCTGGTGTTTCAGCACCTGGTTAACCGCGCGTATCAAATCTTCCTTAGTTACTCACGATTGCAGATTCACAGCCCCTTGTCAACACAGGGACTGTAAAGCTTTGTTACCTTAGCAGTTTTCGTCGATTAATTTCAGAAGCGCTTCAACATCTGCGAGTGTTGTACCAGTTTTTTTACGTTTGGCTTTCAGCTTGTTAAGTAAGTCGCCCGCTTCTGGTAACTCGCTGGCATGGGTGCTGGATTCTAAAAGTTTGGCATAGTCACCCTTCAAAGTTTCATTCTCTGCCTTTAGGCTGCTTAACTCATTCTGCAACTGTTCTACAACCTGGTTGTCAACCTTGGGTAACTCCCAAGAATCACCCGACTCTAACTTTCCCGGCAATACCTCTACCGCAATAGATTCAAGTGGTATGTTACTAGATTTAGATGGTGTGTTACCAGTAGTCGATGGTGTGTTACCTTTTTCGGTTACGGTAACATCGGTATCGGTGTCTGTAATCTCAAAGAATTGTGCAAGCGCGGTATTCACGCCAGCAGAGTACATCGTACCTTTCTTAGATATCAAGCCCTTCCGTTCACAGAATGCAACAAGCGCTTGTTCGATTTCGGGTGCAAGATAGACGGCGATGTGTTTCTTGTCAGTAGCCATAGTATGTTACCTTTTCAGTACAATACCATAATAACATACTTTTGCAAAGTAACATAGTTAGTACAATACTTTCTAAATGACACACTGAGTAGCACTATTACAGGTACAAATGAAAGTTTACGCCCACTAGGTAGCAGGGCTAACGTGCTTTACTGTAGGTAGTTAAAATAGGTAGCTATCTTTAGAATCACTCTAGAATCCCACAGGCTACAGGTAAGCTAGCTCAACGGCTGTAATGACGTAAATACGTTAAGTAAATAGAATAAGTCTAGAAAATAGGGATATAATGGCTGAAAGGGTAGGTTTATGGTAAACACTTGTTCTTTTTACGAAGATTATGCTTTATTTGACGATTATACTGGAGTTGTTTTGGAAATCGAAGAAGCTAAACGCATCGCCAAAACTTTAGGTAAAAAAACGGCAATTATTTTACAAAATCACGGACTGCTAACAGTTGGTGAAACAGTAGATGAAGCAGCTTGGTGGTTTATTGCGATGGAACGTTCTTGTCAAGCGCAGTTGATGGCGCAAGCAGCGGGGAAACCAATTCTCATCAAGCCTGAATGCGCGCGTTTGACACAGCAGCAAGTAGGGTCACACCGGATGGGATGGTTTAGCTTTCAACCGCTTTATGATATGATAGTGCGCCGGGAACCGGACTTATTAGATTAGCTGTTCCCCACCCAAAACAAACCTGTTTGTAGTAAGGACTTTAGTCCAATGGCACTGAAAAAGGCTTAATTACGCTCGCAGTTTAGCTTTCAAGACAGAGCGAGGTTCCTGCATTCGAGGATACGGTTTCGGCCTGCGTTTCAAAACCCTAGGTTCAGAACGCTCAGGTCGAATCGTAAGTAAATTAGTTGCCACCTGTTCTAAAAGTAATTGACGCCATTGTCGCTGTTGGCGTTTTCCTGTAGTTGCCAACAGTGTCAATAACAGATTAAACTGTTGCCTAGTCGATTGGAATGAGAGTTCAAAAACTGTATTTTCTGACGAAGATACAGCCTGCCACATAATAGTACGTAATAAATTATAAGCTAACAAGTGTATCCAGATTTCTTTTCGCACCATCACCGGAGTTTTAGCTGTTAACATCTCCATTTTTAACGTGGTTTTAAGATAGCGTAAATTGACTTCTGCTGCCGACCAACGTAACCCATATAAAGCAGTCAACTTTTCAACAGTATACCGTTTGGCATCCACCAATGTTGTCACTACAATTATCCGCTCATCCCTGAAGCCACGACGCTTAATTCGTAAGCATACTTCTCGGACGATGAAACTAGACGGCAATGCCTCGAATTCCTCAATAGTCATATGGTTGGGACACTGTTGGGGTTTATTCCAGACGACTTTGTGGTCGCCAATTCCCAACTTTTTACCCCGTCTAAAGTCCGTTTTACGGAGATGATTTTTACGGAAAACAGCGTCTGCTCCTTGATGTTTTACCAAAACTAAATCGACATAATTACCGTAAGCTTGATCGGCTAATATCACATCTTCGGGGACTAAATTTGCATAAATCAAACGACTCATCACAATCTCACTGGTTGCCAAGGATGCTATGCCAGCAGATACTACAGCCCCAGTCAGCAATGAAAAGAGTACCACTATTTTTGCGATGGGAAATCCACACCCGGGTTTTTGATTGCTGTGTTGTGGATACTCGGCTTGATTAGCAGCAGTATCACTCATCAATACTGTTGTCCCATCTAATACCCGCACTCGTCGTCCACACCATTGTTTTTCTAGAGGAACTTCCTTTTCTAGCCCTTCTGGGACTATTGGTACTAACTGTTGAACGAGTTTTTCTGGTAGTCGCGATGCGGGCTTTGCTGTATGCCCCAGTATCAGAAGAAGGAGGCACCACTCCGGCTGCACTCAGCCACGTACTCATCCGCTTCACGGCTTGACTCAAACTTTTGTCGGGATCGAGTACCTGGGATATCATTGCCCACAAGGTGACTACCGGTGTGTAGATGCTTTGGTAGTGAGTGATCTGCTCATTCGCTAGAAGCGAATGGACTAACTCGAATGGCAGCAGCTTCTCCCAAGGTGAGGCAACGCTTTGCAAAAATTGTTGTTTGAGAATGCACCCACGATTTGGCATAATGGAGAGAGATATTTTGGTTTGTAAGGCAATTATCTATGTATATCTTGCCTTACAGATTTTTTTTTGCTCACTTTTTCAGTGCCATTGGACTTTAGTCCTCGCTACAAACTTAATGATGATGTTAAAAAAATCAAGCTGACACTGATTCTAACCAACCTATCAAATCCTCTTGACTGGTAAAATCTAACAAGACTTCTCCTAAATCATCCAATTGTTCTGGAGATAGCTGCTGGATGCGAGTTTGAATTTCTGGTTAGATTTCACCAGTGCGCCGCGCGATTTGACGCAATATCAATCCTATTTGACCTTGAATTACACCTTCTTGCATCCTTTAATCACAGCGCCGCGTTGGTCTTCAAAAAACATTTCCCGCTTTTCTAATCCTTCTAACTCTTTCAAGCTCAAAGCAGATCGGTTAGCGATACTAAAAGCGGTTCTAATTTCAGGAAAGGATGCCAATATATCCGGTACTTCTTCTAAATTAGGAGCGTTTTTTAGAAAATAAACCCAGCTTTGGAGGATGTTTTGAACTTGTTCTAATTTTTGATTAAATTTGGGTAGTTCGAGAAAAACCAACTCTATTTCTCTATAATACTCGAAGTTTTCTTCGACTTCTTTGAAGACAAAGTGTGACAGAAGTTTCTCGGTGTTTTCAAACAAGACAAAATCTGTAATTGTGAGAGCGATCAGAGGAGTTAATTTTGAGTAGCCTTCTCTCGGTTTGAGTTGAGTTGCGTAGGTTTTGGCTGCATTGTAGATGACGCGCTTCGTAAAAGCTTCTACGTTGATTACCTGCATTTCGATAATTACAGTTTTGTTACCCGTAATTTTTGCTTTGACATTCAGGTAAGTATCTTTTAATCCAGTAATGGCAGGTGCGGCGTAGGGATCGATGATTTCTAAGTCTGTAATTGTTGGCTCTCCGTTGTAGATCATGGTATTGAGGAAGCTCATCAAAACTTCTTTGCTCTGGGGCGAAGCAAAGATTTTTTTGAAGCCAAAATCTGTTTTAGGATTGATGAATTCCATAATGGGTAATTAGTATGGGATATTAAATGATAGTAATTATATCACAATATTCCTTCCATTTCTAAGTCTTCAATTATCTGCAAGCCGCGCGGATCGCCTACTCGCAAAAGTGAAGATTTCGCATCTTCGCGCACGCCCATATCTGGATCTTCTTCTAAAGATTCAATCAAAGCGTCGATCGCCCCAGCGTACACTACATTATTCGGCAATTCGCGCGCTAGTTGCCCGATCGCCCAAGCAGAGTTACTTCGCACAGCAGATACAGCATCTCCCCGCAGCGATTGAATCAACGGCGGAATCGCTGAAATCACCACATAGTAACCAACTTTTGCCATTTGACCCAGAGAACTCGCCGCCCACAAACGCACCGCCGAAATATCAGTTCTTAGAGCATCAATTAAAGATGGCAAAGCGCGGTGATCCCGGCAATTTCCTAGAGCCCAAACTACCCCTTTGCGAACGTAACCGTTCCAATCGCGGTTGAGCTGAAGAATCAGTGGTTCCACAGCATCCGGGCTCGGATTTCGCCCCAACGCATAAGCCGCGCTCACCCGCACCAAGGGACAACCGTCTCTCAATAAATTAATTAAATGCGAAATTGCTCGATCGTCTTGCAGTTCGCAAAAAGCCCGCGCCGCAGTCATCCGGTGCCCAGGTTCCGGGGATTCCAGCAAAGGCAGCATTTCCTCGGGATCTAGCAGCGGGGGTTCGGATTCATCAAATTGATCCAAAGGGCTTTCCAGTTCCGTGTCAGTATCAAGGGCGTTGGGATAGTCGTTATTGTTCATAAAAAAACTTTACCGCACTGAGGATGCTCCTAAGCAATTCAGTTTGGTGTTAGTTGACTGTTAACTGTTAACAGTTAACAGTCAACAGTCAACTGTTGTTATTTGTGAGTAGCCAATAACTAATAATTGATTACAAAAATTTGACCATCCAGACAGAATGACTTTGATAGCCTAATTTTTGATAGAGATTCATCGCCGGTTGATTGCTGAGAAATACTTGCAAACCAATTTGCCGATCGCCCCGAAGGCGCGCCCAATTTTCAGCCTGAATAATTAAAGCTGCACCGAGCCCCTTTCTGCGGTGTTCCGGTGCTATGTACAGCAGAAAAATGTGAGCGTGGCGCGATCCCGTGGTTTGGTCGATCGCATTTCCCAACCACAAACATCCGACAACCGATTTGGGATTTTCGACTTGAGATTTGGGATTGAGATACTGCGAGGGAAGCGCGGGCAAAATTTCTTCCCCTTCCGAGCCGTTTTTCTGGCACTCTACCCACCAAATCGGCGTCTGGTTAGAAAAATACTGATCGACTGTTTGAGCCAAATGTCCCAATTCGCGATCGGGATAAAGCTCTCCGTAAGTCCGGTGCAGGAACTTTAGCAGTTTAGCCCGATCGAGTCCCGAGCCCGATCGCAGCCAGTAGCCCGGTATCAGCTCAGCCGACATCCGCTCAGCGGACACGGAAAGAGGAATAAGTTAGCCCCAAAAAAATGGGATTTACTCCTGCCGCTTGCTTTTGCGGGATCGGTTCCTCAATCGGTGCCGGGGCAGCCATATCAGCCGGCAAAAAGATGCGAGCGCTGACTGCTACTAGAGCGGCGAAAAATACTAATACTGCGATAAGTGGAGCAATGTATTGACGAATGATAGCCATAACGAGAAAAAAATATTCTTGAATTGATCTTCTCAAGTGTACCATACAAATCTTGTCAGTTATAATCACTGGCATTGGACAATTAGCTCTAATCTTGAGCGATCGCAAATACCAACAAACACAAAATATAATATGACTGCCTCACCTGCTGTTTATGAAGCTCTAGCTAAGTCAATTGTTTTTTTGAATCAAAAGCCCAACGCCCAGAATCAAGTTTCGCGTTTCCTCGATACAAATCGCTACTACATCGATCGCATATTCGACGACACAGAAACAGGCTTTTATGCGATCGGCTTCGGTTCCTCCGACCCCAAAACACCGCCAGCCATCGTATTTCGAGGTACAGACTTCATCGACGGCGACGCTACATTTTCCGACTCCCCCGATATTGGCTTACCCGAATTTGAAAACAACAGAGATAACATCAAAAACTGGCTCACCCAAATCGGTCAAGATATTACTAAAAACCCCAGCAAATTATTACCAGATGTCATCGGTCACAGTTGGGGCGGAGCAATCGCTCAAATTGTAGCGACAGAATACACATCAATCACCGGCGATATCTTTACTTTCAACTCTCCCGGAGTGTCAACGAGTACATTCAACACTTTTCGGAAAAACCTCAGCAGAGCAGGCAACAAAAAGGTCAATCACTACATTGTTAGCGGAGATTTTGTCAGCTTGTTTGGCGAAGCATTTATACCCGGAAAAGTATTTATCCAAAGTTTTATAGACCCGAGTATTAATCCCTCAACTGTTTTAGCAAAACATCGAACCGAAAATTTGTTAACCACTCCCCCAGCAGATTTCTTCCAGAGGCAAATCTCCATCGAACAATTAAACAGCCCAGACTTTGCTTATAACAACGACTCAGATTTTAACGAGTTTATCGAAGCGCTAAATTTCCCCCTTCCAAATGTGTCAGTCGCAATCAGAACCAGAGCAGGTGCAGAGAGTTTGAGAACAGCACCAGAATTTTCTTTTGTGCAGTTAATCAGACAAATGCAATTCGGTTTAGCTCCCTTGCAACCCAATTATTTATCAGGGGATAATCGCAATAATACGGCAACCGGCGGCCCAGGACAAGATACCCTCATCGGCAACGGCGGCAACGATACTCTCAGAGGCAATCGAGGTAATGACAGCATCACCGGCAGCGCTGGCGACGACTTCTTGTACGGTGGCAGAGATAACGATTATTTGGACGGTGGCGACGACAACGATTTGATTTCCGGTGAGTTTGGCAACGAT
Source organism: Cyanobacteria bacterium VAR_87_metabat_62 (assembly GCA_031427135.1). Classification (GTDB taxonomy): domain Bacteria; phylum Cyanobacteriota; class Cyanobacteriia; order Cyanobacteriales; family Microcoleaceae; genus Microcoleus. Next base: position 8,659 of record JANPMV010000115.1, on the reverse strand, counting down.
CTTTTAATTGGTGGTGCAGGGCGCGATCGCTTTGTATTAGAATCCGGTGGTGGAGCGGATGTAATCGCCGATTTTAAAGATAGTGAAGATTTAATTGCACTGTCGCGGGGTTTAACTTTTGCTCAAATTAGAGTCAGCCAAGGTGCTAATGGAGCTTTAATTACTATCCCGGTGACAGGAGAAATTCTTGCTACTCTCACAGGCGTGGCAGCGAGCGACATTACACGCCCAGATTTTGTGCAGCTTTAGTGGCGCTAAAAATGGGCGGGCTTTGTACCAAAGTTGTTTGTTAAAACGGATTGGTTCATAAACTCGCCCCTACCAAGAAACGTAATTTTTGAAATTAATATTGTTAATAAACGCCGCTTAGTGTAAAATGAGTTATACCAATTTTTTATGAGGCTGCATAGAATCCGATCCCCCCTAGCTAAGAGGGCGGGCACTCTTGGCACCGCCCCTACTAAGGGGAGTAGGGGGTGGGACAAGATTCCGATCAAAGTCCCCCTTCTTAAGGGGGATTTAGGGGGATCGAGAGATGTGCAACGACCCATTAAATTGGTATTAATAGCTTAAAAAGCAATTCCCAATCTAACAACAGGAAATACTAAAAATATGCCATCCTCTCCCGCCGCTTACGAAAATATAGCGAAGCAACTTGTTTATATAGATAACAACCCTCAGCTTCAAGCTTTAGTTCAAACTGGTTTGACGGCTGCTGGCTACCGGATCGATCGCACCTTTGACGATCCCGGGACTGGATTTCACGCGATCGGCTTAATCTCCACCACCCCAGACAAACCACCAGTTTTAGTATTTCGCAGCAGCGACTCCCTCGTAGACGATATTGCCAACGCAGACAGACGCGGCGCCGGTTTCAACCAATTTGAAGCTAACAAACAAGCCCTAGGAACTTGGCTGACACAAATCAGTCAAGACATAACAAAAAACCCCAGTCGCTTGCCCCCAGACCTGCTGGGACACAGCTTGGGCGGCGCTTTGACACAGCTAGCCGCAACTGAATTCACATCTGCGATCGGAGATATTGTCACCTTCAATTCTCCCGGAATTGCTCAAAGTACAGTCAATACATTTAAGCAAAAAGCTGGCGCCAGCAAAAATGTCACCCATTACATAGTTAGTGGTGACTTTGTAAGTTTGGGAGGAGAAGCTTTTATTCCCGGAAAAGTAGTTCTTCAAACATATACCAATCCGATTATTAACCCGCTATTGGTTTTGGACAAGCACACCCAAAACGGTTTGTTAACTACTCCTCCTCCCGGTTTGACTCAGACACAAATATCTGTAGACCAGTTAAATCGCCCTGATTTTACTTTCACAGATTCAGATTATTTAGAGCTATTAGCTGGTGTAGAATTTGCACTACCACCATTAAGAACATCGCTACAGTCGCGCAGCAGTTTAGAGCAATTAAGAACCGCTCCGGGAAACTCCTTTATCGGAAACGTTGTGGCACTAAAAGCTGCTCTTGATCCATCAAAACCTAACGAATTAGTAGGCGACGATGCTAACAATACAGCCTTTGGTTTAGGAGGCGAAGATATTATCATTGGCAATGGCGGAAACGACACTCTCAGTGGTAACGGTGGCAACGATATTATCAGCGGTGGCCTCGGCAACGACTTGCTATTCGGAGGCAAAGGAGATGACAATTTGAGCGGTGGAGAAGGAGACGATACCTTGATTGGCGGATTGGGTGCGGATCTCTTAATTAGTGGTGCTGGACGCGACGTATTGGTGTTGCGAGCAGGTGCTAGTCCAGTCACAATTGTAGACTTTCAACCGGGTCAAGATTTAATCGGTTTAAGCAGAGGTTTGACCTTTAACCAAGTGAAAGTTAATCAAGGCGAGGTTTCAACAACCATTGAAATTGCCAGTAACGGTCAAATTCTTGCTAATATTCCTGGTCTCCGCAGGAGTCCGCTAACAGCTAGCGATTTTATTACGATTTAGTTAGCGGCAATACAGATATTCGTTAAGGACACAACAATGTTGTGTCCTTTTTGGGTAAAAGTTCATATTAGCAAGACTTCCGCGCCGACTCTATCTGTAGGGTGCTTGTGGCGCACCTTATATCGTTTCCTGCATCGGAATTAATATCAACCGAAATTAGGACACGGCAGTGCCATTTCCCTACAATAAATCACGGTAGGGAAACGGCACTGCCGTGTCCTCTATATCATTCCGGCGCAGCCGGAGTTGATATTAATCTGGATCGTCGAGTCCAGGCCTCGGCATAGATGCTAATTTTGGCTCATCTTCTAGTGGCAAAAAGAAGATTGTCAACATACCCGGAATCACAGCCAGTGCGCTCATCAAGAAATAATTTTGATAGCCAAGATTCGCCTGCAAGTAGCCACTAAAAACCCCAGGAATCAGCACTCCTGCGGCCATGAAGGCGGTGGTAATCGCATAATGGGAGGCTTCATATTCTGGGCGAACAGTCCGCATCAGGAACACGGTATAGGCTGCTACGCCAAGTCCGTAGGTAAATTGCTCGATCGAGTTTACGGCATAGGCCCATTCAATCCCGGGTTGATTTATCGCCAACAGCCAATACAGCACGTTAGTAGAATTTTGCAGAATCGCCGTAGGCCACATCCATTTTTTCAGTCCTTGTTTGGCAATCAAATAGCCTCCCAGCAACCCGCCAACCAACAGAAACATTACCCCTAAAGTACCAGACAATAAGCCCATCTCAGAGGTGGAAACCGCTAATCCTCCTTTCTCGACTTTATCCATTAAAAATGGAGGAGCCATTTTGAAAGTCAAGGCATCACCCAATCTGAAAATCAAGACATAGGCGACAATCCAACCAATTTTGTCTTGCTGAAAATAGGTTCTAAATGACTCAATGAAGGTGATGGTTTTCCTAGGTACTCCGACTTCGACATCGTGATTTTTGGGATAAGGAAGATACCAGCGCTGAAACAGATAAATCAGTACAAATATAATGGCACAAATCCCAAACGCTGTCGCCCATCCATATTTAAGCGCCGACACGTTAAAAGACGAACCAAAAAGTGACAGCGGAATGTCCTGATATGTTTTGGTATCGCTGCCGGTTCCGGTGACTAAATGCTCTTCTGCTAGCTTACCGGCGAAGAAAACTAATATACCGCTACCGAGAATGACAGCACCTCTATAAGCGGTGTTGCGAACCCCGACAAACAAGGCTTGTTGGTCTTTATTGAGCGTATTTAAATAGAATCCATCAATGGCGATGTCGTGAGTAGCGGACACAAAGGCGATCGCAGTCAGGATCACCACAGATATAATGATAGCCTGGGGCATTAATACACCAAAGGCTAGGCAAGCAAACAAGAAAGCGCAAATGATTTCGGTGTTTAAAATCCATTTGCGTTTAGTTGAGTACATATCAACTACGGGGCCCCACAAACCTTTTAAAACCCAGGGAAAGGACAAAAGACTTGTCAATCCAATTAACTCGTTGCTGGTTCCCATACCTTTCAAAAAAATCACCGACATTAAATTAACGACGGTGTAAGGGAGACCTTGAGCGAAGTACAATACTGATACCCACAATCCAGCGTTATGTTTTTTTTCCATAGCAAAGATATTTTGGCTAGTTAGTTATTTGATTTACTGAGTGCGATCGGCAATTTCCGGCAAACCCGAAACCGTTTGCATCACAAGTATATGACATTGCGATCCAAACAGAAGCAATATAAACTGTGTATCTTAGCATCATTCCGACTCGAAAATGCTTTAATTGGTCGAATAAGGCTGCAACAGATGCTCGCCGTTAAAGTTAATAAGATGAGTAGCCTCTTCTGCTACCCAAACATCAGTTTCCCAAGCAATATCAGATAAATATTCCGCCATAGCCTTGCGGCTGAGGAAAGCTGTCACCATCACCAAAGGAATTGTGGAACCTTTGAAAAGCTTTTCAAGTTCAGCTTTACGTTTTGGATTAATGGGCCCGTGGGAAGTAACAGCTTCAATCAATACCAACCAGTTTTTTTCTGTAAAGTGAACAATTACATCCGGCATCTTACCATGAGCATCAATTGTCACTCCTAATGCAGTTAGCGATGCTTCGTTGAAATGAGCAAATTTTTCATCTGTATCTCCGACATAAATTAGCTTGCCAGCAGGAGTAAAAGCAGGAGAAAATTCGCTAATTATCTTTGATATTAGGATGTTATGACCTCCGGGCGAAAGAGTTTTGACATCACCTTCGATGGTAATTGGAATCCGAGCCATTTCTCGCTCTTGTGTATTTTGAAAATTTGGTGTTATCATTTGTTGAGAAAAGCGCGATCGCCTGTTCAGTATATTTTTACCTAAAATCACACTTATCTGCTAAAATGTCAAGCGCAATCAAAAACATATAAATTATCCAAAAGTATATTAACTTTTCATATAGTCATATCAGAAGCTAGCCAACTATGACAAAAATTTAAACCAAGCCTTATAATTGTATTTAAGTATCTAGGTGTAAATGATGACAACTATCAACTGGAATCAAGTTTTAGATAGTATTTCAGATAATGCAGAAGAGCCTGAAGTCGAAGATCGATTTGTCAAACCCCTTCTAAATGCACTTGGATTCAGCTCTGATGAGTGGGTACAGCAGTTTAAAACAGGAAAGGGCCCTGCTGATTTTGCTGCTCGCAAGAATGACGATGGTGATAAATTTTCAGTTTCTAAGATTAACCCAAACTTAGTCATTGAAGTTAAAGGCAGAGTATCAGGAAAGGCAATCATTAATTTAGCAGAAGGTACTCCCATGTACAAAAAAACTAAAGAACAGATAACAGGTTATCTTCTTGCTCCTAAGTGCCACACATCTCAATGGGGTATAATCACTAACTCAACAGATATCCAGCTATTCCGCAGACATGGTAAAATCGTACTACCTGCTACTAACTGCATGAGGATAACCAAAGATAATATCAGTGACATTATTACTAGAATTAATAAATTGTTGAACAACCAACCCAAAGCTTTAACAATTTGCATCTATAATGATAAGGGAGGTGTGGGAAAAACTACAACTACAATCAACTTGGCTGCGATTCTTCGACAACAGCAGAAAAAAGTGCTGGTTGTTGACTTCGATCCACAACAAGGAGATTTAACAGATTCATTAGGCTTACAGGAGGGAAAAGTAAAACTATCTGATTGCCTCGTCGATCCAGCATTAAATATTAAAGACACTATTCAAGCATTTAACCTAAATAATAAAGCGGGTCAATTAGTTAAGATGTTTGATGTCATCCCATCTGATTCAGGGTTATCGAAGTTCATGAGTCATGATTATGAAGCAAAAATTGATAAAGGTTCAGCAAGGCTGCGAGATTTGCTTGATATTTTTGTTCGTCATTATGATTACATCTTAATTGATGCGCCTACTAACTGGACTTTTTTTAGTAAAAGCTCTGTAAGAGCTACCGATGTCATTCTCATGCCAACAGAACACAATAACTTTTCATCTTTAAAAAATGCTGCTAAAGTGATTAAAGACTTCCTACCTGAAGTTAAGAAGCTTAGGCAGGACGGTGGTCCCATTGCCTTGCCGATATTTTTCAATAGACATAAAGAAACAGAGGCTTCAATCAAAAGAGCAAATGCTGAAATTAAAGCTATTCTTACAGTTAAGAAAGGAGAAAACGATATTCTAGATCCTAATCTCTTACCCTATTATTGGCCTAAATATACAAAAGTGGCGAATGACAAAACTATATTCACTGTTCGAGAATATGAGGTTGTTTCAAGTGCAGCTTTTTCTAGAAAACCAGCGGCTTTGCAACACAAAAAAGCCGCTGAATATTACTTAAAATTAGCGCAGGAGTATTTTTTGTATGAGTAATTCTGAGAACATCGGTAAGTTAATGAACTTGAAATTATCTAAAATTGAGTCAGCAGAACAATGCTCTGAGTCAGAGTTTATCATTGCCGGAGCCGCCGAAGCTGTATTGCAAGCAGGTAATCGCAATTGGATTCCGATTATCGTCAAAGAAACAGGCGACTATCAGTATCAAGTTGTGAGCAATCACTTTGTCTATGCTGTAGCTCAACAAGCCAAATTAGATTCAGTATGGTGTATTGTCATTGACCCAAAACCATCAAATATTGAACAAGCGAAGATTCTAGCGCGAGAAGCAAATCCCACAGTCAATTTGAGTACAGCATCAAAAGATACTATTATAGCTGTACTTAAATACTTAGTTCAAGAACATAATTGGAAGACAGTAAAACCAGTTGAAGCTGCCAATAAAATTGTAGCATCTAACCGGGAGCAATGGTCAGATTTTATCCCTTTGACTAAGCTACAATGTGGTTTGAGTAAGGCGAGATTGGATTGTATTGCTAAAGTATTTACTATATCGCCACCACCGCCACCACCGCCACCGCCTGAAGCAGTTAGTGTGAAACGTGCATCAAGAGATGAGATTTTCGATCGCCTCAATTACTTATCAACCAATAAAATAGGAGGATTTGAAAATATTGATGCCGAAAAAACAGCCGATGCTGTCTTCAACGCGAATAAAGGCAAATGGAAAAGCCTAACTCCAATTACCAAACTTGAATGCGACATTGATACAGCCAAAATGAAAATTTTCAAAACCTTATTTAGGCTGTAAAACTATGTCAAGTGGTGTTGCTGTCAGAACCTCTGCGATTGCTGAGTGACCCTCGCAATGACATATTTGTGTATTTTCCCACTCGTCTACTTATTTACTCATCTGCCCACTTAATATACCTTTGTGCAAAAATGTCAACCGGACGCTCAAACCAAAAGTCCGTAAAGAAAACAACAGTTAAACGCTCCCTCACACACATTTCTGATGCGTAAACCTAAAACATTCTTTTTGTCAAGTCTGTTCTCGATCGGCTTAACAATCAGTTTCCTCCTGACTCCGGGCTGGTTATCACACTGGTTTCCGAATCGCGCTAACGCAAATCCGTCCCCACAAAGCCAAACCGCCGAATTTCGCGCCTTCTGGGTAGACGCATTCAACCCCGGCTTCAAAACACCCCAAGAAGTCACCAAACTGATCGCAGACGCCAAACTGGCCAACGCAAACGCGATCGTCGCCCAAGTCCGTCGCCGAGGTGATGCTTTTTATACCAGTGCGATCGAACCACGCACGATCGATCCCAACGTTCCCGTCGGTTTCGATCCCCTCCAAGATTTGATTGACAAAGCCCACGCCGCAGGCATGGAAGTACACGCTTGGATGGTAACGCTACCAGTGGTTTCGGGCGGCAAACTCCCCGCCGGTCACGTTTGGCAACAACACGGCCCTAATGCCCCAGGAAACGACAATTGGGCAATGCTGACTAACGGCGGCGAAGCTAAAGGTTATCTCGATCCTGGGCATCCAGACGCCTTAGATTATACCGTTTCCGTCTATTTGGACTTGCTGAAGCGCTACGATGTGGACGGCGTACAGCTCGATTACGTGCGCTACGGCGGGCCGGATTGGGGCTACAATCCTACTTCGATCGCGCGTTTCAACCAGCAAACCGGGCGTACAGGTAAACCGACACCAAGCGATCCCGCGTGGATGCAGTGGCGGCGCGATCGCGTGACGGAATTAGTGCGGAAGCTTTATGTAGAAGCATTGGCGATTAAACCACGAGTGAAAGTGACGGCGGCAACGATCGCCTGGGGTGACGGCCCAAAAAACGACGAAGCTTGGTATAAAACGCAACCGTACAGAGAAGTTTTGCAGGATTGGCGCGCTTGGCTGGAAGAAGGGATTATCGATATGGCGATGCCGATGACTTACCAGCGCGAGTACAAGCCGCAGCAGAAGCTGGGTTTTGACCACTGGATCGAGTACGCTAAAGACCATCAGTACAACCGCCAAATTGCGATCGGGCCTGGTAACTATCTCAACTACATCGAAGACACTCTAGCGCAAATCCGCCGCGCTGAAGCGCCCTCTGCGAAAGGAAATCGCGTTGCTGGTACGGTGCTTTATTCCTACGCTAGCACCAACATTTATAGCAACATTGAACTGCGATCGGGCGGTAGTGGCAATTTGCCCCGCCAGCCTTGGAAATTCGTGTTGCAGAGTAATGATTGGTTTTATAGGGCGCTGTCGCAACCCAGTCAATACGTTGATGGTGCGACGGGTAAAACTGTTCAAACTCAGCCTGTGTGGGCGACTCCGGCGGGGATTCCTGATATGCCTTGGAAGTCGCGGCCGACTTTGGGGGCGATCGCCGGAATATTGCAAAAGTGCGATAGAACTTGCGATGGTGCGAACTTGACTTTACAGGCGATCGATGCTGGGAACAAGGTGCGTCAACTGCGGGCGGATGGTAAAGGATGGTTTGGGGCGATCGAGCTTTCTCCTGGAACTTATCAGTTAAAGGTTGATGAAAGTCAGATTCAACAAATAGTTAATGTTGTCGCTGGCAAAGTTGCAAAAATCAATTTCGGAGCCTCTTAATCTACTCATTCTACTCGTTCCCAGGCTCTGCTTGGGAACGAGTTAAATGCTGTAATATCAATAATAATTCCGGTTGCACCATCAGGATAGAGGAGAGGGGGGTGGGGGGGGGCCGACCCCCGCACAATGATGGGGACGCGCCCCGCCGAGACAAAAAATGGGGATAAGTAAAACCGAGTTTTACCCCGAGTTTTTTTTATATTATTTTT
>JANPMV010000114.1:0-168762 GCA_031427135.1 Cyanobacteria bacterium VAR_87_metabat_62 | reverse complement strand
GCCGTTAGGCAAGCGAATTTCGCTAACTTGGCGACCGTAGCGGTCAGTATCGGTGACAGTCAAAACTACTCTACCGCCTCCTTGTTTAACTAGCTGCTCAGTTCTTTGCAACGCTTGATTTCCCCACTTAAATTGATTTTTTAGTGCTGATGCTTTGCTATTTTTTTCAGCATTTGTGTGGGCAACTTCCGGTGCATCTACACAAGCAAAACGCACTTTTATCTCTTTTCCAGCGCTATCGCTGGCGACAAGGGTATCGCCGTCGCTGACTCGCTTTACAGCATAGTTGTTGGCGGCTAACTTTTGTGGACACCCGAATAGTAGCAATAGCATAATTGCTGCACTTAAGCTTTTTATTTTTGGGAGAATGGCGATTTTAGTTTGACTCATATTTGTCTCTTTTTATTTAGTTTCCATCCAATTTTGCCCCGCGTGAATGTCAACTGTCAGCGGTACGCTAAGCGGCAGAGCATTTTCCATTGCAGTTCTAATTTTTGGCTGCAATTCTTCCCATTCGTCGGGGGGGACTTCAAAGATTAATTCATCGTGAACTTGCAGCAGCAGCCGCGCCTGATAGTTTTGCAAAAGTTTCTGTACCTCAATCATGGCAAGTTTAATGATATCAGCACTGGAGCCTTGAATGGGAGCATTGGCTGCGGCGCGCAAAGATTGGGCATCATCTCTGCTGAGGCGTGCTAGTTCTTCGGAGTGAATGTCTTCGGGATTTTTGCCTTTTAAGCGCTGAAGGCTACCATTTTTGTCGAATGTTAGATAGCGGCGGCGGCCGAGTATTGTGGTAACATAGCCAAGGGCGATCGCCTCTTTTTTGACTTTTTCCAAAAATTCAAAGACTTTGCTGTAGCGCTGGTTGAATTTCGCAATAAACTCTTTGCCATCTTTGGAAGTCTTACCCATCGATCGACCAAACTTGATCGCTCCCATACCATAAACTACCCCAAAATTAATCGTTTTGCCAAACCGTCTTTCATCCGCTGTGACTTCCTCTTTTTCAAACAGCAGTTGAGCCGTCAAAGTATGCACATCTCGGTTATTTTGGTAAGCTTCGATTAACACGGGTTCTTGACTCAAATGAGCTAAAATCCGCAGTTCGATTTGAGAATAGTCAGCCGACACCATCAGCCAACCTGCTTCGGGTAAAAAAGCTTTGCGAATTTGCCGCGAAAATTCGGTACGGATCGGAATATTCTGCAAATTCGGATTGGAAGAAGAAAGCCTTCCCGTACCAGTTGCAGCTTGGTTGAAATCTGTGTGCACTCGCCCGGTATCAGCACGCACTAACTGCGGCAAAGCATCGACATAAGTTGATTTTAACTTGGATAATGTACGGTGTTCTAACAAATCGTCTACAATCGGATGGTCTCCTTGCAGTTTATCTAAAACAGCGGCATCAGTAGAATATCCTGTTTTGGTTTTGCGAGACTTTTTCTGAAATTCATCGGGGATTTTTTCCAACAAGATTTCGCTTAGTTGTTTTGGCGAACCTAAGTTGAATTTTCTCCCCGCTGCTTCATAGGTGTTTTCTTCGAGTTCGGCTAATTTGGTTTCGAGCTGCTGCGAGAGGGTATTGAGATAAGCTGAATCAATCCGAATTCCGCAGTATTCCATTTCTGCTAAAATTGGTTCTAATGGTTGTTCGACTTTCAGCAGTAACTCGTGCAAAGACTTGTTGGAAAAATTGGCTTCATCAGCTTTATCCAATTCCCCTCTAAGTTTGCCAACTAATTGAAAGGTGGTGTGAACATCCATCCCGCAGTATTTAGCTACTTCGGGAATGCTGATGTCAGCAATTGTTTTGTTTTTCGCTACTAATTCTTTGTAACTTTTGGCGACAATGCCTAAGTATTTCCTTGACAATTCGCTGAGGCTGTGGCTGGTTTCGGGATTGAGTACGTAACTGGCTAACATGGTGTCGAAGACGACTCCTGCTAGTTTGATTCCCTGACAGCGCAGGATCGATCGATCAAACTTAGCATTTTGCAGCGCTTTCGGATAATTCTCGCTTTCCAAAATCGGGCGCAAAGCATTTAAAACCGTGGCTTTGTCCAAGTTTTTGCCCGTTTTGTGTCCGATCGCAATATAAGCTAAATCTTGTTCGCCGATTCCCCAACAACAGCCAATTCCGACTAACTCCGCGTCTCGCGGTTCGAGGGCGGTGGTTTCGGTATCCCACGCCACGGGCGAGTCTTTGTCGGTGTGGGTTTGCAGCAGTTCGACTAATTCGTTTAACTGTTCTATTGTTTGAATAATTCGGGGTTTGATTGGTAGTTGGTTTGCTTGCTGGGCAGCTAGGGTTTCTGCGGGACTAAAAAACCACAAGTCGTCGGCTTCTGAACTTTCAGAAGCAACAGGCATCTTGCCTGTTGCTTCTTCATTCCCCCCTTGGGGGGGGTTGGGGGGGGTTCTTGTTCCTTCTTCCTTCCCCCCTACGAGGGGGTTGGGGGGGGTTGACTTCTCTTCTGTGCCGCCAAAACGCTTTTGAATTTGTTGCACTTTGCCTAAAAATGTTTTAAATTCCAACTTTTCCAGCATCGGAATTAAGGCTGCTTCGTCAAATCCGATCAACTGGCAATCTTCTAAGTTAATTTCTAAGGGCACGTCTTGAATAATTGTCGCCATGCGCTGAGAATGATAGGCTGCTTCTTTGCCTTCTTCTAACTTTTTCTTAGTTGCGCCTTTAATCTCGTCGATGGCTGCATAAATTCCGTCGAGGGAATTGTAAGCTTCCAATAATTGCAGGGCGGTTTTGTCGCCGATGCCTTTGACTCCGGGAATGTTGTCGGATTTGTCGCCACACAAAGCTTTGTAATCTATTACTTGTTCGGGTATAATACCGAGTTTTTCTTTGACTGCTTCTGGGCCGAATTCTTGGGATTTGCCTTTGCCCGATCGCCTTAATTCATCCGTACTCAAATATAATACGCTGATTTGTTTTTCGGTGTCTACTAATTGAAACAAATCTCGATCGCCCGTGAGGATTTTCACACCATAACCCTCGGCGCTGGCTTTCTTGGCCAAAGTTCCCAAAACATCGTCTGCTTCGTAGCCGGGAGCGGTGATTGCTGGTAAATTCAAATAGGTCAGCAGTTCTTGCAGGTTTTTGAGATCCGGCTTAAAATCTTCCGGTGTTTCGGGGCGACCGGCTTTGTAAGTTTCGTCTGCTTCGTGGCGAAATGTGGGCGTGGCGAGGTCAAAGGCGATCGCCATGTACTGGGGGTCGTAAGCCGCCATTACTTCCAGCAGCGACTTGAGAAAGCCAAAACAGACGCTCGTGGGAATGCCGGTGCTAGTTCGCAAACCGCCATCCCGCCCTTTGGCAAAGGCGAAGTAGGAGCGAAAGGCCAGGGAGTGGCCGTCAACTAAGATAAAGGTGGGAGCTTGATTTTCGGACACTGGCACTGATGGCGATCGCACGAAAGGATTTTCTTATTCTACTGCTATACAAATATTAGACAAGTCTAGACATTTGCTTCTTACTTCATCGGGGGCATGGGAGCGGTTATCCCTCAGTAAGCTTTTACGCTCTAGCCAAACGTGATAAATTTATCGCTGCATTTAAATCTCTGTCCATCGAATGACCGCAACTTTCACAGTTGTAAGTCCTTTCTTTCAACGGCATATCTTGAATGTGCCCACAGTTTGAACAGGTTTTGGTTGACGGAAACCAGCGATCGGCAACGATGATCTCGCAGCCAAACTTTTTAGCCTTATATTCTAGTTGACGTTTGAATTCAGAGAATCCACAATCAGCTATTACCTGCGCTAGCTTGTGATTTTTTAGCATCCCAGAGACATTTAAGTCTTCTACTACTATTGTTGCGTGGTTTTTGCATAAGTAAGTAGTGACTTGATGAAGAGTATTTTTCCTTTTGTTTGCTATTTTTGCGTGATGAAGAGCTAATTTTTGTTTCGCCTTAAACCTATTACTAGAGCCATATTCTTTCCTAGACAATTGTTTTGATAGTCTACACAACTTGCTGAGATGAGCTTTATAGTGTTTGGGATTTGGGAATACTACGCCCGTTGAAAGCGTAGCCAAAGTTTTAATTCCCAAATCGACCCCTACAACCTCATGACTCTTAACTGTTGGTTCATGATTTTGTTCGTAAGCAAAAGCGATAAACCAACTATCGGCAGTCCGTGAAATAGTTATTGATTTACAAGTAGTGTGAGGTAATCCTTCGTCAGTTTTCACCCAACCGATGGTTGGCAACTTTATAGAAGTGCCACCGACAGGAATGGGTTTACCGCCTGCATCAATAGTGAAAGAGTCGTGATGCCCTTTCTTCTTGAAATTGGGATATCCACCTTTCTTTGAGAAAAATCTAGAGAAAGAGTCTCCAAGATTGTCAAAGGCATATTGAGTTATTTTCTGGCAAATTCCTTTCTCTTTGATCCATGTGAACTCTGACTTTACATGGTTGTTGAAGAATTTTTTTAGGAGGTATTTGTTTGGCGCTACTCCATCTTTATAAAGGTTGTTCCAAGTAGCCAGTCCCCAATTATAAGTAAACCGAGCTATCCCAGCGTGCTTACTCATTATTGTTCCTTGACTTTTACTTAGCTTTAGCTTTGTTTTGATGGATAAAAGCATTGCTTGACCTCAACACTATATTTCTTTGTTAAATTCTGATATATCTTGTACGGGCTTGTTAGTAGCATTTTTTAGCGTGCCCTTGTAGAATCGATGACCCGACAATGTACCCGATGATCGGTAACTTAACAGCGGTGTCCCATTGCACAGCGGATTTTTACCAAGATTGCCCAAGCTTTGAAGCAAATCGCGCAGGTTTGAAACATGGTAGACCAGTATTTTGTTAATAAGTGTACCATTTTGTCTATTTAATCGCTAGCGTATGACTAGCTCATTTGTTACTCTGCATCGATCGACCCCAGGATCGCCGATCGGCATAATGTGCAGCTTGACCCAGAATGGTAGAAGATGTTAAGTACGATCGCCAATTTATTAACACCTGCCGATCGAAGCTTATGGGTGACATTGATCGATGCTACGAAATCCTCGAAATTGAGCCGGGAGCTTCCTTAGAAGAAATTAAGCACGCTTACAGGGATTTAGCGTTTGTGTGGCATCCCGATCGGTTTGCACACAACGATCGCCTGCAACAAAAAGCTTGGGCAAGATTAACAGAAATCAATCAAGCTTACGAAGAGTTGGTATTGTTCCTGAGTTTGCCGGAACCAAGGTCGATCGACAAACAGTTTCAGCAGCAGCCGCCCTCCCCGCCGGACAAGCCTCTGAGAAGGCGTTCTGGAAAATCAGCCACCAAGGGCCGTGAAAAACGCAGTCAAACCCGCCCAAAAGCCACCTCCCCAAAATTTTCAACTCCAAAAACCCCGAAAAACAAGAAACGATTGACAACTCAAAATCGCCAAGCCCGGCGGGGAAGAAAGCAACCAGGGCGCAGCGCTGTGAGGGAAGCGCGCCCATCTCAAAACTATCTAAACCTTACCCCGAAAAGGAAACAAGAATTTTCAACTCAATACTCCAAACCACGCTCATCTCAACACTATTCCATCTTTCCTTGGGGCCCGCTGACAATTGCCGTCGCTAGTTACGCTTTGACTGGTTGGATTTTGACTGTATTAGCCGCCCCGCTGTGGATGTGGACTTTAATCCTTGGTGCAGATTGGCTGTGGGCTGCGATTTTGCTGGCGGAGGGTTCGGCAACGCCTAGAGTGTGGCTGGCGGCGCTGGTTTCGGCAGGGGCGGTGGGGGGGTCGATCGCCGGTTTTCAGGCGGGAGGAATGGTGACGGGGGCTGTCTGGGCGCTAGTTGGAGCTGGTTTGGGGGCGATCGCCAGTTCCGAGGCCGAGTCTCGGGCCGTGGCTGTAGTTTTGGGGGCGGGTGGAGTGGCGACAGCGGTGGGATTGATGGCTGGAACTGCTTCTGGGAATTGGGTGAAGGCGTTGGTTGTGGCGGTGTGTTGGGCGGTTGTTGGCTTGACGTGTGGGCTGATGGCGGAAGTAGGCGTGAATTCTGGAGGCCCCGTCGGGCTCTCGGGTGCGATCGGGCTCTTGATTGGGGCGTGGGCGGGGGTTTTGGCTGGGGCTGGTTCGGGGGCGATCGCGATCGCCTTAGCTATCGCCGGATCTAAGACGGTTTATGGGGCTTGGGCGGCGATCGGGATTATTTCGGGAGTTGTGGCGCGGATGGTGGCCGGAGAAAGGTCGATCGGCACCGGCGGCGGATTCTACACATTTATCATGTTAGTGGCTACTTCCGGTTTCGGGCTGTGGCTGGGCCGCTGGTTGGTCGATCGCATCATTAGTCAGTAGTCATTAGTCATTAGGGAAAATTCCCAATCCCCAATTCCCATTCCCCATTCCCCATTCCCCATTCCCCATTCCCCATTCCCCATTCCCCTATAAATCCCAGCACTTATCGCTTTTCAGCAGCGCCCCAAACTCAGCCATTGGCAACGCTTGACTGAAAAAATGACCTTGAATTTCATCGCACCCGTGCGCGCACAAAAAAGCCAATTCCCGCTCATTTTCTACCCCCTCAGCAATCACAGTCAGGTTCATCGAGTGTGCCATTTGAATAATCGCTACGGTAATCGCTGCATTTTGGCGATCGTCTGCAATATCGCGAATAAAACTCTGGTCAACCTTGAGCGCATCAAACGCAAAACGTTTTGGATAACTCAAAGAAGAATATCCCGTGCCAAAATCATCAATGGCTATCCTAATTCCCATACTTTTCCACACAGTAAAAGCTCCAGTTGCTGCCGCTTCATCTTGCAAAATCAAACCTTCCGTCAACTCTAATTCCAGATATTTAGGTTCCAGATTAGTTTCTCTCAATATTTCGATCACTCTCTCCGTCAAATTTTTAGATTCAAACTGGCGGGCTGATAGATTGACTGCTATCCGCAACGGAGGCAAACCCTCTGTTTGCCAAGCTTTAGTTTGCCTACAAGCAGTCTCTAACACCCATTCGCCCAGCGGTGCAATCAAGCCCATTTCTTCAGCCATTGGAATAAATTCTGCCGGGGAAACTCTGCCCCTTTGTGGATGATTCCAGCGCACCAAAGCTTCAGCACCAATAATTTTGCCTGTTTTAATTTCTATTTGAGGCTCATAGTAAACCTCAAATTCTGACCGTTTTAAAGCATTACGCAGACAAGTTTCTTGAGTGAATTGATCGATCGAAATATTAGCGACTTTTGAGGTATAAAATTGATATTTGTTGCCACCTTGTTGCTGAGAATCATACATAGCTGTATAAGCATTTTTCAGCAATTCATCTCCATCGCTACTGTCGCCCGCAGATAAACAAATGCCGATACTTGCAGTGACGTAAAGTTCCGAACCTTTGATAATCATCGGTTGGGCTACAATATCTAAAATGTTTTTAGCCATCTTCGCAGCATCCTTTTTTGCAGCAACTGGTTCGAGAACAATTGCAAATTCGGCAGCTTCCAAACGAGCCACAATCTTAATGTTATCTGTGCCGTTATTTAGGCGTTCCCCAACTTTGCAAAGTACGGAGTCGCCAACATCGTGTCCCAACGTACTATTAATCCGGTTAATTCTATCTAAACTGAGAGTGACAATCGGTATCATTCCTGGCAACTCTTTTTGCTTGTCTAATAGTTCACTTAGCTGCTCTCGCAACAGCGAACGATTTGGCAAGTTTGTCAAACTATCGTACTGATGTCGGTGGAGAGCTAATTGAATAGTTGTGTGCAAGTTTTTTTCCTCAAAGGGTTTGACAATATACCCAAAAGGCTTGGTTGCATTGACTCGTCGCAAAGTGTTTTCGTCAGCATAAGCTGTTAGATAAACTACCGGAACTTGAAAGCGCGATCGGATTTCTTCCGCTGCCGTAATCCCGTCAATTTCTCCTTGCAAATTAACATCCATCAACACTAAATCTGGCCGCGATTCGGCTACCGACATAATAGCTTCTTCTCCCGAATAAACAATATCAGTTACTCGATATCCGAGAGATATTAAACTATCAGACATATCTTCTGCAATGATGCTTTCATCTTCAACAATCAGAATACTTTTATGTGACATTAACTTGTCTCCTTAGAGTCAGATTTAGGTTGTGGAAATATTATTTGAAAAGTAGTGCCGATAGTTTCTAACAGTTCTATTCTCCCTCGAATTTGCTTGACTAAAGACCCGACCAGCCGCAAACCCAAAGTTCGGGCGTTGCGATAATCTAAGTCTTGAGGAAAACCAATTCCGCTGTCGCTCACCGTTAGCACGCAAACCCTGTTATTATCTAAAGTGAAATCTATTTTAATCTTACCTTGAATTTCTCCAAAAGCATACTTAAGAGAATTTGTCACCAGCTCATTGATAATTAGTCCACAAGGAACTGCCGTATCAATATTTAGCGAACATGGGGCAATATTTGTTTCTAATTTAATGCCTTCTGCATGAATTTGATAAGCTTGAAATAAATTGTGGGAGAGATTTTGGATATATTCAGCAAAGTCAATGTCGGACAAGTCTTTGGATTGATATAATTGTTCGTGAACCAGGGCCATTGACCTGACTCTGTTTTGACTTTCTTTTAACATTTCTATAACGCGGTCATCTTGGATGTAGCGGGACTGAAGTTTGAGCAAACTGGAAATAACTTGGAGGTTGTTTTTGACGCGATGGTGAATTTCTTTGAGGAGGACTTCTTTTTCAGCGAGGGATGCTTTGATTCGATCCTCGTCGCGCTTACGTTCTGTAATGTCCCGCACTACTGCTTGAATTACTTTTTGCCCGTTAATTTCCATTGCGTTTAACAGAACTTCTGCGGGAAATTCTGAATTGTCTAGCCGTTTGTACACCCAGTCAAAGCGACAGCTACCTGTTTGCATTGCTGCGGATATTCTCTGTGTTGCTAAACTGCAAGAGTCTTGTCCGTTAGGCTGAAATAACGGGGAAAATTCGCTCGGTTTCTTGCCATAAAACTGTTCTTTATTGCAGCCAAACATTGCTAAGGTGGCGAGGTTGCAATCAAAAAATTGTTCTTTGTTGAGCAGCATTACTGCATCGCTGGTGGCTTCGTAAAGGCTGCGTAATTTGTGTTCTGACTCTTGCAGAGAAGCGATTAATTGGTTTTTTTGAGCTTCGGCGTGCTTGCGATCGCTAATGTCTATTCCTACAGAAACTGCTGCGGTTCCCTGATGATATTTCTGAAATACTATTAAATAATTGCGGATGCAACCGTTAATTTCTACGTCTATTTCTTGCCAGCTTTGCTGAGATGAACTCTCAAAAAAGTTGCGGATTAATTGTCCAAATATCGAGCCTTTATCGAGAAAGTTAATTTCTTGACCGACAAAGCTTTCAGGAGTTCGTTTAAAGGAAGTTGCTAAGTGCTGGTTAACTCCGATGTACCGCAAATCTGAACTAATCCAAGAAATCAGCCCGGGCACGGCATCCAAGACGGCACGAAGTTGGTCTGTAGCTTCTTGAAGTGCTTGTTCCGATCGCAAGCGATCGCTAATATCTGTCGCTGTTCCGCACAAACCTAAAATAGCGCCGTTTTTAGCTTGATTGACAATGCTGTTGATGCGAAGGTGGACGGGACTACCGTCTTTGCGGATGTGTACTGTTTCATAAGGAGAATTAGCGGTTTGTGGCTGAATGCTGGTTCTCGCTAAAAGTTGTGCAAATATTTCTATTTGGCTGGTTTTTTGTTCGGGAACCAAAAACTCGGTGAAGCGGCGGCCGATCATTTCTGGTGGTTCGTAACCGTAGATGCGTTTGGCGGCGGAATTGACAAAAGTCAAGAGGCCTTGAATGTCGATCGACCAAATCAATTCTTGAGAAGTTTCTACGAGGTTGCGGTACTTTTTTTCGCTGTCAGCAAGGGCTGTATTCAAGACTACCGCTTGCTGCTGAAGTTTTTGTTCTAATTCTTGATTTGCGGTTTTTAGAGTTGCGATCGCTCGATCGCGCTTGGTAATATCAGTAGAAACACCGACAGCCCCGACAACTTCGCCGTTTCGATCTCGCAGCGCTGTCGATCGAATTTCGTGAATAAAATGCCCCAGAGGAGTCTTCCAAGTGCGATCGTTTCCTGCTAGTACCCCGGCCATATTTTCTAAGATATCCGGTTGGCTGCTGTAAACTTCAAAAATCGACAGCCCGACAGCCTCACCGGGTTCGATCCCCAAGTTTTCTAATTCTTTGCCTGCTGCAAGGGTTAACCTACCGTCTTTGTCTGTAGCCCACAGGAACATCGGCGCACAACTGACTGCGGCGTGCAGGGTTTCGTTGGCTTGTTTTAGCCGATCCATTTCTGCGTGAAGCCGATCGCGGGTGTTGCTTAATTCTAACGTTAGTCGATCGGCTACGAGCTGCAAGCTAGCAGCAGTGTCGCACATTTCTGCGTCCGGGCGCGATCGACAGATGGATTGATTGCAATGTGACATGGTTACTTTCGGATGCACTCTATATTTAACCCCAGTCTATTTTTTAAGCATAAACTTTTTAAGTGAAATATTACAGTTCGTTGTGATACTCATCCGAGAAAGATACGATAGTTTAAATATAGTTTAAAAGATTCATAAATTTGGGTTCTATCGGCTTTTTGGGCGACAATTAAGAAATTGGGCGTTGCTGATTTGGGGTATGAATTGCCCCTACTCGCTCATTTCAGGGATTGCTATAGCGAGTGAATCCTACCTAAATTCAGCAACGCCAGAAATTGACCATAAGCTAAATAATGCCTGGGAATCGGTACTTTTACCAGAAGTATGTGTAGTAGTGCAAAAAGAAGTTTCGCAATCCTCGGCTTGCCTAAGACATACAATTATAAAGTTATTATATTGGTTTGCGTATATTCACGCACCCAGCAATCGGGAATCGAAAAATTTGAAATAAGCTATCGCCCCCGACAGTTAGGACACGGTTAATTTCACTTTCCCCATGCGGATTGCCTCTTTCTTCTACTTTCTGCCCTCTTTCTGCCACCCGTTACATTTTTGGAGCGAATCCGTTGCCGAACTTCCTTCAATTAACTCCCCAAATTTTGACTGTTTTGTCTAAACTGCCGCTGATAAGAGTTTCGCCATCGCTGCTAAAAGAAAGACAAGTAACAGAGTTTTGATGTCCGCACAGAGTGTGAATATGTTCGCCGCTACTGGTCTTCCAAAATTTGATATTACCATCCGCGCTAGCACTAACAACAGTGCCTCCATCGGGACTAAAGGCGATCGCATTTATCGAATTAAAATGCCCAGCCAAAGTTATTGGACTATCTGGATTTGATAGCTGGCGCAGTTGAATGTTTCTGTCCCAGCCACCAGCCGCCAAAGTCTGCCCGTCTGGACTCAAAGCCAGACAATTCGCATAACCTTTAATTGTTTGCGAGCATTCTCGGCTGCGGAGGTTCCACAGTTTAATTGTACCATCAGAACTGCTGCTAGCGAGAGTTTGTGCGATCGGGCTAAAAGCAAGACTCGCAATTCCTGCTTTGTGAGCTTTCCAAGTTAAAAGACTGCCAAAAGTACAGATTAACTTTCCCGTCTCTAAATTCCAAATTTTGATAGTAGTATCTGCCGAACCGCTAGCGATAAATTGACTGTCGGGACTGATGACAATTGCGGTAATTTCTGCTTCGTGCCCGAGGGAAGTATAGCGCAATTCTCCTCCCTGCCAAATATCGATCGCACGGTGTTTCGGAGTATTTCTGCTCCTCACAAAAACTTCACTTTCTGGGGAAAGCACAAAAGTTTCTTTAGCTCGGGGATACTTGTCAGCAGTATAGAGTATTTCTCCAGTCTCCAAATCACAAATTCTAATTATTTTCCCGTGCAAACTTGCCGTGCGATCTCCTCGGGGACTAATCGCCACATTTGTCCCAGTTTTCACAGTACGAATGCAGTCAAAAAGCTGGTAAGGTACGAATTGTTTTAAAGCTTCGCGGACTAGAGTTTCTCTCCTCGGTCGCAAAATCAAATAAGCTACTCGCTGCACTTCTGGCGCAGGGTCAATGAGCGCTTGAATTGCTAAATTTAAACCTGCCTCTCCATATTTAGGAGCATCTTTAACGGCGGCAATGCGCGGCTCGATACTAGGACTGTTCAAGCGCTGCTTGACGCCGGCGATGCCTCCCAAAACAGCGGCGGCGATCGGGATTTGACTTTGGCCGCCGAGGACGGCATCATATTCTCTGGGTTGGTTAGAATTGTCTGCCATCATACCATTTTAGATTTGGGAATTGGGAATTGGAAAGTTGAAATTGGCAAAGAATGATTGCCCAAGGGTTTATGTGCAGATGCTAGGCTGCAAAACCCCATATTCCTCGTAAACAGCGGGTTTAATAGCGTAAGTTATAATATAGTTTACGGCTGCATCAGTATTGTCCAAACAGTCAACAGTTAACAGTCAACAGTCAACAATTCCAGAGGAGTGCAACCTGAATCGATCTAACTTATTGACTGTTGCTGTTTATGCTATTATAATCAAATCAGCGTTTCACACAAAAATCCGAAAGTGATATGTCACACTTCACAACGATCAAGGTTCAGATCAACAACGGCGAACTACTGCATCAAGTGTTGGAAGAGTTGGGTTATCAAGTAGAGTCCAATGTGCAGGTGCGGGGTTATCGGGGCGACAAAATTAATGCCGAGTACGTGATTCGGCAATCCAACGGCTACGATTTGGGTTTTCGCCGCAGCGGAGAAGATTATGAATTGGTGGCGGATTTTTGGGGGGCTCGAATTAACCAGCAGGAATTTGTCAATTCTATTAGTCAAAAATACGCGCGAAAAAGTTTGATGGCGGCGGTGCAGTCAGAGGGTTTTCATGTGGAGGAAGAGGAAACTTTGGCAGATGGCACGGTGAGGGTTGTAGTTGGTCGATGGGTCTGAAAAGCTCCCTTTTTTAACTCGTTTTTATGTACTCAGGACTTACGCGGAATCGAATTTAAAGTTCAGACTTCTTCGTAAGTCCTAGTACCAATAAGAGAATCACTATGAAATTCGATCGCCCTGAGCAACAAATTCAACAAAGTTGGGAGGCTAATGCTGACGCATGGATACAGGCGATCGACCAAAACCAGATCGAAAGTCGCCGCGCAGCAACGGACGAGGCTATTGTGCAAGCAGTGCTGCGCTATGAGCCCCGGCGAGTTTTGGATGTTGGATGCGGTGAAGGTTGGCTGACGCGCGCCCTAGCAAACCGTGGTGTTGAGGTTGTCGGATTTGATGGTTGCGCTGCTTTGGTCGATCGAGCTATTTTGAAAGGAGGCAGTTGTTTTCAGGCGATCGGCTACGATCAGATTATTGCCGATCCAGGGATACTCGGTCAACCCTACGATGGAATTGTGTGCAATTTTTCACTCATAGGTGAGGAAATTGGAGATTTATTGCGATCGTTACGCAAAGCAATAGTCTCAGACAGACATCTGTTTATCCAAACGGTTCATCCATTCACAGCCTGTCAGGAACAGCCCTATATTGATGGATGGAAAACCGAGACTTTCGACAACTTCGGCGGAGCTTTTCGAGAGCCGATGCCGTGGTATTTCCGCACAGTCAGTTCGTGGTTTCAACAACTCTCGGCATCGGGTTGGATAATTTGTGAATTAGAGGAGCCGATACATCCACAGACGAAGATTCCTCTTTCCCTGCTGCTGATTTGTCAGTAGTAGGGTGCATCAGAGCCTCTTGCCAATTAAACCTTTGATAACATTTTTAGCGATCGCTCAACAAAAATACATATCCTGACTCTAATCTTATTTCTAAAAAAAGTCAATCATCACGCAAAAATCTACGAAAAAGATATCCCTTATAAATGATATTACTATTGGTTACTCAGGGGTTAATGTTGGGTTATTTGGGATATAGATATCTCGTAGCTTTCGCTATATCCTACCAAAAAATGAGCCTTAAAACATTTCATTTCACTACTGATAAAGTACCAGATTATTCTACTATTATACGAGCAATGATCTGGGTAAAAACCTCGAATTTAAAAGTTCACAGAGTTAGGCAAAAACCTAGTTTTTTACTAAATACTTCGTTTAACAATCGCTAAAATTCACAAAACTGTTCAAAAGTCAATAAAAAACCTAAACTTTTACAAAAATCCGCTAATTATAAAGATTTATTAAAGAAAAGAGGGGTTATACCCCCCATGACGTATACTCAAATTATATAGATGCACCCTGATGGCTTTCCCGTTCTACAAGAGCGGGATTTTTATTGGAAAATATTGTGTTAAGTTTTAAAACGCTTGGTACAGATAAAATTGGTGGAACATTCCAATAAAACGATCGCCAGACACCAAAATATCAGAGTTCTCAGCAAAGCCGTGGGTTCGGAGCGATCGCCCTGACTCGGAGAAACAACCCAAAGGCGGTAGCATAGTTTGGGAACCGGCATCAACTGAAGATGAACTTAGCGCCAGCAACAGTCCTGCAACAGGGCAAATACACAATTAACGCGACTTTAGGGATAGGAGGGTTCGGCATTACTTACCGAGCTATCAACACCCATTTAAACCAAACCGTCGTACTTAAAACCCTCAACGAAAGTCTGCGTCAACACCCAGCATCTGCCCAGTTTCAGCAACAGTTTATTGCCGAAGCTCAACGCCTGTGCCAGTGCCAGCATTCCAACATCGTCAGGGTGATCGACTTTTTTGAAGAAGCCGGACAGTCTTTTATCGCGATGGACTACATTCCCGGCAAAACTCTCGCTCAAATAGTCGAAACCGATCAGCCCCTACCAGAAGCCGAGGCCCTGCACTACATTCGGCAAATAGCCTCAGCCGTAAGTACAGTTCACCACAGCGGATTGCTGCATCGAGACATCAAGCCCGAAAATATGATCCGGCGAGCCGATTCTCACCTGGTAATGTTAATAGACTTCGGCATTGCTCGCGACTTTACCACTGGCACCAAACAAACGCACACTAACTTGCTGTCGCCAGGGTACGCGCCGATCGAACAATACCTCTGGGCCGGTAAATGTACACCTGCCACAGACATCTACGCGATCTCCGCCACCCTCTACTACTTGCTCTGTGGCGTGCCGCCCGTAGCAGCACCCCTGCGCGAGCGCATTCCCCTAGCCGAGTTGCGGCAATTTCAGCCCAACCTCAGCCCCGCAATCGAGCGCGCAATCCTTCGGGGACTCGAAACCGACCCCCACAACCGTCCCCAGACAGTGGAAAATTGGCTTACCATGCTGCAAGAAACAGAGCGAGTACCAGCAGAGAGAAAAGGCAAGCAAAGTCTGCGATTGCCCGCACCTCCCCCGCCGCAGTTGACTTTCCTGGCGTTTGTCGTAACGGCTGCAATTGCAGGCTGGATGGGTTTTGACCTAGCATGGCGTTATAACAGCAGCAGTCTCAGCAGCAACAGCTCCACAAATCAATCCTTCCCATCTCTGGAAGATTTGCTCAAATCCCGCGATTTGTCAGGGCCGATGTTCGGCCAGCCGTCTGTCGAAAGCAGCCCTCTCCCCCCGATCGAACTCAACAAGCGCCCCAAACCCACCTTAGACAGCAGCAACATTCCCGAACTGATCGAGCCTGAAGCAGCTAGCGCCCAACCTTCTGAGTCCCCAAGCCCGGAAACTCCCGCCCCAGAACCCGAAGCGCCACCTGGGCCATCCCCGACCCCCGAGCCTGAAGCGCAGCCTTCTGAGTCTCCCATTCCAGAGCCTAAAACCGAAATCGAACCCGCACCCCAACCAGCATCCGCACCAGTACCGGAAGTTGCGCCCCTGCCGCCGGAACCACCTAGCTACTCGCCCTCGGCACCCACCCCGCCTGCTGCCAAGAGTTCTGAAACCTTGCCGCCGTCGGAATCCTCGCCACTGGCGTCGCCAACCTGGCGATCGCCAGAACCCCCAATACCGAGCCGCAGTGGCACCAATTTAGATAATAGTTCGATCGCCCCTTACTCGCCCCCTCCTGTTGCAGAAACGACTGTGCCTTTTCCTGAACCTGCGACAAATTAGTATTGTTTTGTTGGTTAAAAGTGCGGACAAATACTTGGTTTTATGACCAAAAAAATGGGATACAAGCCCCGTCCTTCTAGGACGGCTTTTCTTGGTTTATAATATATTCCTTCAAAACTTCTAAAGGCGCACCTCCTACAGAAACAGCAAAATAACTAGGACTCCACAAAGCTTCTTTGTGGGGTTTTTCGTGTCCAGCCTGTCCGTACCGACGACTGGAGACGCCTTTTAATGCGTTAACAATTTGAGAAATCGACAATTTAGGCGGATACTCAATCAACGCATGAACATGATTGCCTTCGCCACTGAACTCTAGCACTTGAAAGTTCATTTTTTGGGCTACCTCTCGAAACGATCTTTCAATCAAATCAAGGCTTTCGCCCGTAAATACAGACCGACGATATTTTGTTACGCAGACCAAGTGTATTTTAAGTTCTGTAACAGAATGGCGCTCAAGGCGGTAAATAGTTGTCATTACTTGCAAACCAATATATAATCAAATCTACAGACCAATATCAGTATAAACATGAAAGCGAGGTTCAAGTACAGATTTTATCCGACGACCGAACAAAAGCAGAGCTTGGCTCGGCTATTTGGATGCGTCCGAAAGGTCTGGAACGATAGTCTAGCTCTCTGCAAGCAGTCTGAGAAAAAGCCAAGTTCGGCCCACCTGCAAAAAATCGTGATAACCCAAGCGAAAAAGACCGAAGAAAGAGCTTGGCTAAGCGAAGTTTCCAATATTCCTCTACAGCAATCTGTAGCGGACTTGGAAACAGCTTTCAAGAACTTTTTCGACTCCTGTAAAGGAAAGCGAAAAGGTCGTAAGGTTGGTTATCCTAAGTTCAAAAAAAAATACCAAGTTAGCCAGTCGGCACGATTTAGGATTGGAGGTTTTTCCCTGAAAAATGCCGGTGTCTATTTAGCCAAGATTGGTATTGTTAACCCAATATGGTCAAGAACACTACCATCTGAACCTAGCTCGGTTACAGTAATCAGAGATTGTGCAAATCGTTATTTCCTGAGTTTTGTAGTAGAAATTCAACCCATTCCATCTGAGGCGAAAAACCAAAGTATCGGAATCGATTTGGGAATTAAAATTTTTGCAGTGATGAGTAATGGCGAAAAAGCTGAAAGTCCTAACTACAAAAAATTAGACCGGAAAATCCGTAAACTTCAACGCAAATTAGCCCGCCAGCCGAAAGACTCTAAAAGGAGAAATGTAACACGAATCAAGATTGCCAAATTGCATAATCGCATTGCCGACACCCGTAAAGATTTCCTGCACAAGTTGTCAACTAAAGTAGTTAACGAAAACCAAGTGATTATTTTGGAAGATTTAAATGTGTCAGGAATGGTGAAAAACCGGAAACTCTCAAGAGCAATTAGTCAGCAAGGGTGGAGAGAGTTTAGAACTTTGTGCGAGGCTAAGTCTGAAAAGTTTGGCGGAGAGTTTCAAGTAATTAGTAGGTGGGAACCTACAAGCCCCGTGTTTGTGCGGATTGTGGTTTTAAATGGGGTAAAATCGATTTGTCTGTTCGTTCAGTGCTTTGTCTGAGTTGTGGTACTGAGCAAGATAGAGATCAAAATGCCTCTAGGAATATAGAAAAAGTCGGGATGGGGAATCGCCACGACTCTAAACGGACGCAGAGGGATTGTCAGACTAGCAACGGTTAGCAGAACCCAATGAAGCGTCAAAAATCACCGCTCCTGCAGGACGGTGAGTATTTCAAGAGAGCAAATATCCATCCATTGTCTAGCCAATAACGCCTTCAGAACCACGGACTATCTCGCAAAACCTTCGATTGACTCGCAAATATCCCAACAGTCGTCCCCAGAGTTTATCCAATATTTCCTATTCCCTCTGCAATCCGAATGCCAGGCGCAAAAAATTGCAGAATTGTTTGATATTTTGATTTAATTTATGTTAAGCTTTAGGCAGGTAGCACAACTTATGTGATGTCGCGCATTACTTGGGCGAAACCTGTGAAGGTTGAGAAAAAAGTTAGCAGCAACACCGGCTCTGAGAATCCGGCAGGTGGTAGAGGTGGGGCCTGGGATGCGATCGGGTTCATTTGATCGCGCCCTGAAAAAAGTGGTTTGTTTTTGTACAAGCTCCGGGCCGCGCATCAACTTCCGCAAACTTCCTTTCTTTGGAAGCAAGCACCATCAGTGATAAGCAAGTTATAATTTGTTGCGGAAGCGCACAGAGATTTTTTTATGAGTAAACCCCCAGTTCATGCTTTTTTTGTAGGCAGAGCAGTGGCCGAAGCACTGTACGAGCAATTAGAAAGCGCTGCAACCAACGCTTTCTCCGAAATTGGCAAATTTGACGCCGAACAAAGAGAACGCCTCCGACAGTTCACCGATCGAGTTGTGGAACGCGCAAATCGAGCTGCGGATCAAGCGATGCAGACCCGAACTGGCACTGCAAGCACCACCACGATTCAAGACATCCATCCCACCGACTTGCAAGCAACTATTGACGAGCTGCGCGCCGAAGTGGCCTTGGTGCGATCGGAATTGCAGCGCTACCGCAGTAGTTTGCCCTAATTCGGGCTGCCACAAAAACTATTTACTTTTACGGGCGCAAAGCGATGATGCGCTCCTGCGCTCCTTCCTGCAATCAAAGCAACAACATAAAATAAGCAATTTGGGAACCGAAGTGTCTGCTCTCCTTGATGACTCTGTTAATCGCCAGCGCTCCCCCAAGCGGACTGGTGACGCCGATGAGCCAAAAACTGCTGGTAAATCCCACAAAACCAAAGCTTATCGCTGGAATCGCGAAAAATACTCCCGGCAACGGCGCTTCTTCGACATTTGGGCCTTTGTCTTGCTCTGGCTGGCTTCCCTGTGGTTCGATAGCAAAAACTGGAGCTACTGGGGAGGCGTGACTGAAGACAAGAAAGTTGCCAGACGCCGCTTTCAAGCTATCTGGGTTCGAGAAACACTATTGGATTTGGGCCCGACTTTCATTAAAGTTGGACAATTATTTTCCACCCGCGCCGACTTGTTTCCGGCAGAGTTTGTCGAAGAACTTTCTAAACTGCAAGACAAAGTACCTGCTTTCAGCTACGAGCAGTTAGAGGTAATTGTCGAGCAAGATTTGGGCAAGACAGTTCAGGAACTCTACCACAGCTTTGACCCGGTTCCTCTGGCAGCAGCCAGTCTGGGTCAGGTACACAAAGCTCAACTACACTCCGGCCCGGAAGTTGTGGTGAAGGTGCAACGGCCTGGACTACGGAAGCTGTTTGAGATTGATTTGCAAATTCTTAAGGGAATTGCTCGCTACTTTCAAAACGATCCGAAGTGGGGTCGCGGCCGAGATTGGATGGGGATTTATGAGGAATGCTGTCGCATTTTGTGGCTGGAAATTGACTATCTCCATGAAGGCCGCAATGCTGATACTTTTCGCCGCAATTTTAGCAACTGCGACTGGGTGCAAGTGCCACGGGTTTATTGGCGGTATGCGGCTCCACGAGTCCTGACTTTGGAATACCTACCGGGGATTAAAATCAGCCACTATGAAGCTTTGGAAGCGGCTGGTATCGATCGTAAGTCGATCGCCCAAAGGGGAGCTGAAGCTTATTTGCGGCAGTTGCTCAACGATGGCTTTTTCCACGCTGACCCACACCCCGGCAATATCGCTGTTAGTGCTGACGGGTCTCTGATTTTTTATGATTTCGGCATGATGGGGCAAATCCAGTCAAATGTCCGCGAAGGACTGATGGAGACGCTCTATGGCATTGCTTCCAAGGACGGACAGCGCATTATGGATTCTTTAATCAATTTGGGAGCTTTGGTTCCTACAGGCGATATGAGTCCGGTGCGCCGCAGCATCCAGTTTATGCTGGATAACTTCATGGACAAGCCTTTTGAAAATCAGTCGGTGAGCGCGATTACCGACGACCTCTACGATATTGCCTACGGTCAACCTTTTCGCTTCCCAGCTACCTTTACTTTTGTAATGCGAGCTTTTTCGACGATTGAAGGCGTGGGCCGGGGTTTAGATCCCGATTTTAACTTTATGGAGGTGGCACAACCTTTTGCCATGCAGCTTATGACTAATGGAAATGGCTCTGATGCAAGTAGCAGCATTTTTAACGAAATCGGCCGTCAGGCGGCTCAGGTGAGTTCGAGTGCTTTGGGTTTGCCGCGCCGGATTGAGGAGACTATTGACAAGCTCGAACAGGGAGATTTACGGATTCGCGTCCGTTCCGCCGAAGCAGAGCGCTTGCTCCGCCGCATGAGCAGCGTTCAAATGGGCACGAATTATACTTTGATGATGAGTGCTTTTACTTTGTCGGCAACCATTTTGTTTGTCAGCAATCAAATCTGGCCGGCTGTCGCGGTGGCTGTACTAGCTGCGGGTGCAGGGTTTGCTGTGCTGCGTTTGTTCAAGCGGATCGATCGTTTGGACAGGATGTCATAATTGTGCTATTTGGGATTTGAAATTTCCGGTTTGAGATTTCTCGCCAGCCAAAAGTTGATATCGAATGTTAAGTTTTGGCTGGCTGACAACAGATTTCTCAAATTTAGGGGATTTATCGGCTAGGTGGCCAGAAACCAGTTGCTTTGTAGATTTATCGCCAGCCAAACCTCTAATTTTTAGCAGAAATCCAGTTTTTGGGCAGGCGCTGCTCAATACACTTGATTTACTAACAATTTTAACTAATACGAGTGGGAAGTCCCGCACTCTATCCGTTTACAGGATGAGTGACGGGATGAAAACGAGCAGCCAACAAATTGAGCGATAGCGAATCCATGATAGGATCGAACTCTCGCGGGGATGATAAGAGTAGCCGTGGTGGGCGAACTTTCCGTTGTATAAAGGCTAGACACCACCTATCAGTTTCTGACTGGTAGCCCCAATATCCCGCCTTGCCGTAAAAGAGCTGATGGATGGGTGAAAAAATCAACAATTCTACTCTTTGGGACACAGGGAGTCTGCCTCGAAGATAAGTAATTATCTTGCTAGGACGGTACCACATAAAGGTGAGTAAAACCTACGGAGGGAGGATAAGACCAGCTTAGAGATGGCTCGCGTCGAGGCTCTCCCGTTGAAAGAGGAAGCCCGCACTCTATTTGTTTACAAAATGAGTGTCGGGTATGTCACGATGGGATTAGCATCAGAGGATCTACAATATAAGATTAAAGAAGTGCAATTTTTCCAGAACTGCCGATCGCAGGCGACAGAAATTTCAAGTTCTGTTGGCGATTTGAGTTTTGGAAGAAAACGTTGCACCAGTTAAATCAAGCTTTCAAGTTCGATGAGTGCAATCACCTAATCTATGAAACGCTCTTTCGCAGGTAAGACAGACACAGGGTTAGTTCGTTCAGTAAATCAGGATTCCTACTACATAGACTCTGACGGGCGATTTTTCATAGTGGCAGACGGCATGGGAGGACACGCCGGAGGTCAAGAAGCCAGCCGGATTGCAACTGGCGCGATTCAATCTTATTTGCTCGAACATTGGGAAGGGCCTGAAGATTCTCCCCTGTTGTTGGAAAAGGCTTTGTTGATTGCCAATCAAGCAATTTTGACGGATCAGCTCGACCATCCCGAGCGCGCTGATATGGGGACTACAGCTGTGGTTCTGATCTTTAGGGATGAGGGCAGACCTTGGTGCGCTAATATCGGGGACTCTCGCTTGTATCGGCTACACGGAGCTCGCTTGGAGCAGATTACTGAAGACCAGACTTGGGTGGCTCAGGCTGTCAAAAGAAAGGCTCTGACTGCTGACCAGGCTCGCAGCCACCCTTGGCGTCACGTTTTGGCCCAGTGTCTGGGCCGCGATGATTTGCGCGAGATAGATATTCTGCCGGTGGAGGTAAAGCCCGGGGATCGCTTGCTGCTGTGCAGTGACGGCTTGACTGAGGAACTTTCCGATCCGATGATTGCTTCGCCTCTGAAGTCGATTCGCGCCTGCGAGGGCGCTGCAACTGCTTTGATTGAAGCAGCTAAGGATAAAGGGGGACGTGACAATATTACTGTGGTGATCGTGACGATCGACCTCAAGTGATATCCTCTCCGAAAATCGAAAAATCTGAAATCTAAAATCGACTTATCGAATCCGACAATCTAAAATCTAAAATCTAAAATCGCATGACTCGCGTTATCGGTTTGATCAGCGGCACGTCAGTGGATGGCATTGATGCTGCTTTGGTAGATGTGGTCGGTTCCCAAACAGACTTGAAAGTGCAGTTAGTGGCCGGCAAGACTTTCCCTTATCCTGCTAATTTGCGATCGCAAATTCTCTCGGTTTGCAGCGGGGAGGCTTTGTCAGTGGCTGCACTAGCCGAATTAGATGATGCCATTGCCCAAGAATTTGCCACCGCGGCCTTGACAATTCAAGCAAAATATGATAAAGCCGAATTAATCGGTTCTCACGGTCAAACCGTCTACCACCGACCGCCACGAGATACCCAAAAAAGAAGCTGTTCTACTGTATCGAACCCCGGAAGTGAAATGGGCTACAGCTTGCAACTCGGGCGGGGCGCGCTAATTGCACAATTGACAGGCATTACGACTGTGAGTAACTTTCGATCGGCAGACATTGCAGCAGGAGGTCAAGGAGCACCCTTAGTCCCCATAGTTGATGCCTGCCTGCTGGCCGAACCCAACCTCCGTCTCTGCATCCAAAATCTGGGCGGCATTGGCAATGTTACCTATCTTCCGGCCACGTCCAAGGGGGAAAACAAGGACGAGTCCGAGATTTCTAGTCTTGGGGATGGCATCTTGGGTTGGGATACAGGCCCAGCCAATTCCCTGTTAGATTTGGCAGTCGAACACTTCTCTGGTGGAACTAAAAGTTGTGACGAAGGTGGAGCTTGGGCCGCCAGCGGAACTCCCAGTCAAGCTTTAGTGGAGGATTGGCTCGCCCAGGAGTTCTTTGGCCAAGCACCGCCGAAGTCTACTGGGCGAGAGTTATTTGGTGTAGATTACTTTGATCGATGTTTGGTCGAAGCCTCCGCTTACAACCTCAGTCCTGCTGATGTGCTGGCTACTCTGACCGAACTGACTGTGGCTTCGATCGTTCACAGTTACCAAACTTTTTTGCCGGCTATGCCCGATCGAGTTTTGTTGTGCGGGGGCGGCAGCCACAATCTCTACTTAAAACGCCGACTGCAAACCCAATTGCATCCAGTGGAAGTGTTGACTACTTCTGAGGCAGGCTTGAGTGTAGATTTTAAAGAGGCGATCGCTTTTGCGGTTTTAGCCCAATGGCGGGTTCGCGGTATTCCCGGCAATCTGCCTCAAGTTACTGGTGCTTCGGCATCGGTACTTTTAGGGGAAATTAACTCTTGTTGGCACAGTTGGGCGTGATACCATAGAGTCTGAGGGACAACGGCTGTGCGTTGTTGCACCAGCATTGTAGCCAGCAGGAAAAGCATAGGAACAGCACTGTGGCTCACACGTTTTTAATGGAATCTGGCCAATGGACGCTCGAAGGAAGTTGGATTGAGCGCAATGGCGTGCCAATTACGGTTAAAGGCAAAACTTTAGTGAGCTGGAACCGAACAGATTGGTTCAGTATGGTGACGAAGCTCGTGTTTCCCGGAGGCGATCGCGAAGAGATTATTTTGCAGTACCGAGGACACCTCAACAACGATGAACGGCAGTATACTTTTGTACTCCAACACAGCGAACTCGGCCGCGTTGAGGGCGAAGGTTGGATTGCTCCCCAGTCGATCGTCCAGCGTTATTGGGTACTGGGAGACGAACGGCAGCGGCGGACGGGTTTTGATACCCTTCACCGCGTTGATGACAACCGCTACTACCAATCTAGCGGCATCATGTCGGGTCATTATTTGACGAGTACGATGGAAGCGACTCTGGAACGTCAGCCAGAATAACTTTTCCTCTTTGTCAACAGTTCCGAGTTCTAGGGTTTGATGTGAAAATTGAAAGTCTGGCTCGTCGGAGATCGCGATCGGATTTCCGACTAGCGCCATTCTTGTCAAACCTCATCCGCTGCAACTGGAGACAAATATATTTATTGTTTTTAGAAATTTTATAGTTATCCTCAAAAGTTTCAGAAATTTTTGAGCGTCGCAGCGCTAAATTATGGTTGCGCTCTCCTGCGACAGTCGCACTATTGCCGAGACTATTCGCCACATTTAGTGGAATCAAAACAGAAAGTGCGATCTGGCAGTCGCCTTAGCGTTTAGGAAATTGATGATTGCTAAAACAATTGGTTTTCTGGCATTTCCCTTCTTCCTTCTTCCTTCTTCCTTCTTCCTTCTTCCTTCTTCCTTCTTCCTTCTTCCTTCGAGTGACGCCCCATCACCCCCAACTCCTTTCCACCTGAAGATGGGGAAGAGAGTAAGAGACGGAGGTCGCCGACTGCGACTCTGGTCTACTCAACGCCTGGGTTGGGTTCCAAACCCCAGTGGTGTTTGAGAAAATGGCGGTACATGGTTTCCCGCAACATCATTTGCTCATAAAGCTTGACCAAAAAATCCTGAGCTTGTTCGCGACTCATATCACTTACCTGTGTTTTGAAGGAACACAGGCTAAATTGCTGTTCCAAAGACAATTCTGCTGGTTGGCTCATGACGCGTGACTCCTCTGTAAATAAAGGTGACTGGAAAGTGAAAACCTGGACTAACCAGATTTGTAACTTGTTTCAGCGATCGACCGTTGGCTTCAGGATGCCTGTATGCCTATTTTACTTTAGTATATTACAAAAGGTAACAATAATTTGACAAAGTTACCATCTGTCCCAGGAAATAACTTAGGGATAAAGATGGCGGGATGTCTGCAAAAGTTCCTTCCGCAGACATATACAACTGTCGCTGATTGTCAAGAAAAAAAAGGCTCAGTACGAACCAAAATAATTGCAGTTATTTATACCAACTTTGGCAGACCCGATCTCCGCGATGGGAAGAGTGGGTGAGTGAGGGGGGATTGGGTGAGCCGGAGATCGGGAGAATTTCTATTGCTCTCTGGTTTTTCTGGCTTCTTCCCTCTTCCTTCTACCTTGGGAAGCCTTCTTCCTTCTAATTAATTGGATGGCACAACATTCTGCGGTGGAGGGGCAGATTCAGGCTTAAGATTGGGAGCAGTGGGTGCAGGCGAAACAGGAGGAATCCCCAGATTTGTCCCAGAGTTGGTAGGCTGCTTCGGAGCCGGGAGAGGCGATTGAAACTGATTTGGATTGAACTGCTGCTGCCCCGGAGCCGGGAGAGGAGATTGGAACTGATTGGGATTGAACTGCTGCTGCCCCGGAGCCACAGGAGACGGTAGGGGTTGAGCCGAATTGCCGATCGGAGGTGCCGCAGGAATCCCAGGATTGGGAAGGGAGGGATTCGTCTGCGGGGAGGGTGCCGAAGTAGGAAGAGTTGCTAGGCTTACTCGACCACCTATGTCTCGCAATTTGTCTAAAACCTCCACAACTTTGGCGTATTTAGCATTTTGAGGAGCGTACAACACCGTCAACCCGGCAGGATTTTTGCTCTGGAAACTCTTCAAAACTTGATCGAGCTGTCGATCGTTAACGGGCAATTGGTCGATATAAGTTTGGCCGAAATCGTCAATACTGACAATCAGCATATCTCGCATCTGTGCTTGTCCCGTCTTCGCCTTCGGCAAATCGACATTAATCGATTGCTGGCGAGTCAGTTGCAAAGCAGCTAGCAAAAAAAACGTCAGGATGCAAAATATCACGTCAATTAAAGGCACCAGTTCAATCCGAGCCTCTTCAGCAGGAGTATCTAAGTGAATTTTCATTGGTTCTGAAGGTTTTAATTGTTAGAACTTGAATCGAGATCGGGATCGGAACCTTTCAATTTCGGTTTCGGCTCCCGATTTCGTTCTTCAGATTCTGGTTGAGAATTTAAAGAACGCTTGTTCAAGCCATCGGAACCAAAGGAAGAATTACTGTATTCTGCATCAAGCGATCGACCTTTAGCATTAGCCGTCGGCCAGTATTGTCTGTACAGCATTTCCAGTTCATTTCCAGCTTTGCGAAAAATTTTCGCCTGATCGAACAAAAAAGCTTGAAATATCCGATAAAACGTCAAGCTAAAAATTGCGACTACCATCCCAGTCGCAGTCGTGATCAGCGCCTCGCTAATCCCCAAAGTCACGCCAGTTGTTGCGGAGGTACCGATGTCGCCCAGCCGGATTGAACTCAGGGAGTTAATCAAGCCCAAAACTGTTCCCAGCAATCCCAGCAAAGGGGCTAGAGCGATCGTCGCTTCTAAGATTTTGTCGCCGCGACGCATCGAAGCCAACTCTTCATCGGCTGCGGCTTCGAGTGCGAGTCGAAATAAGTCGGGTTCAGGATTGTACAGTCGCAGAGGTGCAGAAAGGAATCGCCCGATCGGCTGTCGGTTAGCTTGTCTAGCAATCTCGTTAGCCGCGCCCCAATCGCTGCGAGCAGTTTCTAGGATACGGTTGACTATCTGCTTTTCCTTGGTGAGGAGGCTCGCCCAAAACCACAATCGCTCGATAATCGTACTTACAGATAGAATCGATAACACCAAAAGCGGCCACATCGCGGGCCCACCTTTTTGAAATAGTTCTTGAATATTCACAGTATTTTTACTCCTGCATAACCCGCTAACCTTTGCTTCTGTTCTACTTTTTTTAAGAAATTTAAGGCCATTTAATTTTAGCTATTAATGTACTGTGCTCCGGTGCCGATCGACCGATCGCGATCGACTATTTAATCATTCTCTTGTAAGTCTTCTTCACACATCTCTTGCAGAGACTGGTGTTGAAGGCGACGGGAAGAGCGGCGATATTTTTTAGTTTGCAGCTTCGGTTCGTATTGCTGCGTACCATCCGACTTCGTTTGCTGCTTCAAACTCGCCTCCGCACTACTAGAATTTTGCTCTTGTTGCTGGCGGACGATCGCCTCTTCCAGAAACTGCAAGTAATACTCATAGCGCTCCCAATCACCCCGCACCACACAGTTAGGCTCACTTCTGTGCGAGCAGTCGCTAAACTGGCAAGTACCCAAAGTCAGCCTGTGCCGAGCTTCTGGGAAATATCGAGGTAACTCGGACGGATCGCATTCAAGTGCCGGCTGATTGAAGCCTGGAGTATCCGCCAACAGTCCGCCACCGGGGAGATCGAACAGCTCTACATGGCGAGTCGTGTGTCGCCCGCGGCCGAGTTTGCCAGAAACAGAATTCACTCGAATATTCAGCGCCGGAATCAGTTGGTTGATCAAACTCGACTTACCGACCCCTGAAGGCCCGCAAATTACCGTTATTTTGCCTTGTAAGTGAGTTTGGATAGAGGAGGAAGAAGCCAACCCACCCCCTTGGGGGGAATCAAGAAGGGAGTTATCGATTTTGTCTGATAAATTTTGGTTTATCGCAGAAACTTCATTTTGACTGTCATTAGCAGCTTCATTGTAGATACCTAAGCCGCTACGGACACTAATAAACATGGGATCGTATCCCCATCCAGAAAGCCGATCGCGCCACTGTTCCAATTCCTCTTTTGTAACCAAATCGCATTTGTTGAGGCACAAACTCACCTCTAAACCTGTAGATTCAGCCTTGACTAAAAACCGAGTTAATGATGCGGGGTCTAACTCGGGTTCTGTGAGGGCAAAAACGAGGAGAATGCGATCGGCATTAGCTACAGGCGGGCGGTTGAGTTCTGTTTGGCGAGGAAAGACTTGAGAAATAACACCCCTGCGATCGGTCCAGTCGGGTTCTTCTACCACCACGCGATCGCCCACCATCACCTGTTGCCCAATTTTTTTCAGTCTAGTACGACGAGTGCACAGCAAGCTAAGAGTACCAGCCAAGGGACGATTTTTCCCGTCAATACAGGCTTCTGGATCTAAACTTACTTGGTAGAAGTTAGCCTGAACAGCCACTACAGTACCAACGATCGAGGACGAATTGGGGCTCATTCCGCTTCCTGATGTTCTGGGCGTTGCACTTTCATCGCAAAAAATCCCGAATCCGTCTCATCCGCCACAAATTGGGTTTCCAGAATCTGGTAGCCTTCCATTTTCAGACTATCCGGCACTTGTTCGATCGGCTCTCCAGCGTCCAGCCAAACCTCCAAAACAGCTCCAGGAGGCATTTGCTCCAACCGCAGTTTAGTACGGACAAAATTGATCGGACAGGGCGTACCCCGCAGATCGAGTTGGGCATCTGGGGATTTGGGATTTTCAATTTTGGATATTGAGTTCATATAGCAAATGTTGAAGGAAGTTCAGCAATGGATTCTTTAACGGATGTAATATCAATTTAGGTTGCACCGGAATTATGATTAGCCGAAATGAGGAGACGGCAGTGCCGTATCCCTACAATATTATTTTGGGTAGGGACAGGGCACTGCCGTCTCCTCTATCATGTCTGAGTGCAACCGGAATTGATATAACTGGAAAAAATGAGCGCAATTGCGCTCACTTTTTTGCTTATTTCTGAAACAGATTGCCCAGAAATCCTTCCAAGCCACCTTTTCCGGTACGATCGCCCTTCAGCTTAGCAAGCTGCATCAGCAACTCCCGTTCCTCAGCCGTCACCTTAGTCGGAATGTCAATAGACACCATAATCAAATGGTCGCCACGACTGACTGGATTTCCCAACCGAGGCACCCCCTTTTTCTCCAGAGTCAGAACAGTATTCGCCTGAGTTCCGGTAGGAATCAACAATTCCGTCGGCCCGTCAACCGTTTCAACTTCCAACCTGCACCCCAAAATTGCTTGCAAGTAACTAATCTTGACTTCCGAGTTAACGTTAATGCCGTCCCGCTTAAATAGCGGGTCTTCATTCACAGCCAAGAACACGTAAAGATCCCCCGGCGGCCCGCCGAGTTTGCCAGCATCCCCTTCATTGGAAACCCGCAAGCGAGTACCGTTGTCAACCCCAGCCGGAATTGTAATTTTCAGCTTTTTCATCACTTCTTTCTGACCCCGGCCGCCACAAGTTTCGCACTTGTCCTCAATCACTTGCCCCGTGCCGTTGCAAGTCGGGCAAACTGAAACTTGAGTAAAGCTGCCGAAAGGCGTGCGGGTAGCGCGGCGGACTTGCCCGCTACCGGTACAAGTCGAGCAGGTTTGAGGTCTAGTTCCTGGTTTGGCGCCAGTCCCGGTGCAAGTTTCGCAAGTTTCTAGGTGCTTGATGCGGAGTTCTTTTTCTCCACCAAACACGGCTTCGCGAAAATCCAGCCGCAAGTCGAGCCGCAAATCGTCTCCGCGCACGGGCCCGCTGCGTCTGCGACCTTGTTGTTGTTGGCCGCCCGCCCCTCCCTGAAAACCCTGAAAGAAGCTTTCAAAAATATCGGCGAAGCTGTCGCCGAAGTCTTGGAACCCAGGAGCCGCTGCACCACTGACACCTGCTTCACCAAAGCGATCGAAACGGGCGCGGGTTTCCGGTTCTGAGAGTACCTCGTAGGCGCGGTTAATTTCTTTAAACCGCTCCTCGGCACCGGGTTCTTTATTGACATCTGGATGGAACTTGCGAGCTAGACGACGGTAAGCACGCTTAATTTCCTCTTTGTCTGCGCTGCGAGAAACGCTTAATATTTCATAGTAATCACCGGCCATAGAGCTGCTTGCCTGGAGGTAAATAACAAAAAGTGTACGAAAAAGAAACGATCGACCTTTCCTGAAATTACCAATTAAAAATCAAAAATTATGATTGTTAATTTTTAACTTTTAATTGTGAGATTTTCAGTTCTAAAGGAAAGGATTCATATCATCAACTTCAGGTTCGGGAACCTTCGGTTTTGGTTCTGAATTTGGATTTGACGGTGGATTTGGCGGTCGCTTTGACTGTCGTTCCGGTTTTGGTGCCGGTTTTGGTTCCGGCTTTGATTCCGGTTTTATTTCCAACTTTGGTGGAGCTTGCGGCGGAGTTTGGGGCGTCACCAGTAGCAACTCTTCTGTCAGCAAACTGCTGTCATCGGTAGCTGCAACCTCTTCTAGCTCTTCTGTCAGCAAAGTGCTGTCGTCATCCGCTTTAACCTCTTCTAGCTCTGACATCATCTCGCTTTCAATCTCTGCTCCCGAAGGCGCTACTGGGCTGCGGGCTTGGTCGTAGACTGCTGTCCCGAGCGAGTATAGCAGTTGCTTGAAAGATTCGATTTGCTCACCAAGTTCCTCGCCTGTGATGTCTGGGTTAGCCATTGCACCCTGCAAGGCTGCTGCTGCTGTTTCGGCTTCAGCCTTAAGGTCTTGCGAGAGCAATTGCGCGTTGGTTTTCAAAGTAACACCACAATTATAGACCAGGGTGTCAGCTTGATTTTTGAGTTCGACGAGTTGAGCGCGCTTGATGTCCTCATCGGCATAAAGTTCGGCTTCTTGTCGCATCCGCTCAACTTCCGTTTCGCTCAATCCCCCTGTGTTAGAAATTTGGATGCTTTGTTCTTTTCCGGTTCCCTTGTCTTCAGCAGCAACTTTGAGAATGCCGTTGGCATCGATTTCAAAGGTAACTTCGATTTGAGGTACGCCGCGCGGGGCTGCGGGAATGCCTTTGAGCAAGAACTTGCCGAGACTTTTATTGTCTTTAACCAATGCTCGCTCGCCTTGGAGTGCGTGAATTTCCACACTTGTTTGCCCATCTGCCGCCGTGCTGTACATTTGCGATCGACTGGTGGGAATAGTTGTATTGCGCTCGATTACTTTTGTGAACACCCCGCCCAAGGTTTCGAGTCCCAGAGAGAGTGGCGTCACGTCCAGCAGTAGCAAATCTTTGACCTCACCACCCAGTACCCCGGCTTGAATTGCGGCGCCTACGGCTACAGCTTCGTCGGGATTGACGGATCTATCGGGAGACACCCCGCCAAAATATTTGCTAATTGCCTCTTGAACTGCCGGAATCCGGGTTGAGCCTCCCACTAAAATAATTCTGTCTATATTTTGGGGAGTCAAATTTGCGTCTTTGAGGGCTTGAGTCACCGGATCGATCGTCGCTTGCACCAAATGAGCCACCAGTTGTTCAAACTGAGCTTTGGAGAGATCCATTTCCAGATGCTTTGGCCCTTTTGCGTCAGAGGAGATGAACGGCAAGTTTATAGAAGTCGATTGCGAGAGTGAAAGTTCTATTTTGGCTTTTTCCGCTGCTTCTCTGAGGCGTTGCAAAGCCATTTTATCTGTTGACAGGTCGCTGTCTTCTTGAGTACGAAAAGCTTCTACCAGCCACTGGACTATGCAGTCGTCAAAGTCGTCTCCTCCGAGATGGTTGTTGCCGGCGGTAGCGTTGACTTCAAAAATTCCGTCTCCGAGTTGCAGGATCGAAACGTCGAAAGTACCGCCACCGAGGTCAAAAACCAAGATTTTTTGTTCGATATTTTGCTTGTCCAACCCATAGGAAAGGGCGGCCGCTGTTGGTTCGTTGACGATCCGCAGGACTTCTAAACCCGCGATCGTACCGGCGTCTTTAGTAGCTTGCCGCTGAGCGTCTGTGAAGTAGGCTGGCACTGTAATCACGGCTTGGGTGACAGTTTGTCCCAAATAAGCTTCAGCATCTTGCTTCAGCTTTTGGAGTACCATTGCCGAGATTTCCTGTGGGGTGTGAACCTTGTTCCGAATTTGAACGTTAACGGTGTCGTCTTTGCCTTTTATGCAGGTATAGGGAGTCCGGGCTCGTTCTTCTTCCGTGTCGTCCCACCTGCGCCCGATAAATCGTTTGATGCTGTAGACAGTATTTACAGCATTAGTTACAGCTTGCCGCTTGGCTAGTTGACCTACTAAGCGATCGCCCGCCTTGCCAAATCCTACGATGCTCGGAGTTGTGCGGCCGCCCTCGGAATTGGCGATCACGACGGGTTTACCGCCCTCTAAAACAGCTACGCAACTGTTGGTCGTGCCTAAGTCAATTCCAATAATTTTTCCCATAGCGCCTCATAAAACTTTGTGGGATGTTTGGAAACCGATACTTTTTTGTTAACACTTGCTAACAAACACATAAGTTAAATAGCTAAAAAGCTATGCAACCAAGGCGTATCAACCAATGCCCGAAGGAAAATCCCACGAGCACCATTTAAATCTCGGTTCATCTGATTTCCATCAGCATCTTTGATCGTTCTGCTACCACCCATCTTTTTGACTTCTCCAGTCCATGAAACAGTCTTTGAAGTGTAAGCTTCATTGATAGAAGTTAAAGCAACTTTGCCCTGCTCCCAAGCTTTCCACTCTAGATGTTTTTTGAACTGATAATGACTCAGAGTCAGCATTTGACGAACAGTCTTAGAACGAATCTTACGACGTGACTTGCTGACCATTCGAGAGGACTCAAACGATGGAAGTAATATCACGTCAAAGCGATCAACTAAAAATTTAGCAGTCTTGTGATGCAACTCTTTGACAAGGTGTTGAATCTTAGACTTTAATCTATCTGCTGCTTTCTTGAATCTTTTGCGTTGCCAACTAGAGGTTTTGCTCATCCTTGAGATCAACTTGTCTAGCCTGAAACACAACTTTTGAATCAAAAGATTGGAATCATTTCCAAGCCATCCATAGGAAGACTCAGAAAAGAAGGTCATGAACGTTCTGACACCGGGGTCTAAGGCAACCACACGACCTTGGTTATCGGTCTGACGTGGTTGCACTACTTCGGATATAACAATGTAATACTCACTGTAAGCAAGCGTTAACCGTCCATCACTGAAGTCTTTGGGTAATGCCTCTTTCAGCTTTGATTGACCCAATTTTGTATGATAAATTCCTTTTGACCCAATTGCAGACTTCGGAATATAAAGAGATTGCTTTATGTCTTTTCGACTACGGAATCTGCAACTACAAATTTTACCAGTTTTTCTGAAGTCAGCTTTAGCTTTTTTGACAGCCGCACAAGCATCTTTGATTGCAATCGATTTAATTTGAAACGGTACTTGTTTTGCCCAATCAGGCAATCCATTAAGTATGTCCGTTTTGATTGATATCCAATTGACCTTAGTGTTTGGCTGCTGCAAATACTTAATCGTCACGTTGTACACGTAGCGACTCACACCAAACCACTGCTTCAGTATTGCTTTTTGCTCAGGCTTTAAGAATAGTCGGATTTTCTTTGATTTTCTTGCTGTAACTTCGCTCTTTGTGGATTCGGCAACGATCGCCGTGAAGGATGGCAAGAAGAGCGGCTGTGAGTTCGGACTCTTCGCAGTGAACAGGATTTGAGAGAACCAGGAGCGAGCCACTGTTTTGCTTTGCCATAAACTCGAAAAGTTCAAATCCAAATCGACAGAGCCTGTCTCGATCGGCAATAACAACCGCGAGCTTATCCCCGCGCATAAATCTGACCAATAGG
Source organism: Cyanobacteria bacterium VAR_87_metabat_62 (assembly GCA_031427135.1). Classification (GTDB taxonomy): domain Bacteria; phylum Cyanobacteriota; class Cyanobacteriia; order Cyanobacteriales; family Microcoleaceae; genus Microcoleus. The sequence continues at coordinate 135,565 of JANPMV010000114.1, read as the reverse complement.
GCTTGCAGTCCTTTTCTCTTAAAATTGAGTCCCGATCCAATATCTTGGATGATTTCTGAATCAGGGTATCGCTGTCGTATAAATTTAACTTGTCTTTCGAGGTCGTCTTTTTGCTTGGCACTACTGACTCGGCAATAGCAGACAACTGAGCAGATAGTTCCCTCTGTTTGGTAGGAATCAACGTCGTAGAGGCGTTGCCCTGCTCCATTTTTGATTGATTTAATCTGCCCTTCATCTGCGTATTTCCTTAAAGTGTTTGGGTGCAAACCTAGAAACTAGACTGCTTTTCTAACTGGTATGCCATAAATCAAAAATATTGCATTTGTCGGTAAATGTGAATGATTGTTGGCAAATTAACTACTGTGGTTAACCGATACTTTTTTGCTAACATTTGTTAACAAATACATAAGTTGAGATCGGATATCAACTAAGGCGTATCAACCAATGCCCGTAAAAATCTCTACAAGCACTTGTACTACGAGCTGACCGCTTGGTTTTCGCTTACAGCCATTAGCCAATCTGATTATTTGGTTTGATAATGTAGAGGCAACTTATTTATATAGAGGTTGCTTACTACCAAGGTTTTTCACCTAAATCTGACTGGCTCAATCCATTTTACACGGTACAAAGACATCTACCAAATGTAAGAAACTGTTAGTAAATGTCAGAAAAAGTCCTACAGTTAATCAGCCCCCCGAATAGAATTCGGGGGTCAGTAATTTCGAGGAATGCAGTAGCTTGTATACCGATTAACTTTCCGAACTCTCGGGATTTTCATCTGAGGCTACCACAGATGACCCAGCCGCCGCAACTTTCACTTTGGCGTGTCGCAAGACGCGATCGCCCAGAATGTAGCCGCGTTCTAGTTCTTGGATGATGGTTCCTTCCTCGTGTTCGTCAGTTGGCTCGCTCAGCAGAGCTTCGTGGAGGTTGGGGTCAAACTGTTCGCCTTCTGGGCGCATCGGAGAAACCCCGATTTGCTTGAGACCATCTACCATTTGCTTGTAAACGCTTTGGTAGCTTTTGTGAATGTTCATTTCGCCGTCGGTTTGCGGCTTGATGTGCGATCGAGCGCGCTCGAAATTGTCGATGACCGGCAACAGGGGTTTAATCGTGACACATCTTGCCTGTAAATCTAACTCTTCTTTTTCCTTTTGGGTGCGCCTGCGGAAGTTATCAAAATCTGCTGCTAGGCGGAGATTTTGATTTTTCAGGTCTTCTACTTGAGAAGATGCGGCTTGCAACTGAGTTTTTAAAGCCTCTTTTTCATCTCTTGCCTGCACCAGTTCCCTTTGCAATGACTCCGCCGCGTCTGCTGTCGGGCTGTTGGTGGAACTGCCTGTGACGGTAGAGCCGGATGCGTTTGCTGGCGTACGCGCGTCGGAGCTATCCCGTAGGGAATCGCCCTGAGCACTTTGATAAGCTTGAGCAAGTTCGAGCTCCCAATCGGCTGCTTGGTTGGAGTTTGCTGATGCCTGGGGAGTTTCGCTTGCCATTGGGGAACTCTCTGGGGTTTCCCCTGTTGAGTTAGGATCTCGATCTTGCTGTTTTTCCTCGTCAATCATAAAAGCTGCGCGACAGAACCCTATCAATTCTAGCAGATACAGTTAACCCGGTAAATAAGAGAGAACTATAATTTGCTGTGTATGGCATCATCTGATTCATCGGAAATCTGACCCGATGTGAAGGCATCTCTCCAAGCTTTCAATCCAATTTTGAAAAAACTGTTGAGAACTCTACCTATAGTACGGTCATATTTGGGATAAACAAAATGTTTTTTGCTCCCTAATTTTAGATAAAAGCGATCGCAGCAGCGAGTTTTAAAAGTATATTTTGCCCCTGCGTCTACTAATATTGTTTTTGTGTAGTCGGATTAATATTTTAACATTAGCTTGAAACGACATTACGCGTTTTCCTGAGTTTTAGAACAAGTTTAACTTGTTATCTAATAGCCTTGATTTGTAAATATTTTAAGGTTGAAGGTTGATTTATATTGATTTATACTTGATACAGTACCAGGTGCACAACTTCCATTAGAGCGATCTTCTGCCGCGCACCTTAACGCTATGCGTAGCGCGTTAAACATCTTTTTGCGTAAGTTCTGTAATAAATATTTTGGCAGATTTACCCGCTCTCTACAATTTAATTAGACTGTCTGTATAGCGAATCGGTAGTCAGATACAGTCCGTCAAATTACTTGCGATGTATGGTTGACAAAACCAATTAAATTGAAAAAATGTACGGCTTGAGATTATTGCCCTATGCTCTCATCAGCTTTGCCATCAGGGAATTTAGACAGACATAATATTAGCTATCTGCTGGTGTGAGGCAGATACTAGTTTGTTGATTTTTTTGCTAATTGGGGCTGCTGTTTTTCTGATTAGAGACGGAAACAACATGACATTTAGAATTTTTTGCTGTTAAATGAGAGAAATTAGCTGGTATCGCGGACGTGCTAATCGGTAGATACGATTGATACCTAATTTGCCTATATCGAAGATTTATGAACCGTTAAGCTTGGATGACAAAGGTTGGGACACTAGGGTTGCGAGCAGTAATATTCGATCGGCAAAGATTAGAGATGCTGAAAATCTGCGGTGAAGTTCGATCGGCCGATCGCAGATAATTAATCAAAATATATTTCAAAAGACCGATCGACCGTGCCCTCAAAGCTATCATCACAGAAGATAGCTCATGTTTAACCCCAGTACAGCTAACCGCCCCGGCACGGGCGCTGCGATTTGACATCAGAATTTGGGAATATAGATTGACACTCCCCCACAAGAAGGCGTGGGGATTCTTTGATCTACGAGCCAACTTGCTAAGATAGGATTTCTCCAACCAAAGTAGAGGTCGATTCTCCCAAAGCGTTGCTTGCATTTAATGCAAAGGTTTCGGTATGCCCTACCGTACCCAATCCCCGACTTAGGATATTTCTGGCTGCATTGAAATCTCTATCCATTACACAACCACACTGACAAACGTGTGTTCTGGTAGATAGCGTTTTCTTCACAATTGCACCGCAACTAGAGCATTCTTGGCTGGTATATTGCGGATTTACCGCCACCGTTACTTTCTCAAATACTTGAGCAAAATATTCAATCCAGACACGAAACTGATACCAAGAAGCATCGTTAATCGACTTAGCTAGGCAATGATTTTTCACCATATTTTTAATCCTCAAGTCGACCTAGGCTATCAAGTCGTTTGACGCTCACTACGCACCGTGCAAGTTTCATTGTATGATCTTTGCGTTGCCTACTTATTTTGAGGTGGCGTTTCCCTAAAATCTGTCTAGCTTTGCCTCTGTTTTTTGAACCTTTAATTTTTCTAGAAACACAACGCCCAGAACGTTTGAGAACTTTCTCACTTTTTCGGAGAAATCTCGGATTTTCAACCATTACACCGTTGGAATCAGTGTAATATTCTTTTAATCCCACATCCAACCCAATTATATTACCATTCAGTTCTGTGTTCTCTTTTCGGTCAACATCAATACAAAATTGGACGTATACACCGTCTGCACGTTTCACCAATCTTACCCGTTTTATTTGGCTAATTTGGTAGAAGTGTAAGTCCCGTGTTCCTTTTAGCTTGAGTTTACCAATACCCTTTTTGTCAGTAAATTTGATTGATTTTTTGTCCAGAGCCAGTTTCCAGCCAGTGGATTTATAATCAACTGAGCGACAATCTTTCTGGAATTGGGGATACCCTTTTTTACCGGGAATTCCTTTTTTACAGTTATCGTAGAACCCTTGAGATAGCAGACCAGGCTCTTTCAGCACTAGCTTGTCTTGCTTGAGAGTTAAGTTCGTCGGCAAACGGGAATTTTTTAGCCAGCACGGCACAATATTTGTTCAAGTCATATTTGTCCACTTTCTGGTTGTCCATCCAATAGCGCAAACAGCTATTCCGAACAAATTGGGATGTACGAATTGCCTCATTTACTGCTGTCAACTGACTTAATTTTCCGTAAGCTTTAAACTCAAAAACCAGCATATTTTGACCTCCCACCTTATCCTATATCTTTCAGTACAAGATTGGCTCGCAAGTGCAACAAAGATTTATAATTAAAGCCGTCCTATAAGGACGGGGTTTTCAACCCAGTTTTCTGATAACGATCGTGGTTCGGCGACACACCCGCCGCGCTTGACTTGAACGCTGCGGGCAATCCCGCCCGCGATCAGCCTTGAGCCCATAACGAGAGTATGCCGCGGATCGATCGGGCAACTCTCGTTATCGGGAGCACTAAACGAACAATATCCGATCGCCAGCATCAGCAAATCCCTCAAACGAAAGAGTCAATTTGCGGACGAAGCTTAGGGGGGCTGGGAGCTTACACTTGAGAGATAGGGATTGAGCAAGGACATGGTAGCCGATCCGCAAGCAAAGAATACGGGGGTTAAAACCCCAAGTTGGTTTTCCTCTCAGCACTTTTTGTGACTGAGTTTCCCACCTATTGAGTGTTTTTATATGACTAACAGATTCCAGGGGTCTAGCTCCAAATCGATAGTTGCTGTGACTGATCTTGCTCCGGCTCTCAATAAGATGATTCAGTCGGGTTACGTCAACCGCGAGCAACTCAAGCAAGCTCAAATTGAAAGCGGGAAGTCGGGAAAGCGGTTAACGGAGGTATTAGAAGCACTTACGGGGCAGCCGTTGCCTCCAGAATTGCTGCGGCTTTACAAGAAGCAGCAGATGTTTGAACGGAAGATAGTCTACGGCGTTGAAGCATATGACCCGGAGATGAGCGAACTGTCTAACGAGCAACTGGGAGCTATGCTCGACGGGTTGAAAATTTCGATCGACATTTGTCACCAAGGTCGGTTTTTACCCGTAGCAAGGACTGAAACTGAGCCTCCGGCGATTTTGGTGGCAATGGTAGATCCTGACAACCTCAACGCCGTAGAAGATTTGCGGCGGATTTTACAGCCTCACGGCTTGGCTTTGCAGCGGCGGGTGATTACGCCAGACGACTATCAGGACATAACTTCGGCCTATCAAGACGACCAAGTTAAGAGGGAAGCTAAAAAAGCTGAAGCAGAAAAGCAGAGAAAGATGGATCTGGGGGAGGGAGATTTTGGCGAGCTCTCCCTAGAAGAAGAGGGTGCTGACCAAGAAGACCTCGCTAACACCTTGGACGATGCTGAGGCGGCTCCGGTAATTAAGGCCGTCAATATCATTTTGGCTAAAGCTTTGTCGGAAAAGGTGTCTGACATCCACGTAGAACCGCAAGAAGAGTTCATGCGGATTCGGATGCGGAAGGACGGGGTGCTCGAAGAGTATTTCCGGTTTCCAAAACAGGTAGTCGCATCGATTACCGCTCGTTTCAAGATTATTGCCAACCTGGACATTGCCGAACGCCGACAAGCTCAAGATGGACGCATCCGCCGGGTGTTTGAGGGACGCACGGTGGATTTCCGGGTAAACAGCTTGCCTTCGCGGTACGGCGAAAAAATCGTGCTGCGGATTTTGGATAGTTCCAGCACTCAATTGGGTCTGGGTTTGTTAATCTCCGATGAGGAAACTCTGGCTCAAGTGCGAGAGACTGCTAACAGTCCGTTCGGACTGATTTTGGTGACGGGCCCGACGGGTTCGGGTAAGTCAACTACTCTGTACTCGATTCTGGCGGAACGGAACGATCCGGGGATTAATATCAGTACAGCGGAAGACCCGATCGAATATGCTTTGCCAGGAATTACCCAATGTCAAGTAATTCGGGAAAAAGACTTGACTTTTTCCAACATTCTACGGGCATTTTTGCGGCAAGACCCTGACGTGATGCTGGTGGGGGAAACCAGGGACAAAGAAACCGCAAAAACGGCTCTGGAAGCTGCTTTGACGGGACACTTAGTGCTAACCACGCTGCACACGAACGACGCGGCTGGGGCGATCGCGCGTTTGGCCGAAATGGGCGTAGAACCGTTCATGGTTTCGGCAGCTTTGTTGGGCGTGTTAGCTCAGCGTTTGATGCGACGCGTTTGTGACAAATGCTGCATTCCTTACCAGCCTACGGCAACCGAACTCGGTCGCTACGGTTTGTCGGCTTCTCAAGAAATGGATCTGACTGTCTACAAAGCCAACACCATACCAGTTGAACAGAGGAAGGAACTGGCAGACCGCGAGCAACTTTGTGTCAAGTGTGGTGGGATAGGCTACAAAGGACGGATAGGGGTTTACGAGTTCCTAAAAAATACTGAGCGGCTTCAAACTCTGATCACTCAAGGCGCTCCCACAGAGCAAATTAAGGAAGCAGCAGTAGAAGAAGGGATGAAAACGTTGTTGGCTTACAGCTTGCAGTTAGTGCGAGAAGGCGCAACTACCTTTGAAGAAGTCGAGCGGGTCACGTTTACTGACTCGGGGTTGGAGGCGGAACTGAAAGCCAAACGTAAGCAGGGACTTACTTGCAAAACTTGTCAGGCGGAATTGAAGCCAGAGATGCTGGATTGTCCGTACTGCTTGACGCCACGCTTTTTGGATTGATTGAGCAGTTAACAGTTAACAGTCAACAGTTAACAGTTAACAGTCAACAGTTAACAGTTAACAGTTAACTGTTAACTGAGCTAAATTGGTCAATAACTACTAACTCGATCGAGCAGAGGTATCTATGGGTCTGATGATTGAAGACGTACTGGAGTCCCTGGTAGAGCAAGGGGGTTCGGACATACACATCCAAGCAGGCGCGCCGATCTTCTTTCGCGTCAACGGGAAACTAACTCCTCAATCGCAATACGGCGACATTATGTCTGCTGAGGAAGTGCAGATCCTGATTTTCCAAATGCTCAACAATATGCAGCGCAAGCAGTTGGAAATGGAGTGGGAACTTGACTGCGCTTACGGGGTGAAGGGATTGGCTCGGTTCCGGGTGAATGTTTACCGAGAACGAGGTTGCTGGGCTGCTTGTATGCGGGCTCTGGCTTCTAAGATTCCTAACGCCGACGCTTTAGGCGTGCCCCAGATTTTGCGGGACTTGACGGAAAGACCCAGAGGTATGCTTTTGGTGACGGGACAAACGGGTTCCGGGAAAACTACTACGATGGCGGCTTTGTTGGATCTGGTCAACCGGACGCGGGCAGAACATATTCTGACCGTTGAAGACCCGATCGAATATGTGTTTCCGAATATCAAGAGTTTGTTTCACCAGCGCCAAAAGGGCGAAGATACTAAGAGCTTTGCAAATGCGCTGAGAGCGGCTCTGCGGGAAGATCCTGACGTGATTCTGGTGGGGGAAATGCGCGACTTGGAAACAATTGGTCTGGCAATTTCGGCGGCGGAAACGGGTCACATGGTAATGGGAACGCTGCACACTAATTCGGCGGGCGCAACAATCGATCGGATTTTGGACGTGTTCCCCCCTATTCAACAACCCCAGGTTCGCGCCCAGGTGTCTAACTCTTTGGTGGGAATAGCCAGCCAAAATTTGGTTGTAAAAATTGGGGGCGGCCGCTGCTGCGCTATGGAAATCATGGTGAATACTCCTGCTATGGCTAACTTGATCCGGGAGGGGAAAACTCCAATGATTTACTCCCAAATCCAAATGGGAGCGAAATTGGGCATGAGGACGATGGAAATGGCCCTCGCTGAACTTTACAAAACCGGTAAAATCACTTGGGAATCGGCAATGGGCAAGGCTTCTAAGGCTGACGAACTCGAACGCTTGATCGGCCCGGCACCGGTTGCTGGCGCTAAGGTAGGAGCTCATTAATTCAGTCAGCAGTCATTAGTTATTGGTGATTAGTTAGTAGTTATTGGTTATTCGTAGTAACAATCAACAGACGACTAACACCAATTTTTTATGAGGCTGCATAGAATCTGATCTCCCTGGCGCCCCCCTGGTGGGAGGGGGGGACAAGATTCTTCTCAAAGTCCCCCTTCTTAAGGGGGATTTAGGGGGATCGAGATATGTGCAACTTCACATTAAATTGGTATAACACCTAACAACTACGAACCAACAACAACTAACGAATCACCAATAACCAGTGACTACTGACTACTGACGACGAATTTTTAATATTTTTTCAGAGGTGAGCTGTGGCTACCAATGTGATCCGCCAAAAACCAAAAGGTGGCTTTGATTTCAGTAAGATTCAGGAGCAAGTCGAGTATACCCTTAGTAGTCTTACTATTAAGGATATGGCTATTTTTGCTCGTCAGTTTGCGGCTATGTTTAATGCAGGAGTACCAATCGTTAGATGCCTTTCTGTGCTGAACGATCAGTGTTCTAATGCTAAGTTGAAGCGAGCGCTCAGAAGCATGAATGCTGATGTGCAAGAGGGGATAAACTTGGCAGAGGCGATGGCTAAGTTTCCTGATGTTTTTGACCAATTGTTTATCAGTATGGTGGCGGCGGGAGAAGTCGGGGGGGTTCTCGATGAAACTCTAGAGCGTCTGGCGGTGATGATGGAAAAAAATCACAAGACGGAGGCTGAAATTAAGTCGGCGATGTCTTATCCGAAGACTGTGTTCTTTATCGCGATCGTGATTTTTTTTGGAATGACCATATTCTTGCTGCCAACTTTCGCTAAAATCTTTAAGGATATTGGTGCAGATTTGCCGGCTTTTACACTGTTTATGTTGGGAATTAGTGCATTTTGTACGGCTTGGCCTCCTATCCAACAGATCACAGTTCTTGGGGTGATTGCGGCGCTAAAAATCGCTTTCGATATGTACTATAAAACTCCAATAGGTCACTTGCAAATCGATCGAATCGCGATGAAGCTGCCGGTCTTTGGAGATTTGATCGAAAAATCTGCTGTGGCTAGGTTTTGCGTGATATTTGGGTCGCTAACGCGATCGGGCGTGCCGATTCTCAATTCTTTGGAGATTGTGCGAGATGTGGCGGGGAATCAGGCGATATCCAATGCGATCGAATATGCCAGACAGGAAATTCAAAACGGCGGTATGATCAGTATTGCTTTGCAAGAACAAGCTATTTTTCCGTCTTTGGCAATTCAAATGATTGCAATTGGCGAAGAAACTGGGGAACTTGACAAGATGCTGATGAAAGTTGGTGCTTTCTACGAAACTGAGGTGGAAGAGGCTGTAAAAGGACTTACGAGTATGCTAGAACCTCTGATGATTGTTCTAGTTGGTGGTATCGTCGGTTCTATTTTGCTGTCGATGTATCTGCCGATGTTCTCAGTGTTTGAGAAGCTGTAAAAAATAGTCACTTGGCAGTTGGCAGTTGACTGTTGTCAGTTGACTGTTGACTGTTGACTGTTGGCTAATTACCTATTACTTAATTTAAAATGCCGGTTAAACAATCACATTACGAAGCGTTACTAGCAGAGTACAGCGAATTTTCATCTGCGATCGCCCTGCTGAGAAAATATCGGCTTTACATGGAAATGATTCCGAGCATCCGCCGCGCTAACGAAAGTTTAATTACCATTCCTTTACCCATTGTACGAGTGCGAGAAGGAGTATCCTATACTGGAAGTAATGGTGCTAGTATATCACCCGGACAGGCGGTTCGTTTGCCCTGCGATTTGGCAATTTTGATGTGCGATCCGGAGTGGAAGGTTAAAATTGGGGTGGAAATTCTGATTTTCATTCATCGCCCGGGTGAGGATTTTTCTGGCTTGTTGGGTCGCTGGCGGCAGTGTCAGGTTTGGCTGGATAAAGGCTACGAGTGGGTGATGCCATACCGCTACAGGCACATCTACAGCGATGAGGCTGAGGCTGTTCATCCTTTGTTTGTGTTGTTTGATGAAACTGACGATCGCATTCAACGCGGTTTGATGGCTGCTGGTTTGCCGTTTGTGGTGGAAAGTTTGACTTCTGTTGATGAAGAGGAATTGGCAGAAATAGAAAGTTTAGACGCCGAAATATTCGAGAGTATGGGTGAAGAAAGTTATGAGTTGTAGGCGCAAGTGCGATCGAGTTAACTGAACTATCGCAATATTTGTAACTTTGTTTTGGTTTAGCGCTATGTTGGGCTGTGGACTTAATCAACATTCTGCTTTGACAAAACATTTTGAATGTATCTGGCTGCCATTTCTTCCGCTGTCTCATAGACTTTCCAGGGTTCCTTTAACATATCACCTGGTTCAACTTCTAAATCGCTGGTTGATAGCGAAATTCGACCTGTTTCAATATCCATCCACACAATTATTGCCCTGACCCAATCGCCATGTTTAAAGGCGCGTTCTATTTGCTCAACAGGCATTTGAGAGATTCCAGAAATATGTAGTAAGGCATTATGCCCTCCGATATCTACGAAAAGCCCATAGGGTTTGATAGCTATCACAGTCCCATCGACAATTTGCCCAACTTTCAGCATTTTGAGCCTAGCGGTTTTGAGGATATAATGATGTTCTATTTGTTCTCGCGTAAGCGATTGATAACGATCTAATCCATATTCTTCATTTAACGCCACTCTACGTTCTTGATACCAATCTGGATTCATCTCGCCCAAAGCAATGTCTTCAGGTAGGGTACGGTAAAGATTAGCAAGTGCTTGTATGTCAAACTTTCGATTCTTAGCAGCTATGACTGCTATTCTGTCTAGTACGTCGCGTAGGACGATCGACCATTGCTGTTCGAGTGTTACTTGCTCCGATAACTCACTCTTCTCTATTATTCCGTCGTACGCTCCCAAATCACTCATCAACAAACGTTGCTGCCAATTTTGACCGGGAATAGTTGGTGGCTTGAGTAATGCACCCCAATTGATGTTGCTCAGATTATCGATCAATGACCAGTCTGATGGACGATACCCATCCTTAATAAATTCAGTAATCCCGTCATGAAAAGCTCTGAGTAATTCATCAGATTTAAGTGTAGTAGCGAGACGTGTTGCGGTGTCATTTCCGCACATCCACGGGTCGATTCTGAACAGAATCATCTCATTACTTGCTTTCTCGGCGATCAATTCTACGCCGTAACCTTCCTCATCAATTACCATTGATGCTGGCAATTGGGAGTCCCGAATTTGACCCAGCCAAATGTAAAGTTTTTCGTAAGGATTGAATATACTTGATGTAGAGACTTTGGTACAAATATCACTAGACTCGATGTATATCCAAATTCTCGATCGATAAGTCGGTTGTATCAGAGTAATTTTCATTGAACTAATTGCTCGATCGCCTAAACTACGATAAAATTGTAAACAATAGCTCCGATCGCCCTTAAAATTATGTCGGAAACATTAATTGACATAGGTCTGCCTCCCCAATTTCCAGATCATACACAACTTCCCGAGTCTGACGGTACTTTCGTGAAAAATTTTCAGGAGCATCCTCAAAGCATAATTCTCACCGATTCCATCGGGCCTGTTTTGCAACGGCGACATCCCGACGGACGCTACTGCATCGGACAAGATTCTGGGATTTATTGGCGGGAAACCGATCCACCAGAAAAAGGGGCAGAAGCTCCTGATTGGTTCTATGCGCCGAATGTTTCAGCACGCCCGGAACAGGGAAAATATCGCCGTTCTTACGTGCTGTGGCGAGAACATATGGCACCTTTAATTGCTTTGGAATTTGCCAGCGGAAATGGCAATGAAGAACGGGATGCCACTCCTCTGTTGATGACTGATGAAGGAGATGTGCAAAAACCGGGTAAGTTTTGGGTTTACGAGCAAATTATTCGGATTCCTTACTACGGTATTCATGAGATGAGCAACGATCGATTAGAAGTTTATCATTTGAGAGATTTTGCTTATCACAAACTAGAACCTAATCAACGGGGTCACTATCTGATTGAACCATTAGAAATTGAGCTGGGGCTGTGGCAGGGAAGTTATCAAAATCAAACGCAACTTTGGTTGCGGTGGTGGGATATTCACGGGAATTTATTATTAATTGGTGATGAAAGAGCTGAACTGGAAAAACTCAAAACAGAACAGGAATATCAACGTGCTGAAAGGGCGGAACAAAAAGCGGCGCGACTGGCTGAACGACTGCTAGCAATGGGTATTGATCCTGATGCAGATGATATTGGGTAAATTCGCTGATGGAAATCGCTTCTTGTTCAATAAAGTCCCAGAAGAGGGGAATTGAAAATTTAAGGCCTAAATTAAACCCCAAATGCTTGTTTAACATCCGGCTTCAGTAGATAGTAAATACAACCAACTGCAAAACCAAGAATTAAAAAGTTTGCGCCAGCGCCTGCGGTGCCCAACAGTTTAGCCAACTGCGCCACTGCGGCGATCGCATGGACGATGAAGGTTCCCACCCAAGCCCAACTTTTGAGCTGATACAAACCCCAAGTTAAAATTAAAGAAGCGATTCCGATAATCAGACTGATTGCGGCAAAAAGGGCGATCGCCCCGCCGATGACAGTCCCTACTTTCGCCCCGCCGAGGGCACCACCGATTCCGCCAAAAATACCCGCAAAAAATAAGATGACCAAGCCGTCAAACAGGCTGAAGATGGCGCTAAGTAGCTGCAAAATTGCCAGAATTGTTACACTTTGAGGGCGATTCATGTTTGTTGATTTTCCATCTTTAAGGGGATTTGAACAATATTTTACCTTGTTAAGCTATAGTTGCTTGGTCGATCGACCTTGATTCTACTACCTGCGATCGCACTCCCTGGTGGCAAAATCTGCACACTTTAAATCGAAGCGAACGACTTCGCTCAGTGACCGTTGCCGCATCGATGGCTACGCCCCGGCTTACGCCTACGAACTTGTTCGCCTCTAGCTCTTTTGGCTGAGAAAATTTAACATTATTTAATAATTTGCAAAGATTAGCTATAATCGTTTACAGGTGCTGGTTGGGGAACTTTTTTTAAAATCACCCGATCGGATGAGTCTGAAAGACGATGCCAAGCATCCAAAAAAATTTTACCTTAAAGGTAATCCTGAGATTAAATTAGGTGAGTCGGTATGATCGTTAGCCCTAAAAAAGAAACTACTCAGGTCAAGGTGGAAGATACTCAGACTGTAGACACCAAGACCATTGAGACTAAAGTTGTAGATACAAAAATCGCCCAAAAGCAGTCTCCGAAGAAGCCCGCGCCGAAGTCGAAGCGGTGGGCCATCGGGTTGGTTGCAGCCGGGTTGCTAGCTGTGCCGACCACCATATATATAGTAAATAGTAAATCGCAGCCGAAAGTAGATGCGATCGCCACGATGACTGTGCCCGTGGAAGCACAAAACCTCACCGTGCGGATCACATCTAGCGGCACGGTGCAGCCCGTACAGCGCGTGAATCTCAGCCCGAAAGGTTCTGGGCGGATTGCAGAATTATTTGTCGAACAGGGCGATAAAGTCCAAGCAGGACAAATAGTTGCCCGCATGGAAAGTCGCGACGTAGAAGCCCAACTCGCTCAATTCAAGGCCCGCGAAGCTAGTGTTCGAGCTAAACTTGCCAAAATCGAAGCCGGGAATCGATCGGAAGATATCGCCAGTGCTCAAGCGCGCTTAGATCAAGCCGAAGCCAGTCTCGCGCAACTGCAAGCTGGGAGTCGCGTTGAAGAAGTTGCAGGAGCCAGGGCCCGCTTACAGCAAGCTCAAGCCGGCTTGCAGCAACTGCGCGCCGGTAGTCGTGTAGAAGCAGTCAATCAAGGACGAGCTAAATTAGCGCAAGCTCAAGCTCGGTTAGCAGATGCTCAAACGGGTAGTTCAAAACAAGAAATTGCTCAAGCACAAACCCAAATTGATTCGAGTAAAGCCCAAGCTGAACTAACAGCTAAACGGGTGCAACGCAATCGGCCATTAGTACAAGAAGGTGCTCTGGCTAAAGATAAACTGGATGAATTGATCAAAGAAAATCGGACTGCTCAAGCTAAAGTAACAGAAGCCCAAAAACGCCTAGAACAACTTCAAGAAAGTCGGCTGTCGCAAATCCAGCAACTGCAAGCTGGTGTGGAAGTCGAGCAGCAAGCATTGAAGCAGTTGCAAAACGGTACGCGATCGGAAGAAATCACCAAAGGTGAAGCCGAAGTTGCCGAAGCTAAAAGCAAATTAGCGCAAGTAGAAAACGGCAACCGTCCAGAAGAAATCGCCAAAGCCCAAGCAGCAGTTGCTGAAGCAAAAAGCCAATTTGCTGTACAAGAAAATGGTTCTCGCCCGGAAGAAATAGCTCAAGCTCGAGCTGAATTAGCCGAAGTTCAAGCTCAAGTCCGCTATCAAGAAGTGCAGTTGGAAGATACGAAAGTTCGCGCTCCGTTTGCTGGTGTAATCACGCAAAGGTACGCTATCCAAGGAGCTTTTGTAACTCCGGCAACTTCGGCATCGGAAGCTACTTCGGCAACTTCGACATCGATTGTGGCTCTCGCCAGAGATGTGGAAGTTTTAGCGAAGGTTCCAGAGGCTGATATTAGTCAAATTAAACCGGGTCAAGAAGTTGAAATAGTCGCTGATGCTTATCCAGATAAGGTGTTTAAGGGCAAGGTTAAATTAATTGCGCCGGAAGCTGTGAAAGAACGGGATGTGACGCTGTTTCAGGTACGAGTTGCGATCGACACCGGCAAAGATTCCTTGCAATCGGGGATGAATGTAGATTTAAGATTTGTTGGTCAAAAGTTGAGCAATGCTCTAGTTGTGCCTACGGTGGCAATTGTGACTAATAAAGGTCAAACAGGTGTCCTGGTTCCTGATGAGAAAAAACAGCCGAAGTTTCAGCCTGTGACGGTTGGATCGACTATTGGTAATAAGATTCAGATTTTGGAGGGTGCGAAGGCGGGCGATCGGGTGTTTACCGAACTTCCTCAAGGTAAAAAGTTGGAGGATATTATCAAGAATCAGAAATAGGAAATGGGGAATGGGGCATTGGTATGGGGCATCGGGCATTATTTTTCTCGATCGCTCTACAAGAGGGCGGGCACGGGGGCACCGCCCCTACAAGAGAAGGAAAAGAAGAGTTTTGTAGGGGTAGTGCCCCCGTGCCTACCCGCCTTACCAATTCCCCATTCCCAATTACCAATTCCCCAATCTAAAATCCAAAATCCAAAATCCAAAATTGAATCATGGATATTGTTGAAAGCGTCAAAATGGCCGTCACAACCTTGATGGCAAACAAACTCCGCAGCAGCTTGACGATGTTAGGAATTATCATCGGTAATGCTTCGGTAATTTCGATGATTGGCATCGGTGAAGGGGCTAAAACGTTTATCGCGGGACAAGTTAACTCTCTGGGATCGAACTTGCTGTTTATCATTCCCGGAAGTCCTGAAGCGCAAAGTCGCCCGGTGATTCCACCGCAGACATTGGTGCTGGAAGATGCAGAGGCGATCGCCTCTCAAGTTAATTCTGTCGCAGAAGTTGCACCTACTCTCAATGATAGTCAACTCGTTACCTTCCGCAATAAAAACGTTTCATCTTCCATTGTCGGAACTACCCCAGAATTTCTGACTGTCAGAAGCTTTGATGTTGGTCAAGGTCGTTTTTTAAACAAATTAGATTTACAAAGGGAAGAAAATGTAGTAGCTTTAGGTTCAGAAGCAGCGGAACAATTGTTTGGCAATGCACAGCCAATTGGTCAATACATCCGCATCAAAAATTCGACTTTTCAAGTGATTGGAGTCATGCAGCCGAAAGGTTCTAGTTTTGGTGACAATCAAGATATGAACGTTTATTTGCCGCTGACAACAATGGCAAATCGGATCGTAGGTCGATCGTCTCCCTATGGTACAAAGGTAACATTTATTTCGGTTGCCATCAAAAATGAAACTCAGATGAAAGCCGCTCAGTTTCAAATAGAAAATTTGCTGAGATTGCGTCACAAAATTACTAAGGAAGATGATTTTACGGTTCGTAACCAGAAAGATTTAATGAATACTTTGGGTAGTATTACTGGTGCTTTGACGTTGATGTTGGCTTTTGTGGCGGCAATTTCGCTGTTTGTCGGCGGGATCGGGATTATGAACATTATGCTGGTTTCTGTTACGGAACGGACGAAGGAAATTGGATTGAGAAAGGCGATCGGAGCATCTCCGCAGGATATTCTGATTCAGTTTATGATAGAGGCTGTGATTTTGTCGGCGGCAGGTGGCGCGATCGGCACTGGGTTCGGTATCGGCGGTGTGCTGTTAGTGGCTACTTTTACTCCTTTGCAAGCTAGTGTTTCCCCAGTGGCGATCGCCCTTGCAGTCGGTGTTTCTGGTAGCATCGGCTTATTCTTCGGCATTGTACCGGCAAAACAAGCTGCTAAACTCGACCCGATTGTGGCACTCAGAAGTGCTTAATTAGTCTGTTGACAGTTGATAGTTGGTAGTTGACACTTTACTGTATTTCCTTGTTCCCAGGCTCTGCCTGGGAATATATACTTAGAGGCTCTGCCTCCTCCAATAACAAATAACAAATAACAAATTATGAATTTTATTGAAAGCGTTAAAATGGCCGGTCAAACTCTAGTAGCGAACAAAACTCGCAGCAGTTTAACCATGATTGGGATGATTGTGGGTAACGCCTCAGTAATTGCGATGATTGGAATTGGAGAAGGCGCGCAAAAATTTGTAGCAGGACAAGTTCAATCTCTGGGTACAAATGTATTAATTGTGAGGGCTGGAGTACCGAATGCTAGGCGTGGTGGACTCGGAAATACGCCTCAAACTCTGGTACTACCTGATGCAAAGGCGATCGCAACTCAAGTCCCTTCTGTTCAAGGTGTCTCCGCAGAACTTAATAGTTCGGAATTAGTTCGCTATAGTAACAAAAATGTGTCTGCTTTGATTTTTGGCACTATTCCAGAATTTCTCCAAGTTAGAAGCTTTGAAATGGCAAAAGGGCGGTTTTTGACTGAACTCGATGTCAAGCAAAACAGCCAAGTTGCGGTTCTAGGTTCAGAATTAGCAGAGAAACTTTTTGGCAATACTAATCCTCTTGGCGAACAGGTGCGGATTAAGAATGTCAGTATGAAAGTAATTGGAGTATTTGCACCGAAAGGTACATCTTTTGGTACGAATTTTGATAATTCTGCCGCAGTGCCGATCGCCACAATGGCCAATCGCATTGTCGGGCGCAAATCTCCCTACGGTTTGGCCGTTACTTCGATATTTATTTCGATTAAAGATGAATCGCAAATGGATGCGGCGCAATTTCAGGTGGAAAACTTGCTGAGATTGCGGCATAAGATTACCACAGAAGATGACTTTACTGTCAGAAATCAGAAAGATTTAATGGCAAGAATGGGGGCGATTTCTGGTGCTTTGACTATTATGTTAACTGCGGTTGCCAGTATTTCTCTATTAGTCGGCGGTATTGGGATTATGAATATTATGCTGGTGTCTGTCAGCGAACGTACTCAGGAAATTGGGCTCAGAAAGGCGATCGGCGCATCCCAACAAGATATCTTGTTTCAATTTATTGTCGAAGCGGTGATTTTATCTGCCGCCGGAGGAATTGTCGGCACTTGCGTCGGTGTCGGCGGCATTCTGCTTGTCGGTAATTTCACGCCCCTGCAAGCCGGCATTTCACCAGTGGCGATCGCCCTTGCAGTCAGCGTCTCCGGTGCAGTGGGCCTCTTCTTCGGCGTTGTCCCCGCCCGCCAAGCAGCCAAACTCGACCCGATCGCAGCCTTGAGAAGCGCTTAAGAAATATTTTCTTACTCCGTTACACAATAAGCTTCTTTTATGATTCTAAAAAATATATTTATCTAAACCTTAAAAAAAATTGTTTTCTTGTAAAGATTTAACAAATTTTCCGGATTTGAGGCAGTTTAAAGAACTGTATTTCTACGCACACCCACAGCGCAAAACTTCTTATAAGTCCGTTCAATATTAAAGATTCAATAAAGTTCCGGTTGCGATGTTTACTTCCCAGCCACAAAGTTGAGTAAGATTAAACCACCAGCAAGCAAACGAGTCTAAGCATCTATACATGGTATGAATCATGGCGCTCTAATCAAACTATCCCATAAATAAACATGGCATCTCTCACCGCAAGTTCTAAATTCGACTTTCTCGCAGGAACCACCCAAGGCGACACACTTAAAGGATTGGATGGCAACGACATACTTTACGCCAACAGCGGAGACGACCTTCTCGGAGGCGATGCAGGCAAAGACAAAATCTGCGGCGACCAAGGCAACGATACGATTTTTGGCGGCGCAGACAATGACATCCTCTGGGGAGGAAAAGGCAGCGACTTAATTTTTGGCGAATCCGGCAACGACACCATTTACGGGGGTGCAGGCAGCGATACCATGACCGGCGGCGAAGGAAACGACATTTTCGCCATTAGTAAAGGCAGCGGAGGCTCAACTGTAGCCGCCGCCGACTTCATCGCCGATTTCGGCAGCGGCAATGACCAAATTCGATTGCTAGACGGTCTGACTTTTAACGATTTAAACATCCAGCAAGGGACGGGCAGCAACAGCAACAGCGCCGTAATTCAAGACAAACTTACCGGGGAATACTTAGCAGTATTGCAAGGAGTCAACAGCAGCAGCATCAGCAGCAGCAACTTCACAACTTTTATATCGGGAAACGCCGTCACAGACTGGAACAGCACTTTGCTTGATGCCGTGCGGACAGCCAGCACCGCGCCTCCTTTGGCCTCCCGCAACATGGCAATGGTTCAGGCAGCGGTTTACGACTCTGTTAACTCCATCACCAAAAAATACAGCCCTTACAAAGTCAGCATCGATGCACCAGCGGGGGCATCAGCCGAAGCAGCCACAGCCGCCGCCGCCCACCGCGTGTTAGTCAGCATTTACCCAGCCCAAGCAGTTAAATTCGATGAGGCATACGCATCGTCTTTAGCCAAAATTCCCGATGGGAAATCCAAAAACGATGGTATTGCGATCGGACAGCAAGTTGCCGATCGAATTATCAGTTTGCGGAGTACAGACGGCATCACGAGAGTTGTGCAGTACACCCCCAAAACGGAACCTGGTAGTTGGAACCCGACTCCTCCGGCTTTTGCCACATCGCTGGCACCACAATGGCCCGAGGTTACTCCCTTTGCGATGACTAGCGGTTCTCAGTTCCGCCCGTCGGGCCCGCCCGCCCTCGACAGCGCCAAGTACGCACAGGAACTTAACGAAGTCAAAGAAATCGGCAAAAGTGACAGCCTCACGCGCACGCCAGATCAAACTGCGATCGCCAAATTCTGGGCCAATGGTGCAGGTACTTTTACGCCTCCAGGCCACTGGAACCAAATCGCCCAAGAAGCAGCAGCCCTAGCGGGTAACTCTCTGGAAGATAACGCCCGCTTGTTCGCCCTGCTAAATTTTGCCTTGGCTGATGCAGCGATTACTTCGTGGGATGCCAAGTATAAGTACGATTTGTGGCGGCCAGTGACAGCTATCCGCCAAGCTGACACAGACAACAACCCGAATACCACAGCCGACCCCCTGTGGACTCCCCTGATTACAACTCCGCCATTCTCTGAGTACACGTCTGGTCACAGTACCTTTAGCGGTGCGGCAGAGCCTGTTATGAATTCTGTATTTGGTTCGGATTTTGGCTTTGGGGATAAGGGAGATAGAACTATTAACAGTTTGCGGACTTTTGACAACTTTGCCCAAGCTGCTGATGAATCGGGGATGAGTCGCATTTACGGAGGCATCCATTTCATGACTGCTAACGTAGATGGTTTGAGTTCTGGTAGAAATGTGGGGAATTATGTTGTTCAGAATTTCTTGAAGGCGTAGAAATTCTTATATCAATTCCGGTTTCACCGGAATTGATATAAGAGGAAGAGGAGACGGCAGTGCCGTGTCCCTACAATTAATAACGGTAGGGACACGGCACTGCCGTCTCCTCATTTCGGGTAATACTAATTCTAATGCAACCGGAAATGATAGTACATTTTGCACCATTTTCAAGAACAGGCTTTCCGGCCTGTTCCACAAAGAGTGGATATCTTGTGGAACAGGCTTTCCGGCCTGTTGCTAATTATCCAGCAATTCCACAGTACCAAGATAGCCATCTACTCGAACTTTTTGACCGTCTCGCAGGCGGGTTGTGGCTTCTGCAATATTCATGACTGCGGGAATTTTGTATTCGCGGGCAACGATCGCACCGTGAGATAGTTGGCCACCAACTTCGGCTATAATTGCTGTTGCTCCTAAGAGTAGCGGTGCCCAACCTGCATCGGTGTATGGGACTACGACGATCGCATTTTCGCCTAATTCAGTGTTCGCAGTACGACAAATTTTGACAAATCCTTCGACTCGGCCGATACTTGCGGGAATTCCCTGCATGATGTTAGTTGCGGATGTTGCAAGGTCGATCGAGCTTTTTTGAGAATTGGGCAACAGATTGCCGTAGACTACAGGTGGAATTGTGCGAGTGCGATCGGCTGTTAACTGTTTTCGCCTTTGTTTAATCGCATCCTGAAACGAAACACTCGCACCAGTCCGAATCCACTCCTGAACTTCCGCAAATTCCAAATAAAAGATATCTCCTGCTTCCTCAAATATATCCAGTGCTAAGCCAGCAGCTTCTATCTCCAAAAAAGTCCAGCGTAAATTAGCCAACAACCGCGCATAGATTTCGCTAATTTCGTTTTTGACTGTAGCTCGCTCCTGACACTTATCTAAGCGCCACTTCTGCCAAAAAGTCAAGCTTAATTCCCGCTTTTCGTCTAAATTAGTGACAGCAGATTTGACCGCCATAGTTACGATCAACTTTTGGTAAAATTCCGGTTGTTCGCGCCAAGTAGCAACAGCGATATCCGTCCCGACTTCGCTCAAATATCCGTAAATATCAAGCCACTCTGCAAACTCCGCTTGCAAAGCCGAATTTTCAGTAAATACCTGTGTTAATTGTGCGACTGAAATAGCTTGATCAGATTGCGAAATTGCAGCTTGTCGCAACTTTTGAGCTAACTGCTGCAAAGCTCGCACCGAAGCAATTTCCGGTGCGCTATCATTGTCAAGCCATTCATCGGGAATTCTAAAAATTGATTTACGAATTGCCAGACCGATTGGCCCTAATATATTATAGTAGGTAATCGGTTTCAGCCACTCCTGAATTTGCTCAGCTCTCTCCAACAATTCCATTAAATGTTCGGAATTATTCCCTCTTCTTTCCCCCCTTGGGGGGGGCAGGGGGGGGTTAAATGCCGGGGGTAGCGAGGGGCTGACTGCCGGGGGTAGCAGGGTGTTGACTTCTGGCTTCTCCAATTTTTGTATAGCAGGTAGAAATATAGAAGTGCGATCGACCTTAAATTCTGCATTGAGCGCCCTCTCTCGCTGCACCAGACGCCACAAACCGGGCAAAGAAGGCAAAACCTTCCCCAAAGGCGGCTTGCCCATTTTTTGCCCTCTTAGCAAAAATTCCAAACCCTGCTCCGGCAATCCCATCATCCTAAAGATTTCGCCCAACAAAGTCGCATTAAAATAAGCGTGAGAACCCAGCAAAGTTGCCGTTTCAGTAAAGTTTAGATTAGCAGCTCTATCGCCTAAAACAACTTTAAATATTTCTCCCCAAACCCCGCAAGTCAGCGGGCGATTAATTGACCAAGTTAGCGGACGAATTGCACCGGGAATCACTTCGGCTGCAATAGTCCGCGTCCAAAACGGTTGCAAATTGGTAATCGGGCGGCTTTGCAAAATCCAAAGTTGTTCACCATCCCAACTCCACTCAATATCCTGTGGGATTCCGTGAAAAAAGGCTTCGATTGCTTGCGCTAATTTAACTAATTCTGCTACAATCGATTCATCGATAATTAAACTACTTTCGATATTCCGGTTTCGACTAAGCTCAACCTCCTGGTTTTGACTTGGCTCAATATTCTGGTTTCGACTACGCTCAACCTCCTGGTTTGTACTAAAATCAATTTCTAAATGCACCGGAGTAAATTGTCCGCCGACAACAGATTCGGCTCCTCCCGGTAAAGCTTCAATAATTACCTCGGAACCGCCATCTAAAGGATTGCGGGTGAACATGACTCCGGCAAATTTGCTATCAATATAAGGCTGAACCAAAACAGCCATGTGGGTATCTGGGAGTTGTCGCTCTCTGCGGTAAGCAACTGCTTGGGAAGTCCAATAAGACTGGCGACAGCGATTGATGGCATCGATTAATTCTGTTTCAGTAAAAACAGGCCCGATGGTTTGATATTGTCCAGCAGCCGAACTGGTATCGCCGTCTTCTCCCACAGCGGAAGAACGAACAATCATCCGATTTTGGATTTTGGATTTTAGATTTTCGATTAAAGAATTAGGAATTAGCGATTCCTTAGTATTTCCTAAATTCTCGATGCCCGATGCCCGATTCCCAATTCCCGATTCCCGATTTCCGATTCCCTCTGAATGCAATACTATCCAACCAGAAGGTACATTAAAATTGGCTCGTTTTAGTTGAGACAACTTGGCGGCTTTATCCCCGCAAACTTTGGCATCTAATGAGTCATCGAGAGAAAGTAATTTTTTTGATTGAGATAAAGCCATATCATCACCCTGAAGCAGACTAATTATAAAGAGTAAAAATGCTAATCCTAATGCTGCTAAGAATTCGGCTGTATTTTGTCGCCATACCCAAACCCAGATGGGAGTACAAAGACATCCGCAACGGGTAGCAAACAGCCTAGCCCGATCGCCCTTACCCCACAAAAACCCTGCCAAACCCCACACCAGCAGCCCGGAAATGCCTGATGTGACAGCCACTGGCGGCGAAAATGCGAAAATGCCCCAAACTGCGTTGGTCACGCCACCACCACGGGCGATCGCAAATCTACCCGCAACTAGAGGAATTAATAGGGTAAGGGCGATCGCCCTTTGATCCGGCAACCAAAATAACGCAGCCAAAACGGGTATAATTCCTCTAGCAATTTCCGCCAACACCGCAGCAATCCCCGCTAACTTTCCCCCGTGAATGAAAGCAGCGGACACGCCAGCATTCCCCGTCCCCAACACCCTCAAATCTTTGCCAGCCAACAGTTGCACTATCCAGCGAGTAAGCGGCAAAGCACCCAGGACGAAACTAGCAGCCAACAGCAATGCGATCGTTCCCAACGGCATAAAATCAGCCCTCCAATTTCCAACATCTCAACATTATGAGGGCAATTTACTCATTTTTTCAGTCTTCAGACATATCAACAAAATACCAATAGCACTTAAAATGATACCAAAGCAGCGTAAATAAGGATTTAATTATCATGACAGATGTCAACTTAACGGCTCCGATCGCAGTTCTTGTTGTTGGATTTATTGCCGCAGTGTCGATCGGCTCGATCGCCTGGTACAACTCGAAGCGCCCCCCCGGTTGGGAATCCAAAGATCGTCCTGATTTTGTCCCACAAGTTGATAAAGACGATTTGATTGCTGATGTTTCTGAGTCGAAAGGTCAATAAAACAAAGCTGTTGCACATATCAAAAAGCTTTGAGAGTAAGAGCAATTACTCTTGCATATCGATCGGGTAGGGTGCGTCGGGAGGCGCACCTTTATTGTTAATAACTGTGAACTCCCCCATTTCTTCAAGAAATTGGGGAGATGAGTTGGTATTGTGTGTTTTGAGGCTGGTCTATTTAGTGGCTTATTTTTGCAGCGGATTCAGTTTCGTAACCGAGCTTTCCTTGGCATCTTCAGCGCTATCTTTCAGGAAAGCAGAAGCATCCTTAACGGCGGCGCCTACTCTCTCCAAAATATTGGCATCGGGATCGCTGCGATCGAATACGGGTTGACCCCGGGCTGGCTGTCCGTCGGGTGTGTTTAACAAAGCTTTATCTCCTCCGAGTTCGGAATCGAACTTGTCAGTTTCCATCGGTGCAGAACCCGGATAAAGCAGCTTTGAGGAATTAGACTCAGCGGTAGTCGAGGCCAGGAGTAGATCGCCCATTATCGACAAATCAGCCCGATTCTTTTCTGCTTTAGCAGGCGATTGATTGACTTTAGGGTCAGTAGACATTTGATAATTAGTGTATCCATCACCACCGGCCTTGTGGGGATTATTCATTCCTCCCATTTGAACGGGAGGATTTTCAGGCCGAGCACCTCGAACATCGCCGGCATTGCAAGCGGTGCTGGCAAACAGCAGCAAACCTGCCATAAATACACTCAAAAATTGACCGATACGCAGTCTTCTCAAAAAAGCAGTTACAGCGTTCACAAAATTTTCCCGATTGTTTACTACTACTTATCAATAGTAAAAATAAATCCGGCTCGCTGCCTCTAACGGCGGTGATATTTTGGGGCGGATGGCGATCGAGTTTTTTCTAACTTTAGATGGATTTAATCAGCGGTAGGGTGCGTCATCTCAACTCCGGTAGTATCGGAATTAATATAACCCGAAATCAGGACACGGCTTGGCCTTTGTCCCTACAATTAATCGCGGCGCAAGAAACGGCACTGCCGTGTCCTCAATTTTTAGAGGAAACGGCACTGCCGTGTTCTACAATTAATCGCGGCGCAAGAAAGGGCACTGCCGTGTCCTCCTCTATAACTAACCAGGAAATTGTTCGACTTTCGCTTCAGCTTGCAAAGTCAGCAAACCAGCTTCCACATCAAGCTTTTGAATTCGCAGCGACATTCCCTCAATTTCAAAATTTCGCAAGTTTAAAACTTCACCAGCTTTAGCCGCCAAAGCAGCAGTCAACTCCGGGGAAAATTCCTTGTTTTCGGGATACTCGACATCCTCAAGAGAAATTGCCCAACCACCTGCATCTATCTGAGGTTTTGCTGTAAAATAAATCTTTTCAGTTGAAGCAGTTTCTCGCACCAATACCTCAGCATCTAAAGCAATTTTCCCCTCGGACAGCAACTTGCACTCCACAGTTTTAACGTCTATTGTCACCGTTTGTCCGTCCCGATTAACTTTTAATTCCCGCAGCTTGTCGCTGATGTATTCTGAATTAAAAGCGCGGTTGATATCGCTTTCTGTTAAAACTGCACGGGCCGTCCCCAAAGCTGGCCCGTTAAGTTCAATCTTGCCAAACATAGCACTGAGGGGATTGACCGAAATATCCTTAACCTCTATCTGCAATTCAGTCACGCGCAAATCTTGCTTCATCACCAAACCTTCGCCCTGAATGGTGACTGAATCTACCTGTCCCTGAGCTAACTGAATGGGTTGGGTTTGGACGGTAACAGACAAATTTTCCGATTCGTCGAGTTGGCTGGAAATTGCAATTTCAACTACTTTGTCGATCGCCTGTTCCCCTAAATTCCGCTCTTGTTGAATCACGCTGTTATTTTCCAGTATTGTTTTAAGAATAGTAAAGAATAGTTAAGTTGCGAAGCGTCTTCCTCAAGACTGGTTTACGAGATACCGCAAATGGGCCAAAGAAATAGACAGCCGACAAAATTGCACTCGCCGATCTCAGCATCAGCAAAGCGTTCCGAATCGTCCACCTGGGGTGAAAAATCAAAAATTCTGATTTTAACAATCTAAATTCTTTCTATAAGTTCGTAGGCGTAAGCCGGGGCGTAGCCATCGCCCGCTACAATGACTTAAGAGCCGGCACCGCCTTTTGAAATGAATCCAGAATCAACTCTCGCCAGACTACAAGCTACACTTCCCGACGGAAAACTGCCTTCTAGCTACGGGGTCTACTTCAAAAACACTCTAGTAGCCCTCTGTCACGCCCTAGAAGACCACATCTTGCAAACCAGCGGCAGCGGGGACGATATCGCACTCAAACCCCTGGTCTTGGTGACGTTTCAGCAGGGAAAATGGTATTTGCAGGAAGCCGATCGCTACCTAGATATTGCCTCATCCTCTCGGCGCGTTGTCATCGGCGCAGTAGTTGACAGCGGTTTCGCTACCCACAAAACGGGTCAATTAGAAAATGTATCTTTAATCGACCTCGATCCGATCGACCCCATCATCCAAGAATGGAATTTAATCATCCTCGCCCCAACCTACAAAGCAATGGTGCTTTGTCGCGAACTTTCAGATGAGGAATACTTGCCAGAAGGCAAGCCAGATGTCGATACAGAGCGAAAATTCTACGGTTTGTGGTCGTTTGACCAGTCCTTAGTGTCGGCGGCGGCAGAAATTTTTATAGAACAAACACGACATTACAACCCCCCCTTGGCCGACAGTTTGCTGGAAATTCATCACGAAATTCTCGCCACAGTCGGCCCGCCCCTAGCCGACATTAGTGGCGTAGTCACTCGGATCGTGACTTACCTCCAAACTTCTCAGCAGCAAATGGTGGCAATTAACCGCCAAAGCCGCGATTTGTGGGAATTGGAAGGTCAAGCTTTGCGTGTCAGCCGCAACTTGAACGCCAATAAACTGCAGGCATTTCTGCGGATGGCCCAGCGCGTAGACGAACGCGATAGCTGGAATCCCACGGCGTCTTTGCAAGTGGCGGCTTTGTCGGAAACTTTGGGTCAACTTCTGGATTTGCCAGCCTTGCAGTTGCGTAGGTTGCGCTTGGCGGGATTGTTGTTTCGGATTGGCTTAGTTTCCGCCCCGAATGAGGTGTTTACTCAAACCTCCGATCAATTCGACCAACAGACTCTAGCATTTTGGCGCGATCGCAGTTTTATTGGTTCTCAACTCCTGCAAGCAATGCCGGAACTATCACCTGTTGCCGAAATTGTCAAGCACAAACTCGAATACTGGGACGGTAGCGGCAAACCAGAGGGTTTGCGAGGCGAAGGAATACCCATTGCTTCGCGAATTATTGGGTTGATCGCTTGTTTTCAAGCTTTGACTAAACCGCGCGGCGATCGTCCGGCTTTGAGTTTGACCGAAGCCTTAGAAAAGTGCCGGGAACAGTCCGGTAGTCGCTTCGATCCAGCTTTGGTGGAAAGTCTCGCCAACGTCGTCAGGCTGACAGAAATGGGCTTGATGGAGCTACCAAGCCGCCCGAGTCAACTGCCGAATATTTGGTTGGAAGATTTGGGCGATCGCGCGATCGCCACCGTCCCAGCAATATAGAATAACTGCGTTGGTAATGGGCGAGCGGTAATTGGTAATTGGGCATTGGGCATTGGGCATTGGAACTGATAACCAACAAATAACCACCAACAAATAACCAATTACCCATTACCAATTACCAATTACCAATTCCCAATTACCAATGATTAATGACCTCGAAGCCATACGCAAAGGCAAAATTCATCTGTTAGCCGGCATTGATTTAGCCGGCCAAGACTTAGCGGGAGCCGAACTCGCTGACGCCGATTTGTCTCAAGCTAATTTGAGTGGAGCTAATCTCGCTGGTGCTAACTTGCAGCGGGCGGTACTGCGAGCCAACCTTCGCGGTGCTGACTTAAGCGGCGCTGACTTGCGAGGCGCCGATTTGCGGAATGCCGATTTGCGGGGTGCTTCCTTGGCTAACGCTTTAGTCCGTGATGCCAGTTTTGGAGGTGCTTTTTTGACCGGGGCGACGATCGGCAATTTGGATTTAACCGGTGTCGATTTGCGAGGCGCAGATTTGCGGGGCGCTAATGCGGCTCGGGCAATTTTGCAGCAAGCAGATTTGAGCAATGCCAATTTGTCAGGCGCAGATTTGTCTGGAGCCGACTTGGAAGAAGCGATTTTGAATGGAGCTGTATTCCGTGGCGCTAACCTGACAGGGGCAAATTTGCTCTGTGCCGCGATCGAACAAACCGTCTGGGATGGAGCTTTGCTCGATCGAGCTTGTCTCCAAGGCACACCCCTGAGCCTTTAAAATTCAAAAATGCAGCGCACGCTTGCCTAATCGAAGTGTGATTTTGAATGCAGACAAGCAAAACAACATATGCTTATGAAGTGAATAAGTACAAGCTATTTTAACAATTCTTAATCGGAGGTTATAATGGCGACTGTAGATGAGTAAACGAATTAATGGTAGCAGCTTTGTTTAGCGGTACATCCTTTCAAGGTCAAAGTGGCGATCGCCTTGTCAGCAAAGTAGCAGGAGCTGCGATCGCAGCCTTATTCAAACGTTCTGAAAAGGCCGAAGCCAACATCCGAGTCGAACCAGTAGCCAAACTCTTGCAGGGAAGCATCGACGGTTTCGACTTCGTTGGCAAAGGTATGTTGATGTACAACGGCCTTCGCATAGAAGTGATGGAACTCTACCTGCAAGCACTCTCAATTGATTTTGGGGCGATTTTTGCAGGTCAAGTCAAATTGCGGCAGCCTACCCAGGCGAATATGCGAGTAGTCTTAAGCCGATCGGATTTAACCACCTCATTCAATACACCTTTTGTAGTTGAAAAACTCCAGAAACTGAGTTACCAAGAGCAATCTCTGCACTTTCAAAACACTGAAGTCAGCTTCGGAGCCGACAAATCAATTCGGCTTCAGTCCGAGATTACCATAGGCGAGGCCAGCGAACCAGTCAACATAGATATTACTGCCCAATTACAAGTAGAAGAGCGACGCAAAATTCAATTTGTCAGCGTTACTTACGGGGGCGACGAGCAAGCAGTAGACTTGGCTAAAGCTATAATCGCCCACGTCAATAACTTGCTAGACTTAGACAAATTCGCCCTCGAAGGCACTCAACTACGAGTAGACAGGTGTCGAGTCCAAAACGACGAACTGGTTTTCTATGGTTGGGCTGGTATCGAACAGTTCCCCAAAGGCAAGCGCTAAACCTCAGCCTGCTTTGTTCAGGCAAATCCGATTGGTTTGAGGAATTTTATAATTAACAACACAACCCGCACAAGCGGGTTTTGTTATCAGAAAACTGGGTTGAAAACCCCTTCTTCAGTGGCCGGCTTTAATTGTAAAACTTTGTTGCAACACCAGCTAATAAGAGTGCTGAAAGATATAGGATAAGCTGGGAGGTCAAACCATGCTAGTTTTTGAGTTCAAAGCCTACGGGAAATCAAGTCAGTTCACAGCAGTAGATGAAGCAATTCGTACAGCAAAATTTGTCCGCAATAGCTGTTTGCGCTATTGGATGGACAACAAAAAAATAGATAAGTACGACTTAAACAAATATTGCGCGGTACTGGCGAGTGAATTTCCGTTTGCCGACCAACTCAATTCTCAAGCAAGACAAGCTAGCGCCGAGCGAGCCTGGTCTGCGATCTCCCGATTTTACGACAATTGTAAGAAAGGGATTTCTGGTAAAAAAGGATATCCGCAATTCCAGAAAAATTGTCGCTCAGTTGAGTATAAATCAACTGGATGGAAACTGGCTGAAGATCGAAAGTCAATCAAATTCACAGACAAAAAAGGAATTGGGAAACTCAAGCTAAAAGGAACACACGACTTACACTTTTACCAAATTAACCAAATTAAACGGGTGAGATTGGTAAAACGTGCAGACGGTGTGTACGTTCAGTTTTGTGTTGATGTTGACCGAAAAGAAAACATAGAACCGAATGGTAATACCATCGGCTTAGACGTAGGATTGAAGGAATATTACACCGATTCTAATGGGGTAATGGTTGAAAATCCCAAGTTCCTCCGTCAAGGTGAAAAAGTCCTTAAGCGTTGTCAAAATCGTGTTTCCAGAAAAGTAAAAGGTTCAAAGAACAGAGGCAAAGCTAGGCAGATTTTAGGTAAACGCCATCTCAAAATAAGTAGGCAACGTAAAGACCATGCAATAAAACTTGCAAGGTGCGTAGTTCAGTCTAATGACTTGATAGCTTACGAAGATTTGAGGATTAAAAATATGGTGAAAAATCATTCCCTAGCTAAGTCTATTAATGATGCTTCTTGGTATCAGTTCCGTATCTGGCTTGAATATTTTGGCAAAGTATTTGAGAAAGTAACGGTTGCGGTAAATCCACAATATACCAGCCAAGAATGCTCTACTTGCGGTGAAATTGTCAAGAAAACACTATCTACTAGGACACACGTTTGTAAATGCGGATGTACTATGGATAGAGATTTCAATGCAGCTAGAAATATCCTGAGTCGAGGATTAGGTACGGTAGGGCATACCGAAACCTTTGCGCTTAATGCAAGCAACGCTTTGGGAGAATCGACCTCTACTTTAACTGGAGAAATCCAGAAGAGAGCAAGTTGGCTCGTAGATCAAAGAATCCCCATGCCTTCAGGCTGGGGAGTGTCAATTTAGCGACTGTTTATCAGCTTGGGCGCTGCTAGTATCAGGTAACTCTATGTTCCAGCGAATTTTCTGAACTAAGCTGTCACGCATTTAATTTATAAAACTACTGCATACTTAAAATCTTCTCGGGTGCGTCTTCAAAGCCCCGCATAAAGCTTAATTTTCACTGCAAAATAGCTTATTCACTACGATTCTATTCTCGCCTTAAAATCTGCACTGAGGTTGATGCGATCGTACAAACTGCCCTAATACACTTAGCACAGGACTTACGCACAGAAGACGATCGACCCAGTTTATTCGTAAATGCTCTGTCATCCAACCTCTGATTTATCGTAAAAACCGGGTTCACCAGCGTCAGCCTAAAAAAAATAAATTACCCATAAAGAGGAAAAATGCTCGGATTTTATTTATTTTTGATCTACATCGTAGTCTTGTCCGTGCTTACTGGGCCCGGCCGTGGCGGGTCAGAGAAATGGTGGGTAGAAATTGTCACAGACTCGCCCCGCTGTACCTACTACTTTGGCCCCTTCGATACCGACAAAGAAGCCTCCAGCAATACTCCAGGCTACATCGAAGACTTAGAAAGCGAGGGAGCCAAAAGAGTTAGCATCCGCATCAAACGGTGTCAGCCTTTGGATCTCACCATTTACGAAGATCAAGTCTCAGAGGGTATCGCGACTTAATAATTTTGATAGCCCACGCCACAGAAACCGGCTTTTTTTGACCGAAGAACGAGACACAAGCCCCTGGCTTTAGACACTCTTGATAAGTCGGTAGCGGTTTCAACCGCCTTTAGTTTTTGATATAATTTGAGTAGCAAGTAAGAACAACCGTCTACGCGAAGAATCATCCTAGTTGGAGTGAAATCCCGGCAACGGAGACATCCGCCTTTGATGCGGAATACTTAAAGGGCAAATAATGGCAGGGTGAGGAGCGTACCTATCTGGCGAAAGTGATGGACTCAGAAAGCGAAAACAACTTAAAAGTAAGCGTAATTGCAATACCTCTGGTACTGGTGTTGTTTTGAGCGTCTAGGGGGAATGAGAGCCTGTTCCTTCCAAGTTCGGCTTGGAGAATCGAACGGCGACCGCCGTGGGGAGTGTCAAAAATACTCTGTCTATCGCAATCCTCAATCATTTGCATAATTATTGTAGGGGCAATCCCCCCGTGGTTGCCCGGTAGATAGCAGGGTAGGCATTCTTGGCACTACCCCTACAAATCCTCATGAATCATTTAGAATTGCTATATCGCCACGGGTATCGATTAAACCACCCGGTTTTTGAGCGTTAAGAGTGCGTAATATCAACTCCGGTTGCACCGATTCACTGTTGACGGTTCACTCGAATTTACTATTCCGATGAAGAGAGGATTTGATATAACGCTCTTTTGTCACTCTCGGAAAACAAAAACCAAAAGCAATGTTTAAAACTCTTACTGGAATGGGGTTTGTAGCTTTGCAGATCGAGTAATGTGCAGCGTAAATACTGACGATGGGTTGTGTCGATCGCACGATCGCACAAACCCTGTTATTTTTCTATCAAAGTGCGTTCTTTAACATTTTTTGAAACAGCGTATCCAAAGAAATCCCTGACGCTTTTGCCATCGCACAAATCACACTCGTCTTAGCAAAAGAGCAATATAGTCCTGCTTCCAAAAACCAAGGCTGCCCGCTTGGATCGATCCGGAAATCAAAGAGACTGTAATGTTGACAACCTAGGGCTACATGACATTTTTTCGCAGCATCCCAAACTTTCTCTGTAATTGGATCGCTCGGATCGACTATCCATGATTTGTGATTATCCTTAGCAACCATCGTCAAGTCACCAGTTTCATCTCGTTTCAGCTTATCTTCATAACTCCGAATTGGCCGCTCATCTTTGTCCATCAGGTACTCTTCTAGCGGCAAGCAGACCAACTGACCATCTTGAACGATAATACCGCATCTAACTTCTCTGCCGAGTTCAATAAATGTCTCTACCAATACCTGTTCTGAATAACCAAATGCTGTGTGCAAAGCAGTGTCGTAGTCAGAGGAATTTTTGATCAAGACTACTCCGAGAGAATTATCGGCATCCACAGGCTTGAGCACTGCGATCGTAGCAATTTGAGGACGATCGCCCCGGCGCAGCAATTCTCCTTTCGGCACTGCGACACCGGAGGCAGCCACAACGGCTTTTGCTTTCGCTTTGTTCGCAGTCAGCGCCATCACATCAGAAGTATTTCCGACGTAGGGAATCTTCAGCAAATCAAATAAAGATCGATAGTATGTCATGCCAGGAAGGCAAAACATTTGCGGTAACATTACGTCAATGTTGAGTGCTGTCAAAACCTGCACTGCTTCAGCTAAGGACAAGGGCTTGGCTACGGCGAGATCCTCGCGACTCAGGGATTTCGGAAACCGCCATTGGCGAGCGGGCGAAATGTAGGCAATATGAAATTCATAAAGTGCTGCATTAGCAGTAAATTCCAGACAATTTTCGGCATAAAGCCGCGATAAATCGCAATAAAACTCGTCAACAGTAGACCCTACCAAATGCAAAACACGCAATACCGACATAATTAATCTCCCGCCAATTCGACCAGCTTACCAATATTAAAATCAATCCGAATCCAGCCTTTTAACTGCCGCAAATTTCCCAGCAACAACAAAGGTATTTGCCAGTGGTGAACCATCAAAAACGGTAGTGGATCGGACCATTCAAAAATCGCATCTTTGGCGCTAGCAATGATTTGCAGCCTGCGCCAAGTCTGGGCCGGAGACAGCAAATTCGTCACCAACCGCCAAATTTCATGGTAAATCCAATAGGTTGGGCGACTAGATTGGAGTGGTTGAATTACATCAGACAAAGGCTCAGTTTCTAAATAAGCTTTTGCCACATCGGGATGGTTGTAGAACATGGTAATCGCTGAATGAGTGCGAGGATTGCACTCGATCGCATAAATGCGTCCATCATCATGGGCTTGAATGAAATCAAAGGAAACTTGCCCAGTTAAATTCAAACCACCAACAAACCGTCTCACCCATGCTTCGATTTCTGGATGATCCACCATTTCATAATTAATCTGAAATGCTGACGACTTGCAACAACAATGCAGCCGCAGTTCCCCATCGCGGACTGT
This sequence comes from Cyanobacteria bacterium VAR_87_metabat_62, assembly GCA_031427135.1. Taxonomy (GTDB): domain Bacteria; phylum Cyanobacteriota; class Cyanobacteriia; order Cyanobacteriales; family Microcoleaceae; genus Microcoleus. The sequence continues at coordinate 102,642 of JANPMV010000114.1, read as the reverse complement.
GCTGTGGGTGCAGTATTCTTGCCCGGGAATAAACGCTTGCATAATCCAAGGATTGCGCTCAGAAATCGGCAAATCTTTGACAAATGCCGCTGTTTCTGCTGGTGTACTGCATGGTAGTTTAGTCAGGTCTAATCGCCGCACAGAGTCGTAGGGAATGCTCTTAATAATGTATTTGCTTTCTTGTCCACAAAAATCAAATTCCTGCACCTGACTCGGTTGGGTGATGCAGTATGACTCAGGTACAGAAAGACCTAATGATTGTGCGACTGCGGAAAACTGAGATTTATCATCCAATTGCTGAACCATTTCTGGATCGAAGTGCATGACGAAGCAATGAGGCGATAATGCTTGTTTGGCTAGAGCATCGTAATAACTAGCAACTGGACTGCAAACCGGGACGTAAACATCAACTCCTTCTTTTTGGACAATTTCTAATAGCGCATCAATATAGTCCTTGGCTTGAGGATTTGGTACAGTATAAAACTTGTCAACTGCCCAAGAAAAGCGATGCCCGGTTAACCAGTATTTGTGTGATTCGATCAAAATTACCCGATGACCGGCCTGATGGAACGATCGGGCTAACTGCAAAGCCTTGGTCATCTTGCCACCACTGACCAGGATCGTTTGAGGATTGGCTGCTACAGTCCTAGACTGAAACGGTCTAACTAGGATTGCCGTGAGCAAGGCGATCGCCGTTAAAGTGATATTTAGCGGTAGTACCAACAGCAGCAGGCTCAGAGTTGCAACTGTTTTCACTGAATTTTGCAGCCACCCGTTACCTGCGATTGTTTGACGATCGGGCTGCATCCCTGCGATCGATATTTTTTGCGTCACGCTTTTCTTCTATTACAAAAAACAAAAACTGAAACATGACAATCCTACACCTTACTGCAACCAGCAAGGTGTAGGATTGTCGCCTAAACTCGGCGGATCAGCGTGAGACCATCTCTCAACGGGAGCAGCACCTGATCTATCCGAGGATCGTCTACAACTGCCTGATTGAATTTGGCGATCGCCGCCCCGTTAACAGTAGCCTCACCCGATATGTAAGGCTGTCCCTGCATGAGGGTATTGTCCACACAAATCAAAGCATTAGGTGCTAGAAGTTGGCTGTCTAGCAACAAGTTCAAATAGTCTACATATCCAGCCTTGTCGGCATCAATAAAGACTAAATCGAACACCTGACTTTTGTCGGCGGCTAACTGTTTGAGAGTCAACAGCGCCGGAGCAACCTTGACGGAAATTTTGTGTCCGTCGGGAGACTCCTTAAAACATTGCTGAGCGAACTCGGCCACGTAGGCATCTACCTCGCACGCTACCACTTCACCGTCATCGGGCAGCGCTTCAGCCATCGCGAGGGCAGAGTAGCCGGTAAACATACCGATTTCTAAGACTCGCTTCGCCCGAGTTAAATGCACAAAAAACTTGAGAGTTTGACCTTCCAGATGTCCTGAGAGCATTTCTTGCTCCAACTGCTGGACAGTCTCGCTGTCGGAAAACCGCTTGCTCCAATTTTCGGCTTGGGTGCGCTTAACCAGGGCTGCCAAGGCCGGAGACTCCGGCGTTGTACAGCGGTTGATGTAAGGATCTAACCCACTTGCCAACTCGCTAGCTTGTCGCAATTGGGCCTTTAGATTTGCATCAATGCTATCTAAGGCTTCTATTTGCTGTGTGAGATGTTCGAGTTTTGTTGCCAGGATGCCCAGCGGCGTCACAGGTCTGGGGGCTACTGTCACGCTTGCACCCCTGCTGCAATGGGAGCGCTAGCCGTCTCTAACGACATATACATATCTTCACCATCTCCACCGCGAGCATAGCCACGGCAAATTTCCTTGTGGATTGCGAGGGTCTCATCCAACTCGGCCCGGGTCAAATCATTCATGAACACACAGCTTCCGATCGGCTTGGGAACTGCGGCCCGCACCAAACCATCCCGCGTCCGGCTGATCGATTCTGTGGCTTTCCACAACAACTCAGAGGTGAGATAAGGGCTATCAATCGCCAAACCGATGCGGCTCATCAAGCCGAGAATCCGATCGCGATCTTCGATCGAAATATAGCTTCGGTGCTGAGCAATGGTTGCCGAGAATGCCATATCAATGTTGACACTATGACCGTGGAACATCGGAATCTCCGGCGTTAGTTCCAGGGTAGGACTCCAGGTATGACCGTATGCAATCACTCGATCGAGATCGAGCTCGTGCAAGTTAGGAACTTCCAGCCCCAACATGGTGTTAATCGCATCATACGTGACCTTGTGAGCCACCTCCCGGAGTTCAGGCGTACCATTCAAGTAGCCGAAATGAGTATGCAAAAGTGCTTCGCCATGCTTTTCCAACAACTCAAAAATTTCGCTGTTGGCGACGACAGCAATCTTGATCAACTCTGCCATCCCGTTACGCACCTGATCCACAGGCAGCGTTTTCAAGAACGAGAAGTCCAGAATCACCTTTCCAGAAGCGTGATAAGCACCGAGACGATTCTTTAACTTACCGTGGTTGACGGCGACTTTGATGGCGACACTCGCATCAATTAACCCAATCAGCGTCGTGGGGACTCGAATATAGTTAGTGCGACGGCGGTAAGTAGAACAGGCAAACCCAGCCACATCAGTAGTTAAACCACCACCAACGACCAAAACAGGCTCTTTCCGCACCAGCCCAAAGTCTGCAAACGCATCTACAATCTTCTCAAAAGTCCGTAGCGTCTTGTCTGTTTCCTTGATTGTTACCGGAAAGACTGTTAAGTCAATCTCATGATGCTTGAAGTAAGCCTGCATCTGCTGACCGTACAAACCGTAGACTGTTTTGTCTACAACCATTAAACAGCGCCCGAAGTGACGGTAGCTCTCTGCAATTTCAGAGTTCTCAAGTCCAAAGGCTCCATCCACGTAAAGCAGGCTGAAGTCGATCTTTTCATATCCCTCAATATGAAAGGCTTTTTCGGTAGCCCTAAAAGTTGCTTGGACGTTACCCATGAGATATTCCTGATATCTTGACATCACATAACGTAACATTTTTTTCGATCCCGATCGCGAGAATGAAACTTTTAACCCGGTTTCTGTGTCTAATGCTACTCATGCCCCAGATCCCAGGATTTTTCCGACAGCTAACTAAAAATCTACTGTCAAGATTGCAGTCTGTTTTGCACGGGCAGGTGTCCCTCTATTTTCATTTTTGGGGCGATCGACCAGACTTTATGAGAGAGTTGACTGTTGACTGTTGGCTGTTGGCTGTTGGCTGTTGGCTGTTGGCTGTTGACTGTGACTCGAAAAACTTACCCGTTGCTAGATGATTTGGTGGCGGATTCAGGACGGATGATGAAGCGCGGATTTGATCTGACTTCTCAGTACCGTTGTAATTGCTTGCTTGTTACGATTGCCACTGATTTCTTGAATGATCTCAAATCCGGTAGCATCGGAATTAATATAACCCGAAATCAGGACACGGCAGTGCCGTGTCCCTACAATTAATCAAGGTAGGGACACGGCACTGCCGTGTCCTCTATATAATTCCGGCGCAGCCGGAATTGATATGACTCGCAGAGGTTTCTGTCCACAAACAAAAACCGGGCAACTTCAAAGCTACCCGGAAATCCCAACTTTAGACCTCAGACAAATCTAAAATCTAAAACCTCAAATTCTTAAACAGCTACAGTCTTCTTAACAGTAGAGCTCAATTCGCCCTTAGCATACTTAGCTGCAAAATCGTCCAAAGACATTTGCTTGATATTCGTACCATGGCCGGCTGCGCCAAAAGATTGATAGCGATCGCTACAAACTTTTTGCATAAACTTGATCGATGGCTTCAAGAAGTGACGAGGATCGAATTCGTCTGGCTTCGCAAACAAAGCTTGACGTACCGCAGCAGTAATTGCCAAACGGTTGTCAGTATCGATATTGATCTTGCGAACACCACACTTAATGCCCTTTTGGATTTCTTCCACAGGTACGCCGTAGGTTTCGCGGATTTTGCCACCGTTGCTGTTGATGATTTCCAGCAATTCTTGGGGTACAGAAGAAGAACCGTGCATTACCAAGTGAGTATTCGGCAAGCGGCGGTGAATTTCTTCAATGCGGCTGATTGCCAAAATTTCGCCAGTCGGCTTGCGAGTGAACTTGTAAGCGCCGTGAGAAGTGCCGATCGCTACTGCTAGAGCATCAACGCCGGTTTGCTCAACGAAATCAACAGCTTGTTCGGGATCTGTCAACAATTGATCGTGAGACAAAGCACCTTCAAAGCCGTGGCCGTCTTCAGCTTCGCCCATTCCTGTTTCCAGAGAACCCAAGCAACCCAGTTCGCCTTCGACGCTAACGCCGATCGAATGAGCAACATTCACCACATCGCGAGTAACTTGGACGTTGTACTCGTAGCTAGCAGGAGTTTTAGCATCTCCTTCGAGAGAACCGTCCATCATGACGCTGGTAAAACCTTGGCGCATGGCAGAATAGCAAGTACCAGGGGCATTGCCGTGGTCTTGGTGCATGCAAATGGGAATATGAGGATAGGTTTCAACTGCGGCCAAAATCAAGTGGCGCAGGAAATTTTCCCCAGCGTAGGTGCGAGCGCCGCGAGAAGCTTGCAGAATCACGGGGCTGTTGGTTTCATCAGCAGCGCGCATGATCGCTTGGATCTGCTCCATGTTGTTAACGTTGTAAGCCGGCAAGCCGTAACCGTTTTCAGCCGCGTGGTCGAGCAGCAGTCGCATAGGTACAAGCGCCATAGATATTCCTCCTAATTATTTGTGATTTCTGGGCAGTGGATTTTGGACAAGCTCAATTCTTACGATGATATTAAGACAATTTGCCACCAATCGCGCACTATCTTTCCAGATTTCTAGTTACAAAGTTCAAAAAACAAATTTTGAGTTCCGAGCATTCAACTCAAAACTCAAAATTCTCAATTCCAAACTTTTTTATGGGTCGCCCGGGATTTGAACCCGAGACCAATCGGTTAAAAGCCGAATGCTCTACCGCTGAGCTAGCGACCCGCGCAAACATTGTTACCGCACACAATTTCTAATAGTAGCACCCATCATTTTAAATAGCAAGTCTTTTTCAAAAAAAAGTTGCAGTCATGCGAACCAGCATCTGGCAAGTCGCTCCCGGCTGCAAATAAATCAAGTGTTCGCCTGTGTTTAGCGCATTCCGAGGAGCAGTCCAAGGTTCCAAACAGTAAAAATCCTTGCCCTTCACCATCCAGAAAACCAACTTCCCGTAGCTGGAATTGTAACTGAGGGTGAGCCGCAAGCCCCGCGCCGCGTCAGTGACAGTAGCAGCCAGCCCGGTCAGCTCGTCAAACGAAACATCAATTTCATCCAGCGTCGGGTCAAAAACCCCAGTGAAATAACCCTTAGAGTGGGTGTTCTGATCTCTATACTGCATCCCGGGAATCTCAAAGCGCAGATTTGTCTTGTCTGGAGCTAAAAAGTAAGGGTGCAAGCCGCTAGAAAAGGGCATGGGCTCGGCACCAAGATTAGTGTATTGCTGCACAATTTCCAAAGAATTGCCTTTAATTTGATAAGTAAAAGCTAATTGAAAATCAAAAGGATAAACAGCCTGGGTCTTCTCGTTGCTCTCAAGCACCAGGGTAAGAGCGGCGCAACCATCTGTAACTTGTTGTGTCGCCGTCCAAGGCAAGTCGCGAGCAAAGCCGTGCTGTTTGAGCTTTCGCTCGACTCCCTTGTGGGTGTAAGTATTGTCGGGGAGATTGCCACAGATGGGAAACAAGATGGGAATCCCGCCGCGTACAGTCCGATCGGGATTGGCGAACCGTTCCGCGTCCAAGTAGAACATTTCTTTGCCTTCAACCAACCAGCTAGTGGCAATACCGCCCCGTTCCGGCACAACTTCTAGAGTAGAGTTAGCGGTTTCGTCGGAGAGGATATAGGTTTTGTACTGCTTTTGCTTCAGCGCGATCGCAAACACATTTGTCATTGGTACTAGGTCGTCGATCATTGGTTGTTATTGACATACTCCTCGGCGTAAACGCACGAGGATTCTAATTCATGACTCAATGAAGTCCACTTACTATTTCAAGTTGCCCATCAATAGCAGAGGTGGTCTTCTCCTCATGCTTTCCCTCTTTCAAGGCGGATTCCTCTTGCTAAAGACGGTACCGTGTTGCCGTTCAACACCCAACATTTTCATACCTTTTTTGAGGATGTTGAGCGCCGCATTCGTATCGCGACAAATCTCTACTCCACAATTAGCGCATGAGTGAGTTCTGGTGCTGAGTGATTTTTTCGCTCGACGACCGCAATTAGAACAATCTTGAGATGTGTAAGCTGGGTTAATCCCAATCACTACTTTATCCCAGATTTTCCCGTAGTATTCCAGCCATTGAATGAATTGATACCAACTAGCGTCGGAAATTGACTTGCAAGAGTGATGATTTTTGACCATGTTGGCAATCTGCAAATCTTCGTACACCACGACATCGTTAGACATCACTACGTTTCGGGCAAGCTTTATCGCCCAATCTTTCCGCTGGCGTTGAATTTTGAGATGAACTCTTCCTAGTCGTTTCCGTGCTTTATGATAGTTGTTTGATTGAGGTTTTGCACCTTTAACAAACTTCTTGCTTAACCGTCTAGCAGCTTTTTTTAATTTGCATTCAGACTTTCGCAAGAATTGAGGGTAGATGACAGCATTATCATTTTGGTCTTTGGTGAAGTATTTCAACCCTAGATCCAATCCCACAACATCACCTGTATACACTCCTTCCTCTTTGCGGGTGGCATCAAAGCAAAATTGAGCATAATAATACCCATCCGCTCGTCTCACTACCCTGACACGGTTGATTTTTAAGGTGTGGAGATCTGACCGTGTTTCTTTGTTACAAAATAGTGATAGAGTCCCAATCTCAAAACCATCTGTGAAGTTAATGCTCATACAATCGAAGGATAGTTTCCAGCCTGAAACCTTATACTCTACTGAGCGGAAATATTTTTTAAACTTAGGATAACCCTTCTTTTTCGCACCTTCTTTACATCTAGTATAAAAGCTAGAGATAGCTGCCCAAGCACGTTCTACACTAGCTTGTCTGGCTGCTGAATTCAATTTATTAGCGAAAGGAAACTCTTTAGCTAGATCCTTGCATAGTGTATACAAGTTTGCCTTACCAACCTTCTTGTTATCCATCCAAAATCTCACAGCTTTATTTCTAATAAACTGCGCTGTCTGGATGGCTTCATCGAGTGCTGAATACTGCTCTCCTGTTCCGTTTTTTAGCTTTGCTTCTCTTACTATCATGAGACGATATTACCATGCCTAATTACTTTTTATCCAGCAGAGTCCTAAATAAAGCTGTCGTGAACGACGGGGCTTTTACCCAAGTTTCCGGTAAATCGTTGTTAATAATCGGTCGTTGGTAGTTGATTTTCACCCATTACCGCCCTGACTCGGGCCCCTGCATCCAAAGCTCCGACTCCCACCGGCTAACCAATGCTCGCAGCTATAGGAGGCAGGGCGATCCGTGGCCCGGAGGGGTTGCGGATTTTGTCTGGAACGATCGTGTTTGTCGGCTGCTCTGTGAGTGCGACTTTGAAAGATAGATCCCGACTCGGGGGAAGATAGCTTTGGGGACTGGGAACTCCTCCTAGACTCGGAGATGGAGGCGAAATAAACGGTTCTTTGATAAATGGTTCTTTGGTAAACGGCTCGGCTTCCCGGCTGGGATTTTCAGGTTTATTGCGGTAGATGCGCGGCGGCAAATCTTGATTCCGAGGCGGGCTTGACTCAATTGCAGGCCCTGTCCCATTCTGAAAAAATGAGGAGTTGTCCGGCTGTTTGGGGGCAGCAGGCAAGGCGGGCAAAATCAAATTAGGTTTGGGTTGTTGAGGGGCTGGCATATTGCTTTCACCCGTCAGGGGGGCTGGGGTACTGCTCTTTGGTGCTCCTGGCAAGGTCGAATTTGGACTCTTTGGTGCTGTTGCTGGGTTGATTGGGGCATCGAGAACGACAGAAGATCGCATCGGTCGATCGAAAATACTAGAAATTTGCTCGACGTGTTTGAGGATGCGCGAGCCCGCAGCTCCCTTCACAACCCTCGGTTGAAATTTTTTCACCTCCACAGGCAGAAATTCTACCTTCATATTCCGGTCTTTGAGCGATACTTTCAGGACTGCGGTGTCGTAATCGCTGCGAGCATTCCCGCCGAATATAAAATTACCCAGGGAGTAAACAATCGGGCGGCCCTTGTAAATTTCTGCACCTTGCAGGACGTGGGGGTGATGTCCTACGACCAAATCTGCTCCTTGGTCGATCGTGAACCGAGCCAAATCTATCTGCCAGTCTCCGGGATAATCTGCCAATTCGACTCCCCAGTGGTAATTAACAATAATCCAGTCTACCTGACCCCTGAGAGCTCGAATATCCTCTGCCACGCGATTGTTGCGACGGGCGTTAGTGCCAGCTTTCCCTTGGTCGGCGGCGTGAAGGTCGGCATCGTAATAACCGAGGTACGCGATCCTCTGACCCTTAACCTCAATAATATCTGGACGCCTCGCTTCTTTAATATCTCTGCCGGCTCCCAGATGCCCAATCCCAGCATTATTTAGAGTATTTATAGTCTCCACCAGCCCCGGTTCCTCGTAATCCATAGCGTGGCTATTTGCCAGATTGACAATATCCACTCCTCCTGCCGTTAATACTTTCACGGATTCTGGATCGGCTTTTAAATTTAATTGTTTTTTACTGCGGCTCAAGGTAGAGCTAGTCAGGGGGTTTTCTAGGTTAACCATTGCCACATCTGCTTGCCGGTACTCGTCCATATTGGCAAAAGCCCAATGGTAATCGTTGCCGATCGATCCTGCTAGCGCATCCAATAGATTTACATTTCCTCCGAACATCAGCGTTACGGTTGGGTCATAGGGATTGGCAACTTGCTTTTGGTGCATTACGGGTACGACTTCTAAGGCCGCTTGCACCGCATCTGGACGTTTTGGAGGCGGCCCCGACATTACCGCAGCTTGCTGGTACGGGGAGACTGGGGATACTAACCGCAGGGCCAGAGCCTCGTGGTAGCTCACCCAACACCCTAGAATAAATGAGGCCAGTGCCGATCCCACTAGCAGCAGAGAACGATATGTTTTAAATTTAACCCAATCGACGACCAGTAGGGAACGGTAACGCCGCTGGCGGCTGTTTGCTGGAGTGACAATTCGCACTGACTGTTTCCAGAGAATCTCTGGTTCCCCAGCCAAGCGCGCATGAATTCGCACGCCTTCTACTGCTGGCGAGTTGAGCCTCCATAGTTGGTGACATATAAATTTGACTAAGCCTTCCCGGAGAGTGCTCCCCAGTAATGTATGGTCTGGCGCCAATTCGCGCTGGAATTCTACTAGGATTTGGACGCAGCCAGCGCTTGCCTGTTCGACGCGGGCATAAATCCCTTCGGGTCTGAGCAAGCTGTCAATCCAGTAATTCAGGGCTTGAAAGTTGCCCGATCGCGCTAGCTCCAAGATAGACGGCTGCGACCAATTTTCTGCGTATACCATCAATTAGTCTCCTTAACACGCTCTTGAGCGCTGACTCCAATTGTTATTGAACGGAAATGCAATTCTCTTAGCTTAACCGCCACAGGTTCCGCTGCCCGTTTTGAAGCTGGTTGTTGGCCGCCACCATTTTCTACATTTAGAGGCTGCCTGTTGTCAGTGATTTTTATCACAATCCGGTCGATCAATTTGAGATTTGAGGTTTGAGATTGAGTCCAACTGCGGTACAGGCCGATCGAACTCGCCGTCGAAACAAGAGGGTTCCCGAGCGACTTGAGGCAAAAAGAATCGAGATTTCCTTGCAGAGTCTGTTGTTATTGTCGTTGTTAGAGTGTCGCTTTGGAGCGATCGCGTCTATTTTAGATTGGAGATTGAGTCCTGATGCGGTAGTGGGGGCGATCGAACTAACCCTAACGTCCAAACTTGAGGATTCTCTAGCGACTAGAGGCAAAAGAGAGCGAGATTTCCAAAGCAGAGTCTGTTTTTATGGTCGTTGTTTGAGTGTGGGTGTTTGAGCTTTCGCTCCGTCAAGTCATGATTCTCGGATCTATTTTGGCAAATGCCTCTAGCGAGAGATGTTACCGACTGCAAAACCTGTATTTGGATAAATGGCGTACTGGATAGATTTGGTGGTAAAATCAAATTTAGTAACTCCCATCGGTGTTGAAGTTTCAGAAAACGTGAAACTGGTCAGTCGATATGGCTGTACCTTCCGATGTAAAACCCAAAGTACGTTACTGTAAACAGGCAATCTTTTTGAATACATACACTGCGCAGGAGAACTGACAAATGCTACAGCGCAAAATCTATCAACTCTGTTGTGATGGTCGTGAGGTTTCTATTTTTCTTCGAGATCAGCAACGTTGGATAGAGCGCGCTCGTATCCTAGATATTGAAGGGGATCTAGTCACGCTGCGCTACGAAACCGACGAAGAAGATGAAATTAGCTCCTGGGAAGAAATGGTGCGTCTAGAAAGTATTGGAGCTGTGTCCCAGAAGTTGGCTTCGGTGTCGAGAACTAACTGCGAACCCCTAGTTTCTGACGATTGTCCTGAAGCTGAACAAATTCGCAATCACTACCCGGACTCGAATTTAGATTAGTTTTGTACTCACGCTTGAGGCAAAAGGAATATTTGGGGGAAAAGAAAACGACTTTTCTCCCTTTTTTTTGGAATAATTAAGGAAAAAAAGCGGGTTTAAGCCAAAAATTTTCTGGGTTGTCACCAAATGATATCGTTTCCGGTTGCATCGGAATGATAGTTCGGATACGGCAGTGCCGTGTCCCTACTCCATTAATTGTAGGGACACGGCAGTGCCGTGTCCCTACAATTATATCATTCCGATGAAGAGCGGATTTGATATGAGCTATTTTGCATTTAAATTTAAGGTTTATGGCAGGCTTTTCTGCCCACGCCATAGTAGTTCACTTACACAGTAGTTGACAAATTAAATGGGTGAGAGCTTGCCGTTGCTTAAACCGGGTTTTTGCCGGGGTGCGATCGCCAACTGTCACAATTGTTTTCTTTGCCTGCGGGGTGGTTGCGAGGTTCCCGACAGCTTATTCGGCTTCTGTTTCCCCGTCTAGGAAAAGTTCGGAATCCGGTATGGGTTCAAACACCGGACAGAAACCGTCGGGAGTGACTTTAAAGCCAAACAAAGCACTGGACTGGTTCCAACAGCGCTGGCCGCGGTAGTGCTGGCAATTGCCACAGCATTCGAGGTTGGCTTGAACGGCACCGCCTTGAAAAAGCAGTTCCCGCTGGGAAAGGCCGCGCAGTACCAGTTCTTCGCCTTGCCAGCGCGCTTCTACCAAACCAGTATCGGCAAAATTTGCCCACCGAGGATCGGCTGTAATCGGACTCGGTAAGCTAATTGCTACCTCTGTCCCCAATTCGCTGAGTTCTCCCTCATAGTTAGTTTCTGGGATCGCGGGCTGCAAAAACATTTCCCCGATCGGCAATTCGACAACTGTGCCGGCCGCCGGAGTGTGCAACTGATAGCGGTTTCGCAGCTCGTCCAAGTTAGCCAAGTCAGCCAGATATGCAGGGGAACCGTGGATCAAAATTACGTGCTGGGGACGCAAGTTGTGGATGAGCTGGGTAGTTCCCGGGCCGTCGCAGTGTTCGGCTAGCAGATAAGTTTCAACGCTTCTGACTCCAGATTCGCAACCGTTGCCGAGCCATTCCTTGACGGGATATCCGGGTTTTTGAGGTGCGAGCAAAATCCAAGGATTTGTCCGATCGGCAACATACAAACCCAAATCAGCAAACTTGTCTGTAATTACAATACAAGGCGTTTTGCCCAATCCGGGGCGCTGTTCGGCAGACACCCGACGGACGCGGGGTTTCACCCTTTCGTCCCAAAACAAAGGCTGGTGCAGAGCAAAATTTTGGACGGCGGTGGGAAATTGGGGCAGCAGTTCCAGATAAGCGTCGCAACCATCAGCGACAGTGCCGTCAACCCAAATATCCAAGTCGCGGCCTGTGAAGTAGTGGTGGCTGCGGAGCAGCATCAGCAGTTCTTGACCCAAACCGAGGGCCGGTGCGGGCAGCAGTACCGAGTACCCGTCGGCGATGGCGCGGTGGATGCGATCGGCTAACTGATTTTCTAGTTGTCGGCGGTGAGGGTGTCGCGCCGTACCGTAACTGCCTTCGACAATCAGCACATCGGGCTTCATTCCCCTAAGTTCTCCCAGCGGCAAACCTTCTACCAAACGAGAATTAGACAGAAAAAAGTCGCCGGTGTAAACCAGGGTGTAGGTGCGGTGGGGGGCGGCATAAGTCAGCAGCACAGTCGCCGCTCCGGGCAAATGGCCCGACGGGAACAACTGCACGCTCAGTCCCGGGCGCAGTTCGATCGGCGACTGCCAAGGCAGTGCCTGACAGAAATGCGACTCCGGCTGCTGAGCTATCGAGGGCCAGTTGAGCGGTAGCAGTCGCGCTGTCACAACGCTTGCGTAAATTGGCAAGTGGGGGAAAGACTGGTGGAGTGCTAGCAAACCTCTGGCGTGGTCGGAGTGGGCGTGGGTACACACCACAAAATCGGCTGGCAGCGATCGATCGGGTGTCGCTGACAGGGGTGTGATATCCTCTACACCGCAGTCGAGTAAAATTCGGTGCGGCCCCATTCGCACTAGCAGACAGACCCCTTCTTGTGCGTGGCCTGCGCCGTAAGGTAAACAATCGAGATCCATCACTGCGTTTAGCTCCCTGCTTTGCGCGAAACTTGCAGTATCGTCAGATTGAAAGACCGATCGCCACTGCATCTTCGTCGATCGAATTCAGTCGTGGACTCAGAAACCGGGTTTATGGACAAATAGACTTTGTTGCCGCCGGTGCGGACGCTAAAAAAACCCCCGTTTATCCACAAAGTTGTGGTGCGTCAGCCTTGGAGTTAAATGTTTGCTCGCAGGCTCCGGCTCGCGTGCAAGGAAAGTAATTGCACTTAAGTTTGATGGAACGCTAGGAACACGAAAGCGATTTTCCGAAGGCATCGACCTTACGGGCATTGGGCTTTCGACAAAGTTAATGCTACTGGTTCTGGCATCAAAAGTTACATTTTATTGCAGCTTTTACAAGCTGCAAACTCCATCTCATATTCTGAGTTTTAAACCTTTTTTCACAATTTGCGCCTGCTAAAAGCTGGTCTTTTTTATGAGAAGATTTTAATTCAGCGGCCCAAAGATGTTGACAAATCTTTACAAATCTTCATCCGTGGCGAATTTAGCGTCCGCGAGTTCGTGCGCCAAGTCGCGAAATCGGAGCTTTACCGATCGGGCTTTTTTGACGTTTTCCCGCGCTACGGGTATCTCCCGATAACTGCTATTCCTTCTATAGCAACCGCCACATCGATTAGGAGATTCAGGAACTCATGAATATACAGCATATTCCAGGTTCATGAACTACAGTAGCAAAACTCTTGGTCAACTAACTACATAGATCGACAAGATCGGGTGTACCACACATACATGGAATATGCTGTATCCTCAAACCCGCCATCATAAACAGTCTCACTGTTAAGAACCAACTGTCAACTGTCAACTGTCAACTGTCAACTGCTATACATAGCCTTGGTTGCGGAGGAATTTTCCAGATTGCGGATTGTTGGGAGCGGGAATATCTACTATAATTGCTGCGTAATTTGGGTTTGGTTCTTTGTTTTTGTCGAGGGTTGTCTGCCACATGAATGTATATCCGCCGACGGCTAGTGCTGGATTAACTTCTTGTTTTTCGCAAATTTATGGGATTTTGGGGTGGTTTTTTTCCATGATTTGAATGCTCGGATTTGATTCGCCTGACTCGTCTGCGGCTGCGTGGAAGTGATGGACTGAACGCGGCGACAACTAGGTTACTTCGCTGTTATTGACGGTTTGATTTTAATATTTGTGACCTCTGCTGATTTTTTCGCTATTCTGTTTTCTAGAGGTGACAAAGTTTTAGAAATTTGAATTGTAAAGTTTAGTAATAAATGTCGATTGGAGTTCGGTTCAAGGTATGATAATTGGAATTGAGATATTTTTTTAAACAAATGGTTAAGTTAACGATTGGTCGGAGATGCGGAGGGCTTTTATGACTGGTGCTTGCTTGCGGGATGCGCGGTTAAATGGTGCAAAATTGCAGGGAGTTGATTTTTGAGCGGCTGATTTGAGGGGGTGCTAGTTTCGATAGCGTCTAGCATTGAAGGTGCGGATTTTACTGGCTTCGGGGAGTTGGCGAGGCGGTGAGGGCGATGCTTTTTCACCGGAGTTGGGCTTAGTTTGATAGGGGGAATTGTTAGACCAGAACTACTACTGGCGAAAGTTTGAATTGCGAGATTGTTTAATTGTTTGGTATTTTGTCTAGAATATTACCCGATCGCAATTAATGCTGAAATGATCGATCATACTAACCCGGTTTTCTCCAAAAATCGGGTCTTTAGATTTGGCATGAATGGGGAGGCTTGCTGGCGCGTCCGCCGCCAATAACACTGGCAATTGACACAAACCTCGACGGCGATGGTTTTCGGCGGGAAAAATTATCTAGGAAAAAAACTTGACATTAGCGGGTCATCGAAAGTAAAAATAAATAACAGCAATAACAAAAATGAGGCTTTATGTTTGATTCGCGATTGGCGATCCTCTTCGAGGGCTTCGCTAACGGCAAGTATGGCATTGATAAGTTGCTATCCCCTACAACAATTTTAGCTAAAATACATCCGGTAAAATACTGAGTATCTATGAGTTTTTCGAAACCTAAAATCTAAAAAATAAAATCTAAGATGGCATAACTCATGGCAACAGCTATTCTTGACCTGGAAATCTCCAAACTCCCGCCAGAAATTACGGTTGAGGAGCGTTACAGCAAAGCCTTGGTTTTAATTCGACTGCACGGAAAACCGATCGGTCAAGCGACTTTGGCCGTAGTCGGAGGTCGCATAGACGGATCTCAATTGCGGGAAACACTGATGAACGCTACGGGGGAGAACCTTTGGAAAAATTGGCTCTACGATGCCCTGGAATGGGACGAACGCGGGCAGGTGCAGGCAATGCCGATCGCCACTGTAGCGGTTTGCACGCGCGATCGCCCGGAAGATTTGCAGCGGTGTCTGGAAGGATTTATGCGCTTCCCCGATGACGGTCAGGAATACTTGGTAATTGACAACTGTCCGGCTACCGACGCTACTAGGGAATTGGTCAAAAATTACCCGAAAGTCCGCTATGTGCGGGAAGACGTACCGGGGTCGAGCGCCGCCCGCAACCGAGCTTTGCGAGAAGCTAAGGGCGACATTGTAGCGATGACAGATGACGATGCGGTGCCCGATCCGAATTGGCTTCGATCGCTCTTGCGAAATTTCAGCGATCCCCGCGTGATGTGCGTTACGGGGCTAATTATGCCCCTAGAACTCGAAACAGAAGCCCAAGAGTGGTTTGAGCGCTACAGCCCCCACGGGCGGGGCTTCGATCGCCGAGTTTTTGATGGGGCTAAGTGGAACCCGCTGATTGTGGCTCCGGTGGGGGTTTCGGCGAGTATGGCTTTGCGGAAAAGCGCGATCGACTGCATTGGCTCCTTTGACGAAGCTTTAGGCGCGGGAACGCCGACTGTCGGCGGTGAAGACTGCGAACTGTTTGCCCGCATTTTGCGATCGGGCTACCGCATTGTCTACGATCCGAGAGCTTTGAGCTGGCATCGCCACCGCCGTACCTGGGAAGAACTGCGGAAAACGCTCCAAGGCTACGGCATCGGAGTCTATGCTTTCTGGACGCGGATGTTTGTGGTCAACAGAGAGTTTAGCGTGCCTCTGCTGGCTTGGGGATGGCTGCGGCACAAACAATTGCCCGAGTTAGTTGCTTCTTTGCGCGATCGGCCTAATAGTGTTCCGAGCGATTTGCTTTTGGCTCAACTGCGGGGCTGCATTAGCGGGCCGATGGCTTATTTTGCTTCTCGCAAGCAGTTAGAAGAAATTAAGGAAGAAGTGATTAGTCAGTAGTCATTAGTCAACAGTCAGAATTTCCAATTACCAATTATTAAGATGAACAGGGAAAATCCAACCGTTAGCGTAATTATTCCGACTCATAACCGAAGTTCTTCGCTGCGGCGCGCTCTTGATGCTTTGCACTCGCAAACTTATCCGATCGACCTTATGGAAGTAACGGTGGTCGCAGATAACTGCATTGACGATACTTTGGCTGTGCTTAAAGATTACAAAGCTCCGTTTAAACTGCACGTTATTGAGGTAACTTGCCGCAGTGCTGCGATCGCCCGCAACACTGGAGCAGCGGCTGCTACGGGAGAATTGCTGTTATTTCTAGATGATGACATTGAAGCGATGCCGCTGCTGGTGGAAAGCCACACGCGCGCTCACCAAGAGCGTTCCGGCTGCGCTGTCATGGGCCCTTACCCGCCCAAGTTGCAGGGAGGAACTAGATTTTTTGATGTAGAAGTGCGGTCTTGGTGGGAAGAAAAATTTTATCAGATGGGCCTGCCAACTCACAGATTTACCTATGAAGATTTGCTCAGCGGCAATCTTTCCTTGGATGCAGATTTGTTTGCGCGTCTCGGTGGCTTCGATTCTGCTTTTGGGAACTGTGGCGGGGAAGATTATGAATTGGGGATGCGCTTGCTGAACGCTGGGGTATCTTTTGTGGTCGCACCGGATGCAGTCGGGTATCATTACGAACACGAAACTAACAATCTCGATCGCTCTTTTCGCCGCGCTCGTCAGGAAGGGCGATCGGATGTTTTAATTGGTCGCAGACACCCGGAACTCAGACCGATCCTGCACGTAAAGGACTACGAAACTCCTTACTCGTTAGCAGATAAAATCTTGACGACGATCGCCTTTTTCTGGCCGGCGGCGGTGGATTTGTTGGCTGCGGGACTGAGAAAATCTCTGGATTTTCTAGAAAGTTTGGGGATGCGGACAACTTGGCGGTGGGTGCGGGCAAAATTGCGCGGTTATTGGTATTTCCGGGGGGTGATGGATGAGTTGAAAAGTCGATCGGCAATTTCTAGTTTTATGCAAGGTGGGCCCGCCCGCACTGACTTGGGCGAAAACGAAATTGAACTTGATTTGCAGGAAGGTTGGGAAGCAGCAGAACGAATCATTGACGAGAAACGACCTAATGGAATTTACCTCCGTTACGGTAAACTTCCGGTTGGTCACGTCACTCCCGAATTCGGTGTCGAACCGCTGCGGGGCGTTCATTTGCGTCCGATTTTGGCAACTCTGGTGTCGGATAAATTGCTAGTGGCGATCGCGGTTAATGGTATGCCAAAAAGTGCTGGCGTCAAGGAAATTAAGCCTTTAATTGTTGTTGAAAGTTATGAATTTGCTGTTAAATAATTGGGAATTGGTAATGCCCAAGGAGTGTCAATTTAACGTCAAACCCAGTTATAGACTGCTGTTTGACTATTAAGGCTCGATCCCCCCTAGCCCCCCTTAAGAAGGGGGGGACAGGAGTTTTTTCAAAGTCCCCCTTCTTAAGGGGGATTTAGGGGGATCTAGACTTAGGGAAAAACGAGATTTATCAAGGCTTTAAGGCTTAAGTTGATACCAATGGTAATGCCCAATTCCCAATTCCCAATTCCCAATTCCCAATTCCCAATTCCCACTATTTCTAGGAGCAATTTATGGCAGTAAAACTGCTTGATATCGAATTTTCAGAACCAATAAATCCGATTCGGGGACTGGAAGTATACGAAAAAATTCGCATTTTGGTGCGCTACCGGGGAGTGCCTATCAAATGGGTGGAAATGTACAACAATCCTTGGCTAGCAATTATTCCGGCCGAGCAGGTACGAGTGGCAATTTTCGAGCAAATAGGCAAGGAATTGACTAAAGTAATTCTGACCGAAAAGTTGGGTCTTCAAGCAGAGCCAAATAATCTACTACCACCAATTAGCGTGGTTATCTGTACGCGCGATCGCACCGACTTACTCAAAGGTGCTCTGGAAGCAATTCTCGCTCTCGACTATCCCAACCGTGAAATCATCGTTATAGATAACGCTCCTTCCAACACCAGCACCGCTGAATTGGTCGCGCGATTGCCTGTACGCTACGTGAAGGAAGAACGGCCAGGATTGGACTGGGCTCGCAATCGTGGCATCGCTGAAGCTAGCCACGAGATTATTGCTTTTACAGACGACGACGTGCGGCCCGATCGAGGTTGGCTACGAGGTATGGCGGCGGGTTTTGTTGACCCAACAATCATGGCAGTTAGTGGTTTAGTTGCACCGGCAGAATTGGAGACAGAGGCTCAAATTCAATACGAATTCGGCTACGGAGGAATGCTGCAATACCTCCACTGTTTTAAAGTTGACGGTAGCAACCTCACAGCGCAGAAGTTGCTGTGGGCTAGCGCTTACGGCGTTGGTGCGAATATGGCTTTCCGTCGCCAAGTGTTTGAGGATGTGGGCAATTTTGACCCGGCTTTGGATGTGGGGACTCCGACTAGGGGCGCTGGGGATATTGAGATGTTTCACCGGATTTTAGCGAAGGGATACTCGACTTTTTATGAACCAACAGCGTTTGTGTGGCACGTACACAGGCGCAGTGGTGATGCTTTGAGTCGCCAACTACGGGACAACGGGCGCGGTTTTGGGGCTTATTTGTTGACGTGCGATCGCAACCGCACTGTCAGCCGCGGCGCAATTTTGCACTTTGCGGTGTTTGAGTGGCTGAACTGGTGGCTGTTGCGACGATTGAGACAGCCGGGCTGGTTCCCTCGCAAGTTGGTCGTCAGCGAGTTGCTGGGGGCTTTACAGAGTCCTTTTGCTTACAGGGAAGCGCAGTTACAGGCTCAACGTTTGGCGCTGCTTCCTGATGTTGAACCGCAGCAGGTTGAACCGCAGGTAGTCGTTGGAGGTGTGCGGTGAGAAATACGGAAACGCTGGTTTATCGACGGCGCAGAATGGCTCATTTGTTCGATTTGCTGCGGGAGTTGGTCGATCGCGATATGAAACTACTTTACAAGCGATCGACCTTGGGAATTGCTTGGACTTTGATTAATCCGCTATTACAGTTGGCGGTATTTTCGTTTGTGTTCAAAACTGTAATTCCGGTGAATGTTCCGCAGTTTTCTTCCTTTGCTTTTAGCGGTTTATTAATTTGGACTTGGACTCAAACGGCGCTATTTCAAGCAACGGCACTAATTACTGGAAACCGGGCTTTAATTCGACAGCCAAATTTTCCGATCGCGATTTTGCCTGTGGTGACAACCACTACTGGATTAATTCACTTTTTGCTAGCGCTACCGGTGCTAATTATCTTTCTGGCCATTGATGGAATTCAGCCGAATTCAGTGCTGCTATATATGCCAGTTTTGATGGTGATTCAATTTTTTTTGACGGTAAGTTTGGCTTATCCCCTCGCTGCCATTAACGTTACTTTTCGTGATACTCAGCACACTTTGGGCGTAGTTTTGCAGATGCTTTTTTATCTGACTCCAATTTTCTACAGCCTCGACAGTATACCGAAGGAGTTTCTGCCTTTCTATCAGTTTAATCCGATGGTGGCTCTGATTGAAGCTTACCGAGCCATACTTTTGAAAGGTACGCAACCAGACTGGCAATCGCTATTAACTGTAAGTTTGATTGTAGCAGTTCTGTTGCCGATCGGACTGGGGATTTTTAAACGGCAAAGTGCTCATTTCGTGGAGGAACTGTAAATGCGTCAAGCTATTGTGGTTAAAGGTTTGGGGAAGCGGTTTAATAGCTACAGTGCCGATCGACCTTTTACGATTATGGAGGCGGCTTTGTGGGGGTGGCGGCGGATGAAACCGCAGGCTTACTTTTGGGCGCTGCGAGATATCAGTTTTAGTGTTTCTCCTGGGGAAATGTTGGGCATTCTCGGCAAGAATGGGGCGGGTAAATCGACGCTGCTACAACTTGTCGGCGGTATCGGTCGCGCTGAGGAAGGAACTGTTAAAGTTAACGGTAGAATCGGCGGTTTGTTAGATTTGGGTGCGGGTTTTCACTCCGATTTAACTGGGCGAGAAAATGTGTTTGTGGGTGCGGTGGTGGCCGGTTTGACTCGCCGGGAAGCAGCGCGCCGATTTGATGATATTGTGGAATTTGCAGAATTACAACAGTTTATTGACAGCCCGATGCGGACTTATAGTACAGGGATGCAAATGCGGCTGGCTTTCTCGGTGGCGATTCATACCGATCCGGAAGTGCTGTTAGTTGATGAACATTTGTCGGTTGGTGATGTGGCTTTTCAAGCTAAATGTTTGAATAAGATAACTGAGTTTAAGACTAAAGGTTGTGCGATTGTTTTGATTTCGCACAATGCTGGACAAATTCAGAAATTGTGCGATCGGGCTTTGTGGCTAAAATCCGGTACAATCATGGCTTACGGGGAACCGGAAGTAGTGGCTGGTCAATATTTGTCGGAAATGCGAGCCGAAACTGAAAAACGCACTCCCATGCGTCCTCCTGAAGTCACAAGCACGGGTTCGGAATTGCGAGTTAATGAAAATCGCTTCGGTTCTTTGGAAGTAGAAATTACCGATGTAAAAGTGTTACCGGATGAGGAAATTGACAGCGGCGATGCTGTGACTATTGAAATTCATTATTCGGTTCCCAAGCAGATTTCTGCTGCTATTTTTGGGGTGACAATTAGCCGGGAAGACGGGCAAAACTGTTTCGACACCAATACGAATCAAATGGGTCGATTGGTTCCCCTAGTTAAAGGTGAGGGCAAAATTAGACTACATTTGGATCGGTTAGATTTGGGAAATGGTCAGTATTATGTGAATGCTGGGGTTTACGAGAAGAGTTGGGCCTATGCTTACGACTATCACTGGCACGTCTATCCGCTATATGTGCGATCAACTGTACATCAAAAAACCATCCTTTGTCCTCCCTACCACTGGGAGTTTGATGGCAAAATGCAGTTGTTGGATTTGCCAGAAAAAATCGATAAAGCTCACGCTTTGAATAAGAATAATCCCGGATACGCCAAGATTTCAACTCAGTTGAAAGCTAAACAAAAACCAGATTTTTTAATTCTTGGTGCTCAAAAGTGCAGCGCCGAATCTTTGTATGGTTATCTCGACAATCACCTGCAAATGATCAAAGAAGGTGCAAGACAAGTCCACTTCTTTGAGTTGAATTTTGAGCGAGGCGTTGAGTGGTATAGCAAGCAGTTGACGCGGAGTGTAGCGGGTGAAAAAGTGTTGCTGTGGGAGATGACTCCTTACTATATTTACCATCCGTTGGTGGCCGAGCGGGTTTACAAGTGCTTCCCGGATGTTAAGCTAATTGTAATGCTGCGAAACCCGGTACAAAGAGCTTGGTTGCATTACAATTTAGAAGTGGCGGTGGGTTGTGAAAAATTGGATTTTGACAAGGCGATTGCTTCTGAGGGCGATCGGCTAAAAGGTGAAATTGAGAAAATTAAAGCCGATGATGGTTATTATAGCTTCAATCACCAGCATTATTCCTACTTGTCGCGAGGAATTTATGTCGAACAAATCAAAAACTGGTTGGATTATTTTCCGAGGGAACAGTTGCTAATTTTGAAGAGCGAGGATTTTCAAGCAAATCCGGGGAAGGTGTTTTCTGAGGTGTTGGATTTCTTGGATATTAGTGCTAGTGCGATTAAACAATATGAGATGAATAATATTGAGGAGTACAGTAAGATACCGGAGGCGATAGAGCGGGAATTAATCAGTTATTTTGAACCTTATAATCAGCAACTTTCTGAGTTATTGAAAGACGATTTTACCTGGAGTTAGGATAAGAGTTCTTAACCGCAGAGGCCACAGAGAGCGCAGAGAGAAGCCTGAATTATACTTTTTTCTTCTCTCCCTCTTTCTTCTCCCCCTCTGTGTCCTCTGCACTCTCTGTGGTTAAAAAATCTTACTCATAAATAATTTATTCAGTAAACAAATGAAACGGATATTTTTAGTTGGATCTCCGAGAAGCGGTACGACAATCCTTCAAAGTTTGCTAGCAGCCCATCCAGAAATTATTTCTTTTCCTGAATCTAAGTTTTTTCACTATTTACTGTATGAAGAGTTTGCGACAAAATTGCCAAGTAGGCTAGAAACTTTTTTGAGGAATGAGATTCATCGCCCTGAGTTGTTGAATGATTTTGATGATAACCAAACTGTGGCAAATAAAGCTAGTTGGTTTGTCAGAATTTTAGATGGTTTGGCTATAGAACAAAATAAAAGTATTTGGCTGGAGAAAACACCGGAACATATATATTTTATTGAGGATATTCAGAGTCTGATACCGGATGCTAAGTTTATCCATATTTTGCGAGATGGTATGGACACCATAGCTTCTATGTATGAAGCTACGAGAAATTTTACCGATTTGTGGGGTGGTGTTTGGGATTTAGAACACTGTATCGATCGCTGGAAAGATGCGGTGTTAACTAGCCATAAATATATTAACAACTCTCGTCATATTTTGGTTAAATATGAGGAACTTATCGACAATAAAAATGTAGTATTAACTAATATTTGTAATTTCCTGGGAATTGAGTATGACTGTGCAATGCTGATTAATTATAAGGAGAAAGCAGCTAACTTGAGTTTAAATTTACCTTGGCATAAAGGAATTGCTAGAGACATCCAAAGCACTAATATTCACAAATATCATCAAATTTTCAACCGCAATCAAATTCAATATATTTCAACTAAAATTCAGTGGATTAATTCTGAAGTCGCCTATAAGTTTAATGTGGAGGTGAGTGAACCAATCTTGGATATTGAGATCCCGCCAATATACGATCGCACTTACTGTACAATTCAACTAGAGGGCGTTCAACTCGGAATCATTAAATTGCCTGTCTGCGACGGGATGGTGGCTAGTGTAGTGTTGGCTGATGCGATCGCATCTCAGTTTGCTTGGGAAATTCTCAAGCGCTTTTTTCAACACAATCCAGAAAATCCGCCGTTTGATTGGACTTTATTTTTACAGGCAATTTGGAATCGCCCAAATTGGCTTGAGGCTTATTTTTACAATCCAGAAACCGCCGATGAAACATTCACAATTAACGTCGATCAAAATTTGATAGGTGTGGAGGTTAGCGCCGAATTACCTAACATCAAAGTTGAGCTTTCCGAAATTGATGTGCTGGTAAAAGTCGGCGGTGTTGCTATCGATATTATAACTATTGCGGTTGAGAATAATTTTGTTTCTGCTCAAAAAGTGCGATCGACAATTACTCAAAATTGCGGTTTTGAATTGTGTATCGCCTGCGTGCGGGAAGCTTTGCTGGGAAAAACACTAAGCGGCGAGATGTCCCTGCGATCGCGCTTAACCGATGCTGCTCAAAAAAGGGCCAATGCAACCCAATGGTTGAATGCAGAGGGTTCTGGGGGTATTTACCCGCAAGATGCGGTGATGTTCGGGAGGCGCGAAAGTGCGATCGGTACCAGCATCAATCGTCGGGCCGCACTACCAGCAGCGGCGATACGAGAATTAATAGAAGTAGCGGCAATTGCAGGGGAACCGATAACCAAAATCCCCTTAGAAAATGAATTGCCAAAACAAGTATTTTATGCACCAGAAATCATTTGGCGAAAGTCGCCCTATCGAGAAGTTTCTCAATCAGTTAAACCTCAATTTTTTGACAATAATACTGTCACTGAAAGCTTACCAATTCTCGCTTACAATCGCATTAGTACAGATATTTTTGAACAACACTTGCAGTATCTGAAAGATTCTGGTTATTATAGTGTGAGTTGGGAAGAGTGGCAAAGTGCAAAACTCTCTAAAACTCCTTTACCCGGTAAAGCTGTATTGCTGACTTTTGACGGTGGCTATCTCGACTTTTTCCAATATGCTTTCCCTCTGCTAAAACGCTTTGACTTTACAGCAACTGTTTTTTTAGTAACGGAGTCGATTGGAAAGACAAATAGTTGGGAAAAAGCAGACTCTGAACAAGTACAGTTAATGGAATGGCCAGAAATTCGGCAACTGCGAGATGCCGGAATTGAAGTTGGTTCCATGTCTGCGACTTATCAACCCCTGACTGGTTTGTCGCCGACAGAAATTGTGCGCGAAGCGTCGGAATCTCGTGCTATTTTGGAATACGGGTTGGGGAAATCTGTTAGATGTTTTGCCTATCCCTATGGAAATGTTGATAAAATTGTAGAACATTTAGTTGGTGCGATCGGCTATACTTTTGGTGTATCTTACGAATCGAAATTGAGCAATTTTGAAGATTCTTTAACGTCGCTTTCCCGGATGCAAGTCACCACAGAAAATTTCTGGCAATTAGGTTTATAGCACAAATTCATGAATCTTAGTCCGCGGAGGCGGACTTCGTGTGTGTAGTCGCGGTTTCAACCGCCGAGTTTTAAACGAATTTCAACCGCCGAATTTATGAATAAAACCCTTAATTTTCCTACTTAAATAACCACCCAACCCTCTCGAAATTTTATCAAACTTATAATCAAACAAAATATCCATCACATCTTCAGTTTTCATGTACTTCAAATAATCAATTATTTTATCAGTAAGTACATCATTCACATCATCAATATACTTTCTCACCGCCAATCTTTCCGAAATATGCCATCTCCGATCAAACTTGCGGTGCATTTCCGCCTCATAATCCCGAAAGTCTGATATTTTCCCATCCAAATATTTTTGAATGTATTTCCCGGCTATTTCCGCGCCATCCATCCCGTGTCTAATACCTTCGCCACCCAGAAAATTAACCGTAGAGACAGTATCGCCGATCGCAATTATGTTATCCTGACAATAGATATCCTTTAAACCCTGACTGTATTTCAGCGTGGAGCCGTGTTTGTCAATAATTTTATAATTTTTCGACTTCAGATACTCATCAATCAGTAAATAGATATACTTTTTCAACGGTTCCAAATTCTTCACACTTCTCGGATCTAAAAAAATGCGTCCCGCACCAACTTTTAGCCGATTTTGTTCCATCGGAAATATCCAAGAATAACCCTTCGGCATCCATTTATCGCCCAAAAAAAAGATTAAATCGTTTGCATATTTATGATAAACTTCTGGTTCTACTTCAATTAAATACTCTATACCAGTTCCTGACAAAAAATCTGGTTTATCATTTTCCTTCTCATACATAATCGCCCTAGCAAAACCAGTCGCATCAACCAATACTTTCGTGCTAACTTGGATAATTTTGCCGTCGGATAGCTGTTTGAATTCTACAATGGTTTCGCCGTTGGTTTGTGAATGTTTGATGTAGCGACAACCCAGCCAAACTTCACTGCCGTTTTCTTGAACTTCGCTGGCGAGAAATGCTCTAAATTTAGCAAAATTTAAAACAACTCCCAAGCTTTTAGGAGATTCCCAAGTTTGACTGACTTTGCTAGTTTCAATTGTCAGTTTGTGCCAATAACTGCCGATTACTGACTCGGGCAAATCGAATTGTGAGAGAGTTTCTAAAGGCGTGGCGGCGCTGGAAAAGTCATTTCTATCAAAAGTGTCGTTTTGTTCTGCAAGTAATACTTGACGACCCGATTTGGTTAGGATTCTCGCACAGTGGCCACCTGCGGGGCCTGCTCCTACTATTACTATATCAAAATTTTTTAAAGTCATCTTACTTTCAATTCGCTTCCAATGTCAAAACACCAGCCGAAATATCAACTACCAATCGCCGATTTTTCAGCCATTGGCGGCCGATTAAAACTTCGGGTACTCCCGCACCTACGTGAACAGGAATATCAAATTCTTGACCCTCAATACGCACTTTCCCGACATAAAGATCGAAATCAAATTCTCCCTTAGCTGTTCGCATTTTTTCTTGTTTTACATACGTCCAATTAAGTCCATCTAAATCTTGATCGTCCATAGCTAACCAGCCAGAAAAACCTGTATCTAGGAGGGCATCAACAGGTAATTCTAAGCCGTTATCAGCAATCAATTCAACTTCAAAAAATAGCTCGTCTTGATCGCCAAATGTTCCTTCCATCATATCGTGCCACAAACTCCGGTTTCATTAATCCGAAAAACGTGCAATTTAGCTTTCGGATATTTTTCATGGGCTATGCTTGCAACTAGCATATCATCCTTGTCGATAAAATATTCTCCGCTGTCGGGTTCAACTGCCATGTACCAGTTGTAGTGGGTTTTCATCAATTCTGGTTTGAGGCGATCGAATATAGGTTGACACCGCTGGCGAAATGCGGCTCTTTCCGCATACCATTGGGCTATTTCTTCTGGAGAAAGTATGCGTTTTTGGTGTAATCTTTTCCGGGGTACTGTGCGAGTTGGGTTGAGATAAGTCATTGTTGATTCTCCCTTGTTGTCAAATCTTTTTTCAATCATATCATAACTTGTTAACTCGTTCCTAGGCTCTGCCTGGGAACCAATGTCTAGAGGCTATGCCTCGTTTTGGAAGCAGGAAGAATTGAGGCAGAGCCTCTGGATCTGCGTTACCAGGCAGAGCCTGGTAACGAGTGGGATTTAGACGCTAACAGGTGATTGTTTGCGGCTGTATGTTGCCAATATTCGATCGCACATTTGCGACGGATTCAATCCCAAAGTGGCAAAGGATTGTTCGGGCGTTGCATGATCCACCAATGTATCAGGTACACCCAACCGCATCAATGGAACCAGGATATTGTTATCCAACAAAGCTTCAGCTACTGCTGAACCAAAACCACCCATTAAACAACCTTCTTCCATTGTGACAACTTTGCCGATTCGCTGTGCCAAAGGTAAGATTAATTCGGTATCTAAAGGCTTGACAAAACGCGCATTAATGACTGTTGCTTCGATGCCGTGTTCGCTCAACATCTCGGCGGTTTGCATTGCCGGATAAACCATTGAACCGTAACCTAAGATTAGCACGTCGTCGCCGTTACGAAGGATTTCCGCTTTGCCGATCGGCAATTCTTCCCAACCTTCTTCCATCAAAGGCACGCCGTAACCGTTGCCACGCGGGTAACGCATCGCGATCGGACCACTGGTATGATTGACTCCCGTGACTACCATCCGCTGTAATTCTGCCTCATCTTTTGGAGCCATAATTGTCAGATTTGGCAAGCACCGCAAGAAGGAAATATCATACATTCCTTGGTGAGTCGGGCCATCAGCACCGACAATTCCGGCTCGATCCAAACAGAAGAAAACAGGCAAGTTTTGGATGCAAACATCGTGGACTATTTGGTCGTATCCGCGCTGCAAAAAGGTCGAATAAATTACTACTACCGGGCGCATTCCTTCACAGGCTAAACCAGCCGACAATGTGACGGCGTGCTGTTCGGCAATGCCGACATCAATGTACTGTTTCGGAAGTTTTTCCTGAAGTTTGTCTAGGCAAGTTCCCGTTGCCATTGCCGCAGTAATACCGACAATTTTGGGATTATCTTCTGCTAGCTTAACTAGACAGTGAGCAAAAACTTTCGAGTAGGCGGGAGGCTTGGGTTTGGTGGATGGTATGCCTTTACCAGTGGCTAAGTTAAAGGGATTTTGGGCGTGATATCCTACTTGATCTTTTTCGGCGATCGCATATCCTTTACCCTTCACCGTCACCACGTGAACTAACACCGGGCCTTGGATGGTATGACCATGTTTGAAAGTAGCAATTAACTCTTCCAAATTGTGTCCGTCTACCGGCCCCATGTAGGTAAAGCCTAATTCTTCAATTACGGCTCCAACTTTCGACACAGCTAACCGTTTCATCCCTTCCTTGAGGCGTTCCATTTCGGGAGTAAATGTTTCACCAACAAACGGAATTTGTTTGAATTGTTCCTCTAAGTTATCTTTGAGAAATTGTACCGGCTGCGAGAGTCGCATCTTGTTCAAATAGCGGGTAATTGCGCCGACATTCGGCGAAATTGACATCTCGTTATCGTTGAGCACTACCATTACATTAGTTTTCGGCATATGGCCTGCGTGGTTAATCGCTTCGAGTGCCATACCCCCTGTCAGTGCGCCGTCGCCAATGACTGCTACAGTTTTAAAATTTTCGCCTTTGAGGTCGCGCGCCATTGCCATTCCTAGGGCTGCGGAAATGCTCGTAGAAGCGTGTCCAGCACCAAAATGGTCAAATTTGCTCTCACAGCGCTTGAGATAGCCTGCAACGCCGTCTTTTTGCCGCAGGGTGTGAAAATTGTTGTAGCGGCCGGTGATCAATTTGTGTGGATAAGCTTGGTGGCCGACATCCCAGGTAACTTTGTCGCGATCGAGGTCGAGGGTTTGGTAGAGTGCTAGGGTCAGTTCAACTACGCCCAATCCGGGGCCGAGGTGGCCGCCGCTGGCTGCTACTGTTTCTAAATGCTTTTCTCGAATTTGTCGGGCAATTTGTTCGAGTTGATGAATCGATAAGCCGTGTAATTGATTTGGGTGAGTCAGTTCGCTGAGATGCATATTTTAAAATCTTGGTCCTGTGAATCAGGACGAATCCTTAACAGCTATAGGTTGAGCCTGCGACGGTTAAGACGCGCAGGTTAGAATAGTTTAACGGTTATTTGCAAAAAACAGTTAGGCGTAGCAATTTTATTATTTCTGAATTGGTAGTAATTGTAAATAAATTGTTAAAATTTTATATAAACACTAATTATGTTGCAAATCACTAATTATTAGTTTGTTGGAAATTTTTAGGAATTTCAAATTACTTTTTGTAGTGACTGCTGAGTTTTTAGCCATCTTGTTTCTGCGATCGGACTATGATGCAAAATCATTAACTGCGATTTGCTAAGGGCTTCTAGTGCGTAAGTACGACCTTGCAAATCGCTAAACTCAACCTCAACAAGTTCTGGATAATCAGGACACGGCAGTGCCGTTTCCCTACAATTAATAGGGGTAGGGACACGGCACTGCCGTGTCCTCTTCGCTTAGCTCGTTGTCGCATAAGTTGTCGAGTGCGATCGCACTCATCATCAAATACGATCGCCCTCATCAAAATTACAACATTTGTTCTAATTGAGTCGATCGCACTTCTGGCAATTTCTCATCCCCAGTCAAATCAAAAACGATCGCGTGTTTAGTCGCAGGTAACAACCGCCGTAAAATCTGGATATATCCATCAGCATCACCCCGGCGGTGGAATCTCGCAACCACCAATCGCTGCATATTTGGCAATTGCCGCACAATACACCAGGGATGAGTGTTTAATTTGGGCTTCGATGTTGGTATCATAGGGGAATCCTTCTCCGCGTTTGCGGAGTGTGGTAGAAAAGCGATCGCCCTTAAGTTTTCGAGGCTAGGAGGGCGATCGTTTTCAGTGTACATAAACACTATATGTTGCATACGCATCAATGTCAATTTAAAACATGGGATACGTTAGGCTACGGATTCGAGAACTAGCTGAGCAAAAGGGTTGGACGCTAAAGCAAGTTGCCGATCGATCTGGAGTCAACTACAACACTGTCAGAAGCTACGTTCAGCGCGATACCTTAAACACAGTCGATCTCTCCGCTGTCTACAAAATAGCCCGCGCCTTCGACGTAACAATGGAAGATTTGGTCGAGATTTTGGAATAGTAGGGGCGATTAAACTTTGCCAGCTCGTCACAGAATCTAAAGCGATCGTAACCGCAAGCGATTGCTTTCATAAGAGAGCGCTACTCGGCGAGCGTTTCACCCTCAAAGTCCAGGACTTATGTATTTTCTTTCCTCATCTACTGAGTCCTGAAGTTGACACGTCTTGGGTAAGGTATAAGTCTTTACAGATGTTGCGTCCAATTTATGTATAGCTGCATTTTTAAGAATTGCTATATTTGAGCAAAAGGCGATCGCCATAGAGTTAAAATATTCTGACAGCAGTTTTGTGTTTTTTTTATGTCTAAGCGCAAAAAGCAAGAATGGCTCAAAGAAACCTTAGAGCTCAAAGAAGACCACAATTGGAAATCAAAGCCTGGAACTCGCATCTTTGTAGCAGGAAGAGGTGCAGTCCGCTTTGATGTCCCCCAAGATTGGCATTTTGAACCGGATACAAAGTCGTTCCGGTTTACGGATAAAAAGCCGCCGGATGATGATTGTTGTTTGGAAGTTTCGTTTAATTTATTACCCCCTGGTAACTGGGCAGATTTTCCCTTGGCTCCGCTATTGAAGCAGGTGGCCGAAGAGGATAGTCGGAATCCATTTGATATGCGAGAAATTATCCAATTGAAGCGACAAACAGCTCGGATTGTTTGGACTGAATTTAAGTTTATCGACCCTCCAGAACAGCGGGAAGCTTATTCACGAATCTGTGTGGGATTGGGTTCTAACGTTCAGTGTTTGATTACTTTTGACTACTGGGTAGACGATGCGAAGCGTTTAACTCCTGTCTGGGATACGGTGATGGAGACGTTAGTTTTAGGATTATTTATTAGCGATCCTCGAACAGGATTTGCACGACCAGATTAGATATGTAGATAGTTGGAATCAGTGGGTTTTATGGGTCTAAATCCCCGATTTATTGAAGAAGTCGGGGATCTAAAATTATTGACAATCGCAAGTTTGATAGATTTTAGTCGATCGGCTCATGCTGAAAATGCTATAATTATTAACCAGTTGCGCTTAGGGAGACTACGGAAAATGCAGCTCGCACCATTTGAAAAAAAGATGTGGAAGAGTTTGCCAGCAAACACACCAGATCATCGCAGATTCGAGCGCGATATCCATCAGCGCTACGACTTCAAAGAAACACCAATCGTTACCGAAATCAACCGTGAAAAGCTTCCCCGGTTTGTTGAATCATTAAGGATATCTGATTATATAGAAAGGCAATCGAGCTACCAAAGAAGGGGTCGTTGGACTGCGACGATGAAATCCCGATTGATAGAGTCATTTATTCTCAATATTCCCGTACCTTCAATAATTCTGTACAAGCAAGATTTCCAGCCTTATGAAGTCTTGGACGGTCAGCAGCGAACCTCTGCTATTCAAGAGTTTTATGGAAACAAGCTCGAACTGACAGGGCTGGAAATTTTGCCGGAATTTAACGGACATACCTACAAAAGACTTCCTCAAAAAATTAGGGCTACTATCGATCGTCGTTCCATATCATTGATAGTTATTCTTGCTGAATTAACCTCTAATCCTGAATCAGCTAAGTTCCTCAAACAGAAAGCCTTTGAACGTCTGAATACTGGAAGAATAGAGTTCAGCCAGCAGGAAGTGAGAAACATTTTTTATGGTGGAAAGTTCAATGAACTGTTGCTAAAATTAGTCCGAAATCCTATATTTGCTGAGGCTTGGGGAATTCCGACAGACGATAGCAGTGCAGAATTAAAAGAAAATTCCCTTTATAGAAACATGGAAGACGCCGAGTTAGTGCTGCGTTTTTTTGCTCTCAGGAATGTCGAGCATTTCCGGCTGGGAATGGAAGGATTTTTAGATTTGTACATGATAAAAAGTTTGGATTTCACTGATGCAGATCTCAATTACTTGGAAAAGCTTTTCGTCAAAACACTTGCAATAGCTCACCAAATTTACGGAGAACATTTATTTAAACCATTTGACCCTAAATCTCAAAATTGGTCTAAAAATCCTGATAAAGCATATTATGATGCAATTATGGTTGGTTTGAGCAGGTACTTGCCAGATGAAGCCAAAATAATTGCTAGAAAAGAGCAGATTATTGAAGAAACAAAAAACCTCTTTAACAAACCGGAATATCTTTTTTTGCTCGGAGGTGGAACAACTAAAGCAGAGATTCAAGAGCGGATCGGGATCTTTGAAAAAATGCTTTCGCAAGTTATCGGAGAGTAACTTGCGATGTTTGAGGATCTTCTTCAGAAAGTTAGTGTCAAAATTTCAACAGTCTGTGGGATAATCGAGACTAGCCATCGACTTAGAAGAATTGTATTTCGAGATAATTTAAATAAACAAAAGTTGGAAGAAAATCCTGAATTTGCTGCATTAATAAAGGTAATACCTAGCGAAGAGGAGTGGGAAATTTACGATCGCTGTGCCGTAGTAACCCGATTGTATGCTATTTACGAGCGCTTCGTTGAGGATTTAATTTCGGATTGGCTGCGACTCATGCCGGATCTGGTTCCACGTTATTCAGACTTGGGAGAAAAAATCCAAAATACCCATCGAGAGGGTATAGGGCGTTTATTGATTGACATCAAAAAGAATAGGTTTCAACACCTTTCAGTTGAGAAAGTAGTGCAAGGATTATCCTATGGAATTACTGACACTGGAAAATACGAGCTACTTCCTGATGCTTTCTTATTGCACGAGCAAAATTTACGGAAGGAAGTGCTAGAAACAGTGTTTAAAAATGCTGGAATTGATCAGGCATGGAAATGGGTAATTAACCACAAAGAAATTAAATATTTTGTCGAGGAAGTTCGCGGCAGTCAAAACACGGCAGAAGGAGAACTAAAACAACTGGTTGATTATCGGAATGAAGCTGCACACGGCTCGGTAGACGAGATATTGGGGACTCAAGAACTGTTGGAATTAGGTGATTTTGTTGAGGCTTTATGCAAATCACTTGCTGATTTAGTCACCTACAATATAATTTTACGCCAGATTAATCGAGGGCTGGTAAGGGAGATTGGAAAAATTACTGAATGGTTCAAAAAGCCACAAGCAGGCGTAGCAAAAGTTAAGGAAGTTACATTAACTGTAGGAGAACGTGTTTTTCTAGTTTTAGTTAATGATGAATTGTCGTACTGCTACTCTCCTAAAATTGACAGCATTCAGCTTAACGATCTTTCCCACGATTGTGTGGAAATAACCTCGGAGACAGAAGTAGGGTTAAAGTTCGATCGGGATGCCAGAATTGGATTGACTATTTATATAACTAAATCAAACCAAGTTGACTGAATCTTTCGTTAACTGCGAACTGCGATCGCCCATTCCCCACAAAATACTAACACAAATACCGTACAATTATCCCAGCCTTCCGCATCTACCAACTCCTAACCCCATGCTTTGCGACTACCTAGTACAAATCCTCACCGCCCGCGTCTACGATGTAGCCCAAGAATCGCCCCTAGAAGTCGCCCCCAATCTATCAGCGCGGCTCAACAATCAACTGCTGCTAAAGCGAGAAGATATGCAGTCTGTGTTTTCGTTCAAACTGCGGGGTGCGTATAACAAAATGGCGCAACTTTCGCCGGAGTTGCTAGCCCAAGGCGTCATCGCAGCTTCCGCCGGAAATCACGCCCAAGGAGTCGCCCTCGCCGCCCGCCACCTGGGAACTCGCGCGATTATCGTCATGCCCGTAACGACGCCACAGGTGAAGGTAAATGCGGTGATAGCGCGCGGTGGAGAGGTAGTTTTGCATGGGGATACCTACGATGATGCTTGTGCTTTTGCGCGTCAATTAGAGGCCGAAAAAGGGTTGACTTTTGTTCACCCTTTTGATGACCCCCATGTGATTGCGGGACAAGGTACGATCGGCATGGAAATTCTGCGACAGCATCAAAAACCAATTCACGCGATTTTTGTGGCAATTGGCGGCGGCGGATTGATTTCGGGAATTGCAGCTTATATCAAGCGGTTGCGCCCGGAAATTAAAATTATTGGCATCCAACCTGTCGATTCGGATGCGATGAATCAGTCTTTGAAAGCGGGTAAACGGGTGCGTTTGTCGCAAGTTGGTTTATTTGCCGATGGTGTGGCAGTGCGGGAAGTCGGGGAAGAAACTTTTCGGCTTTGTCAGCAGTATGTTGATGAGATTATTTTGGTGGATACGGACGATGTTTGCGCGGCGATTAAGGATGTTTTTGAGGATACGCGATCGATCTTAGAGCCGGCAGGTGCATTGGCGATCGCAGGTGCAAAAGCTTACGTGGAACGGGAACAAATCGAAGCACAAACGTTAATTGCCGTTGCTTGCGGTGCGAACATGAATTTCGACCGCCTGCGTTTTGTAGCAGAAAGAGCCGAGTTTGGCGAACGGCGCGAAGCTATTTTCGCTGTCACAATTCCCGAACAACCGGGAAGTCTCCGCAGGTTTTGCGAGTGTCTGGGTAAGCGCAATTTAACTGAATTTAGCTATCGAATTGCGGATGAAAAAGCAGCCCATATTTTTATCGGCGTCCAAATTCAAAACCGCGCCGATGCGGTAAAAATAGCTGCCAGTTTTGAAGATTGCGGCTTTAAAACTTTGGATTTAACTGATGATGAATTAACGAAATTGCACTTGCGGCATATGGTGGGCGGCCGTTCGATGCTAGCAGATAATGAGTTGTTTTATCGATTTGAATTTCCCGAACGTCCGGGTGCGTTGATGAAGTTTGTGGGTTCGATGAGTCCTAACTGGAATATCAGCGTTTTTCACTATCGGAATAATGGCGCTGATTACGGGCGAATTGTGGTGGGAATTCAGGTGCCGCCGGATGAGATGCAGGAGTGGCAGGCTTTTTTGGATACGCTGGGCTATCAGTATGGAGATGAGAGTCAGAATCCGGCTTATAAGTTGTTTTTGAGATAGGTTTTATGAAGGAGGCGGTTGAAACCAGGGCAACCACGGGGGGATTGCCCCTACACAAACTTTCGTCCGCCTGCGCGGGCTAAGAAAATGGACGCGAACAATGTCATGTCTGGTTTTCGAGGCATCACACTTGCGATCGCAAATTCTGCACATCCTGAACGCTAAGTCCGGTTATTTGAGCGATTGTTGCGTCATCTAGGCGATCGAGTAACTGCCGTGCGATCGTCTGTTTTTCTTCTTGTCTGCCTTCTTGTCTGCCTTCTTGAACAGCTTTAATTATCGTGCCTTGTTGGTCGTAAATAAACATTTCTTGCCGTTCGATATTTGCTATTTCCTCCGGGCTTAAATGCACTCGATCGGCAATGTCAAAAGCTTGATGAATTTCGGGGATGCTATCCATTACTGGTGGGATTTCTGTTATCGTTACCGCGTATTTCATGAAATAGAGCCATTTATCTGCCAGAGTTTCTAGTCGGTCTACTGTTTTGGTGAATTTTGGTAATTCTACAAATACTAACTTGAGATCGTTATCGGGATATGGTAAGTTAGAAATCTCTTCTTTGTAGACAAATCGCGAAATTAAGTTGTTGGTGTTTTTAAACATCTCGAAATCAGTAATCGTTAAGGCAATTACTGGTCTGAGCATTCGATATCCTTGTCCTTTCTGCAATTGAGAGGCGTAGGTTTTGGCGGCGTTGTACAAGATTCTTTGTCCGAAAGATTCGACGTTTAATACCTGCATTTCAATAATGACTAGAGTGTCGTCGGCAAGCTTGGCTTTGACATCTAAAGAAGAGTCTTTTAAGCCTTCTACTTGTGGCGGTAGGTTAGGGTCGATAATTTCTAAGTCTTCAATGGTAGGATTGCCATCGTAAATTATGGCGTTGAGAAAGCTGATCAGAATGTCTTTGCTATCTGAGGAACCGAAGATTTTTTTGAAGGCGTAATCGGTTTTGGGGTTGATGAATGTCATAGTGGGAATCGGGAATTGCGACGGCTGTGTCGATTGTAACACTTGATTTCATGGCGAGTCGGGAAAAACATCAACCAGAGGGGGTAAGATCACCAGCAGCGATTTTCTGACGTACTATCTCAGCTAGACTATCCTACTGAGCGTCTGTTGTGGCTTCAAATTGAGCCTTCCACACCTGTTCGTCACTGATATCCTCTTCCGCCATGAGAATGCGGATTAATTCTCGTTTCTCGATCGCAGATAGTTGTCTAATGGTAGGGAGTAATTCTGTTAGTGTCATTGTTGTTAGAAGTTAATAAACAACTAATTGGAGCGATCGCGTAGCATAAAGCTGCTCTTGGATCATTATAATAGGTAAAGAAGTCTAGCATGGAGAATGTGCGATCGTGACAGTCCGAGAAGAATTAATCCATGAGATCGATCGAGCATCAGATGATGTACTTCAGGTGCTATTGAGTTTTTTGCGTCAGACGCGGTTGTCACAGTCTGAGTCTTCTGTATCGAGCGATTTGGCTGAGATTTCAAGTGCTGGATTGACGACGCAAAAGCATTATCCTCTGCGCGGGATGCCCTTGGTAATTGCCGAGGATTTTGATGAGCCGATGTCAGATTTATGGGATGCGATATCGCAAATAAATTATAGCGGAAATTAACGCTTCGGCTCAATATCGAACTCAAGCCTAGAACGATAAAAGTGAACGTCAAATTCTAAGAAGAAATTTGTCTGTCCCAGAATCAATGATACGCTGTCACTTTTTGTCCAAGCAAATGCTAATCTTACCGGAGCAAAGTCTCCTATTTCAGCGATTAAAAATACTGGCATTGCTGGTTGATTACCAATATTGCCTGCCAGTCGAATGATGGCTTTGCTATCATCCCAAACTAAGCCAAGCTGAATGCCTATTTGGTAAGGCAATACATTTACAGTTGCACCGCTATCTACTAACCCAACAACTTCGACTCCCTGGTTATTATGGTGCAGAATCAAGGGAATGCGCGGTAGGCTGTCAAACTCATTTTGGGAGGGGTCATTGGTAGAGTATTGAAATCGCATAATAATCAGTTTTCGTTGTGGTTAGCCAGATTCATTGCCTGCATCAAAGCTGCACCAGCACCAAAAGTATCGTAGGGCGTTGGTAGGTAGTAAATCTTGTAAGGTTCCAAAGGAAAAATATCCTCACTGATATCCTCTTCCGCCATGAGAATGCGGATTAACTCTCGTTTCTCGATCGCAGATAGTTGTCTAATGGTAGGGAGTAATTCTGTTAGTGTCATCGGTTGTTTTCCTACGATGCGTCTGTGTTAACGGTAGCAGGTCAACGCAGTAATTGCAACTTCTAGGGGAGTTTGACAAAGATTTGCGCGATCGCATTTTATGAGCGATCGCGCGGCGGTATGATATTCCTGACGTTGAAATGATTTGGTAGTTGCGGGCGATCGCGCTTCGCACACCACAATCTATTCTGGTTTTATCCAACCTTTAACGATCGCCTTCCCGACATTAACATAGGGATTATCTAAAAACTCTTCGATCGCAGCTTCACCGCCAGCCTGCAACGCACCAACCGCACGTCGCTTGAAACTGGGGGTAGTTTCATCATTAACGTGAGTAATTTTTTCAGCCTCAGTAGCGGTGGGATTAGTTACCTCTAACTGTTTGAGAAGTTCTTGAATTTCAGCAGCGGCTTCTGCAAGAGTTTTCTTTTCTTCAGATATACATTTATCTCCTATTTGATTGCCCTTTCCTTGAATGAAGTTGCCATCAAAACTACTATTATCGAAATTCGCAGAATAATTTGTCACTGCTATTACCTCCTTAATTACTAATATTGACTTTTTTGTGATGTTCAATAAACATCAAAAATCAACAAACTATTTGCACAAAATCCATATTTATCATATCTATGATGTTCTACTTAATTGATTCTGATTTCCGATTCTAACCTCCCATTACATTGTCATTTCCCATGATAAAATGACCGCTAACAGTGCTGTTATTGATAGAAAGCTCGTAAGTTTTATCCTCTCCTTTCTCAATAAGCTCATAGATAGTCCTAATTGTTTTCTTGAGATTTATTTTATCAGTTGTAACAAAAAGTGTCTGATGACCAGAATTAAAAGTGAGTAACAAACCGTAGTGTTTTGGCTTAGCAAAGTTCCAAATTGCACCTCCAATAGCAGCCGAACTTAACGCCAAACCTATTCCACTGTTACCAAGACCGACAATAGAGCCGACCAAAAGAAGAATCACTATAATCCCCCAAGGAATCGTTCCTATCTCTACTTCTCCTTCACTAAAACCTGTAATATTATGAGTTTGGTAGACATCATCTGAGAAACGAACAGTTCTTTTTGTTATGGTAATAACTCTATTTTTCTCTAAAGTGATGCTTTGATTACTTCCCAGAGGGTTGGGTGTTGCCATTTGGAACTTCCTAAAATTGCGATATACAATTGAGATGTGAAACCCAAACAGTTGAAAAAAGAGCGATCGCGCGACAGTATGATATTACGTTAGTTACTTGCGATGAAAATATTCTGAGCGATCCTCACGTTGAAACGATTTGGTAATTACGGGCATCGCGCTTTGAGAATTATTCACACATTCTACAGCTTGAAGCACTTACAACTACACCATCAATGTACCTCCAAACAACCGGAATCATAGTTTTATCATCTACCTCTGAGGAATGAACGAAAGAAGTGACTAACTGCCGCTCCACTTGAATCATCTCCTTTGGTAGCTCTACAAATCCGTTGTTATTTGTGTGCATATGTGGCATACATACCCCAAGATTGTATTTTGCAAGTTGTTTGATAATTTGTTGCACTTCTTCAGTCTCAATCGCTTTTTGTGCAATTTGCAGACTCTCTGGCAGATTATTTAACGTTCTCTCATCAATTTTGGTTTTCACAATCGATCTCCTACTCAAGTAATATTTTGTACAGTAGACCGATCGCACCAATCCTGTAAAGGAAAAAAAGTTGGAAAAAGTGGGAACTTCCTCAAAATCCGACGCGAAGCCAAAAAAGTTGCAAAAAGTGGGAAAAAGTTTGCTATAGTAACTAAAATTATCCCACCATCCCACCTATGGACAGTCCTCAGATATTGCAATTTGTCGATCGAGCTGTCTGCGCCAAGACAGGCAAACATCTAAATAACTTGCAGCGGGGGATTATTTCGGTAATACTGAAGCGTCAAAGATATGCTGATGTTGCAGAAACTTATGGTTATAGCTCACAGCACGTTAAAAAGGCTAGCCACGAGCTTTTGCAAATGTTATCAGAGGTGTTTGGCGAACAAGTTAAGAAAAGTAATCTTGAATCCGTCTTAGAACGGCATATAAATCAGACTATAACAACTCTTGGCAATAAAAACAATCAAAAGATTATTGGTATTAACTACATTAACAATTGTTCTAATCCCTCCACTCCTACCCCAGATGAAAGTCAGCCGGAAACTCCAGACTTGCAGGAGCAAACCAAAAATAAAACTAAGATTGAAACAATAGATAAATTACGGCTGTTTGGCTTGAGCGATGAGCAAATTGCAGAAGCTCTAGATATACCTTTAGAGCTGGTTAAACAGGTGAACTTGGAGGAGTAAAGTCTGGTACAGTAATAAAGAGATAAGTTTTGAGAATAAATTAGGAGAATCAATTGAAAATCAAAATTATCATTCACGAAGCAGAAGAAGGCGGATTCTGGGCAGAAGTTCCTGCTATTCCTGGCTGTGCAACTGAGGGAGAAACCTTCGAGGAATTGCTGCAAAATCTTTATGAAGCGATCGAAGGTTGCCTGAATGTAGATATTGAATCCTTCGAGACAAATGAGCGAGACAAAATTATGGAGATTGCGATATGAACTCCATGTCTGGCAAAGAGTTAGCAAAGCTGTTAGAACGTCATGAGTGGATATTATTAAGAGTTCAAGGCAGTCACCACATCTACGGGAAAGCTGGAAGCTCAATCCGAATTTCTGTGCCGATTCACGGTAATAAATCTTTGAAAGTTGGATTACTCAGACACTTGTTAAAACAGGCGGGTATATCGGAAAACACCCATCAAAATACTAGCACAGTTGAAGAGTTAAATAGTGAGAAGAGAGAGGCGAATGAATCTGATTCGATCGATGAAGAACAAGAATGAAATTGCCTTCATCTTGCGATGAAAGTAATAAGTTATCACACAGAATTATTTACACATGAGATTCTAGTGTGGATAAGGGTTTCATAGCTTAATTTTGTGTAATTAATTTTGTTTAACTACTTAACCGAGCCTAGAAGCTATTTTAGGAAACGATCGCAAATCCCTACAAGAAAAGTTTCGCCATCAATCGGTGGAGTATGTTCGGACATGGCAACCGCAGCATCTATCTTAACTCGTACAGGGTCGCTCCATTCGCGATCGGCCCGATCGCACTCATCGAACAATCGCAAAGCAACTTCCAGCACTTCTTCGGCAGAGCCATATTTACCCGTTTACTTTAACGGCATCGCATCGCTCCTCGAAGCCAGTGGCAAAAGCTGGATTTTGCGATCGACACCCTCAATAAGAGTAAAAAACTAAGGTGGTGAAAGTCGAAAGTTCGTAGGCCGGGGCCGGGGCGTAGCCATCGCCCACTGTGGAGACTTTCCATCAACCGCACATCCAAGCAGCGCCATATATCTTCCGAGGGATACCTTAAAGAAAGCTGAACAGTAGAATAGTAGGCTGCACTGCCTCAATCGCAAACTGTTTAACCATCAACACCAGGTTAATGATGTGGCTGCACCGAATCCTCTTGAATTGCCTGACAAAAGCCAGCCGCCCCGATGGGTGCTGCGATCGCCCGTCTGGCTGCGGGTACTGCTGCTGGCGGCAATTTATCTTGCAAGCTGGTATGCCCTCGACGTTGTAGCCCTGCAATTTGAATCAGCACCGGAAATTCAAATCTGGTATCCCCCATCCGCACTGGATGTCGTGCTGCTGTTAGTCTTCGGATTTCGCTGGTGGCCGCTGTTGCTGCTGAACACGTTTGTACACCAGTGGTTTGTCACCGGGCGCCACCTGCCCCTGTACACACTGCTGATCTTTGACTTGGTAACGACGCTGGGCTATGCGGGAGCTGGCAATTTGCTGCTGCACAAGCTGCGAATCAATCCCCGCTTGAGGCAACTGCGCGACGTAATCTGGTTTACCGTCATTGCTGGAATCGGTGCACCTTTGGTCATCGCCGTGCTGCAAGTCGTTAATTTTGCGTCTGCGGGGCTGATTTCTTGGGAGGATTGGCAGATATTCACCCTGCATTACTGGGCTGGAGATTCCACCGGCATCGGAATGCTAGCACCGTTTCTGCTGATTTTGCTGCGCCAGGTGCCTTGGGTTTGGGCTTGCAGAGATTCGAGCTGGCGGCGGGCGTGCGGGGGATATGACGAGTTGCGCTGGCCCTCGCGCCTGGGTTGGCCGGTGCTGTTATTCCATATTGTGCTGTTGGCTTTGGGGATTTGGGCTGCCTACGGCGCGCCGAGAGGCAAGAATTTGGAGTATAGCTATTTTGTGTTTTTGCCGATGATCTCGATTGTGGCTCAGTACGGGTTTGCCAGAGCAACGGCGACGGTTTTAGGCATCAACATTGGCATTGCGCTCTTGGTAAATTTCAAAACAGGGGTAGCGAATACGCTGGCGCTGCAATTCGGCTTGATGGCGGTGACGCACAGCGGTATTTTGTTGGGGGCGATCGTCACGGATCGCCAGCGGACAGCCGAAAAGCTGCGCCAGATGTACAAAAAGCTGCGAACTCTCAACCGCAGGCAGGAAGTTCAAGTGCAAGAGCGCACAGCTCAATTGCAGGAGAAAATGCAGCAGCTACACCACCTTAGTCAGGTGAAGGACGATTTTTTGAGTACGGTGTCTCACGAATTGCGCAGTCCGATCGCGAATATGACTATGGCGATTCGGATGCTGCAACTCGGGACGAATCAAGAAAGTCGCGATCGATACCTGCAAATTTTGCAAGATGAGTGCGCCCGCGAAACAGTTTTGATTAATGATTTGCTGGATTTGCAGCGCCTGGAATCTGGGGTAGATACCGTAAATTTGCAGCCACTGGAACTGCAGGATTGGCTGCCGCGCATTCTAGAACCTTTTGAGGAGCGCGCACGAACTCGCCAGCAAACGCTCTCGATCGAATTTGCTGACAACTTGCCGATTTTGATGTGCGATCGGGCTAAACTCGAACGGATTGTTGCAGAGTTGCTGACGAATGCTTGCAAGTACACTCCGCCTGAAGGAAAGATTGCGGTTACACTTTGCGCCAGAATTTCTGCGGGTTTGGTTGACAAAGTGGTTTTGACTGTTAGCAATACTGGGATTGAGATTCCAGAGGCTCAACTGACGCGCATTTTTGAGAAATTCTACCGCATTCCCAGCAGCGATTATTGGATGCAAGGCGGGACGGGATTGGGATTGGCGCTGGTGCAGAAATTAGTCGAGCAACTGGGCGGAGAAATTCGGGTTGAGAGTCGATCGATGGAAACAGCTTTTACCGTCGAGCTACCCGCCGGCTGCGAAGATTTTGAGTGATATCAATTCCGGTTGCAACGTCAGGTGATGTTGACAGTTAACTGTTAACAGTTAACTGTTTGAACAATACCGATGCAACCGGAAACGATATGATATCGGGCGTTGCTGAATTTAGGTATGATTCACTCGCTATAGCAATCCCTGAAACTCGCTGAGTAGGGGCAATTCATGAATTTCCCGTACTAAATTTCGGAGGCAAATCATACTCCTGCAGCAGCAACGCCTAGATTTAGGTAATACACGCTTGTCTAATTCTGTCAGTAGAATCTCAGTGGCGTTGACTTCCTGAGAGAGAGTGTCAACGGAACAACTTTAAGAGGTCTTACCGTGCTTCGGCAAATGGTGAAGTAAGTACCATAACATGGCTACATTTGCGACAAATACGACTAACTTAAGTATAGTTAGACCTTGAAATAACTCATATATTTCTGGCGGTATACTAATTCCTACAAGCACTAAAACTAAGATTGTTGCCCAGCCTTTTTCGTACCACAAACCAACGGCTTCAACAGCAGTTAAAGCTGCATAGAGTCCGGCAGCTAGTCCGCTAAATAGTAAAGTTTTAGGCTTAATGCTTAGAATTTTATCTAATAAAAACTCAACAATTTTGAGCTTGCTTTCTAATAAATAAGATTCGGAAAAATCTTCTAATGCTTGATGATTTTTTAATGCAAGTAGCAAAGCTATTGAAGTTACACTCAAGAGGGAAGCCACAAAACTTTTGTAAAGGACAATTGCAATTAAACCAGGAGGGCGCTGTTTTTTCACCTTGATTCTCGAAATTTCAATCATGTGCGATCCTCTTCGAGGGCTGCGCTAACGGCTTGTTAGCCTGTTTTGAACTGAAAACTCAAAATTTAGTATTGTGCGTCAGCAATTAGCCGATCGACTATAGAGAAAATAACGCGCGGCTGACACACCGTACTAAGCTTGAGGGTAACGTTGTGCTAAAAAAGAAATAGCATCAGTACGATCGCCCAAATCGCCATCCAAAGTCGCCGTCAACAAATCATCCAACATACGTTTAAACCCAGGCCCAGGCTTGTAACCCAAAGCCTTCAAATCGTTGCCGTTTAAAGGCGGCTCAACATTTGCCCACTTGGTGAGATATTCCCAAATTGGGCGGCGGACACTTCGCGGGCTTTGCAGGGCGATCGCAATTAACACCGGCAACTCGTAATTCCTCAACAGCAACACCAATTTACTCGGTAAATCGCATTTCGGCAAATGCTCTGCGAGTTGCTTCTTTCCGGCTTCCAAAAGTTGCAGCCGCTTAATGCTATCTGCGGGTAACTGAAGATTTGTAGCCACCTTGTCCCGATATTCCGGTGCTAAATAAGCGATCGAAACTTCCAGCCTCATCTGCCAATCGGGAATATTGATCGTTGGGAATAGGGCATCGGGAATAGTTGCTTTTTCTTCCTTCTTCCTGAATTTCCCCCCTTGGGGGGGGTAGGGGGGGGTTGACTTCTTCCTTCTTCCTTCTTCCTGAATTTCCCCCCTTGGGGGGGGTAGGGGGGGGTTGACTTCTTCCTTCTTCCTTCGTTGCAAACATCGATCAAGCAAACGGAGTTGCCGCCACAATTCGCGCTCCAACTCCAAAGTCGGATGAATGCAGCGCAAAGCCTGCAAATCTCCCAGCATTTGCAAAGCAACTTTCCAGTAAGGAGCTTGCAAAATGTACTTCAATTCGCTTTTGAGGCGAGTTTCCAAAGCCGGAGCTCGGCCATTTTCCCCCTGAATGCGGTAATAAATCCCGCTTTCGACAGCATGGCGGATATATCCTTCCGTCTGCGACTCAATTTCAAATCCCAGCCGCACCGCAAACCGTACAGCGCGATAAATTCGCGTCGGATCTTCGATAAAGCTGTTGGCGTGCAAAACTCGAATTTGCCGCGATTCCAAATCTTGCAAACCGCCAAAAAAATCTAACAATTCGCCGCTGCGAGGAACACCCAACCGCACAGCCAGCGCATTAATTGTAAAATCCCTGCGGTACAAATCTTGACGGATCGAACTCGCTTCAACTTCAGGATTTGCCGCCGGATAAGCATAAAATTCAGTACGAGCAGTAGCAATATCCACCCACAACGAGCCGAAAGCAGAGTCTTTATTCCACAAAAGTGCGGCGGTTTGAAATTGACCGTGAATGTCTAAACGCGAGTCGGGGTAAAGCTTTTGCAGTTCGGAGGCTAACTCGACACCAGCCCCGGAATCGCCGGCACCGCAGTTTCCATCCACTACCAAATCGATATCAGTTAGTGACAGTTTATCGTCCGTTGCTAACAGTAAATCGCGAACAGCTCCACCGACAATATAAAGTTGCCAGCCGCGCTCTTTGCACATATTGGCTGCGATCGACAATAATTGCCATAATTCTGCACTAATGCCCGATCGCAACAACTGCTCAACCGACTCAGGCTGATGACGATCGGACAATTGGGCACTACTTCCCCTGTCTCGTCCTTTTTGCTGGTGCAATTCCCGCAATACGTCAGTGCGAGTCACAATTCCCACCAGTTGGCCGTTTTCCAATACAGGCAAACGCCCGATATCGTATGTCACCATTAAAGCTTCAATTTCTGGGAGCAAGGTATCCGGGGCGATCGTCTTTAGCTGCGGAGTCATGTAACCCTTGACAGGAGCGTGACTGAAGCCGTGGTGCAGGGCGATGTCAATGTCGCGGCGTGAGATAATTCCCGCCAGCCGTAGCTTGCGGGGCGGGACGCCATCGCCCGCATCGACCACCGAAAGCCCCGAATGTCCGTAACGGAGCAGGATACGGTGAGCCTCTCCCACGGAGGTTTCCGGGCGAATACTCCGCACGGGAGACGACATTAACTCGCGGGCTGTCGGAGGGTGAGGGATTTGAGCTTTGAGCGCGTCAGCTAACTGATTTAAAGTCAATTCTGGATCGACATCGCGGGTAGCGAGGGAGGCGGCGCTGGCGTGGCCTCCGCCGCCGAAGGGTTTGAACAATTCGCTGAGGTTTGTGTTGTCGATGCGCGATCGACCGATAATAGTTAAACGGTTGGAAACTGCCGATTGGGCGATGTTGCGTTTGTTGTCGTTTTCGCTAAAGTTATAAACATTGCCTAAAAGCAGGGCATCGGTTTCAGTCAAATCAAGCAAGCGAGAAGCCAGAGAA
Organism: Cyanobacteria bacterium VAR_87_metabat_62; assembly: GCA_031427135.1. Taxonomy (GTDB): domain Bacteria; phylum Cyanobacteriota; class Cyanobacteriia; order Cyanobacteriales; family Microcoleaceae; genus Microcoleus. The sequence goes on along the minus strand of JANPMV010000114.1, from coordinate 57,648 downwards.
GAAAGTCCGGGCACGAAGGCTTCTGTAGATAGCAGCACCGAAGCTACGTTATAACCGTGCAAAGTTTCCGATCGCAAATTATCGAGCGCTTCCTTGAGCAAATCCTGCAATTGAGGAGACAAACCGGGTTCTACATATTCAGCGATTACCCGCAAACTCGCTCCCTGTTGCATCAACCACGCCAAAGCCATTGCATCTCGCGCCGTTGCGCCCTCAAAGGTGAGGGAACCTGTATCGACGTGGATACCGAGGGCCATGACTGTGGCTTCCGAAGGCTGAAGGCGAAATTCTCGATCGCTCTTTTCTCTGAGCTTTTCGACAATTAATGTAGTGGTGGCCCCGACTGCTTCGATTTGGGTGACAGTGGCGGGGATGTCCAAATCAGCCTGTAGGTGGTGGTCAAAAACAGCTATTTCGCTCAGGTGTGGCAAATCCAGCCACTCGGCGGCTTTTCCCAAACGATCGCGCTGCGAGGCATCAACTATACTAATCGATCGAATTTGTTGCGGATTGACCGATCGACGTTCGATCAGCGGATACTCATCCCGGTGTAGCGCCAAAAAATCCCGCACTGTCGGGTGACAACCGCCTGTGAGCACAATCCTGCTACCCGGGCGCAGCACGCAAAGTCCCACCGCCGCTCCCAAGCTGTCAAAATCTGCTGTTGTGTGGCACAAAACTAAGTCCATAGCCGAAAATCCCGCATCTCTCACTCTCACAGTAACAATTTCTGGCGCTCACAGGCCGGAGCGGTCGATCCTCTTCGAGGGCTTCGCTAACGGGCTTTAACTTAACCTTGCCAGTTTTCTGCGCTGTAGCGAACAATGATAAAATTGATGAAAATCTCAAGAGCCGCTGACGCCTGGAAAGCGCAACGCTTGAATTTGCACGGGCGAGTCGAATTTTATAAGCCGATAATCTCCCGATTGATCGTTGCAAGACTTTCAAAAACTGTAGAATCCCCACGAATTCACGCTGGGGAGTGACAATTCTAATCAATCCACCGCTATATCGAAAGGAGAAAAGATGTTATCAATTGCGTTTCAAGTGGTTTTACTGGGTCTGGTACTGCTGTCTTTTGTGATGGTGATTGGCGTTCCGGTTGCGTATGCCTCTCCCCAAAACTGGAATCAATCTAAATCCTTGATTTTTGTTGGTTCTGGTCTCTGGTTTCTTCTGGTTATTGCAGTGGGCGTATTGAACTTTTTGGTGGTTTAAATTCACCCAATACCATCGCATCGAATAAAGAAGGTAAAAGGTAGAGAGTTGAAGGCATTTAGTATTTGGTAGAAACTCGGATTTTTTTCATACCGTGCTAGCCTGTATATTTTTGCACTTGAAGCTCAGATGAAATGTTTCGGCTTTCTAACTTTTGCCTTCTTGCCAACAAAAAACTAAAATCTAAAACCTAAAATCTAAACTAGAACACTATGACTGTTTTCGAGGGAACTTTTACTCAAACTGAATCTTTGCGGTTTGCGATCGTCATCGGTCGTTTTAACGACATGGTAGTCAACAAACTTTTGGAAGGATGTCAAGATTGTTTGAAACGCCACGGGGTTGATATCAATCCTCACGGTAATCAGGTTGATTTTTATTGGGTTCCGGGATGTTTTGAGATTCCTTTAATTGCTCGTCAAGCTGCTTTTTCTCGCCGCTATGATGCAGTGATTTGTCTGGGTGCGGTAATTCGGGGCCAAACTCCTCATTTCGATTTTGTAGCTGGCGAAGTTTCTAAAGGAATTGCTGCGGCGGCTTTTCAAAGCGGAGTACCGGTGATTTTTGGGGTGGTGACGACTGATACGATGCAGCAAGCTTTGGAAAGGGCCGGAATTAAGAGCAATTTGGGCTGGAATTATGCGATGAATGCTTTGGAAATGGGCACTTTGATGCGTCAAGTTAATGGCTTGGGTGGAAGTTCTTACGAGCAATTACCTGCTGCGTCTGCTGTTCAAGTGCTGTCGGGCGAAGCCAATCTGGCGATCGCCCCGGATGTATCTTAAACAGTTGACAGTTGACAGTTGACAGTTGACAGCGAAGTGATAAAAATGGGGATTTAAACTCTGTTCTTATCACAATCTGCCGACCTGAGTAAGGGCTTCAAACCCTGCTATTCGGAGAGATTGTGTAAATTCTACAAGGCATATTTTGCCAACAATGGCCACAATTCCAAATTCAGATTTTGACAAGTGGTAGCATTTGATTAACTTCCTGTTCTGGAACACACATACCTTCTCAAAGACCGATATCCTCCTAAACTTTTGAATGGGTGCATCTCAATTTGGCAAGGGCGAAGCATTTCGGCAGACAATTTATTAGTGAGAACCAGAGATTTACTGCCGAAATGCTTCGCCTACGAATATATTTGCAAAAATGAGATACACCCCTTTTGAATAATGTGGAATAGCTAGATTATCGTCTATTCCCCAAGAGGTATTAGGGAATTTTGTTGAATAAGGTTGAATAAATCTCAGAAATCCGTTATGTTAACTGATGTGTAAGTATTGAGGCGATCTAAAATTGCTCCTAGCAGGGCTTTTAGTCTAAATTCTGTAGGATCAGTATTTAACCTCTTCTTAATAAGCAGCCCTGAAAACAAGTTTTTAGGTTAATCGTTGAGAATTGATCGAATGACAATTTTGTCAAGAGAATGCCTAGAAATTTTTCCTGCAAAAGGATTTAGCGTTTTTGCTATTTCCTGAATACTTACCAGAAAATTGGGTCTAAAGCCCCGTCACTTTAAATCGAAGCGAACGGCTACGCTCAGTACATCGCCGACCGTGGCCGGATTTAATGATCTAAATTTTTTGTTCAAGATGGTACAATAGCGTAATACTACAGGTAGAATAACCGCCGATACACATGAGATATCAAGCTCAAACGACTGGTCGGGAAATAATAATAGTTAGTGGGTGGCGAACTCGCGCGTAAAACATAGCTAGGGTAACTAACGTAACCCAGACCAGAAAACTAAAATCTTGAATATTAAACGTACCGTGGGACACACGGAAACAAGAGAGGACACTCTCTATCGCTTGGGGAGATAAGCCCTCTGGGATTGGTCAAATTAGGCTCAAAACACAGGTTCTATCGAACGGGTTTTTGGTTTAAGTATTGCCGAAAGGATGGACAATTTTAAGGTATGTCTGTGAACCAAGAATCCCCGCGCGTTAACGCCGGGGAGTGTCAAAGTTACTTATTGACATGAAAGTGCAAAAATTTTATGGGTGACATTCAAGCTACGTTTACATCTACCGATCGAGCTTTTCAGATTGAGGGCTACGAAAAAATAGATTTCAGCTTGCTCTACGTAGATGGTGCTTTCAAGCTGGAGAATCCTGAGATTGCGGATAGTTACAGCGAATTCGGCCGCTGTTTAATGGTTGTAGATGAAACAGTCTATGGTCTGTATGGCGCACAGATGCAGGATTATTTCAAGCATTACGAGATAGATTTAACAGTCTTTCCAGTTAATATCAAGGAACCTGATAAGACGTTAAAAACTTTTGAAAGCATCATAGATGCCTTCGTTGATTTCGGACTCGTGCGGAAGGAGCCTGTTTTGGTAGTCGGTGGTGGATTGACGACAGACGTAGCTGGTTTTGCCTGCTCATCCTATCGCCGTCGGACTAACTACATTCGCGTACCGACAACCTTAATTGGGCTAATTGATGCCAGTGTGGCGATCAAAGTAGCTGTGAACCACGGTAAGCTGAAAAACCGCCTCGGTGCTTATCACGCTTCGCGGAAAGTAATTTTAGATTTCTCTTTTCTGAAAAGTCTGCCGATCGACCAAATACGAAACGGCATGGCAGAGTTAATTAAGATCGCCGTAGTAGGTAACAAAGAAATCTTCGAGTTGTTAGAAAACTACGGCGAAGCATTGCTGCACAGCCATTTTGGTTATGTAGACGGCACATCTGAACTGCGCGAAGTGGCACATCGGTTAACCTACAACGCGATTCAGTCGATGCTGGCCTTAGAAGTACCGAACCTACACGAGCTAGATTTGGATCGGGTGATAGCCTACGGTCACACTTGGAGTCCGACGCTGGAACTAACGCCGGAAATTCCGATGTTCCACGGCCACAGTGTCGCCATCGATATGGCTTTTTCGGCTACTATTGCCCAACTGCGGGGCTACATTTCGATCGCCGATCGCGATCGCATCTTAGGATTAATGAGCCGCCTCGGACTAGCGATAGACAGCCCTTATCTCACATCAGAACTGCTCTGGAAAGCCACAACATCGATCAGTCGTACCCGTGATGGTCTTCAGCGTGCTGCGGCTCCCTGCCCCATTGGTGACTGCTTTTTCATGAACGATTTGACTCGATCTGAGTTGGATAAAGCCCTACTGGTTCATCGAGAAATCTGTCAGGGCTACCCGCGCAATGGTGATGGCGAGGATATGTATGTGGTATTGCAGAAAGTTGGAACTCGTTCCACAGCCGGGGTTTGACCATGAGACCCGTTACCCCTGTCGGGATTGTGGCCTCTTTACTCGAAAGTCTCGTCTCGCAAGTAGAAAAAATCGATAATCTCGATCGAGCTTTCAAGGCCCAATTACAACAAGCCTACGAATTGGTAAATGGTCTCGATCCGTACCTGAATCTTTGTACCGCGCCGGAATCTCCTGGCTTAGCCACGTTAGTAAAGCGCACCCAATCAGAAGATTGGAGTAAGTGTTACTGCCGCCCAGAGATGGATTGACTTTAATTCGGCGCGTTTAGTAGAACAAAACTTACCGCGTCAAAACCAAACAAACCGGGTTTTTTGACCTATTCGGCGGGCTGTAACGAAGTCCGATCGTCAAAAAAACCGGTTTTTAACCACCCGTGGGTAATATCAAATCCGCGCTTCATCAGCATGATGCATCTCTCTCTTCTGGAGACTCTGCGCCTGCGTAGCTTCAACAGCGGTTTAATCATTCAAAAACCACCGCTAATGAGAGTATTTACTTAGTCAAAAATTATGATCGAAACAGTTTCAAATGCAGCGATGCCATCTGAACAGGAAACAAACGCGGCTTCTAAGCGCTTCCAGACAGCAGTCAAAACCATAGCAACCTTAATTTTGCTGCTATTGGTACTGCCCCTGAATATCACTTTAACAGCGATCGCCCTACTGAGATCCATCATCCTCAAACCGTTTCAGTCTCGAACGATCGCAGACTCTCCCCAAACGATTTTGGTCGGCGGCGGCAAGAGAACCAAAGCATTACAGCTAGCCCGATCGTTCCATAGGGCCGGTCATCGGGTAATTTTGGTAGAAACCCACAAATACTGGCTGACAGGTCATCGTTACTCTTGGGCAGTCGATCGCTTTTACACAGTACCAAATCCCCAGGAAGAGGAATACGCTGACGCACTCTTAAAAATTGTCCAACAAGAGGGAGTTGATGTTTTCGTTCCAGTCAGTAGTGCAGGTGGCAGTTACTACGATGCCAAAGCCAAAAGCGTACTTTCTCCTCACTGTACGGTAATGCAGCTAGATTTCGAAACTCTGGAACGTTTGGATGATAAATATGAGTTGGCCACCGCCGCCGAAGCGTTGGGGCTGCGAGTTCCGAAGTCCTACCGCATTACTAATCCGCAGCAAGTAATCGATTTTGATTTTAGTAACGCAAAGCGTCCATATATTATCAAAAGTATTCCCTACGATTCTATTCGGAGGTTAGACCTCACGAAGTTACCCTGTGCAACTGAGGCAGAAACTGCCGCGTTTGTGAAATCTTTACCAATTTCCGAGAGTAAACCTTGGATTATGCAAGAGTATATTCCAGGGCAAGAATTCTGCACTCACAGTACAATTCGTGACGGTCACATTCAGTTGCATTGTTGTTGCGAATCGTCGTCATTTCAGTTGAATTACCAGCATATCGATCGCCCGGATATCGAAAATTGGATTCGTCAGTTTGCCAAGAGTCTCAATCTGACTGGACAAGTTTCCTTTGATTTCATGGAGGCGGCGGACAATGGAGAGATTTACGCGATCGAATGCAACCCGCGCACCCATTCAGCTATCACGGTGTTTCACGACAATCCCGATGTGGCAAAAGCTTATTTGGAACCCGACCCTTTACCACAGATAGTGGAGCCTTTGGCATCTAGTCGCCCGACTTACTGGATTTACCATGAAATTTGGCGATTGGTGACTCATTTGTGGTCGCCAAAGCTAGTTTATGAGCGGTTACAAATTATCGCCCAAGGCAAAGATGCCATCTTCGAGTGGGACGATCCGCTGCCGTTTTTGATGGTGCATCATTGGCACATTCCCTTGTTGTTGTGGGGAGATTTACAGAAGTCGAATGAGTGGATTCGGATTGATTTTAATATTGGCGAACTTGTGGAAATAGGGGGAGAGTGAGTATGTCAGTATTACGGGTTTTGCATTTAGTCGGCTCGGCAGTTAGCGATTTTTACTGTAATTTATCGCGGCTTTTTGCAGAAAGTTGTCTGAAAAATACTGCTAATTCAGCACTTTATGAATTTCATATTGCCTATATTTCTCCCGATGGCCAATGGCGTTTTCCCACCTCTCTCGATCCCAGTGCGATCGCGGCCGCTAATCCCATGTCTCTAGCGGGCGCTGTACAAGTGCTGACAGAGCTAAAGATTGACGTAATGATACCGCAGATGTTTTGCATCCCCGGCATGACTCAATACCGTAGCTTGTTCGATATGCTGAATATTCCTTATGTGGGTAATTCGGCAGAGTTGATGGCGCTGACTGCTGACAAAGCGAAGACTAAGGCAATAGTAGCGGCCGCTGGGGTAAGGGTGCCGCAGGGAGAAGTTGTCCGGGCGGGGGACAAGAGACCTTCGATTGATTTGCCGATCGTGCTCAAGCCGCTCTATGGTGATAATTCCATTGGAGTAACTTTGGTTAAAAATGCTGCTAACTATGATGCGGCTTTGCAGACAGTATTGACTCATTCAGATGAAGTTCTAGTAGAAAAATTCATTGAATTGGGTAGAGAAGTACGCTGTGGGATTATTGTCCAAGCGGGCTCGCTAGTCTGCTTGCTGATGCAAGAGTATCCTGTACATCCTGATACCCAACCGATTCGGAGTTATGCCGATAAGCTCAAACAAAATGACGATGGTAGCTTGGATTGTTCCACTAAAAATAGTACCAAGCCGTGGGCAGTTGACAAGAGCGATCCGATTACGGAAAGAGTTTGGGCCGAGGCCAGAAAATCCCACATTGCTTTGGGCTGTCGCCACTACAGTTTATTTGATTTTCGCATCGATCCCGATGGACAACCTTGGTTCTTAGAAGCGGGGCTGTACTCTTCTTTTGCCGAAATAAGCGTGCTTTCGGCTATGGCCAAAGCATCAGGAATTTCTCTGGATACTTTTTTTGAGAGTATGGTGCAAAATGCCTTATGTGAAATCCCAAATAATTAAGAAATTAGGACACGGCAGTGCCGTTTCTTGCACAATATTATTTTGGGTAGGGACACGGCACTGCCGTGTCCTCTCTATCATTATAAAATAGGAACAGGACTTGGGGTGCATCTTAATTTGGAAAGGGCAAAGCATTTCGGCAGATAATTTATTAGTGATAACCAGAGATTTACTGCCGAAATGCTTCGCCCCTACGAGTATATTTGCAAAAATGGGATGCTCCCCAGAACTTGTGCCATCTTTGAGCTTTCCGCATACTAATCCCTAGACAGAGGAAACCGCAACATGATCCAAACCATATCCAAAACAATTACGTTTGATGAGTTCGTTGCTTGGTATCCAGAGAACTCTGTCCACAAGTACGAACTACACAATGGAGTAATTGTCGAAATGCCTTTAGGAACCGGCGACCATTCGGAAGTTACGGGTTTTCTTTCCAGTGAAATCAATTTTGAAATCAGACGGCTGCAATTGCCTTACTTTATCCCTGGTGACTGCCTACTCAAGCTTTCCCGTGACGAAGCGGGTTATCAGCCAGACGTAATAATTATAGACAAAACCACACTTGCAAACGAGCCGCGCTGGAAAAAAGAATCCGTCATCACGATGGGGTCTTCGGTGCGACTGGCTGTAGAGGTTGTCAGCACAAATTGGCAAGATGATTACCTGGTTAAAGTAGCTGATTATGAAAGATTGGGTATCTCGGAATATTGGGTTGTGGATTATGCTGCTTTGGGCGGCAGACGCTTCATTGGTAATCCGAAACAACCTACTATTTCGGTTTATCAGTTGGTTGACGGGGAATATCAAATCAGCCAATTTCGGGGAAATGACATAGTTGAATCGCTGGCATTCCCAGAGTTGAAATTAACGGCAGAGAAGATTTTTCTTGCTGGTTTGCCGAACTAACCAAAGCTGTTATTCCTAGACTTTCTGGTGTGATATAATCTGAAAAAGTGCGATCGAGATTTAGAAAAATTTATACCGTGCCGTAATGACTACGCCGCCGAATCCGCTGACTCCGACTCCGACACCATCCCAATCGAGTCCAACTCCTGTAGAGCCATCTCCTCCAGTAAGTACGAAATTGGGTACATTCACGCAAAAGTTAGTGATGAATGTTTTAGAGGTTGTCGATCAGGTTTTATATGGGTTAATGGGCCCGCTTGGGAGGACGGTTTTTGGGTCAATTCAGGATGCGATCGCGATCGGTATTCTTTTAAAGCTTCCAGGTTTAATCGGTGAAACTATTATCGGTAAAGATTTCTCAAGTTTCGATATTTGTCTAAAAGAAAGCGCTTTCGGTGCATCTCGTTATGCTTGTTTCATTATTGTAGCTTCTGATTTTTTGTTGTGGATAGTTCTCGCAGGTCGAATTATTGCTCGGTTTTGGGCAGATTTAAAAGATTTGAAAAACAATCCCTAGGAGATATTTGATATGACTTCAGTTAACCGCAAACAAATTAGTCTTTATGATGAAGCTGAAGCTGGATTAACTTCTTTAGTCAAGCAAACGGCTCAAGTTGGTGTTGGTTTGTTGGGGATGCTGTTGCTGACAGGGGGAAATCCGCCAGCTTTGACAGTAGGGTTAAGTGTAGTTGGCGGAATTGCGTTTGTTGCTTGGAGCGAAGAGAAGCGACTGACTAAATTTTATGCGCGGCGATCGCATCTTATATCATTCATTGGGGTCAACGAAGTCAAAGCCAACAAAAAAAATGCTACTATTGCAGAATTTTTCGGAAATACTATTAAACATAATCTTGACATTAAAGTTAATGTCGAATCGGTAACATCCAAATCGCAAATTCCTAATTCTACTGAGTCTGAATCGCTTGGAAATGATATCAAACAAATCCTTGAAGCAGATACAAATAATTTATCTGAATTGGTGAAACAGGCTGGTCTAAATCTTTATGAAGATTTAGCAGGAGCTGATTTAAGTGGTGTTAAAGGAGTTGGCTGTAAATTAAGTAGATTCAATCTCAGTGGCGCTGACTTAGATCATGCCGATTTTAGTCGTGCCGATCTGAGTTTTGCTAACTTAAGTAATGCTAAACTAACAAACGTAAAACTTTGTCGCGCTGACTTAAGTGATGCTGATTTAAGAAATGCTTTGCTGATTGATGCCGATTTGAGTTTTGCTGATTTAAGCGATGCCGACTTGAGCGGAGCCGATTTGATTAATGCTGACTTAAACAATGTCAATTTAAGTAATGCTAATTTGCACAATGCTAATTTGACATCGACAAACCTAAATACTGCCAAAGTAGAAAATGCTCGATTCGGCAATAATACCGGACTTGATGAAAAAGCAAAGTATGAACTAGAGCATCGAGGTGCAATCTTCCCACAAGACGAACGAATCACTGTCTTAGTGTAAAATTTTTGTTGAGACGGCAAAACAATTGCAGCGTCATGTTAGGGTGTATTTCAGGTAAGAGTTAAATTCATCATTCCACCTAAGCAATGCCAGAAACCCTACCGATAATATCTCAAATACATCATGAAAATAAGTTCCCAGATTGCTTGTGTATGCAATTGGAAGGAATTCTAGTTGAATCTGAGCAGATTGACCTGCCAATTACCATAGAATTTAACGAACAGTGGGAATCGCTACTGGGTGGGCGTGTCAAATTTGGTCTAAAAGGTGGAACACTGAAGCTCAAGCTGGAAAACGGTCAGATTCCTCAGAAGTTGCGTAACCTGACTGGCTTGAAAGAGCTGAAAGAGAGACAAGCAACTGAAAATTTTAATTTTCCTTTTATGTGTGAGGTAACGGCGGATGGCTCGGAGTTAAATCCAGCTTGGCTGTTTGAACTCAAGAGAGCTTCGTCAGTTTTGAAAGGAACGCTACCGAAGGAAAACTTAGGAACTCTGACAGTCAATCATCAACCTTGCTGTGTGGAAGCAACTTTTGAGGTTGAACTCAAATATGTGCATATTACCGATGTTGAGGGACTGTGGCCAGAAAATATTTCCCGAAATCAGCAGATAGTTTTGGAAGCAAGTGCCAGAAAAAAGTTATGTAACTCAAAGTTACAACCGTATCTGAGTCGATCGGAGTGGCGATATGGCTAATGAAGACTCTCTGCAAGAATTTCACAACTCTATTCAACAGGTTGTTGAGGCAGAAACCAATGACTTTTTGGAACTGGCGAGAATTGCTGGTCTCGATATTGCTACAGATTTTGCTGGTGCTGACTTGAGCGCTGCCGACTTGAGAAATGCCAAGTTGAGAAGTGCCGACCTGAGTGCTGCTAACCTGATTCTTGCCGACTTGAGAAGTGCCGACTTAAGCGATGCTAAGCTGAGCGGTGCTAACTTGAGAGGTGCCTATTTGATCCATGCCGATTTGAGAAGTGCCGATTTGAGAAGTGCCGACTTGATTGCTGCGAAATTGAAAGATGCCAACCTGAGAGGTACTGACTTGAGAGATGCCAAACTGATTTTTGCCGACTTGAGTGGCGCCTACTTAAGCAATGCCGACCTGACTGGTGCCGACTTGAGTGGTGCCTACTTGATTGCTGCCGACTTGAGTGGTGCTAATTTGATGAATGCCAATTTGACAGCAACAAACCTGAACAGTGCCAAAGTAGAAAGTGCTAGATTTGGTAACAATGTGGGACTGTCTGAAGATGCAGAGTATGAACTAAAAAAGCGAGGTGCAATCTTCCCGCAAGACGAACGGATAGGAGCGCTGGTGTAAAATGTTTGTTGAGACGGCAAAACATCGGTTCTGTATCGAGTCGCTTGAGGAAAATATGTCTTCAATGCGAGTTATAATAGTTGGGTAACGTTGGGGTAAGTAAAAAACTAACATGAATCAAACTTCTACAGTTACGATCGGCAACACATTTTATACAATCCTCGCAGAACTCTCTGCAAACTCTGGAAAATCAATCCAAGCAGTTCTCGAACAAGCGATCGAACAATACCGAAGACAACAGTTTCTAGAAGCAGCAAACCAAGCTTATATTGCTCTACGCAATAACCCCGAAGCTTGGCAAGAAGAACTTGAAGAACGATCGCTCTGGGATATCACTTTAGTTGACAGTATTTCCATGAAATTAGGAGACGGCAGTGCCGTGTCCCTACAATGTTATCTTCGTTTGGGACACGGCACTGCCGTCTCCTCATCATTCCGGTGTAACCGGATTTGATATGAATTCCCGATCGCATCCACCCATCCACCTACACCTTGCAGTTTATCAAATTGTGTGATACCATAAAACGTTCTCAAAAATAGCGCAACAGCAACTAATTACTGCATGGCAACGAAGCCAACGATCGCATTTACTCACCTCGGCTGCGAAAAAAATCGCATAGACACCGAACACATGATTGGCTTGCTGGCTCAAGCAGGCTATGAAGTCGATTCTAATGAAGAATTAGCGGATTACGTCGTCGTCAATACTTGCAGTTTTATCCAAGCTGCGCGAGAAGAATCAGTCCGCACCCTGGTAGAATTGGCCGAAGCTAATAAAAAAGTAGTCATCACCGGCTGCATGGCACAGCATTTTCAGCAGCAATTGCTTGACGAATTGCCAGAAGCTGTCGCAATTGTCGGAACTGGCGATTATCATAAAATCGTCGATGTGATGCAAAGGGTCGAAAAGGGCGATCGAGTTTCTCTCGTTTCTGCTGAACCAACTTACATCGCCGATGAAACTATTCCCCGCTACCGCACAACATCGGAAGGTGTCGCTTATCTGCGAATAGCCGAAGGCTGTGACTACCGTTGCGCTTTTTGCATTATCCCGCACTTGCGCGGAAATCAACGATCGCGGACGATCGAGTCTATTGTTGCCGAAGCTAAGCAATTGGCATCGGAAGGGGTAAAGGAAATTATCCTAATTTCTCAAATTACCACCAACTACGGCAAAGATATCTACGGCGAACCCAAACTAGCCGAACTGCTTCGGGCTTTGGGCGAAGTAGATGTACCTTGGATTCGGATGCACTACGCCTATCCCACAGGTTTGACTCCCCAAGTTGTCGCAGCCATCCGCGAAACTCACAACGTTTTGCCTTATTTGGATTTACCGCTGCAACATTCGCATCCCGAAGTTCTGCGGGCGATGAACCGGCCTTTTCAAGCTGGGATCAATGATGCCATAGTCGATCGGCTCAAAGCAGCAATTCCCGGCGCCGTGATGCGAACCACTTTTATAGTCGGCTTCCCCGGCGAAACCGAAGAACACGCTGCACATTTGCTGGAATTTGTCAAGCGCCACGAATTCGATCACGTCGGAGTATTCACATTTTCCGCCGAAGAAGGCACGCCAGCCTTCAGCTTGCCAAATCAACTGCCAGCAGAAACAATGGAAGTTTGGCGCAATTCGGTAATGGCGGCACAACAACCTATATCATTGAAGAAGAATCAAGAGTCTGTTGGTCGGGTAGTTGATGTCCTGATAGAACAAGAACAACCAGAGACAGGCGAGTTGATTGGTAGATCCGCTCGGTTTTCCCCAGAAGTAGATGGACTCGTCTATGTGACAGGAGAAGCGCGGCTGGGTTCGATCGTATCTGTGAAAATTACTGGTGCAGATGTCTATGACCTCTACGGTCAAATATAAGTCTTGCTGCAATTGTCGCGATCGGCGGTGCGGCGAACCAAAACCGGACACCAGCCAAAAATGATTAGCGGATTGTGCAGCAAAAGTAGAAATGAGTACAAAATTGTGCAAGGATATGTAGCAAAGGGGTTATAAACCTTTAGTAGCCTCTGGCGACAATCGACGCTCCCCCTCGGGGTGCGGTAATCTCTACAGAACGATCGGAAAATTTTAACGAATTTAATGTTTTGTTTCTGAATGTAAAGAGTTATGATGATAACAAGCCAGAAATAAGCGGGGATAATTTTGAGATTGCTTCGCCGTCCGCCCTACACCACAACGGTATACCGAAAGAGTGTTGAGATGGATAGGCGGTAACGGTCGCCCCATTCCCTGTTGAATCCCGTAGGCGACGGATTGCGGGATAGCGCCTGAACAAACAAACCTGTTACTACATGAGTAGTTAAGTGGGGCTGGTCATGATCCTCACTATAAAATGCCCTAGAGAGAAAGCTTGCAAGTACCTCAAAGGAAGTCCAATATCCTGTTAAAGAATGTTGGAAGCCTATAACCCGATCGCTGGCGGTTGGTATCGGTGATGTCACAAAATCAAAGACGGCTGTCGAATGGGTAAAATTAGTCACCATCGACGGAGCTGCCCTATACTCGATTGCTATTTAAGAAGGTGCGCGCAGGCGCAGCACCATACAGAACTCTTATGAGTTCCTGCCGCCGAGCAGAAATCCGCATCCGAGTTGGGCGACTTAGAAGGCTAAGACTCGTTATTAGGAGCATTAATGAATTTATTGTTTGAAGGCTTGGGTCTTTCGGAAGAACTCGTTCTCCATCTGGAAACACTAGGCTTTACAGAACCTACTCCCATCCAAGTACAAGCAATTCCGCACTTGCTAGCAGGTCGCGACGTTGTGGGTCAAGCCCAAACTGGAACGGGCAAAACGGCAGCATTCTCGTTGCCCATCTTGGAGCGGATTGATTTAGACCTAACTGCGGTGCAAGCATTGGTGCTGACACCAACTCGCGAATTGGCGATGCAAGTTACTGAAGCCATTCGCGATTTGAGCGGTATCAGCAGCGATGGCCCGGTAAAAGTCGGTCGCTCTCTACAAGTTTTGACGGTGTATGGTGGTCAATCGATCGATCGCCAAATGCAGCGTTTGAAACGCGGCGTTCACATCGTTGTCGGTACACCCGGACGCATATTAGATATGCTCAGCCGCGGTAGCCTGAAACTAGACAAGGTAAAATGGCTAGTCTTGGATGAAGCTGACGAAATGCTGAGCATGGGCTTTATTCAAGATGTGGAAAAAATCTTGGATGCTGCCCCAAAAGACCGTCAAACGGCATTTTTCTCGGCGACGATGGAAGCTTCCATTCGGAAATTGGTGACGCGCCATTTGCGTAACCCAGTCAACGTCACCGTAGAACAGCCCAAAGCAACGCCGAAGCGGATCAGCCAAGGCGTGTACATGATTCCTCGTGGTTGGTCGAAGGCAAGAGCTTTACAGCCAATTCTCGAAATGGAAGACCCGGAATCTGCACTAATTTTTGTGCGGACGCGACAGTCGGCGGCGGAACTCACCAGCCAACTGCAAGCAGCAGGTCACAGTGTTGATGAATATCACGGTAATTTGAACCAAGCACAGCGGGAACGTTTGCTGCACAGGTTCCGCCAATGTCAAGTGCGCTGGGTAGTAGCGACTGATATTGCGGCGCGGGGTTTGGACGTGGATCACTTGACTCACGTGATTAACTACGATTTACCCGACAGTGTAGAAAGCTACGTTCACCGGATCGGACGCACAGGCCGGGCTGGTCGCGAAGGAACAGCAATTACGCTGATTCAACCAGTCGATCGCCGGAAATTGCGCTTAATTGAACGCCACGTGCGATCGAGCTTGACAGTACGAAACATTCCGACACGGGCGCAAATTGAATCGCGCCAGTTGGAAAAGATGCAGGGTAAAGTTCGCGAAGCTTTGGCTGGCGAACGGATGGCATCTTTCTTACCTTTGGTATCTCAGTTGTCTGAGGAGTATGACTCCCACGCGATCGCGGCTGCTGCTTTGCAAATGGCCTTCGATCAAAGCCGTCCGGCTTGGATGGGTGCTGATTACGCTCAACAAGAAGATCCCCCAGTTGGTGGAGAAAACAGCGTCAAACCTGTCTTGATCAAGAAGCGGGCTAAGAGTGTTACACCAAGTAATTCTGTAGCGCCAACTTTTTCAGGAACACCGAGTGCTCCTGTTCCCCAAAACAGCTAATTTGTAGGGTGCGCTGAGGCGCACTTTACTTTGAAATGTGTGTAGAGATGCGATATCGCGTCTCTACTTTTTTGTATGGGTATGAGACTAAATCTCAGATTATATCATTCCGGCTGCGCCGGAATGATATAGAGGACACGGCACTGCCGTCTCCTCCGTCTCCTCTCCTCCGTTTACATCATTGCCGATGCAAACGGATTTGATATAACTAAAGATGCAAGACGTGCGATCGAACAATTTCTGTAACAAATTCTACGCTGAGTACGTTAATTGATGAATTGGGTACTGAGTGTCAAAATGTGATTACTTTAATCCATCAGCTTCAGTTGCCTAATTTGAGCGATCGACAAAAAGCTGAAATTCTAGGAGACTTTCTGAGTGCTGCAATTCATCTGAACGTTTGCTGTTGGTTAGAAGGCTTTTCTGTCGCTGTCAGCATTTTTTCTAAAGTAGTAAGAGTGGGATTCATCGCAGCAAGAGGACGAACTAAAACAGCAAATCCTAAGCAGGAAACTGCGAGATTGCAAATGATGGCCGCGAGGGCTGCTTTAACAAACATTTTTACGATTTATCTCATAGCTTTATTTATTAAATAATTACTGCGATCGCCCGCTATTTCAGGATAAATGCTAATGGTTGAGCGGCGGCTTCCCCGCGAAGATAATTCGCTTGTACGCAAACAAAGCCAGCCGATGCGGACTGAAAGAAAGAATAAAGAAACAAATTAACCCGAATTGGTGTGATATTCTCATAAAAGCCATATCTGCATAAAATAAATAATTTAGATGACCGCAATAGATTCTACTAAGCACCAAAAATCGAAAGCCCTCAAACCGGGTAGTCGCCGCCCCGCTAAAGAACTTTGCAGCGAGTGTGGTTTGTGCGATACATATTACATCCATTATGTCAAGGAATCTTGTGCTTTCTTAACACAGCATATCGCGGAACTGGAAGCGGAGATTCACGGGCGATCGCGCAATCTCGACAATCCCGACGATTGGTATTTCGGAGTCAGCCAAAATATGATGGCCGCCCGCAAAAAAGAGCCGATCGAGGGCGCTCAGTGGACGGGAATCGTCAGCACAATTGCCATTGAAATGCTCGAAAAAGGCATTGTCGAAGGCGTTGTTTGCGTCCAAAATACCAAAGAAGACCGCTTCCAACCGATGCCAATTATTGCTACAACTCGCGAAGAAATTCTCGCAGCAAAAGTCAACAAACCAACTCTCTCTCCGAACCTTTCCGTATTGGAACAAATCGAAAAATCTGGGATGAAGCGGCTGTTAGTAATTGGCGTCGGTTGTCAAATTCAAGCTTTGCGAACAGTTGAGAAAAAACTTGGTTTAGAAAAGCTCTACGTTTTGGGAACTCCTTGTGTGGATAATGTCAGCCGTGCTGGGTTGCAAAAGTTTCTAGATAAGACTAGCCATTCTCCCGAAACAGTTGTGTCTTACGAGTTTATGCAAGATTTTAACGTTCACTTCAAACACGAAGATGGTTCTACTGAAAAAGTGCCGTTTTTTGGATTGAATACAAAGGAACTGAAAGATGTTTTTGCTCCTTCTTGTTTGAGCTGTTTTGATTATGTGAATTCCTTGGCAGATTTAGTTGTGGGCTACATGGGAGCACCTTTTGGCTGGCAGTGGATTGTGGTGCGAAATGACACCGGACAAGAGATGTTAGACTTGGTGACGGATCAGCTAAACACTCAGCCGGTGATGTCTCAGGGAAACAGAAAAGAAGCTGTTCAGCAAAGCATTCCGGCCTATGACAAAGGGGTGACTTTGCCGATGTGGGCGGCGAAGTTAATGGGAGTTTTTATTGAGAGAATTGGGCCGAAGGGTTTGGAATATGCTCGGTTTTCGATTGATTCTCATTTCACTCGCAATTATCTGTACGTGAAGCGGAATTATCCTGAGAAGTTGGAGGCTCATGTGCCAGAATATGCGAAGCGAATTGTGGGACAGTATAAGTTGCCGGAGTGATGTGATTAGGAGAGTTTATAATAGATGTTTTGTAGGGATACGGCATTGCCGTGTCCTTGTTGTATACAGTTCATAAAATTAGAGGGACAAGATTATGACACTTATGGTTGCACAGAAACAGATGAATTTACAAAGGTCGATCGCACTTGCTTGTTGTGCACTCCTCGCATCATGTGGAAGTAAACCTTCGCAGTCAGCCACCGAGCCGAAATCGGGAAACACTGAACAAACATTTGCTCAACTGTGTCGCGACAAAGCTTCTTTGAGCGCTGAAGCAAAAAATACTGTTGAAGCGTTGTTGAAGACAGCAGGAACTACTGAGTGCGATGCGGCTAATCAAAAACTGTCGAGTATCACCGAACTCGATCTCAAAAACAATAAAATCAGCGATATCAAACCCTTGAAATATTTTACTCAATTGACAAGTCTAAACCTCGGCGGTAATCAAATCAGTGACATCAAACCGCTAGAATCCTTGACTAATCTAACTTGGCTCTACCTTGGGTTCAATCAAATCAGTGATATCACACCTTTGCCATCTTTGACTAAGCTGAATTGGCTATATCTCAACAACAATAAAATCAGCGATGTCAAGCTCTTACAATCTTTAACTAAAGTAACTGAACTCAATCTCAGCGACAATCAAATTAGTGACATCAAATCCTTGCAATCTTTGACTAAACTGACTGCGCTTTCCCTCAGCGGAAATCCGGCTCCCAAAACTTGCCCACTCAAGCCAGAGTCTATCTGTAAGTGGGGAGCAGCAACTAAATCATAAAATTTTATAATGGCACCGATCGCCTTTAAATACTTCAGTCGCAAATAATGATAAATTTGGTATTTATTGAAAAAGTGCGATCGCCCTTAGTGACTAAAAGCGATCGCACATTTCTCCCTACAAATCAGCCGCGTGCTGCTTCAATTCATCCAATGAAACATACTCCAAAGTCAATACATGAGTAGCGGTCAAAACCACAGGTGGCGCGCATCCAGCATCCATTGCTTCCTTCCAGCGAGACGCGCACAAACACCAACAATCTCCTGGTTTCAATCCCGGAAACTTAGATTCAGGAACCGGAGTGCTCAAATCGTTTCCCCTCCTTTTGGTATATTTCAAAAATTCTTCGGTCATTTGAGAACAAACGGTGTGAGCTCCCAAGTCGCCGCCGCCGGTATTGCATTTGCCGTCCCGATAATAGCCCGTCATGGGCGACGTGCAGCAAGTTTCTAATTTTGTACCCAAAACATTTGTAGCATCTGTCACGATCGCACTCCTCCACAAAACTCTTCGATCTAATTTTACATCTTACAGCGTATTCCAGATTTGTGAAGTGTAGGGAAGCGGCACTGCCGTATCCCTACGGGGAGATTAATTTTTCCATTGCAAAGTTGATAAACTTTTGTCCTCTCCGTTCTACTTCTTGTTTTTTTACTACCATAAATCCTTGGCTTTCAAAAAAAGGTTTAGCCGTAATACTTGCTTCTGTAAATAATCTTTTAATTTCTAAATTTCTGGCTTTTGCATCAATTTGTCCTAAAATTATCCTGCCAATTCCTTGTCTTTGAAAATCTTTATGACAGTAAAAGCGATCGATATGACCGTTTGCTTCCAACTCCCCAAAACCTGCAATTTTATCGCCCTCTTCTGCTACGAAAGTAAATTTACTGCTTAAATTTTTAGTCCAACTGGCGATGTCGATATCTGCTGGTGCCCAAGCATCTACCTGTGCTTTTGTGTAGTCCCGAATATTTACTTCGTGTACGGTGTCGTAAAACAGTTTGACAATTTGTTTGGTATCGCCGATTTCGTAGGTTCTTACTCTCATGAATTATCTCACTTCGATCGCCTTTTAATCTTAATTTGGCATTTTCTACCCCTTCCGAAGGCCGACGGATGTTGGCTTTTACCATTTTGTCTCATTTCTGGCAGGGCGATGCTCTCCGTTGGCGCAGCCCCCGTAGGGGCGGGCTGCGCTAACGACCAAAAAAAATCTCCCGACCCCTTGACAAATCGTACTACTCTGTGATTAATTAAATATAACGACCGTTCGATATATACAAAACCTGTCACAAACTCAAAAAAAGTCATTTTTGTCGTCGATAATCCTATATCGACTGTTCGATATAGGATTATCGAACCAATAAATTTTAGACTTTAGGTAATCTAAAATCTAAAATCTATTCACCCATGCCCAAAATAGTTGATCGCGATCGATACCGTAAAGAATTAATCAACAAATGCTTTGACATATTTGCCGAAAAAGGTTACTCCTCAGTCACAATGCGCGAAATTGCCTCGGAAATCGGAGTTTCTACAGGAACCCTTTACCACTATTTCCCGAGTAAAGAAAGTTTGTTCGAGCAGTTAATTGAATATTTGAGCTATGAAGATACAAAAGAAGAAGCACTGGCTGAGTTAGGAAATCTACCAACTCTCGGAGAAAGAGTTGAAAAACTGATGAGTTACCTCAGCGGAATTGAAGATTATGTACTAAAAAATATGTTAATGACCTTCGAGTTTTGCCACCACAAAACTCGCCAAGAGATTGACAGCAATCAAGCACTCCAGATAGCAGGAAAACGTTATGAAGAGGCAGTCATTTGCTACTTAGGTATCTCCGATCCAGCCCTCGCTCGATTTGTGATTTGTTATATTGACGGTTTGGTGGCAAGAAGATTTTATCAAGGCGAAAGGATATCTTTTGCAGAGCAAGCGAATGTATTAAAAAATATATTACTCGCTTATTTAGACATGAAATAGCTGGAAGTACAGGATAAATATGAACTTTCAATCTTTGATTAAACCTAAAAATCGATTAATAGGATTGGTAATTGGTGGCGCTGCTATTAGCATCGGTACAACTTTTTACGGCATTTCTCAGTTTGCATCACTGTCTAAAAATACTGAACCTTTGCCAGTAGAAACACCGCCGATTAGGAAAATAACGGCACTGGGAAGATTGGAACCGCTAGGGGAAGTGATTCGCTTGGGGGTGTCGCAAACTTTAAATGGCGATCGCATTTCCCAGCTTTTAGTCAAAGAGGGCGATACGGTGAAAGCAGGGCAACTGATCGCAATATTGGATGCGCGCGATCGGCTAAAATCTGTTTTAGATGAAACTCAAGAAAAAGTCAAGGTTGCTCAAGCCAGTTTAGCACAAGTAAAAGCTGGTGCAAAGTCGGGAGAAATTGCTGCCCAAGCCGCCACAATTGGCAAGCTAAAAGCTGAACAGCAAGGCAATATAACTGTACAGGAAGCAACAGTCGATCGCCTGCAAGCGCAATGGCAAGGTGACAGAAGCGCGCAGGAGGCAACTATCAACCGAATCGCGGCGCAATGGCAAGGCGAGAGGAAGGCGCAGCAGGCAACAATTAGCCGGATAGCGGCACAATGGCAAGGAGAAAAAACTGCACAAATAGCAGCAATTAACAAATTAGAAGCCGAGTCTAGTAATGCTAAAGCGGAAGATTTGCGGCATCAACAACTTGCGGGTGAAGGTGCAATTTCTCAATCGGTAAGAGATACTAAGCGGCTGACATTAGAAACTAGCCGCGAGCAAGTTAAAGAAGCACAAGCCAATCTCAGTCGCATCAACAATACGGCAAAGCAGCAACTAGAAGAAGCGCAAGCAAACCTCGATCGCATTAATGGTACAGCTAAGCAACAAATCAACGAAGCAGAAGCAAACTTAACTCGCATCAACAGGACATCTATCCAGCAGCTAAACGAAGCTGAAGCGACACTCAAACGCATTCAAGCAACTGGTAGCGAACAACTAGAAGAAGCGAGAGCAACCCTTGACAAAATAGCCGAAGTGCGGCCCGTAGATGTGCAAGCTGCCGAAGCTGAAGTCAAAAGTGCGATCGCCCAAGTGAAGCGCGCCCAAACCGAATTAAATCAAGCTTCTATTCGCGCACCAAATGCCGGAAAAGTCCTCAAAATTCATACTCGCGCTGGTGAAAAAATTAGCGATGACGGTATTGCCGACTTAGGAAAAACCGAGCAAATGGTAGTCGTTGCCGAAGTTTATCAAACCGATATCAGCAAAATTAAGCTGGGACAAAAAACAGCCGTGACTAGCCAAGCATTCTCGGAAGAGTTGCAGGGAACAGTTAAAGAAATTGCGTTAAAAGTGAGCAAACAAAATGTGTTTAGCAACAAACCAGGAGAAAACTTAGATAGTAGAGTTGTCGAGGTAAAAATTCACCTAAATCCTGAAGCTAGCAAACAAGTTGCCGGATTGACAAATTTGCAGGTACAAGTAGCAATTAAACAGGACTAAAATCCTGACTGCTAACCTTTTAGGATTGTAAAGTTATGACAGAAATTGGACCCGATCCGAATCAACCTTATCCGATCGCAAATCAGCGCCGGGTTTGCTTTATCAAAAACTTGATTAAATCGCCTAAAATTATTGTCGGCGATTACTCATATTACGACGATCCAATCGATCCAGAAAACTTCGAGAGAAATGTACTTTACAATTACGGGAGTGAAAAATTAATTATTGGTAAATTTTGTGCGATCGCCACCAACGTCAAATTTATCATGAACGGTGCAAACCACAAACTTAATGGCGTTTCAACCTATCCTTTTCCCATCTTTGGCAACGGTTGGGAAACAGCGATGAATCTATTAATCGAACTGCCAAGCAAAGGCGATACGGTGATTGGCAATGATGTTTGGATCGGCTATGAATCCGTCATTATGCCCGGAGTCAAAATCGGCGACGGTGCAATCGTTGCGGCGAAATCCGTTGTAGTAAAAGACATTCCCGCTTACACAGTTGTCGGAGGAAATCCCGCAGGTTTAATCAAACAGCGTTTTAGCGATGCTGAAGTTGCACAACTATTACAAATTCGGTGGTGGGATTGGGAAATTGATAAGATTTCGCGCAATATTAACTTAATTATGCAATCGGATATTAAAGCGCTCAGCAATACTGAGTAAACTTGCAAATACAGCGATTTAAAATTTACTAAGCAATTCTAAATTCCCAATTTCCAATGCCCAATTCCCCATTCCCAAACAAAGCTTATGTTTCGCAAAACCCCCCTTGCTTGGTTGCAAGTAACTAGAGAAAAAACTCGTCTTGCTGTTGCTATAGCAGGAATTGCCTTTGCAGATATTCTGATTTTTGTGCAACTGGGATTTCAAGATGCACTCTTCGACTCTGCCGTTAAACCGCACCAAAGTTTACAGACAGATTTAGTTTTAATCAATCCTCAATTTGAAACTTTTTTTGCGGTAAAACAGTTCAGCAGAGAGCGACTTTACCAAGCGCAAGGAGTGGAAGGAGTCAAGTCTGTGACTTCCTTATATATTGGTATGGGACAGTGGCGCAATCCTACAAACCGCACTACTAGAGTGATTTTGATTTTTGGGATAGATCCGGGAAACATCACATTTAATTTGCCTGATGTGAATCAAAAATTGCCTCAAATTCAAATGTTTAATCATGTGTTATTTGACCAAGCATCTAGACCTGAATATGGCGAAATTGCGAATATTTTTAACAAACAATCTACCCTAGAAACTGAACTCAATGAACGCAATATTCAAGTAGGAGGAGTCTTTACTCTCGGTACTTCCTTCGTGGCTGACGGTAATGTGATTGCTAGCGATTCTACATTCATGAACTTGTTTCCCGATCGCAAACCTGACGAAATTGATGTCGGCTTAATCAACCTCAAACCCGGTGCTGACATCAAAAAAGTCCAGTCAAGGCTCAAAACTATATTACCAGATGATGTCAAAGTTTTGACCTTGGCAGAATTTGCCGAAATTGAAAAAGCTTATTGGGGAAATGCTACTCCGATCGGCTTTATTTTCGGATTCGGTACAATCATCGGATTCATTGTTGGTCTGATTATCGTTTACCAAATTCTTTACTCCGACGTTTCCGATCACTTGGCAGAATACGCGACTTTAAAAGCAATGGGATATAGCGATCGCTATTTAGTCGGAGTTTTAATTCAAGAAGCTTTGCTACTAGCTGTATTAGGTTTTATGCCGGGAATTGTTTTAGCGAACGGACTGTATTCCTTAGCGCAATCTGCTACATTGCTGCCAATTGCAATGACAGCAAATCGAGCAGTTTTAGTGCTGAGTTTGACGATCGTGATGTGTACAGGTTCCGGCGCTCTCGCCCTCCGCAAACTCCAATCAGCCGACCCCGCAGACATCTTCTAATCTGCGTTTATCCAATACGCTTGGGTTAACACCGTTAATTCCCCGGAGATCCCCCTAAATCCCCCTTAAGAAGGGGGACTTTGAGCAACTTCTTGTCCCCCCCTTTTTAAGGGGGGCTAGGGGGGATCGGTCTTATCCCAAGCGTATTGAGCGTTAATCTGCCTGCATCTGCGGTCAAAAAAAACCAAAATAATTACTATGCAAACCGTAAATTTTCCCGCTAACCCAACCACCGCAACCGAACCAGTAATTTCAGTCAAAAACCTCAACCATTACTTCGGTCAAGGCTCTCTCAAAAAACAAGCCTTATTCGACATAAATCTCGACATCAACCCAGGGGAAATAGTAATTATGACGGGGCCCTCGGGTTCGGGGAAAACAACTTTATTGACGATGTTAGGCGGGCTGCGAGCGGCTCAAGAAGGCAGTCTCAAAATTCTCGGTCAAGAAATACGCGGCGCTAGTAAAACTCAGTTAACTAAACTCAGAAAGCAAATTGGTTATATTTTTCAAGCGCACAATCTAATGACATTTTTGACAGCGAAGCAAAATGTGCGAATGTCTTTGGAATTGCACAAAGAAATGCTTAATCAGAATATGGATGCTTTGTCAATAAAAATGTTGGAAGCAGTGGGTTTGGGAGAACGGGCGAATTATTACCCAGAAAATTTGTCGGGAGGGCAAAAACAAAGGGTGGCGATCGCCCGGGCGTTAGTCAGCCACCCTAAAATAGTTTTAGCGGATGAACCAACCGCCGCTTTAGACAAAAAATCCGGGCGAGATGTCGTAGAAATTATGCAAAGACTAGCAAAGGAACAAGGTTGCACGATTTTGCTAGTCACGCACGACAACCGCATTCTCGATATTGCCGATCGAATTATCTACATGGAAGACGGCCGTTTAGCCGCAAATCCGAGTCTGGTAATTAGTGATTAGTCGCTTTATTTGCCGGGCCCACAGCCTCGATCGCAGCTTCAAGGGCGATCGACACATGAGTCCAATGAGTTCCCCCTTGACAAAAAGCCACATAGGGTTCTCGCAACGGCCCATCAGCCGAAAACTCCGACGTACTCCCATCAATAAAAGTACCTCCAGCCATCACCAACTGACTTTCATAGCCGTGCATTGGAGCTGGGATCGGGTCTAAATAGGAACCCACAGGGGAATTTTGTTGCACCGCCTTACAAAAGGCAACTAACTTATCGGGACAGCCGAATTCGATCGCCTGAATCACATCCCTGCGCCTCGCCAAAGGAATCGGATTAACTCGATAACCCAACTTATAAAAAACATAAGCCGTCAAATGATTGCCCTTGATCGCCTCTCCGACAAACCCAGGGGCCAAAAACAAACCCTGAAATAGCAAGCGATTTAAATCAAAAGTTGCGCCTCCGCTGCTGCCAATTCCCGGCGCTGTCAAGCGACAAGTTGCCGCTTCCACCAAATCGGCCCTCCCGGCCACGTAACCGCCCGCTGGGACGATCGTACCACCCGGATTTTTGATCAAAGAACCGGCCATCAAATCCGCACCCACAGCAGTAGGTTCACAATCCTCAACAAATTCTCCGTAACAATTATCAACAAAGCAAATTGTGTTAGGATTCTGATGTTTGACTATTGTGACGATTTTTTTAATCTCAGAAATAGACAGACTCGATCGCCAAGAATAGCCGCAAGAGCGCTGGATAAAAACCAGGCGAGTTTTTGCTGAAATAGCAGAGCTCAGTGCCTGCCAATCCACACTTCCCTCGCGAGTTAGAGGTAACTCGCGGTAGGTAATGCCAAACTCAATTAGTGAACCTTGACCTTGCCCCCGCAAGCCGATGACCTCTTCTAAAGTATCGTAGGGAGAACCAGCCACTGCCAACATTTCGTCACCAGGGCGCAGGATGCCAAAAAGAGCACAAGCGATCGCGTGAGTACCCGAAACAAACTGTACCCGCACAGCAGCCGCCTCTGCCCCTACCACTTCGGCAAACACCCCGTCCAAAGTCTCTCGACCCAAATCATCGTGGCCGTAACCCGTAACCCCTGCAAAATGGTGGACTCCAACCCGGTGGCCCCGAAAAGCTTTTAAGACTCGTTGAAGATTTTGCTTGACTGTCGCGTCAATACCAGAAAAAATCTGAAGGAGTGCCTGTTCTGCTTCCTGTAGCCGTGAAACGCTATTCATCTATACCTCGCTCACCATTTGCGTGGGCGCTCCTGACTATTGCGTAGATGCGGCCCTTACTTTGTAAACATAATATCTTCATGACGATCGCAACTTCCAAAAAAACTTCTACTGATTGGCCTGTCATAGGCTTTATGGCTTTTCTCCATATCGGTGCTTTATTTGCTCTCCTACCCGCTAACTTTAGCTGGTCTGCCGTCGGCTTCGCTGTATTCTTGCACTGGGTAACAGGTGGCCTAGGAATTACTCTCGGATTTCACCGTCTCGTCACCCACCGCAGTTTTCAAACACCCAAATGGCTCGAATATTTCCTAGTTTTTTGCGGCACGCTTTGCTGTGAAGGCGGCCCCATCGAATGGGTAGGAATGCATCGGTTACACCATGTACATTCGGACACCGAAAAAGATCCCCACGATTCCAATCAAGGCTTCTGGTGGAGCCACATGGGTTGGATGCTTTCGGATATACCGATCAGAGCTGAAATCCCCCGCTTTACAAAAGACATTAGCGACGATCCAGTATACAAGTTTCTCCAAGCATATTTTATCCCCATCCAAATAGTCTTCGGTCTCTTGATCTATCTATTAGGCGGCTGGTCCTTCGTGGCTTGGGGCGTATTTATGCGGATTG
Organism: Cyanobacteria bacterium VAR_87_metabat_62; assembly: GCA_031427135.1. GTDB lineage: Bacteria > Cyanobacteriota > Cyanobacteriia > Cyanobacteriales > Microcoleaceae > Microcoleus. Next base: position 31,415 of record JANPMV010000114.1, on the reverse strand, counting down.
TAGTGGTATTCCACTGCACTTGGCTGGTCAACAGCGCTACCCACAAATTCGGATATCGCACCTATGAATCGGGCGATGGCTCCACCAACTGCTGGTGGGTGGCTGTACTCACCTACGGCGAAGGCTGGCACAATAACCACCACGCCTTTCAATACTCCGCTCGCCACGGTCTCCAATGGTGGGAAATTGACATAACCTGGATGACAATTCAACTCCTGCAAACACTGGGTTTGGCAACCAAAGTCAAATTAGCAGAAAAATAGTAATTTGGTAATTGGTAATTGGTAATTGGGCATTGTTGACTGCTTTCCTGCTAACTGCCAACTGCCAACTGACTAATTAGCCAGTTTTTGCGATCGGGCTTTGGTTTGGGTTGAACCGAGATTGAATCATCTTGTGCGATCGACCCAACCAAATCCAGAATCAGTTATAATAGACTTGGAAACAAAAAATTTTGTTTAGCAACCAAAATTTTTCATTTCAAAATAAAACGGTAAATCTTTTTCAATCCTCACCCAAAATCTATCATTCATTTTTTATTAGTTTGGTCAAGTGTGCAGCAAAACAGTTGACTGCTACATCCAAACTATTATGCGTGAATCTAGCTCGGCATCTAATCAAAAATCAAAAATAGAATGACAATTGCAACGCAAGACAAACTCCAATACAACTGGGCACACATTATTGCTTTAGGCGGAGTTCACATCGGCGCTTTGTTCGCCCTACTTCCGAGTAACTTCAACTGGACAGCCGTTGGTTTAACAGTATTTATGCACTGGATAACCGGCGGTTTGGGAATAACTCTCGGATGGCATCGGCTGCTTACCCACCGCAGCTTTCAGACACCCAAACTTGTAGAATACTTTCTCGCTTTTTGCGGAGCTCTCGCTTGCCAAGGAGGCATAATTGATTGGGTTGGGCTACACCGCTTGCACCACACCAACTCCGACCAAAATGAACTAGACCCTCACAATGCCCAGCAAGGTTTTTGGTGGAGTCACCTAGGTTGGATGTTCTACAAAGGGCCAGCTCACGATGAAATTCCTCGCTGCACAAAAGACATTGCTAGCGACCCATTTTACCAATTTTTGCAAAATTACTTTCTGCCAATCCAAATCGCCCTTGGTGTCTTGCTCTACTTAGCAGCAGGCTGGTCTTTTGTAGTTTGGGTAATCTTTGTACGCTTAGTTTTCGTGTATCACTGCACGTGGTTTGTCAACAGCGCCACCCACAAATTTGGCTACCGCACCTACGAAACAAAAGATAGTTCTACTAACTGTTGGTGGGTTGCAGTTTTGACTTACGGCGAAGGCTGGCACAACAACCACCACGCTTATCAATACTCTGCCCGTCATGGAATGGCATGGTGGGAAATTGACTTTACCTGGATGACAATTCAAGTGATGGAAGCACTCGGTTTGGCAAGCAAAGTAAAATTACCAGCAAAATAGCACTAATCGAGTCCTGGACGCATAACCTTTGTAGGGTGCGTAATTCGTACCTTAGCGCTTCAAAAACCCGGTTTCTTAAAGAAACCGGGTTTTTTGGTGACTAATAACCAACGATATCAATTCCGGCTGCGCCGGAATGATATAGAGGACACGGCAGTGCCGTTTCTTGCGCCGTGATTTATTGTAGGGACACGGCACTGCCGTGTCCTGATTTCGGGTGATATTAATTCCGATACAACCGGAATTGATATGACTAATAACTAATAACCAATGACTAATGACTACGGACTAATGACTACGGACTAATGACTAATGAGCGCGTTTTTGGTCGCCCCTGCCGCGCAAATATTCCGCTAAAAATGCCAATCCTCCCGAACCTACCATTAACAGCACGCTCAAAGCATTAATATCAGGTTTCACCCCAGTCCGAATCCGGCTAAAAATTTCCATCGGCAAAGTTGTAGTTCCGCTACCTGCGGTAAAACTGGCAATCAAAAAATCGTCCATGCTGAGGACAAAAGAGAGCAGACAACCCGAAACAATACCAGGTAATAATTGAGGTAATAAAACCTGAATAAAAGCTTCTACAGGTGTCGCCCCCAAATCCAAAGCGGCTTCTTCTAAAGATGGGTTTAAATCTGCCAATCTAGTAGAAACAGCTAGAGCGATGTAAGCCAGACAAAATACAACGTGAGCGGCAACAATTGTCCACAAACTCAGGGGAATAGCCAGCGCTGCTAAAAATACCAGAGTAGCAACTGCGCTGGCAATATCTGGAATAATAATCGGCAAATACGAAACTCCCTGATATAAGCTTTTGCCCGGAAAGCGATAGCGGGCTAAACCAACGGCCATGAGAGTGCCGAGTACCGCCGAGATAGCAACTGCACAAACAGCGACTGTTAAACTGTTTCTCAGAGCAATTAAAATCCGCGTATCGCTAAATAATTTAACGTACCAATCTAAAGTAAATCCTTCCCAGCCGGCGCTAAAACGCGATTTGTTAAAGCTGTAAAATGTGAGTACCAGGATGGGCAGGTACATATAAAAAAACATCAAAACGGCAAATATTACCTGCCAAGAAACCTTAAATTTGGGTTTTAAGTACATATCGGGTTGTATTTCCTCCTGTGGATTGTCGGCACTATTTTCCATATTTTGGAAATTGGTAATTGGTTATTGGTTATTGGTTATTGGTTATTGGAACAGTCAACAGTCAACAGTCAACAGTCAACAGTCAACTAACTTAGATTGCATTACGATCGCCATATTTGAGTAAAAGTGCAATGCCGATACTGACTGCAAAAATCAACACCATACTCAGAGCCGATCCCAGTCCCCAATTTTGAGTCGCCCCCAAAAACTGATTGTAAATCAAACGAGCCGCCGTCATGCTCGAAGCACCGCCCAGCAACTCTGGATCGACAAAATCACCCAAACAGCTAATAAATACGAGCAAAGAACCCGCAGCAATTCCCGGCATCGTTTGAGGTACTGTCACTTGCCAGAAAGTTTCCACCGGATTCGCTCCCAAATCCTGAGAGGCTTCTAGCAACCTGCGATCGAGCTTTTCCAAAGAAGCGTAGAGAATTGTCACAATATAAGGCAAATAGCTGTATGCCATGCCGATGAGAACGGCGGAACTTTGATTTAGCAATTCTAGAGGAGGAATGCCCAAAAGTCCCAGGAGCGAGTTGAGAACGCCCGTAGGACGCAGAATTGTAATCCAGGCGTACGATCGCAACAGCGAAGAAGTCCACAGCGGCAACACAAACCCTAACAACGTCAAATTCCGCCACTTCGGCGAGACATTGAGGGCGATCCAGTAAGCTACGGGAAATCCTAGCAGCAAACAGAGTATGGTAGTTCCAGTTGCAAAAAAGACCGATCGACCGATCACCTGCAAATTCAGCGGCTCAAACACTCGCAGATAATTGCCAATTCCCGAAGGAATCACCAAATCCCCAGGCTTAATATTCGGCACCAAACTAAGCTGAAAAATCACCAGAGTTGGTATTACTAATAATAAAATCAGGAACAAGCCAGAAGGGCCTAGCAATGCCAGCGGGCCTGTCCACGCTGACCACGGAGAAATAGTTTCAGCCTTGGGAGAACTCGGAGGAGGAGTAGGAGGATCTTGAGTAGAAACAGCCATAAATAATTGTTTTTAGTTGTGAATTGTGATTTGTCGGGCGGGTTTTATCGGCAATCACTGGTGTCTACTCAAGCCTGAAACCCATGATAAATATCGCTTTTATTCGAGTCCCGATCCCCCTAAATCCCCCTTAATAAGGGGGACTTTGAGAAGACTCTTGTCCCCCCCTTATTAAGGGGGGCTAGGGGGGATCGAGACTCAGCTACCAGCCAGAGATACAGAGGTTTCAGTCTTGATTTGACACCAACGATCGGCAATCTACCGCTAAAATAAGTAATTTCCTCAACCAGCCCCCACGAAATCGAAGTGTACTTGAAATTTCTGGCAATAATTAAGATTAGCCACTGGTTAACTTAGTCCAATAGCGATCGTACACGTCTATAAATTTTCCTACGGGAGCAACACCTTCACAATTTCTCAAAATAGCTTCCGAAGGGAAAAGAATTGGATTTTCTCTAACTTCCGGCGACAATAAACTAAAAGCATCTTCCGAAGGGGTTGAAAAACTCAGTCGCTCTACTAAAGAAGCAGCAACATCTGGTTGCAGCATAAAGTTAATCCATTTATAAGCTGCTTCGGAATTGGGAGCACCTTTAGGAATTACTAAAGTGTCAGTCCACAGGGAAGAACCGCTGCTTGGCACGACGTAGCGCAATTTGTCATTATCTGGAATTACTTCATTAGCATCAGAAGAATAACACATCGCTACCTTCAAATCCCCCGTCAGAATTTGCGGCCGCCAAGCGTCAGTCGTAAAAGAGGCGATCGACGGTTTTAACTCTACCAACTTTTCGTAAGCTTTTTTGACTTGCTCTGGGTTCGTAGAATTCAGGGAATAGCCCAGCATCCGCAACGCAGCACCCATGACTTCTCGAACATCACTGGCGAGCGTCATTCGCCTTGCTAATTCCTTTTTGTGTTTCCACAAATAGTCCCAATCAGTCGGAGCTTCTTTAAGCTGTTCGCTGTTGTAAATTAAGCCTGTGGTTCCCCACGCCAAAGCTACACTGTAGCGGTTCCCTGGGTCATAGACAGGGTTTTGGAACTGCTTTTTGAGCCGATCGAGTCCGCCTAAAATCGAGTGGTCTAATTGGCTCAACAGACCCAATTCGGCCATCTGAACCACCATGTAGTCAGACGGGTAAATGATGCTATAGGCCCGGCCGCCACCAGCTTGTACTCTAGCTAGCATCTCCTCGTTGGAGCTAAATACGTCGGCAATTACACGGATGCCCGTTTTTTCGGCAAAGCGATCGAGCAAAGCTTTATCGGTATAGCCGGCCCAAGTGTAGATGAAAAGTTGGTCGGCAGCACCTTTGACGGGAGGGGCAGATTGTACATCTGCAAGTCGCCAACCGCAACTCGAAAGAGCTAAACCGGAGATTGTCGCCGCCGAATTTTTGAGAAACTGACGACGTGTAGAATTAGCCCTGCAAAACCTGGAAATTGGTAGATTAGTTGGAGGCACAGTTTGATTTTAGATTTTAGATTTTAGATTTTAGATTGGGGGATTGGGGATTAAGGATTCGGGATTGAAGATCCTGACATCTGTTACATCCGTTACAAAATCCGTTGCCGAACTTCGGTTTTCCATCCATCCGTTACATCCGTTACATCCGTTACAAAATCCGTTGCCGAACTTCCTTCGTCATTATTTTCGATCGCCCAAAGCGAGACAATCAGTAGTTCCCCAGTAAGCATAAATCGGCGTATGCGGGTCTGGGAAAGCGCCACCTGTATTTGGCTGGCGCACCGTAATTTTATCGCCCGACGACAACTCAACCACGTAATGAACGTGGGTACCCATGTACATAATATTTTTGAGTCGCCCTTCAAAACAGTTGACCGAAACTTCCGGCTGGTAGAGATTCAAATATACTTTTTCGGGCCGGACGCTAACCATCACAGAGTCGCCGATGACACCACTCCACATATCCGATTGCTGAACGATTATTTTCAGATTGGCTGATGTGCGAACTGTGACAGTCGATCGGTCGATCGACTCCACGGTACCCGAAAACAAATTTGTATCCCCAATAAAATCCGCCACAAAAGCCGTCTGCGGACACTCATAAATTTCTTCAGGAGAGCCAATTTGCTCGATCCTGCCCTCGTGCATCACCGCAATCCGGTTAGAAAGACTCATCGCCTCTTCTTGATCGTGAGTCACCATCACAAAAGTCAAACCCAATTCTTGATGCAAATTCGACAATTCCAACTGCATCTGCTTCCGCAACTTTAAATCCAGAGCACCGAGGGGCTCGTCTAACAGCAGAACCGCCGGTCGATTTACCAGAGCTCTGGCCAAGGCCACCCGCTGCTGCTGGCCGCCGGACATTTGACCGGGAAACCTGTTGGCGAAAGATTCCATTTTCACCAATTGCAAAACTTCCCGTACCCGTTCTTCAATTTCCGCTTTTCCCAGCTTTTTGATCCGCAATCCAAAAGCGATATTGTCCCAGACATTCATATGTCCGAACAAAGCATAGCTTTGAAACACCGTATTTACTGGACGGCGGTAAGCCGGAGTATTGGTCATCGACTGGCCGCGAATCATCAATTCGCCCGCCGAGGGAGTCTCGAAACCAGCGATTAACCGCAGCGTCGTAGTCTTACCGCAGCCACTCGGCCCGAGAATGCTAAAAAATTCTCCTTGGCGAATACTGAGGTCAACTCCGCGAACTGCGGTTTCGCCATTAAATACCTTGAAGACCTTGCGGAGTTCAACGTCAAGCGCTGTATCCGTTGCTGTCGTACCTTGGTTGAGTGCTGTCTGAAACATATTCGCCCTTTCCTGGGGTTAATGCACGCTGCTTAAATACAGTTTAACTTTAGACTTTTCTGTATTTTAGGCGAGGAATGTTGGAATTGAGAGGTTTTAGAATTTGTTCTTTAGATTTTATCTTAGAGCGTTGCGGGCAATACGGAATGTCCTGTGTTTCTTACCCAAGTTCGATCGACCTGTCAACTATTGATTCTCAGGACTTGGCGTAGGAGAGGGTTTTTGCGGTTTCTCTGTTTTTGGTGCTTCTGCTTTTTTCCACTCAGACAAAGGTCGCTGGACGGCATTTTTAAAGTCAAAAGGCACTAACAGCACAGGCAAATTTTCGGCTGAGTTTTGAGGTGGCGCTTCCGGCGGGTTGGCTTGAGCGTACAAGAAGCGGCCGCTAAAGTCTGTTTTGCCTAAAACTAGGCGGTGAGTTTCTTGGTTGTCCAGCTTGACTGTGACTGTCGCTTGCGGTTGGTCAAGACCGAATTCTGGCAGTTGAGCTGCTGTAATGTTAATCGTACGATCGCTCTTGCCTGTTGCTAGCCTGTCTAACAAAAAATCTACCGATGCCTGACTCGCGTGTGCTTGTACTGGCAATTTCATTTCCCAGTTAGAATGACCTCCTTTTGTAGCATAAACTCTTTCAAAAGTCAAGATTTTTTCGGGAGTTTTGACTGTAAAGAATTGTACGCGATCGGACTTAAAAGTAAAAATTTTCTGTTTTTCATCCTTAGCCGCTTCTTGCTGCGGAGAAACTTGCATCTCGAACAATGAAACTAACCCAATCATGCTTAGCGCGACGGCTATCAATATAAATGTATTTTTCTGCAATTTCATAATAACAGGGAATTGGGCATTGGGCATTGGGCATTGGGCATTGGGCATTGGGTATTGGGCATTGGGTATTGGGCATTGGGTGCATCTCACTTTTGAAGAGGGCGAAGCATGACCGCATATAAGTTATTAGTTATAATCCCATATTGACTACGGTCATGCTTCGCCCCTACGGATATATTTGCAATCATTGAGATGCACCCGTTGGGAATTGGGCATTGGGCATTGCTAATTGCTAATTTCTAGTAAATAACAGATAACAAATAACTAATGACCAATGACTAATAACCAATGACTCTTCATCTTCTTTTCCACCAGATAGTGCCACCAATTACCAGCCCGAGTAAAGGCCAAATTAACCAACCTAAAACCAGCAATCCTACTTGGATAGTAGTCATGTTAATGCGGCGGTTAGTAGCTTTTTTCGGACTGATAGAAAAGCTTTGTTGGTCTGGTTTACTCAACCAACTAACTGAGTTGATAAATACGTCGCTATTGAGTTGTTGGTCAAACCAACCGTTAGTCACAAACTGAGATGTACCGATTACTACCATTCGCGCTGTTTTTCTAGGAGTTGAAGGCGCAGAAGGAGTTGGCTTGGGACTGGGAGATGCTGTGGGAGATGCTGTGGGAGATGTTTCTGATGTCGGTGTGGGAGATGTTGTGGGAGTTGGCGAACTTTCTGGTGTCGGTGTGGGAGATGCGGCGGGTGTTGGGGAAGTCGTCGGTAATGCTGGAGGCGTAGCTTCTTGCGAGACAATTACCGAGTAGCTGATTGGAGAAGCTGTCGGCGAAGTTGTTGGGGATGGCGAAGTTGTAGGCGATGGCGATGTTGTCGGGGATGGCGATGTTGTCGGGGATGGTGATGTTGTTGGGGATGGCGATGTTGTTGGGGATGGCGAAGTTGTTGGCGACGGTGAAGTTGTTGGGGATGGCGAAGTTGTTGGCGATGGCGAAGTTGTTGGCGATGGTGATGTTGTTGGGGATGCTTGGGGTGAAGGGGTGACGGATGTTGGTGAAGGTGAGGGTGAGGGATTTAGTGGAGTGCTGTCAGAGGCCGATCGAACTAAAGCTACACCTAATAATAGCGGGCCTTGTCGATCGGTCTTTGGGTCGAACTCCAATTTTTTAGTCGTCAAATCGCTTTCCGCCCAACTTTCCTGACTCGTCCAAATCAGCGGTTTTTCCTCTATCCCTTGTACTGGAGTGGTTTCCAAAGCACGGGCAAAGGGATAAAATGAAATGCCTGTACTGAAACTTTGAGTAATTGGATGTTCTCCGTAGCGCCTGACTGTGGGAACCGTGGGGCCGAGTCCGAATTTTTGACCACCGCCGGAAGCATCGATGGCCAAACGATTGTCTAGTTTTACGCCCCATTCTTGCAGGATTTTGTCCAATCCCGTATTAATTCCCGGGTCTACCATTAAGAATAAACTGCCGCCGCGATCGAGATAAGCTTGAAGTGCTTTAATTTCTGCATCGGAAAACGGTTTTTCCAGCCCAGCCATAATTAAAGTATCTGCATCTTCTGGTATTTGTTTGCTTTCTACCAAATTTAGCGTTTTGGCATTATAGTATTTGTCTTTCAGGGCTTTTTCAGCTTGCTGAATTCCGCCTTGACCTTCCTTTATCGGGCGTTCTCCTTTTCCTTGCAAAAAGTAAACGGTGGGATTGCGGGTACTCAGGATTTCTTCTAAGCCGTTGGTAAGTTTTATTTCAGAAAGTCCTTGATTCGGGTCGCTACCAAAAGCAGTACCGCCTTTTTGCAGTACCTGTTTTTTGTCACCGGATTGTAGGTAGATTTCTCCGATACTGGTAATGCTAAATTCCCGGGCTTTTCCTGGTTGGGCTAGCGGGTCTACAAACTCGAATTGGAACTTTTCGCCTCCCTCGCGTTTGTAGCTTTGCAGCAATTCTTTGATTTGGGGATTTTGGGTGGAGTCAAACACTAAAACTCTGACTGTTTGTGGCAGGTTTCGCAGGATTTGTTGTGTCTGGGGCGCGAGGGTAAATTGTTTGCTTTCGGTTAAGTCGATGCGGATGGGATAGCGAAAGGCGATGAAGTTAATTACTCCGAGAATCGCAAAGACTGCGAGGGTAGCAATCAGGGCGTTGGTGCCGGCTTGGGTGGAACGCTGCCCCCAAAAGCCTTGTTCGTAAGTCAAGGATAGCAGCCAAAGTGCGATCGTCACTGTTCCGGCAATAACTAAACCAACTGTCAGGGGTTCCCATGTTGCTGATAGGAGTCTTGCTGTTAACCCCGCTGCGGTGAGGAGAGGGCCCAGCCAAAAAATGTATTTCCAGTTTGTTTTGCTAATTTTCATAAGGTAAATATTGGGTAACAAAATTCCGGTTCGAGAGTGTTATTCTATATTGCATTAGCCTGCAACCATGCTGTCAAATCTGACTGCTGGTTGAAATCCAGCACGGCATCTCCTAATTCTTCTAATTCATCTATGCCTAATTGACGGATGCAGTTTTCAGTGTCCGGTGATATTGCGCCTAACCGCCGCACGAGTTGACGCAATATTAAGGAGAGTTGAGCAGTTTTTGTCACCTGGTCTCTTGCTACATCTATGGCAATCTGCTGGTCTTGAATCCACAGTTCTTGGTTTTGCAATTGGGTTAATTCTGCCTCAGTGAAGTTGTCCTCGCTGGCAATTCTCAAAGCTTGATCAATTTCGGGAACTGCACTTAGCCTTTCTGGTACTGTCTCCAGAGTGTTTGTGTTTTTGAGGAAATAAATCCATTTCTCGGCGGTTGTTTCTAATTCTGCTAATTGTTTGCTAAATTTGGGTAGTTCGATAAATACTAATTCTATTTCTGTATCTGGACACTCAAACTGTTGCTCTTTTTCTTTGAAAACAAACCTCGACATAAAGTCTGGCTGATTTTCAAACATTTCAAAGTCGGCAATTTTTAAGGATATTACTGTTTTTAGTCTTTCGTAGCGTTCTTCTCCTGTTAATTGCAGGCTGTAGCTTTTGGCTGCGTTGTACAAAACTCTGTTCCCGAAGGAAGGCACGTTAATCAGTTGGATTTCCACGAGGGCAATTCTGTCGCCGTTAATTGTGGCTTTGACATCTAGCTGTGTCTCTTGAACTCCGAAAGCTTGATTTCCTGGTGGGGACTCGATTATTTCTAAGTCTTCGATGACTGGTTGCGCTTCATAAAGGATGGCGTTTAAAAAATTAATCAGGATGTCTTTGGTGTCGCTGGAACCGAAGATTTTTTTGAACGCTAAGTCGATTTTTGGATTGATATATCTCATTGTTTGAGGTACTTTGTAGAATCATTTACCCTGAAAATATAACAGAATGTGGAAGGAAGAAGGAAGAAGGAAGAAGGAAGAAGGAAGAAGGGGAAGAGATGGCTACCAATGCCCCATGCCCGATGCCCCATGCCCGTTTTTAAGAACGCTGATAGCGCAAGGCGTCGATCGACTGGGCTGTCAGAAATACTCCTAAAATGATGTAACTGGCAAACATAATTAAACTGCTGGTATCGAAAACTCCCTTGACAAGATTGGTGTAATGTGTTAATAGCGAAAGTTGTCCTAATGCTGCTCCGAAGGGGCCACCGATACCGACGGCGGCTGCGTCGATCACCCACAGAAATAATACTAGAGCGAAGGTGAGGATGGCTGATAAAATTGTGCTGTCTGTGAGGGAGGAAATAAACATTCCGAGGGACAATACTCCGGCTGCTAGTAGGATTAAGCCGCCGTGTCCTAATAGCAGGACGCCCGGAGGTACAGGTGGGGTTGATGAACTTAGGGCGATCGCCTCGCAGAAGAGTAGGGGCAGCAACATGGTGGTGTAAAATGTTAAAACGCCGAGCAGTTTTCCGGTAGCAACCGCCCAGTTGGTTAAGGGTGATGTGGCTAATAGTTCCAAGGTGCCGCGTTTGCGTTCTTCTGCGTAAAGTCCCATTGAGAGTGCGGGTAATACGAATAGTGAAAGGGAACCCATGATTCGTAGAAATAGTTGCAGGAATTCGTAAGCAACATCGATCGCGGGTTCGGTAATTCCCATTTGATCTCGCTGGGAGATTTGGGGAATTAACCCGTCGGGGGCGAGGAGAATGGCGATTAAAAAGTAGCCGGTGATCAGCCAAAAAACTGCGGCGATCGCATATGCTAATGGTGAGGCAAAGTAGCTTTGCAGTTCTTTGCGGTAAATTGCGATAATATTACTAATCATTACTAACCTTGGGAACGGGGAATTGGTCGTTGGGCCTTTATAGCATTGTTTATGCTGAATCGCCTGTGGGTGGTGTTGTGCTGTCGTCGCTATCGGGTTGTTTTCTTTGTATTTGTCGCTTTTTGGTAAGTGGTGGCTGTTCGGGTGAAGCCTCGCTACTCGGTTGTTGCTTTTTTTTAGCTGGTCTATTTCTTGCAACTAATGGAGTTTCTGAGTGTGGAAGTTCGATCGACTCTGGTGTCTCCACAACGGTTTCTGAGTGCGGAAGTTCGATCGACTCTTGTCTTTTGGCAATTTGCAGAAAATCTGGAACCGGAGGCGGTTCGGATCGAGAATCGTCAATCGATTCAAGTGTTTCTATAACTGATGCTTCCTGTTGAGGAAGTTCGATCGACTCTTGTCTTTCTGCAATTTCCAGAAAATTTGCAACTGATTCTAGTTCAGGCTCTAAATCCCTTACTGCTTCTGGGATTTCGGCAACTGGTTCGGATTCTGGTTCAGAATACTCGATCGACTCTTCTATTACCGCAACTGGTTCGGATTCAGACTGAGGAAGTTTGATCGACTCTTCTATTACCGCAACTGGTTCCGGTTCGGATTCTGGAAGTTCGATCGACTCGACAATTTCTGCAACTGGTTCCGGTTCGGATTCTGGAAGTTCGATCGACTCGACAATTTCTGCAACCGATTCTGGTTCTGGTTCAGGAAGTTCGATTAACTCGACAATTTCCACAACTGGTTCTGATTCTGATTGTGGAAGTTCGATTAACTCGACAATTTCTGCAACCGGTTCTGGTTCTGCTTCAGCAAGTTCGATCGACTCGACAATTTCTGCAACCGATTCGGATTCTGGCCCAGAATCATAGGGCGACTCTTGCCTATCTGAAACTAGCAGATTTTCGATCATCGGTGGCGATGCCAATTGATCGGCATCCGCGATCGAATCTTCTGGCATTTCTGTGGCTGCTTCCAGATTGCGATCGACTTCCGGTTCGCTGTGAACCAGTGTTTCTTCCGGTTTGTTTTCAGCCGCTGTCAGCCTTAAAAACACATCTTCGAGAGTAGCCCGATTGCGACGCATTTCGCAGAGTCCGAATCCAGAAGCGATGATAGCTGCGGCAATTTCTCGTCCCGGTTCTATGTCCGATTCGCACAAAGCCCGCAGGCGGTAGCGATTCGCTAAATATTGCTGGTTTGGAATCAATTCGACCGATCGAACTCCAGGCAAATTTTCCACCGCAGGTAGCAGCAGATTGTGTAGCAAATCCGCCTCGCCTTCAACTTCGAGCTCGTAACCCTCTCCGGCGGCCAACTCTCCCATCAAATGTTCAGGAGTACCCGCAGCGACGATTTTACCGCGATTGATGATGGTGACGCGGTTGCAAGTCATGCTGACTTCCGGCAGAATGTGAGTCGAAAGAATGATTGTGTGTTGGCCGCCCAGACTTTTGATTAAGTTGCGGACTTCGATGATTTGCCGGGGATCGAGGCCGACGGTTGGTTCGTCTAGGATGATTACGGGTGGATCGTGGACGATCGCCTGGGCGATACCGACTCGCTGTTTAAAACCCTTGGAAAGTTTGCGGATTAAAACTTTGCGTTTATCAACCAAGCCGCAGCGTTCGATCGCGGAAGTAACTCTTCGCGCGCGATCGCCCGCTGGTATTTGCTTGATCCTGGCCACAAAAAACAAAAACCCTTCCACACTCATTTCGGGATACAGAGGCGGGTTTTCGGGCAAATAACCGATGCGCTGTCGAACTCCCATCGAGTTTTCGTGAACGTCGAGACCGGCGATGCGGGCGGTACCGCTGGATGCGGGCAAATATCCCGACAAAATCCGCATGGTTGTAGTTTTCCCAGCGCCGTTGGGGCCCAAAAAACCGAGAATTTCTCCTGATTCGACCGAGAAAGACACATCCGCGATTGCTGCGGTTGAACCGTAAGTTTTGCTTAAGTGTTCTACTTCAATCATTGTTCAGCAGCTAGTCGATTTTAGGTTTGAGATTTGAGATTGACTTTGCCAACCACAGGCGGGAGGCCTGTTCTACGAAGTCCAGAGTCTCGCCAGCACAGAGGTCGATCGAATTTATGGCGAAATTAAAAATTTGATTTTGTATTCCAGTGTAGTCTGGCCAGAACCTAATTTATCACAACTGTCGATCGGACACTGAAGCGGGACGCTAGGTAGTATGGTGCGATCGAGGTATTGTCGATGAACAAAATCGCTACCAACTGATATCAATGCCGACTGCGCCGGAATGGTATAGAGGACACGGCAGTGCCGTGTCCCTACCGCGATCGCGGTAGGGACTAAGGCACTCACGGTGTCCTCCGCTGATATCATTCCGATGCTAACCGACTTGATATGACGCACCCTATGAGTAGAGTGTGTGTAAGTCCCGAACCCTCAACTAGCTGCCTTCGATCTTGTTAGGCACTGTTTCTAGGTTGATATCGGCATTAAAAACAATCACAAATTGAGCCTTCGGGATTAACTGCCGGACAATCCGCAGATAGCCGTCAGCATCGGAATGTCTGAAGAAATGGGCCACAGTGATTCGCTGCATATTGGGCAGCAGGCGAACAACCAACCACTTGTTGAGGCGGTCTTTATAAGGCATAGTTAAGTTTGTCTCCAGAAGAGTGTTGGAGCCAAAGCCAGTTCAATGCTTGTCGAGGGCGGGAACTGGCTTTTGACCGTTGTTAGACTTTGTGTCTCTCTCTAGATTAAGACACGAACTACATATAGTCAACTGAATGAATAAAATCAACTGAACTAAGTACGGGACAGATAATGACGCTGGGGCAAAAGCTAAGAGAAAGACGTGAAAGTCTAGGTTTGACTCGAATACAAGTGGCAAGAGCGTGTAATGTGGTGGAATCGACAGTCATCAACTGGGAAACCGATAGACACGTCCCCAAGCTTTACCCAGCACAGATCAAAGCCCTGTGCGACTTATTGAAATTCTCGATCGAAGATTTAGTGATGTAGCTTCATGAAAATTAGTTTGTAGTAAGGACGCTGGCGTCCTGTTTTTGAGGACTAAAGTCATCACTACAAACAGCGATTGTTATAATATAGAATATATTCTTCTGATATAGGCTATAATTTGAAGACCTTAGATAGGAGGACTAGCTTGTGATTTCCGAAAATTTTAAAAAAATTGTGAGTATTATTATCATCCATCACAGAGAGGTTTTTCTAGAAAGCCTAACTCCAATGAAGATGCAAAAGCTTTGTTACTATGTCCAAGCTATTTATATGGCTACCCACAATGGAGAACCACTATTTGAAGAAGATTTTGAGGCTTGGACCTATGGACCTGTGATTACCGCCTTGTATCAAGAATACAAAGATTATGGATGGAGAAGCATTCAAGAAGAGTTTGAGCTTCCCGAAATAGAACCGGAAAAATTAGAGTCGATCGAACAGATCGTTGAAGCTTACGGACGATATGATGGTGCAGCTTTAGTGACGATGACTCATCGTGAAGATCCGTGGTTAGAGGCGAGAAAAGGGTTATCTGAAACTGAAGGTTCTAATGCCTTAATATCTAAAGATTCTATGAAGAGTTTCTTTGAGAGAAAGTTGGCAGCTTACGCAGGCTAATCGAAATGGCTAAGAAAAAACTTGAAAGTAGTGGTCTCAAAAATTTTGCTGAAGAGTCTTATCGCATAATATCAAACGAAAAACTTAAGATTTCTTTCAAGTTCGTCGAGTGGGAATCAGAAGAGTTTTTTCTTCACGGGTTGAGCCAAAAATATTATGAACTACTTTTTGGTGCCTTTAATGACATTCAAAATGCGACGGCTGATGATATTAAACAGCAAACCCATCCAAGACTGACGCCTAAATTTATTAATTGGAAAGGAGATAGCACCATCACACAAACTTCCTTTCCAGATAAGATTAAAGATTCACTGCGCCCTCAATGCGACAATGATGAGAATGAATTACAAAAGCAATATGAAGAAATGACTAGAGATTCTTTTGAACTTAGGGTAGCAAAGAGCTATGGAAGAATACATGGTTTTATTTTTGATAATACGTTTTATATAGTGTGGTTTGACCCCGCACACAATCTTTTCCCAGGAAGGGATGATAAAGGAAGAGATAGAAAAACTAAGCTTCCCAGCGAAGTTGCAGAGGTAAAAAGTTTTGGCCCGAAGAAATCAATCGAATTAAAGACTTAAATATAGCCCTTCATCAAGAGAATCAGAGACTTATCCAAGAAAATGCAGAGTTAATGCAGCTTCTAGAGAAAGAAACCGCTCCTGATGCCTAGATTAATCGCCGAAGCGATCCTATCTCTCTTCTCTGGGCGCCCTCTGGTCCTCTGCGGTTCAAAAAAATCTCAACTCCTTTTCCAAATCTTAATCTGCCCCAACCAACCAGCACTCACAATCGTCCTCCCATCCCCGCTAATCGCCACAGCACTAACATAGCCAGAATGTCCGCTCAAAGTACCTCTCAAATCCCCCGTTAGCGAAGCCCTCGAAGAGGATCGCACATCCCAAATCCTGATACTCTTATCCCAACTCCCAGTAACCAATATACTCCCATCCCGACTGATCGCCACAGACCAAACCCCGTCAGTATGCCCGCTCAAACGCCTAATTAACTGGCCGTTTCCGACATTCCACAACCCAACAGTGCCGTTGCTGTTTCCCACAGCTAAACTCTTGCCATCGGGAGTAAAAGCTAGGGACAAAACAGATAAATTCTTGCCACTAATCGCGCGAATTCCTTGACCGCTGGCTAAATTCCACAACCTAATTGAACCATCCTTGCTACCGCTAGCTAAAGTTTTGCTATCGGGACTAATCGTAACAGCATTCACCAATCCAGAATGCCCAGTCAAAGTCCGCACTAATTCCCCAGTTTTCGCATTCCAAATCTTAATCGTTTTATCCCAACTACCGCTCGCTATAAATTGACCGTCAGGACTGACGGCAACGCTCGAAACAGCACCGGAATGGCCGGGCAAAGTGCGTACAAACGTCCCCGTTTCTAAATTCCAAATTTTTACAGTTTTGTCGTCGCTGCCGCTAGCTAACAGTTGTCCGTCGGCACTCGCCGCCAGTGCATTTACTGCTTCGGCGTGTCCCCGCAGCGTAGTCTTCAATTCCCCGCCGGGAAAACTCCAAACTGAGATTGTGCCGTTGCTATTTCCTGTGGTAAAAGCAGCGGAAGCAAGGGCAAGGGAACTCACAACTTCTGAAGGCGCTTTCAGGGTATTTGTGGCAGCAAAGGCGATCGCACTTGCGGGCTTGCGAGGCGCATTACTAACAGGAGTTTTCGGGTTTCCAGAAGTGGGAGATTGCGGAACTACCGGCAGTGAAATAGTCGATCGCCATTTCATGAAAGTATTAATTTCTATCCCCGCCGCCACGATTTTATCGGAATTGTCCTCTAACCTGACAATGCCGTTAATTGCCACAACTCGCCCCGCGTCATCGAGCACAGGCCCGCCGCTCATGCCCGCTCTCACTAAGTTATTGTATACCAATGTATAACCGTTCCAGGCAGTTTGGCGACCCGTAAGCTCACCTTCGGTAGCGATGAAAATCGGTTGTCTCAGGGAACCGCCGGATGTCGGCCAGCCCGCGACGATCGCCTTTTTTCCCGCAGTTGCTGGGGAATTTGCCAATTGAGCGAGGCGGTAGCTTTGAGTGCTGCTGAATGGGACGATCGCCAAATCCGCACCGGGCATTCGCCGCACGAGACTATATGATACAGAGTGAGCTTTGCCGTCGGGAGTTACGACCTCGTAATCGCCTGCTTTATCGACAACGTGCCAGTTTGTGAGAATATAGTATGTGCTGCCTTGTTTCTCTATAATTACTCCAGAACCGCCTTTTGGCCCCTGGATGCGGACGGTAATTTCTTTAGCGACGTTTTTAACTGCGTCGGCGGTTAATCCGAGGGCGATTTGAGGGGATGTTAGTGGGATGAGGGCGATCGAACTCAGGGCGATCGCAGCACTCAAAATAGCCGGAATTGTTCTGCTGTAATTCATGATTGTGTCAATTTAACATACCCACATATCAACCGACGGATAACTTTTCCGGTTGGTGGCGCAGTGACGGTTGACAGCGCAGGTGATGAGTGCGCGATCCTCTGCGAGGGCTTCGCCAACGAACTTTCTACATCCGCGCAGGCTTGACAATATTTGACACTGGCGTCATCTAGCAGAATAATTTAGAATCTCGAACCACAAATAGACTCAACAATAGCCACTGGCTTATCTCTATTCTTTTCTCGGCAAATCAGAATTTGAGCCAAACGCTGCTCCGTATAATACCCATTAGCCATCCAGCCGAGGGGTGCGCCTGCGATCGCGCCGGCTGCGATACCGGTGATCAGGCTCAAAACAAGATGCTTGCGGGCGATCGGCTGTTGTTCCATAAAAATTTATCCTAAGTAATTACCCTTAGTCAAATTAGCAAAAGCACAAGTTATTTTCTTCCTCCTATTTGCTTATTTCCTAAGTAGTAACCCATAATAAGTATCATGTTCTTCACAGTCCACTTAACACAATCCAATGCAGCAATAATCAAGTATCCAAACTCAACAAAACCGATGGCAAAAAATACATGATATTTAGAAACTGGGACAAAGAGTTAACTGAGGAAAATCTTCTAGAGCAAATAGCCAAAGCCAAAGAAGCATGGAAACAAGCCAAGGTTACAGATCCCCGCGCCGAATCCGTACAGTACAATCAATCTGAAGATTTAATTGTGATCAAACTGAAAAACGGTGCTATTTTTTCTTTTCCTCCAAGGCTTGCACAAGGCTTAGAAGGTGCTTCACCAGAACAACTTGCTGATTTTTGGCTACCTCCTTCCGGTAGCAGCGTGCACTGGGAAAGCTTAGATGTTGATTTTGGTATTCCCGAACTTATCGCAGGTATTTTTGGAACAAAATCTTGGATGGCTGAATTAGGTAGGAAGGGAGGACAGGCAACTTCAAGCTCTAAATCAGCAGCAGCAAGGCAAAATGGTCAAAAAGGCGGGCGACCTAAAAAGAATATTTCCGTTAATTCTTGAAATCAATTTTTAGCTGTCAGATGTCAGCGACTCAAATCCCCGACTTCTCGAATAAATCGGGGATTTCCCATTCAATTCTATGCCAAATCAAACAGCAAAAATTCAGCATCTGCTGTAGCTTCAACAACCAACTCAGACTCGCCGCTAACCCCCGCCCCGTCCCCATTTTCCAAAGCCAAACCGTTGAGCAAAACCGCGCCGCGAGCAACTTGCAACCAAGCATGGCGATGCAACCCCAAAGCATGAGAAACTTGCGAGTTCTTATCCAAAACCGCCGCATACAAATCGACATTTTGATGCACTTTCACCGCACCATCTCTCGCATCTCGCGCCGCCACTAACCGCAAGTTCCCACGTCTTTCTGCTACCGGAAAATCCCGCTGTTCGTAACTCGGCGGCAATCCATTCGTATCCGGCAACAGCCAGATTTGCAGCAAATGAACCGGGTCAGTTTGCGAGTGATTAAACTCGCTGTGCTGAATGCCCGTACCCGCACTCATCCGCTGCACTTCACCCGGTTTAATCGTTGCACCAGTACCCAAAGAATCTTTGTGTTCTAACGTTCCTTCTAATACATAGGTAATGATTTCCATGTCACTGTGGCCGTGAGTGCCGAAACCTTTTCCCGGGCTAACGACATCTTCATTAATCACCCGCAAAGACCGAAAATTCATATAGTTAGGATCGTAATAATCGGCAAAGGAAAATGTGTGGTAACTGTCCAGCCAACCGCGATTTGCGTGTCCTCTTGCTGCACTCTTTCTGACGGTAATCATTTTTTGCATCCTCAGTGAAGTTTATCGGTGTTCTGAGATATTTCTACTTTAAACCGAGTCAAGCTATTATGGGAAGTACGTACTAAAAAGTGCGGTAGTTACCAAAAAGATACTATGCAACTCAAAGAGATAAAGGTCGATCGGGCAAATTGCCCTGTAGAACGAACTCTAGACGTGATTGGCGGGCGCTGGAAAGTCTTGATTCTCCGGGAGTTGTTTCCAGGAGTGAAGCGTTTTAACGAGCTGCAACGGGCTGTAAATGGGATTACTCAGAAAATGCTGACGCAGCAATTGCGGGAAATGGAGTCAGACGCGATCGTACACCGAGAAATTTACCTACAAGTTCCGCCAAAAGTTGAATATTCCCTAACGCCTCTGGGAGAAAGTCTTAAACCGATTATTGATACTATGCACGAATGGGGAATTAAGCATATTAGCCAAGATTAAAAATCAGCGGTTTCTAGATATTTTTTCCGTCTTCCGACTGATGTCGCTTTTTCAACCTAGTCCAACAATAATAATATGAACAACATAGAGCGTCTTGCCACCCTCAACCGCATCCGCAAACTCAGCCGCTTGATGGATACCGCCATTGGCATCCCCGGTACTAAATTTCGCATTGGTTTAGATCCGATTATCGGTTTAGTTCCGGGTGCTGGGGACATCGTAGATACCGCGTTTTCCGCATACCTGATTTACTTAGCAACTCAATTCAACCTCCCCCAAAAAACCCTAGGCAAAATGATTTACAATATCGGTCTAGAAGCAGTAATTGGCTCAGTGCCTTTAGTCGGAGATATCTTCGATGCTTTTTATAAATCTAACATGAGAAATCTGGCTCTTTTAGAAGAACATCTAGAAGCAGTGGAACCGGAATTAGCCGCAGTTGCAGAACCTATTCCTGAATCAATTAAACTCTAGGTTTGTAGTGAGGACTTTAGTCCTTCATGGATGCGGACTAAAGTCCTCACTACAAACAGAATAGCCCATACAATCTATACAGAATAACGCTTAATAGCTTCCACTAAAGCATTAACATCTGCTTCTTTAGTATTAAAAGCCGTTACCAGTCTCACAGTACATTTATCCCACCGATAAAACAGAAATCCCTCAGCTAAAACCGCTGCAATCACAGATTCGGGAAGCTGCATAAAAATTTCATTAGCTTCTACAGGATGGCAAAACTTGACTTTCTCAACTCCAGCCAACCCTGCGGCTAACTTAGCTGCCATCTTATTTGCATGAGTTGCATTTTTCAGCCACAAATCATCAGTTATGTACGATTCTAACTGCGCAGACAAAAACCGCATCTTCGAGAACAGATGCCCGCTGCGCTTGCGGTAGAAAGGGAAAGTCTTTGCTAATTCTTGATTGAAAAATACTACAGCTTCCGCAGCCATCGCGCCGTTTTTTGTCGCTCCAAAGGAGAGAATATCCACACCGGCGCGCCAAGTGACATCCGCAGGAGAACAGCCTAAACTAGCAATAGCATTAGCGAAGCGAGCTCCATCCATATGCAAGTATAAATTGTGGCTGCGAACAACTTCCGAAATGTGGGAGATTTCTGCTGGATTGTAGACAGTGCCAGCTTCTGTTGCTTGAGTAATACTCACGGCTGCGGGCTGTACGTGATGAACGACACCTGCACCAGCCCGATCGAGCTTTTTACTTAAAGTCTCTGCCTCTATCTTAGCGCGATCGCCTGTTAGCGTTACCAGCTTTGCACCGCCCGTAAAAAACTCCGGCGCGCCGCATTCATCTAGGTTAATATGAGATTCCTCATGACAGTAAACCGCGCCGTAGGGAGGAGTCACAACCGCTAAACCGAGAGCATTAGCAGCCGAACCAGTTGCAACCGGAAAAACAGTCACCGATGTCTCGAACAAATCCGAAAATTTAGTTTGCAAACGCTGTGTATATTCATCATCTCCGTAAGACATCACAGCCCCGCAATTAGCCGCTGCAATCGCCGCCATAATTTCCGGCGAAACCCCGGTTGTATTGTCGCTACAAAAATTCATTGGAATAACTCGCAAACACAATCTATAATATAACTCAACGCTCAATACTTAACACTGAAGCATTAAACCAAGAGGAAATATGGCAGAATACCGCCAAGTAGAATACCGCATCGGTAAAGATGGCAAAATTACCGAAACCGTCCTCAACGCCACCGGTTCGAGTTGCACCGAAACCACCGCCGGAGTTGAAAAAGCCCTCGGAAAAGTAGAATCTCAAGATTTGCTGCCAGAATACTACCAAGGTGAAGAAAACTTGACCGTTGAACAAACCCAGACTTTAAAACAAGTTTAAAAAAATTGACAATGTTCTATCTCCTCGACGCAACAGTTGATGTGACAATAGTGCCTCCCTTCAGTATTGCGCTAGCTGTTGGGGGCATTTTTCTAATTTTAGTGTACGCTTATGCTGCATCTGAGGCGGGAGATGCGATCGACTTTAAGTATGATACAGTCCTGCGGGAACGCATGAATCAGCTAGACATCCTCAATTGGCAAGACTTAGCCACACAATCCGGCTTAAGTCGCTTCGGGGTGCGGTTAGTGCGGCAGGGAGACGTGGGAAAACTCACCTTAGACCAACTGAGGCGGCTGGCAACGGTGCTGAATTTGAATTTTCAAGAGTTCGATCGTACTCTTAGCGCGCTCCCTCTACCGCCGAAAATCACCACAAATCCCACGGAAATTGAACAATTAAAGCAGCAATGTTTCCGGCTGCGCGATGAATTAGAGCAGCAAAAAGTTCAACTAACTGATGATTTTCGTCGCGCTACCTTTGAACAGTTGCAAACTTTGTTAACTGGCTATCCCGCCGCCCGCAAAATGGCAGAAGCCAAGCCGGAGATGCCAGCCAAAAATCTTTCGGCTCTTTTTACCCCCTTAGAAAATCTTTTGTCAAGTTGGGGTTTTGAAACAATCGGTTCAGCTTGGGAACAAGTGGCTTACAATCCGCAGTTGCACCAGCCGGATGTTGAAGATATAACAGAAGGAGACTTAGTTTACATTAGATTTGTCGGCTATCGAGATGGAGACCGGATTCTTGCTCCTGCTAAAGTTAGCCGCACCCTTCCAGCGGGAATCATAAATTAAATTTAAAATCTAAAAGCAACATGACTACAGTCGCAATTGATTTCGGCACCAGCAATACGGTTGTCTGCATTCTCAACCCAGATACGCAAACACCAGAAACTTTGAGATTGGGCGAAATGTCCCGGATTTTTAAGACTAAAAAATCGAGCGGAGATGTTCGAGAAATACCTGTAGTGCCGACTTTGGTATTTGTGAAAAATGCCGGAGAGTTGGTGTTGGGAGAAAAAGTGCGAGCGCAGCGCTTGGGACAGTCACAACCTGACCGTTTTTTCAAAGCTTTCAAACGCGACTTAGCCACCGATTTTCAGCCCCCAGCCAGAAATCTTGACGGCGAAACTTACACACCAGAATCAGTAGCAGAACAGTTTATTAAAAATATTTGGAAGCAATTACATTTACAAAATATCAAGCCAGAAAAAGTAATTTTTACAGTACCCGTCGGAGCATTTGAGCGATATCTGGATTGGTTTCGCGACTTAGCAGACAATCTCGGAGTTGCCGAAGTTCAGCTAATAGATGAATCCACAGCCGCCGCCCTGGGATATGCAGTAAAACGCCCCGGTTCCCTTGTTTTAGTAGTCGATTTTGGTGGTGGCACTTTAGACTTAAGTTTAGTCCGCACAGCCCCTCCTTCCTCCTTACCCCAAAATGGGGGTAGAAATCTTACTCCCCCCCTTGTAGGGGCGGTGCCCCCGTGCCCGCCCTGGCTGGGGGGGGTACGCGCCGAAGTATTAGCAAAATCCGATGCTTATGTCGGCGGCGAAGATATTGACATTTGGATTGTCGAAGATTATTTGCGGCAAATTGGTTCGTCGCGGGCCGAAGTCGGGGGCGTGGGCTGGCAAAACTTATTAGAAATAGCAGAAAAACTTAAAATTCAACTTTCTCAAGTTAATGAGGCGAAGGAAAGTTGGTTTGATGATGAAAATTTTATGTCTTACGAATTGCAACTAAATCGAGAGAAGCTTGAGGATATTTTAGAATACAGGCAGTTGTTAGAACAGTTGCGGGAAGCTTTAGATGAAGTGCTGAGCATTGCACAGGGAAAAGGGATAGGCAAAACAGATATTGAACAAGTTTTGTTAGTAGGAGGAACTTCTCTAATTCCGGCTGTTTCTAATTTAGTTGTTTCGTATTTTGGTCGTCAAAAAGTCAAAACTGATAAGCCCTTTGAAGCTGTAGCGCATGGTGCTTTAGCGTTGACGCAATTGGCAAGTGTTGACGATTATTTGCGCCATACCTATGCAATTCGTCTCTGGGAACCTTACGCTAAAGCTTATTCTTATTCGCCGATATTTAGCAAGGAAATGAAGTATCCTTGTCAAAGTTCCGAAGAGTTGACGTTGCAAGTGGCTATGGAAGGGCAAAGAGAAATTCGATTAGATATTGGGGAAGTTGCCGAGGTATCGCAAGCGGAGGTTATTTTTAATGAAAAAGGGCAAATGACGAGCAGTTTGCTCAACAAACAGACGGATTTTCGCTCTTTGGACAGCCACCACCAGGAGGTTTGTGTGGCGCATTTGAATCCGCCGGGCGTGTTGGGAATTGACAGGGTTTCGGTGAGTTTTGAGGTGGATCAGAGGCGGGTTTTGTTGGCGACGGTGCGGGATTTGGTGACTGGTAAGGTTTTGGTGGACAGAAGTGCGATCGCCAAACTGCAATAATGGTAAAATATTAAGTTAAATCAAATTCATGCCGCCATGAAAAAGCAAAAAAATAAATTCAGCCACCTGACGGCTATTGAAAGAATTTACCTGTCATTTCCGGCAAAAAACTTATTAGCTCAAAACTTGCTGCAAGGTAAAGTCTTAGATTTTGGGTGCGGCTTCGGCAGCGATGTGAGATTGTTGCAACAAAAAGGCTTTGATGTTGCAGGTTATGATCCTTATTATTTCCCGGAATTACCCAAAAATCAATTCGATACAATCATTTGCTTTTATGTCTTGAATGTTTTGTTTCCCGAAGAACAAGCTAATGTCCTCATGGAAGTGTCGCACCTGTTAAAACCCGGAGGAAAAGCGTATTTTGCAGTGAGAAGGGATATCAAAAAAGAAGGCTTTCGAGAACATTACGTGCACAAAAAACCTACATATCAGTGCCTTGTCAAACTTCCGTTTAAGTCGTATCTCTTAAATGAGTCTTGCGAAATCTACGAATATGTCCATTACAACCATCAAAGAAATTCAACTAATAACTGCATATTTTGCAATCCGTACAAAAACCTCACTTTACTCACTGAATCAGCAACAGCTTATGCGATGTTTGACGGTTATCCTGCCAGCAAAGGTCATGTTTTAATTATTCCCAAGCGTCACGTTGCGAATTATTTTGAACTGCCGTTTAGGGAACAATCGGCTTGCTGGTTTATGGCCAATAAGGTGCAAGAGATGTTAAGTAAAGAGTTTCAGCCTGACGGTTTTAATGTGGGAATCAATATCAATAAAGAGGCGGGTCAAAGTCGCAGTCACGCCGCTATTCATGTTATCCCCCGCTACAGGGGTGATGCGGCTGTAAATAAGGGTGGGATTAGATATGTGATTCCTCGCAAATAAATTAGAGATAATACCATTTCTTACAGCACTTTTGCGCGTGAGTGTAAGGTAGATAAGCTGTTACGCATTTAAACCATCAACGATTCAGGTAAGGTGCGTCAGAAGCGAACACTGACTCTACATGGGAAACCCTTATTTACTGACGCACCCTACTACCCTCCTTTAAATGCCGAACAGCTTAGAAAGCTCTTGTGGCGATTGATTATTTTGGGGCGCAAGAAACAGCATTGCCATGTCCTCAATTGCCCTGTTTTAGATGGTTAGATCGAGGAGCACTCGTGCAACCGGAATTGATCTCAATCTGCTTCAAACGATCGTCCTTCAAAGAAACTCTACTCAGCCTCCCCGATCAACGTGAAGGCTGTTCGCTCTCGCGGCTGGGGACTAAAATCTGAATTAGATGACAATTTTAGTGATACGTAGTTGATTAAACTGGGCAGACTATAGCAGTGTCATTCACTTTACCTGATAAATGCTATCCTGTTAACCCATTTCGATTAGCTGTTGTCGTCAAAATGTACTCAACTTGAGCGGGAGTTAAAGTCGGATTAGCGCTCAAAACCAAAGCCGCTACACCAGCTACCTGTGGCGCTGCAAAAGACGTGCCACTTTCGAGTTCGTAATCGTTACCAGGAGTCGTAGAAAAGATATCTACTCCCGGAGCAACTAAGTAATCTAAAGGTGTAAAACCCGAACGGTTCGAGCTGTCATCCATTCTGCCTCTGACATCAATGCTGCCCACAGCAATTCCCCAGCGATCGGCATTAATAGCTGGATATTCTGGTTGGATGCCCCCCGAATTTCCGGCTGCCATAACCACAACAGAGCCTTTGTTATTTGCATACTGAATTGCGTTCGTCAACTGGTTGAAAGTGTCATCATCCTTTTTAAGGCTGAGGTTAATTACATTTGCTCCATTATCAGCAGCATAGCGGATTCCAGCAGCAACATTATTCGGATTGCTAGTGCCGAAGGCGGGCAACACTCTGACAGGCATAATATGAGCATTATAGGCAATTCCTGTGATGCCAAAATTATTTCGTTCCGCGGCGATGGAACCTGCTATGTGAGTCCCGTGACCGTTGAAATCCAGATCCATTGGGTTGTTGTCGCTAGACACAAAATCCCAACCCCGAATATCATCAATAAATCCGTTGCGATCGTCATCGATGCCATTTCCGGCAATTTCACCAGGGTTCCGCCAAATATTGCCATCCAAGTCGGGATGGTTGTAGTCAACACCAGTATCCACGACAGCTACAACGATGCCATTTCCTGTAATGTTTTGATTCCAAACTTCCGGTGCATTTATGACATCTAGCGCCCAATTAGTCCCGCCAAAATCGGGAAGAGTAGGAAAGAGATTTGAGCGGTTTAAGGTGCGGGAAACTGCTGCATTTGCATTGACCAAACCGTAGCCGTAGTTAGTATTGTAAACACCGACAGGGGTTATTTCATCAGGTCTTACAGGCACAGGGGTTGCAGAAAGATTCAGGTTATAATTGGTAGAGCTGCCTAAGAAGCTATAGACTTGGACATAGTATGTCCCGGGAGTTAGATTGGGTACGTTAATCACATCGGGGAGAGTGCCACCCTCTATAGAGAAGCCAATACTTTCACCAAAATCGAAAACACCGTTGCGGTTTCTATCTTGAATTAACCTTACGTCAGCATCCGCTCTCAAACCGTCTAGACGCAGGTTGAAACTGCTCTTAGTGTTGATATCGAATCGATAGAAATCGTCGCGATCGCCTAGGCCGACAAAATCAGTTAAGTTGATGCTACCATTCTCAACGCCAACAACATTACGAGCTGTCGAAAGAGAGTTACCTGGATCGGAGAAATTCAACTGGGAAGCAGATATCGTTCCTGTTAGCGGATCTGCGTTTATATTCGCCGATTGTGACTGCGCTTTGGGTTGAGAATCGGAGACATCATCAGTAACTCGATCGCCCGCAGAGAAACTCAGACCCTCGCCTGCACCAGCTACAATAAAATCTGCGATCTGTGTCTGTTGGTCGATGCTGGATGCTGTGGGATTAGTCAAGCTAGATTCAGGACTATAACTAGAAATATTCAAGGGATCGATCGCGACCTTGAGCAAGTCGTTGTTAGCCGGAAATGTCGATCGGGCGATCGCATTTGGCTGTTGATTGAAATAAAGGCGATCGTTAAGATTTGTGTTGATGTCTAACATAATTTAAAACCTCAGATATTTAGATTCATTCGTTACTTGAATCTTAAGCAACTCAGATGGAAAAATCATTCGTTCTACCCACAGAGTTGATGAAGTATCAGGTGCAAGATTGATTGCGGAAAAGTGCAAATAGATAACTCGGCGGTTGAAACCGCGTCTACACAAACAAAGTCGGCCTGCGCCGACTAAAGAATAAAGATCGTTTTCGATTGCATCGGAATTATTAGTAGCCGAAATTAGGAGACGGCAGTGCCGTTTCCCTACAATGTTATTTTGGGTAGGGAAACGGCACTGCCGTCTCCTCTATCATTCCGGTACTTACTCGGCCTCCCCAATTAAAGTAAATGCCGCCCAATTTCGCGGCTGGGGATGGGTTTTCATCGTGGTTAACATTGCCTGTCGCAATGCCTGTGCTTTGTCGGGATTACTTTGCAAATTTTGATAAAATGCCTGCATTAATTCGGATGTCGGCGCATCGGGAACCGCCCATAAAGAAACAATTACACTGGGCACTCCTGCCGAAATCAAAGCGCGTGATAAACCAATTACTCCATCCCCAGTAATTTTGCCTTCTCCAGTATTGCAGGCACTCAAAACAACTAAACTTGCTTGCAGTTTCATGTCGAAAATCTCTTCTGCGGTTAATAAGCCGTCATCAGTGCCAGAAGGAGCAAGGGCGATCGCACTTCCCAATCCGCGCACATCATCCAGCAATCCATGCGTTGCCAGATGAATAATCGATGCTTGGGGCATTTTTTGGACGATCGCAGCTTTTGTACCTTGAGCGCCTGTGATGGCTTGGGTGTTGAGCAGAGGGGCGATCGCTCTGGCTTCGGCTTCGGCTCCAGGTAGAGGAGACAATTGG
The DNA here is from genome assembly GCA_031427135.1 of Cyanobacteria bacterium VAR_87_metabat_62. Lineage (GTDB taxonomy): Bacteria > Cyanobacteriota > Cyanobacteriia > Cyanobacteriales > Microcoleaceae > Microcoleus. Next base: position 3,453 of record JANPMV010000114.1, on the reverse strand, counting down.
CGTTTGGGTTCTCCGGGAGAGGGAGACACACTCGGCATCGTGGGATTGCCCAAAACGAGAGCCCTGCCGCTGTTGACAGGCTTCTGTGCTAGCTTCTCTCGTTGTTGTCGGGTTAATGCCAGAACTTGAATCGAGGGAGCTGTGAGAATGGTGTGTTTCTGGATTAAGTAAGTGCCGCTGGCATCTTTCAGGGCGGGAAAGGGAACCTGGAAGAGCGAACCTTGGGGAATGAAAATGACGTGGGCATTGGGGTCTTTTGGGAGGAGGCTGGCAATGGGATCGATCAGCAGTTGATGTAGCGTCGGTAAGTCGGGTTGGGGTTGGGTGGAGTTAAGACTGCTGCGACTGCGAACAGCCAGGAATTCTTGATTGCCAATAATTAAGTTGGCTAGAGAGGCGTTGTGTTTTTGCCAAAGGGGTTTGAGGTCAACTTGGCGAAACGTGATTTCGCCCGTGGATTGAATCACCCAGATGTAGAGCGCGGATTCTTGTGTTTCTTGTTTGCCCTGAATTTGAAAGCCATCATAGACGATCGAATACTGCACTAAAGTGGCATTCTGTGCTTTCGCGATTTGGCGGATTTGCTCCTGGTTGGGAGCAGTGGTGATGACCGAATTGGCAGAATCAGATGATAAGCGCTGTGTCAGGAGATCGACAAAAGCACGAGCACGTCCCCGTTCGGCAATTTCTAAAGCGGCGATCGGGTTATTCTGAGCCACTAGGACTTTTTGTAAAGTCCGATAGGTGCGAGCTAGTCCTTCAAAGATGGAGACTTTATTCGCGTCGTTAGAACCGAGCATTTGACGCATCGATTCCCACACTTGAATCGCATTGATGAGCATTTTTTCAGATTCTCTTGGGTTGCCAACTTTTAAGAAAGCCGCTCCGAGGTTGTTGAGCGCCAGACCCTCCCCGTCACGGTCTTTAATTTCGCGGGCGATCGCTAAACTTTGCTGTACATACTCAATGGCTTTGGTATAGTTTCCCAAATAGACGTAGGCGACTCCCAAATTTCCCAGTAATAAACCTTCCCCTGCGCGGTATTTAATTTCGCGGGCGATGGCTAAACCCTGCTGTCTATAATCAATGGCTTTGGCATAGTTACCCAAAGAGTGGTAAGCATCTCCCAAATTGCCTAGTACATTAGCCTCCCCGGCGCGGTCTTTAATTTCGCGGGCGATGGCTAAACTCTGCTGTCTATAATCAATGGCTTTGGCATCGTTACGCAGAGAGTTGTAAGCGGCTCCCAAATTGCTCAGTGCTCTACCTTCACTTTGGCGGTCTTTAATTTCGCGGGCGATCGCTAACCACTGCCGTGAATACTCAATAGCTTGGGCATAGTTGCCTAGATTGAGGTAAGCGGCTCCCAAATTGCCCAGTCCCCTACCTTCCCCAAGGCGGTCTTTCATTTCGCGTGCGATCGCTAAACCCTGCTGTGCATACTCAATGGCTTTGGCATAGTTGCTTAAAGAACGGTAAGCGACTCCCAAATTTCTCAGTGCATTACCCTCCCCAAGGCGGTCTTTAATTTCGCGCGCGATGACTAACTGTTGCTGTGAATACTCAATGGCTTTGACATAGTTGCCCAGAGAGCGGTAAGTAATTCCCAAATTGCCTAGTACAGCACCCTCTCCTTGGCGGTTTTTGATAGCGCGATAAATTTGCAGTGCCTGTTGCAAAGAATTCACCGCTGCTGAGAATTGACCAGTCTGAAGCTGTTGAAGCCCCTGCCGCAACAGCCGATCGCCCTCTGCTTCACTAACCTCGATCGCCTGAGCAACAACCGGGAGTTGAGAGTGCGGAGGAATATAAAAGCCAACAGATAAAAGGCAAAAAGCGAGGGGAAACAGGAAGCCCGATCGCACTTTACGATTACTAGATTTAAACAGTGTTAGCGAGAAAGGCTGCATGGGATTTTAGGGTTTGGGTTGCGGGAATTGGCGTTGTTGTTCGATCGCCCTAATTTGTCGCAATCGATCGCTCCAATCTTTCAAAGGTTCAGCTTCCGAACTAGCAAGAGCATCTAGCAATTCCAGCACAGCCGCTTGATTTTGAGAAGTCTCAGAAACTTTTCGCGCTTCCGCGATCGCGTCATACCACAGCCCGGCCTGGGCATACAGATCGATCCGCTGTTGGGGAGTTTGGGCGGCTGCAAGTTGAGTCTGCAACGATGCCGCAGGCTGCACTACTTGGATTTCTGCCGCCGCCACCACATTCCGCGAAGGAACATTCCGATCGCACACCAACACCACTTGCCACTGATAGGATTGCCCGATCGACAGTTGGGGCCCATTTTCAGGCAAAGCAACGGACATAATTCCTGGCTGACTCTCAATCTCGGTTCTGTAGAGTAGTTGTCCCGATCGAGTAAACAGCCGGAATTGCAACGGACGAGAAGTGCGATCGGGTACAAACCAAGTAAAGGTGGGATGCCCAGAAATCGTCTGTCCCATATGGCTAAACGGCACCAAAGCAGTTAATACCGCCGCTGAATCACCTTCGCAACTGCCGCCGCGAGTGGTATTCGTGCCTGTTTCTTTCGGTTTTGAAGGGTTTGGAGGAGGAGTGTATTTTGCCAGCGCTACGATCGGAATCCAGAAGGAAACACTCAGGATTAAACTCGCAATGCCGGCAAGGTAAATGGTTCGACGTTTCAATCCGTGAGTCATCATCTGAATCCTCTCTGTAACTATTTTCTACGGTAATCGAGAATACACAAACATAATAGAGGACTGTCCGCAAGCTTCGTTTGCGGGAAGGTGCAAATAAACAGTTGACAGTTGACAGTTGACAGTTGACAGAATTTTTAGTCCGCCTCCGCGGACTTCGTATGTGTAGACGCGGTTTCAACCGCCGAGCGCGTAGGTTGGGTAGAGGAACGAAACCCAACACAATTGATACAATTCTTCTTAACTGAATCTGCAATATAGCCTTCACACAAGACCCCTAACATGACGGTCAACACCGCTCCCTTCGGTCGCTCGAACCTTCCGCAAGCGGCAGGCCGGTTACCTTTACGTTAGAACACAAATGAGCATACGGCCAGTTCTTTTTGACTACATCCGCTTCTTCGAAGCTAAGCCAATTGAGACTCACGATGACGGCTGGTACTGCGGCGTTCGATTTGCAGTCTCGCGCGCTGACGACGACTTACTTGTTACGATTGCTCCGGACAATATGGAGTTCGGCCTGGAATGGAAGCAGAAAGGCGAGCGGCGTTTGTCTTTGAACTTAAAGATGGTCTCAGGTTGGGAAATTGCGAAACGTGGAGCGGACGAATATTTATTGCTGCGCATAAATACGGGGCCGGAGGCGCTGTGCTCATTCGACCATTGCATCATTCGGTTGAAACCTACAATAGATGTCGAGTTACTCATGAACTGGGATCCGGGCTGGCTTCCGAGTTCTAACTCTGCGCTGAACACGGTCGCGCCGAAAAGCGGCGCGCCCGTG
>JANPMV010000113.1:0-8266 GCA_031427135.1 Cyanobacteria bacterium VAR_87_metabat_62 | reverse complement strand
ATTTTGTTCGCGGGCTACGACGTCGCCGCTGTAATGATTTCCTATGCGCTGGTTATCGGAATCATGGTAACAATCGGATCAACGCTCGGTTTGGGTTGGATTTATTACCTTGGACTAATCATCGCGGCGAGTATGATGGGTTATCACTACATCCTCATCCGCACCCGCGATCGCGCGGGATGCTTTGCAGCGTTTCGTCATAACAACTGGGTAGGTGGGGCGATCTTTGCGGGAATTTTCGGACACTACTTATCGAAGTAAGTGCTTGACTGCTCGATGCCTTAATTCAAGGCTCCGCATCACTGCGCCACAAGCCGCGCCCAGCTTGGATCCTGGCAATGCGCGGCCTAAGCGGCAGTATTCATGCGCATCTTGGCGGCACGTTGCGTTACCCCCCCAAGGGGGGAAATTCAAGAAGAAGGAAGAAAAAGAAACTATTCCCGATGCCCAATTCCCAATTGCTGAAATCTGCGATTATTTAGCAGAAATTTACTTGCATTTGGGGAATGCTTTAACAGACTACGGCGGATATGAATCGGCTGCTGCTTATTATCAAAAAGCTTTGCAAATTCAGCCGAAAAATACAGAGCTTTACTGGCGTCTGGGAAATTGCTTGGCGCAGCAGCACAGGTTTAGTGCGGCAGTTGCAGTTTACCGCATGGCTTTGACGATTAAACCTGCTTTGCCGGAGGTTTATTTTGAGTTGGGAAAAGTGCTGGAAAAACAGGGAAAGTGCGATCGGGCGATCGATTATTATCAACAGGTTTTAGAGTTGCAATTGCATGGGTATGGCGAGCCGAAGCAGTGGCAAAAAGCAAGTTTTATTTTGCCCGATCGCAATTCGATAGAACATCCTCACAGTATTTATTTATCGACTTGGGATTGGCTGGTTGCTACAAAATTGGATGCTGGCAATTATGTTGAGATAGTTTGGAAATATGAGACGGAAGCAAGTGCCGAAAATATTTCCAATTCGCAATTCCCAATTCGCAATTCCCAATTCGCAATTCCCAATTCGCAATTCCCCAATTCCGATTGCGGTGGTTTAACTTGCGGGATGTGTTTGCACCGAATTTCTAAGTGGTTCGATCCGGTGCATTTGGGTTGGGGAGTTTGCCGTTTGTCTAAATCGCAACCGATACCTGTGGATGCGCCGAAGACTTTTGTGGCTGCAATTCCCAACGGGCGAGTTTGGATTGTGCCACAGCAAAATTATTGGCTGATTTCCAAGGCGATCGCAGTTATTACTCCTGATCACTATTTGTTGGCTGATATATCTAGAGATTATCCGGGTTTCTTGCCAGGATGCGATCGGCATGATGTTAGAAAACACAGCGTTTTTAGCTTAGAATCTTTTCCGCCTTTAAAGCAGATTGAAGGTAGTGTGGCGGTGCTTTCTGGTTTGTCGGGAAATGTCTATTTTCACTGGATGGTGGACGTTTTGCCGAGGATCGAATTGCTGCGGCGAAGTGGCAGGGATTTAGCGGAGATTGATTGGTTTTTGGTTAACAGTTGTCAGCACCAATTTCAGCGGGAAACTCTCAGAATTTTGGGCATTCCAGAGGAGAAGGTTCTGGAGAGCGATCGCCTGTCTCATATTCAAGCAACAGAGTTAATCGTACCTTCTTTTGCGGGATATTTGGGATGGCCTTCTGGTTGGGCGATCGAGTTTTTGAGGCGCGAGTTTCTGAAGGAAATTGTACCTAGTTATAACTATCCAAAACGCATTTATATCAGCCGCAGCAAAGCGAGATATCGGCGAGTTTTGAATGAGGAAGATGTAGTTGAGGTTTTGGAGGAGTTTGGCTTTGTTTCTATTTTACCTGAGTCGATGTCTTTGACAGAGCAAATCGCTCATTTTTATCATGCTGAGGTGATAGTTGCTGCCCACGGCAGTGGCTTGACAAATACGATTTTTTGTCGTGAGGGAACTCAGGTAATTGAGTTGGTGTCGCCTCACTATATCAGTCATTATTATTGGGGAATCAGTCAATATCTGAAGTTGGAACATTATTACTTGGCTGGGGAGGCTTTTGAATGCTATCCTATCAGAGAGTTGATGTATCAGAATTCGCTGACTGAGGATATTTTGGTGAACTTGAGTTCGCTAAAAAGGATGGTTGAGGTGGTGGGTTTGAGTTAGTTGGCGTCTGGAGTAAGTTAAATTATGCCCTCGATTGAGAAGATGGAAAACGCAGCGGTTGATTTGAGTCGGCAAGCAGAAGTTTATTTAGCCGAAGGTAGGTTAAATGAGGCAGTGACTGCTTGCGAGTCAGCGTTAAAAATCGATCCGAATTTGGCGACAGCTTGCCAGACTCTGGGAAAGGTGATGCAGGTAAGAGGTGAAATCGAGCAGGCTAAGCAGTGGTATGAATCCGCACTGGATCGAAATCCGAATTTGCCGGAAGTTTACGCTAATCTCGGCAGTTTGTATTCTCACGGGAAACAGTGGGAAAAGGCGATCGCCAATTGTGAAAAAGCGATCGCCCTAGCACCGAATTTTGCGGGGGCTTACAGACAGTTGGCGAGAGTTTGGACGCAGTTACAAAAGCGAGAAGAGGCGGCAGAATGTTGGTATCAAGCTTTTAATATCGAACCCAATTGGGCAACTGCTGACGAGCACGTGACTCTGGGAAATAGTTTCGTTGAGTTGTCAAAGTTCGTTGGCGAAGCCCTCGCAGAGGATCGCGCGATCGAATGTTATTCCCGGGCTATTGAGCTAAACCCGATGCTGGCAATAGCTTATCACAATTTGGGGGAAATGCTGGTCGGGGAGAAGCGGTGGGATGAGGCGATCGCCAATTACCGACAAGCCATTGCGATCGATCCAGACTCTTTTGAATCTTACCACAGTTTAGGTAAAACTTGGGCAGAGCGAGGAGAAGGCGATCGGGCGATCGCCTGTTACAATAAAAGCCTCGAACTCAATCCCAATTATGCTCGTGCCTACCTCGGTTTAGGCAATGTTTTCGCGCAAAAAACTGATTTTGATTCAGCAATTAAATGTTACCGTCAAGCTCTGGAAATCAATCAAAATTCCTATTGGGCGCACAATTATTTAGGGGAAGCTTTGGCTCAAAAACAACTGTGGCAAGAAGCTATTAGTTGCTACCGCCAAGCTATTGCCATAAATCCCAATATTCCTTGGTTTTATTGTAATTTGGGAATTGCTTTAACCTGCGAAAAATCTTGGGATGAAGCTGTTGCTGCTTACTTGCACGCAATTCAAATCGAGCCAATTTTGACTGGAATTAATCAGAGGTTGGGATATGTTTTGCGGAAGCGGAGCGAATCTGGTTTAGACAGCACAATCCAAACTTATTGTCAAGCTATTGAGGTACTTGCCAGCGGGAAAATTTACCACAAATTGCTGGGGATTGAGTTGGATGGAGCGGAGTTTTATCGAAATTTAGGCAATAGTTTAGCTAAGCAGAAACAGTTGGAAGGTGCGATCGTCTTTTATAGCATGGCGGTGAAGATTCAGCCAAATGCTACGGAAGTTGTCGCCAAGCTTGCGGAAATTTGCACGAAAAAACAGGAGTTATACGCCCAAATTGCTGCTTACCGTCACCAAATTGCGATCGCCCCCAATGACTCTAAGCCTTACAACGATTTAGGAAATATCTTACCGCAATTAGGCGAATTGGAAGAAGCAATTCTTTGTCACCAAAAAGCCAGCGAATTAAGAGGTTGGGCTGAGTGTGCGACGAAAGATTACCAGTTTACCCAAGATTGGTTTACCCACAATATCCCGATTTGGCAACGGCATTTACAGGAATTTACGGGAATTGCGGATTTTCAAGTTGTGGAAATCGGCAGTTTTCAGGGAATGTCGGCTTGCTGGCTGCTGGATAATATTTTAACTCATCCGACGGCAAAGATTACTTGTATTGATTTGTATTTCCAAGAACATTTTAATGGAAATATTGCGAAAACTGGAGTCGCAGAGCAAGTAATTGAATTAGAAGGCTATTCTCAAAATTTATTGGTTGATTTGACTTCGGAATTTTACGATATTGCTTATGTTGACGGCTGTCACAAACCTACGAGTGCTCTGCAAGATGCGATTTTGTCTTGGAGGTTGGTGAAAGTTGGCGGGCTGATGATTTTTGACGATTACGAGTTTACCTTTCCCGACAGCCCAGAGCAAGATACTAAAATCGGGATCGATGTTTTTCTGGAGATGTTTGGAAGTCAGTTAGAAGTGGTACACAAAGGCTATCAACTGATTGTCAAAAAAACTGGTAATCAAAACTTGGGTAAGGAGCAAGCACTGTTGTCTCAAGGCTGGGAAAAGTTGGCTGATGTGGCGGCAAACACGGGTTATGTCGATGAGGCGATCGCCCGCTATGAAACTGCTGCTAAAATTAAGTCGGATAATTACTTAACTTACCACAAGTTGGGTAAAAGTTTGCAAGAAAAGGGACTTTTTGCAAAAGCTGCGATCGCTTACCAAAGGTCGATCGTACTTAACCCTAATTTTAGTTGGTCTTACCACTATTTAGGAGAAACTTGGCAGGCAATTGAGGAATATGCTGATGCTGCGCTCGCTTACAGTAAAGCAATTGAATTAAATCCCGATTTTTGTTGGACTTACAGCAGCTTAGGCGATGTATTGATGGAGCTGGAGCAGTGGGAAGAATCTGCAATTACTTACCGCAGAGCGATCGAATTAAATCCCGATTTTTGTTGGACTTACAGCAGGTTGGGTAAGGCTTTGAGTGCGACCAAAAATTGGGAAGAAGCAGCGGTGGCTTACCGCAAAGCTAGTGAATTAAATCCCGATGATTGTTGGCTGTATAATAGCCTAGGTGAAGTTCTCGAAGAGCTAGAAAATTGGGCCGAAGCAGCAGTTGCTTTTGGCTGTGCCCTTAAGCGAGAACCCGACGATAGTTGGCTGTGCAAAAAGCTGGGCGATGCTCTGCGGAAGCAAGGGGAATACGAAAGGGCGATCGTAATTTATGAAAAAGGCATCAATCTCGAACCAAAATCCTGCTGGTGTTACGAAGGATTGGGTTTAACTTTCCTCGCAAAACAGCAGTTGGAACCTGCAATATCTAACTTGATTCAAGCACTGCAAATTAAACCCGATTTGTTTGGAATTTACTATCATATAGCTGATGCTTTGGCACAAAAAGGAGCAGTAGACGAAGCTGATATTATCAAACTTGGCTATAAAATGTTGCCGTTAAGTGTGATTAAAAAATACTGCGGATTTACTGACGATTTAGCAATTGCAGCCGAGTCAGATCCGAGTATTACTTGCATTGACATCTATCCTGCAAGTCAAATCAATTTATCGGATTCCCAAACAATCGACACCGAGCACAGATGTTGGAAAGATGAAATTTTTTATATCAAAAAAGCTTTTGTTGCTGTACTACCAAACGCACGAGCTTGGGCTGATATTGCTACTACCGCCGCCATTACTTCAGACAATAAACTTGTTACCGATATTTCAATGGGTTGTCCTGAATTGGTAATAACTTCCGACAAATTGCCTCCCGCCAAACATATCGACGGAAACGTGGCTTTCCTATCGGCTCGCTGGGGAGGAGCAGCTTATTTTCATTGGATGTTTGATGTGGTGACGCGGTTCCATCTTTTGCAGCAGAGCGGATTGATGGATAGTATTGATAAGTTTGCTCTCAATGCTTGCGATTCTGCTTATGAAAAAGAAACTTTAAATACTTTAGGGATTCCACTAGATAAAATTTTAGAAAGTCGTCACCAGCCGCACTTTACAGCAGATAAATTAATAGTTCCATCAATTTGCGATGGTGCTGCGGGTACTTCTAAATGGAAGTGCGAATATTTGAAACAAATGTTCTTAAATGAGCAGCCGTCGTTAAAAAAAGATTATTCAGAACGTATTTATATCAGTCGAGAAAAAGCATCTTATCGGCGAATTATTAACGAGCAAGATATTATCGGCTGTTTAGAAAAGTTGGGGTTTCGTACAGTCAAACTGGAAACGATGTCTGTAGCGGAACAAGCTACGTGTTTGGCGGCTGCTAAAGTAGTTGTCGCACCTCACGGAGGGGGATTGACCAATCTAGTTTTTTGCAGTCCGGGAACTAAAGTAATTGAGATTTTTTCTCCGATTTATGTGCCAATTTGCTTTTGGACTATCAGCAATTTGTGTGATTTGGAACATTACTATTTAATTGCTGAATTATTTGATGACCCAACTCAGAAATACCCGGGACATAAAGATATGCGGGTGGATGTGAAATCGCTGGAGAAGTTAATGAATCTTGCAGGAGTTTTGCATGGATAATCATGATTACCACAATTTGGGGAATTCTCTGCAAGAAACTGGGAGATTTGATGATGCTGTTGCTGCTTACACAAAAGCTATTGAGTTACAGCCGGATTTTTCCTGGTCTTTTCACAGTTTGGGCGATGTCTTGCTGAAACTTGAACAGTGGGAGGATGCTGTTGCTGCGTACAGAAAAGCTGTTGAGTTAAATCCAGATTTTTCGTGGTCTTATCACAATTTGGGTGATGCTTTGCTGAAACTCGAACAATGGGAAGAAGCTGCTGCTGCTTACCGCTGCGAGATTGAATTAAAGTCAGATTTTGCTTGGTCTTTTGGCAATTTAGGGGACGCTTTAAGTAAATTAAGATATTGGGATGAATCTATCACCGCGTATTTAAAAGCTATTGAAATTGACGGAGATTTGCCGGGAATTTACGAGAAGTTGGGTTTTGTTCTCGGACAAACAGAGTCTGATTTAATGTCTGTGTTAGAAAAATGTCAATTGCCAGTTACACCGGAAAATCAGGGATTTTATTTGGATTTAGGAAGGAGTTTAGCAAAGTACGATCGCCCTAAAAGCGCAATTATTCTTTACAAAATACTCTTGACAGTTGTGCCTAATTGTGCGGTAGTAACAACGGAATTAGAGGAGTTGTTGCAGGAACAAGAAAAGTGCGTTAGCGCTTTAGCCTCATCTCGCGCAACTGTCGCCCAAAAACCCGATGATTGCTGGTCTTACTACAACTTAGGTGCTGTTTTAGGCCATCAAAAATACTGGGAAGAAGCGGCGGCTTCGTTCTTGCAAGCAATAGAAATAAATCCCGATTTTTACTGGTGGTTTTATTACAATTTGTGGGAAGTCCTGGTTAAGCAAAATAAGCTGGATGAAGTTGAGAACTTGTACCGAGAAGTTGTTGCAGCTAAACCGGAGGCTTTTTGGCCTTATTTGAATTTGGGGGAAGCTTTGACGAGACAAGGCAAAATTGCAGAGGCGATTTCCTGTTATCAAACTGTCAGTTGTCAGCAAAGTTCTCCATCTATTATCAGTAAGAATACAGGCAAGATAGTAAAATCTCCCAATTTTATCATCATTGGTTCTCAGCGGTGCGGCACGACTTCTCTGTACACTTATTTAGCTCAACACCCGCAAATTTTGACTCCGATTAAAAAGGAGATGGATTTTTTTTCGTGGCACTTTCACAGAGGGATTGATTGGTATTTGGCTCATTTTCCGCCACTCCCGCAGGGAGAGCAATTTTTGACTGGCGAAGCAAGTCCGAGCTATTTTGACTTTAGGGAAGCACCGCAACGGCTCTACAGCGTGTTTCCAGAGGTTAAGCTGATTGTGCTTTTGCGAAATCCGGTCGATCGAGCTATTTCTCAATTCTACCGCTTGACTGACCTAAAGTGGGAAGGGCGATCGCTCGATCGGGCAATTAGCGATGAAGTTGCACGATTGGCTCAAAATCCAGCATACATCATCGGCGAGGAACCAGGGAATTATTTAGCTCGCGGCAGGTATGTAGAATTTATTAAAAATTGGCTGGCTTTCTTTCCCCGAGAACAGTTGTTAGTTTTGAAAAGTGAAGATTTTTATGCAGGTGCGGCGACAACGGTTAAACAAGTTTTAGATTTTTTAGATTTGCCAGAATATCAATTGCCTGAGTATCAAAATGCTAATCCGGGTTCTTATCAACCAGTAAGCGAGTCCGTTCGCGATTGGTTGAGTGATTATTTTCGACCTTACAATCAGCAGCTAGAGGAGTATTTAGAAACAAAATTTAATTGGTAATTTGTTAATTGTTGACTGTTGACTGTTGACTGGAAAGCACAGTCATATCAAATCCGTTTGCATCGGAATGATATAAACGGAGGAGGAGACGGAGGAGACGGCTTGGCCTTTGTCCCTACAATTTCGCGGTAGGGCATTCGTCCCCGCTTTTAAGCACGCTCAGCTTCTGCATAGCCCTAACCCTGGGCATCACGCTAACTGCCCCACTACAC
>JANPMV010000112.1:0-40473 GCA_031427135.1 Cyanobacteria bacterium VAR_87_metabat_62 | reverse complement strand
AATTAAATAACGGGATAAGTTGGTGGATCGGCCTGTCCCGTGACCAAACAATTTACCTCGGTCGGCACAGGCCACTGCCGTCTCCTCTATATCATTCCGGCTCAGCCGGAATTGATATTATTTGTATAGGCGCGGTATTTCTTCGCCCGAGTTCAGCACCAAATTAAACCGTTAAACTAAAAAGGTCAAAAACTCAAAACAATTAACCTCCCCCCGGGCAATTGTGTGATGTCATGCCCATTAATCCTCTCAACCGCCTAGTTGTCAAACTTTTCAGTAAGCTTCCCCTACGAACCGTTTTGATTGTTCCCTTTGTGTTGCAAACAGTCAGCGCCGTCGCCCTAGTAGGCTATCTTTCTTTCAAAAGCAGTCAAACCACGATCGAGGATCTAGCCTATCAGTTAATCGAACAAGTAGGAGAGCGAATTCGCGATCGCCTCACCGATAATTCTAAACCCTCGGAAATCAGCACTTTTCTCGTAGCTTGCGGGGCGGGACGCCATCGCCTGCATTTCTCTAAATCGGGACAGACTTTTATTATGGATCGATCGGGCAATTTGGTTGCCGCACCCACACTCGAAATACCTGCTGCGAAGCCAGCAAAACAGCAATCGGCGCGATCGTTAGCAGTCAACAGCCAAGATATCCGCACCCGAGATATTGCTCGCCAACTCTCCAACCGATTTAGCAACTTCCGCACGCTGCAAACAGCCCAGCAATTTACCCTGGATTTCAAGCGCGAGCGGCAGTTTGTCCGCATCGCTCCCTATCGAAATGCCCGTGGCGTGGATTGGTTAATTGTGGTGGCGGTGCCAGAGTCTGATTTCACCGATCGCATTCATGCAAATACGCGCCATACATTGTGGTTGTCCGCAGGTAGTCTCGTGTTGTCGATCGCGATCGGCTACTTGACTTCCCGCTGGGTGACAAAGCCAATTTTGCGCTTGAATACCGCCGCCAAAAATGTGGCAAAAGGCGACTGGGATAAACCTTTAGAAATTAGACGCCTCGATGAAGTCGGAGAACTCGCCAATTCCTTCAATCTAATGGCAGTGCAACTGCAACAGGCTTTTGGAGACCAAAAATCTTTAAATGAAGCTTTAGCGCAAAGCGAGAGCCAACTCAAGCAATTTATCGAAGCCATACCAGCAGGAGTATCTATTCACGATGCCTCGGGCAAAGCCATGTACTTCAACCAAACTGGCAAGCGTTTGAGCGGCATAGACAATATCCCCGACGCGACTTTAGCAGAAGTCGCAGAAGTTTATCAAATCTACCGCCACAACCAGCCGTATCCAACAGAAGAACTGCCCGTCTTTCGAGCGCTGCGGGGCGAAACAGTGTTCATAGAAGATTTAGAACTTTATCGAGATGGGGAATTTATTCCTTTTGAGTCGCGCGCCACGCCAATTTTCGACGAAAGCGGAAACATTATTTATGCCATCCATATTTTTTCGGAAATTGCCCAGCGCAAACAATCTGAAAAAATCTCAACTGACTACAATCGCACTTTAGAAACCGAAGTTGCAGAACGTACCTGCGCCTTAGCTCGTGCTAACGAATTATTAGAGCATGAAGTTGCCGATCGCAAATTGATCGAACAACACCTTTGCAGCTCGACGGAGCAAGTTCTGAAAATATTCGAGTCAATCGCCGATATTATATTGATTTTAGAACCCCTAGGAGAGACCATCCAAATTATACCGACTAAGGGAATTTTTCAATACAACTATCAGACGAATCAAATGGACTCGATCTTTGAACAACTTCTTGAGGGCATAAGCGAGGAGATTTATTTCGATAAAGTTAGACAGGCATTGGAAACTCAACAAACTATTGATTTTGATTACAGTCTGCCGATTAACAATCAAGAAGTTTGGTTTGCTGCTAAAATTTCGCCACTGTCTGATCGCTCTGTGGTTTGGGTAGCCCGCGACATCAGCGATCGCCAGTTTGCCGAAACCCGACTGCTCGAAGCCCAAAAAATTGCCCGGATTGGCAGTTGGGAACACGATAGCATCACAGCAACAACCACTTGGAGTCAAGAACTTTATCGCATTTTCGAGATCGATCCGACTCAAAAACCGCTGTCAACCGAACAATTAGTCGAGCGTTTTCATCCAGAAGATCGATCGCGCTATCGGACGGTAGTTCGCGAGCAAGCTATAAAGGGACAAAGCTTTGAAATCGATTTGCGACTGATCCGCAAAGATGGCTCGCCCATTTACATTGAAGTTAGAGGGAAACCGATTCACGATCAAAAAGGGCAGTTGCTGCGTTTGTTCGGCACTGTCATGGACATTACCGATCGCAAACTTGCCGAGTCAGCTTTGCGAGAAAGCGCGCGCAGAGAACAAGCGATCGCCCGCAGCATCGATCGCATCCGTCAGTCCTTAGATATTGACACAATATTCGCCACCACAACCTCAGAATTGCGGCAAACCCTCAAGTGCGATCGAGTCGCTATCTATCGTTTTAATCCTGATTGGAGCGGCGAGTTTGTGGCCGAATCAATGGGCCAGGGCTGGATATCTGTGATGCTGCAAAAATCCGACGATTTGGATTGGTCAAACAAGCTCCTGGCAGACTCTAGCTGTACCGTGAAAACCATGCAAATCTACGATCAAACAGTGCGGGATACCTATCTAGAAACAAATCAAGGCGGTATGTACGATCGAGGTATTTCTTTCCGCACCGTTGAAGACATATACACCGCTGGATTTAGTCCTTGTTACGTGCAATTGTTAGAGCAATTTCAAGCCAGAGCCTACATTCTTTTCCCCATATTTTGCGGCAGTCAACTTTGGGGTTTGCTCGCCAGCTATCAAAATTCTGCGCCCCGCACTTGGCGCGAACCAGAAATTAATATTGCGCGGCAAATTAGCACTCAACTCGGAGTCGCCCTACAACAAGCTCAATTGCTCGAAGCCACTCAACAGCAAGCAGTACAGCTCCAACAAACCGCCTTAGCCGCAGAAGCCGCCAACCTCGCCAAAAGCACTTTTCTGGCCAACATGAGCCACGAACTCCGCACACCCCTCAACGCAATTCTGGGATTTTCCCAATTGATGCAGCGCTCTCCGAACCTCAATCCAGAACAAAAGGAAAATATCCGCATCATCAACCGCAGCGGAGAACACTTGCTAACTCTGATCAATCAAGTATTAGATTTAGCCAAAATAGAAGCGGGACGCATTACCCTCAACCCCGCAGAATTTAAATTAACCAGCCTGCTGAACGAGCTAGAAGAAATGTTTCAACTCCAGGCGCGGGAGCAACAATTGCAGTTAATATTTAACTGCTCTAGCGATATTTCCGAATACGTGCAAACCGATCGAGTAAAATTGCACCAAGTTTTAATAAATCTGCTTTCTAATGCCATTAAATTTACCAAAAAAGGCGAAATTGCGGTAAGGGTAAGTGCAATTAGAGAAAATGAAAATCAGCAATTACCAATCAGTAATTACCAGTTGCATTTTGAAATAGAAGACACTGGCTCCGGCATTGCCCCTGATGAGTTAGATCGGCTTTTTCAACCCTTTGTGCAAACCAAAACAGGGGAAACATCTCAGCAGGGAACCGGCTTGGGGCTGGCCATCAGCCAACACTTTGTCAAGCTGATGGGCGGCATCATTACTGTACGCAGCAAAGAAGACTCTGGCACTACCTTTGCGTTTGATATCCCCGTCACAGCCGTTGATGCCGCCACCATTGAGCCGATACAGCCGCCGCGCCGGGCGATCGCCCTAGAACCGAATCAGCCGCGCTATCGTATATTGATTGTGGACGATCGACCCGACAACCGCCAACTACTGATCAAACTCCTCGCTAGCTTTGACTTTGAACTAAAAGAAGCCAGAAACGGCGCTGAAGCTATCGAAATATGGTCAAGTTTTGAGCCGGACTTAATTTTTATGGATATGTGGATGCCCGTGATGGATGGACATGAAGCCACGAAACGGATTAAAGCCACCGTAAAAGGTCAAGCTACCGCCATTATTGCCGTGAGTGCCGCTAACGCCGAGGAAATGGGAACCGTTACTGTATCAAATGATTCCGATGACTTTATCCACAAACCCTTTCGAGATACAGAAATCTTTGCCACGCTACACAAACATCTCGGAGTGCGTTACATTTACGATGAGATGGAAAGTGTCGCCGAGTCAACTCAAATCGAGGCTCTAACTCCAGAGACTTTTGCAGCTTTACCAGCGGATTGGCTGGCAGCTTTAGAGAAAGCCACAATTGAGTGCGATTTAGAGTTAATACTGAGCCAAATTGACCAAATTCGCGATCAAAATCAGTCTTTAGGTAGCGCTCTAGCTGAATTAGCTAACGAGTTTCAGTTCAATCAAATACTAGCTCTCATCCATCCCGAAACAAAATAAAAATGATATTATATCTGGTTCGTAGTAAGGACTTTAGTCCTCATAAATCCCAGAGGACTAAAGTCCTCACTACAAACCTAAAACAGCGAGTGCCGTAGGGACACGGCAGTGCCGTGTCCCTACTCATAAACAAGCCAGGAATTGCATTCCTCACTACAAACCTATAAAGATTATTTTAACTAGACGAGATATGAATTACGAAGTAACTCCCCTCTTAAAAGGGAATATTTTAATTGTTGACGATGTTCCAAATAATTTGCACCTTTTAGCCAAAATACTCTCGAAGCAAGGCTACAAGACACGCACCGCACCCGACGGTCAACTAGCTCTGAGGTCGATCGATCTCACCCCTCCCGACTTGATTTTGCTCGACATCATGATGCCCGACATGGACGGCTACACCGTCTGCAAAACATTGAAAGCTTCTCCCATCAACAAAGATATTCCCATTATCTTTATCAGTGCTTTAAATGAAGTGTTAGATAAAGTCAAAGCCTTTGAAGTTGGCGGTGTAGACTATATCACAAAACCGTTTCACGAACAAGAAGTTCTTGCCCGCGTCTCCAATCAACTGGTGCAGCGCCAGTTGTTCCAACAAACACAATCCTACGCCCAGCAACTCCAACAAACTTTAACTGAACTCCAGAAAACTCAAGCTCAGTTAATACAGAAGGAAAAAATGGCTTCTTTAGGTCAACTTGTAGCAGGAATTGCTCACGAAATCAACAATCCCGTCAGCTTTATCTACGGCAATATTGCTTTAGCAGCGGACTATGCGCGAGATTTGGTTCGTCTCGTCAAATTGTACCGACACTACTACCCGCACCCCGTTGCAGAAATTACCGACGAATTGGAAAAAATTGAACCCGACTTCATCGCAGAAGATTATCCAAAACTGCTAAATTCGATGAAAGATGGTGCTTCTCGGATTAGCAAAATTGTGCTGTCTTTGCGAAACTTCTCCCGCCTTGGCGAAGAAAAGCACAAGCCAGTGGATATTCATGAAGGCATTGATAATACTTTAGTTATTTTGCAAAATCGGCTTCAAGAAGCAAACAACATTGGTGAGATTGAGGTCATCAAACACTACAGTCAACTGCCAAAAATTAACTGTTATGCAAGTCAGTTAAATCAAGTGTTCATGAACCTGCTAACTAATGCTATTGATGCCCTTGAAACTCAACCTTCTCCCCGAAAAATTACGATTAGCACTTCAGTAAGTTCTGAGTCAAAAACTGCGCTGCACAATCAAGATTCAAAATTCATAACTCAAAACGCTCAATTCGTTGTGATTTTAATTGCCGATAACGGTTGTGGGATGAGCGAGGAAGTGCGCCACCAGATATTCGATCCATTTTTTACTACCAAGCCCGTCGGTCGCGGTATTGGATTAGGGTTGGCCATCAGTCACGATATTGTAGTGGAAAAACATCGAGGTCAAATCAGTTGTATTTCTGCTCCCGGCCAAGGAACAGAGTTGATTTTGGAGATTCCGATATCTGTTAAATTTTAAGATTGTACGCGAGTATCTGTAGGGACACGGTAATGCCCAAGGAGTGTCAACTTAAGACTGAAACCTTTGATAAATCTGGGTTTTACGCCAAGTCTAGATCCCCCTAAATCCCCCTTAAGAAGGGGGACTTTGATCCATTTCCGGTTCCCCCCTTCTTAAGGGGGGCTAGGGGGGATCTAGATTTAATGGTCAAACAGCAGTCTCTGGCTGAGTCTTACCTTGAGTTGACACTCCTTGGGAATAGCCGTTTCCCTGCGGGAATTATGGACACGGCAATTCCGTTTCCCTGCGGTTCGCAGTCAGGACTCTCGTATTTACTTTAAATCCAGCAACCCGCTAGTTTTCAGCTTGGGATTAAACCTAATTTCTTCAGTTACACCGCGAGCTTTTAGGAGCGAAAAAATTTCATTTTCCACCCGACGCGCGACATTTTTTAACAATTTATCTTTGGCAATTTCATCGGCGAAAATACCATCATAATTTGCCGTTTCTTGGGCAGTCATCACAGTTTTGGTGTCGATGGGATCGTTCCACTTGGCAGCACCGGCATCGTTACCCTGGGGCTGGGAGCCATTTTCGGCAATCCAACTCGATCGGATGCTTTCTAGGATAGTGCGGCTTGGTCGATCGATAATTTGGACTTTCAGCCAGTAGCAATATTCGGTTTGGCGTACCAAATGCTGTTTGAGGCTGAGGTAAGTATCGCGAGAATAGCCAACAAATTGCAGCACTTTCTCGCTGTCGAAAATCGCATAAACGCCGATTTTGCCTTGCACAAATTCGGGCAATTTCCCCTCGGAGTCAATGTAGGGAATGTATTCTAAGCTGGCCAGAGGCTGAATGTCTTCTGTCATCCGATTTTAGATTTTAGATTTTAGATTTTAGATTAAACCACAGATTAACCAGCCTTTACCTAACTTTGGAAAACGCGATAAACAGCACAGAGGCGGCTGGGTTTAAATATTTTGGCTTGAAACATGAAGTTAGGCGGGACGTTGACGATCGCAAAATCACTCGATTCATGATACTTTTGAAATTCCGCAGGCATTCCCTTCGGCGTATCGCTGCTGTAAGGGACGGGCTGAAACAGTAGCTCAGCAAACTCAATGCGCGAGCATTGCAATTGTACTGCTATTTGTTTGAGAAAGCTTTCGCCGGTTAATGAACCGAACAGTGCAGCTTTGGCATCAGGTTCGAGGACAAAACTGCTATCGTAGCTTTCAATAATCTTGAGACCCATTTTCTGTATACTCCTGACAGACGGCGGTTAACGGTTATCGGTTAACTGTTGTGCGATCGACTCACCCTGAATTTTACCCTCTTACTGACCATGTTGAAAGCAGAAAGTATTCGCCACGAGGTCAACAAAAATATCGCAATCCCGAAATTTTGATAAATAGGCCTGATTTATTGCCCGATCGCTTTTATCATGTCGGTATGGCAATATATCAGACTACGACTAAAAGGCTATGCAGAAGATCGAAAACGCATCATTCCCATTGAGAAGTTCCCCAAACCAGCCAGACTGGCTAGAATTGGCAGAATACGCCTCTATTGTCGGTTCGACGATTGGCACGATTGCAGCGGGATTGTCGGGGCAAATTCTCTACGCTGCCGCCCCGTTAACCGCAGCACTCTCGCTGAATATCGCCAATCGCCAGCGTTTCGAGCAAAAAATGCAGCAAAAGGCAAATTCGGCGATCGCGGAGGTACAGGCCTCCGTAGAAGGTCGATCGCAGCAAGTTCAGATACTACCTGGAGAACCTGTGGAACTCTACACCGCCGTCTCCGACTTGCAGCAGAAACTCCTGGGCTTGGAATCCGATACCATCGCTGAGATACAAGCTGCTGTAGCCTCCCTCGAACGCCAAGCGCAGGCGCTTCCGGCAGATTCTCAGGAACTCTACACCATCCTGTCGGATTTGCAGCAAAAACTCCGCATTTTGGAAAATAGCGCCCTGAGAGAGCATGATTGGGAAAATATGAATGTCCGATTTTTGTTGATGAACGAAAAGCTAACTGAAATTAAAAATATTACGGCAGAGTTACAGGAGCGATCGACCGAAGTAGACTTGAATGAAATCCAAGGTTCTCTGAAGCAATTGCAGGATTTGCTCGATCGACCGACAATAGATTCGGTGATGCTGCAAACCGAGATTCACCATTTGCAAAAGCAAGTTTCCGAGTTGCAGCGCCAAAATCAAGAAATTGTCAAGCCTTATTTGCTGCGTCTGACTCGCGCCGTCAAGAAACTTAGTCAGTAGTCAGTAGTCAGTAGTCAGTTGTTAGTAGCCTTGTTCCCAGGCTCTGCCTGGGAATACATACGCTGAGGCTCTGCCTCGAATAACCAATAACCAATTCCCAATTCCCGATTATCCATTACTAAATTTTTGCCAAGCTTGCCAAAAAACATAAATGGATAAAATTGCCAAGAGCGATCGAAAAGCTAAACTAATAGTACGATCGGGCAATCTCGGCAAAAACCGCGTGCTAATTTGCGCGCCCAACAAACCCCCGCCACCCAGAATCAACCCCACAACCCATAAAACATTCCCGCGCGCCGCGTGGCCCGCCGTCGCCGAAATTGCCGTGATCACGATGACACCCAAACTCGTTTGAATTGCGGTTTTAATGGTTTCTCCTAACAGCAAAATTTGGAGGGGAACCATAATCACCCCGCCACCTACGCCAAACAAACCCGCTAATAAACCCGCCGCACTACCAGTTGCAATTTTAGCAAAAGTTGGATTGAATAAAATATTTGAATTATTGGATAATTGGTAATTGGTAATTGGTGATTGAGCATTTTCTCCTTGGGTTTCTTCGACTTTCTTAGCTGTCAGGTGCTTACGAACTTCAAGCAAATAAATATTCAGCCACAACAACAACCCAAAAGAAACTAACAGCAAGTAAGGCGGAAATATCCCCGCCAAATAAGCACCGATTTGTGCTGTGATGACGGCGGGAAATCCGATGCCTGCGACTTGGCTCAAGCTGAGGTAGCCCATGCGCCAATTCTGGATGCTACCAGAAAGAGCTGTAATGACGATCGACAAACCGCTAGTAGCAACCGCTTGCACGGGGGTGTAATTGAGAGCCACCAACAAAGGCACAAGCACCGTACCGCCGCCAATACCCAAAAAACCAGCTAAAATTCCGGCAAAAAGTCCAGCCGCACCCAGAATCAATAATTCACTGACAGTCATTAGTTAGCAGTCATTAGTTATTTGTTAACAGTCAACAGTCAACAGTCAACAGTCAACAGTTAACAGTCAACAGTCAACAGTCAACAGTCAACTTTTAAGACTCATTAGTTGAGCCATCAGGCATAATTGCCCGCCTCAAATCTGCATCGCGGAAGTTAGTTCGATTGAGATTAGCATCAATCAAAACCGCTTCCACCAAAACAGCCCCGCTGAAATTAGACCAGCATAGCTTTGCCCGGTACAAATTAGCACCGCTCAAATTAGCTTTTGCCAGCGTTGACCAACTCACATTAGCAACTCTCAAATTAGCATTGCTCAGATTAGCTTCGGTGAGATTAGCTCCAACCATCGTTACTTGGCGCAAATCTGCACCAGTAAGATTTGCCCCGCTTAGCATCGCCCCGCTGAGGATAGCAGTTGTCAAGTTCGCTCTTTCCAAAAGCGACTCGCTGAGAATGGCATTTGTCAGGTTTACCGCTTTGAGAGTTGACCAACTCAAATTTGCTTTCATCAAATTAGTGCGAATCATGCTAGCGTCCGTTAAGTTGGCCGCAAACAAATTCGCTTCGGTAAAGTTGGCTTCTGTCAAATTAGCTTCTGTCAAATTAGCCTTGGTCATGTTGACTTCTCTCGCCATTGAGCCGCGCAGGTTGGCTCCCATCAGGTTAGCCCCGCTCAGATTGGCCCGGCTCAAATCGGTACCGATGAGATTTGCTTCGCACAGATTGGCTTCTGTCATGTCCACCCCTGCCAATTTCACCTCGCGCAAGTTCGCTCCCGTCAGGTTAGCGCCTTTGAGGTTTGCGTCTTGGAAATTCGCTCTGGTAAAGTTGGCCTCGCTAAGGTTTGCCTCTTTTAAGTCGGCCCCGGCGAGGTTAATCTCTCGAAAATTTCTTTCTCCGGCCGCATATTGCCTCAGAATTCGATCGGCCTCCATGTCATTCGCCTCGCAATTTTTTTTCAAACATTAGAGTGATGGGTTTTACCACATCATCCCAGTTGACACTCCCCGGCCGTACCGAGGGATTCTTTGATCTATGACATGACTTGCTTATGCAGAATTTCTTCAGCAAAAGTAGAGGACTTATCTCCCAAAGCGTTGCTTGCATTTAATGCAAAGGTTCCGGTATGCCCTACCGTACCCAATCCTCGACTCAGGATATTTCTAGCTGCATTGAAATCTCTATCCATTACACAACCACACTGACAAACGTGAGTTCTTGTGGATAGCGTTTTCTTTACAATTACACCACAACTAGAGCATTCTTGGCTAGTATATTGCGGATTGACCGCAACTGTTACTTTCTCAAATACCTTTCCAAAATATTCAATCCAGATCCGGAACTGATACCAAGATGCGTCATTAATTGACTTAGCAAGACAGTGATTTTTTACCATATTTTTAATTCTCAAGTCGACCTAGGCTATCAAGTCGTTGGACTGAACTACGCACCGTGCAAGTTTGATTGCATGATCTTTGCGCTGCCTACTTATTTTGAGATGGCGTTTTCTGAGAATCTGTCTAGCTTTGCCTCGATTCAAAGAACCTTTTACTTTTCTTGATGTTCGACGTTGACAACGCCTCAGAACTTTTTCACTCCGCAGCAGAAACTTAGGGTTTTCAACCATTACTCCGTTTGAATCGGTGTAATATTCCTTCAATCCAACATCTAAGCCGATGGTGTTTCCAGAGGGTTCTGTGTTTTCTTTTCTGTCAACATCAATGCAAAATTGAACATATACACCCGAAGCCCGCTTTACCAGTCGAACCCGTTTTATTTGGCTAATTTGGTAAAAGTGTAAGTCGCGTGTTCCTTTTAGCTTGAGTTTCCCAATTCCTTTCTTGTCGGTAAATTTGATTGATTTACGTTAGCGAAGCCCTGCGAAGCAGGATCTTGGGCCAGTTTCCATCCAGTTGATTTATACTCAACAGAGCGACAGTCTTTCTGAAATTGTGGATATCCCTTTTTACCAGGAATTCCTTTTTTGCAGTTTTCGTGGAATCGGGAGATAGCAGACCATGCTCTCTCGGCGCTGGGCAAGTCTCGGCTTGAGAATTAAGTTCGTCAGCGAACGGAAAATCAGCAGCTAATACAGCACAGTATTTGTTTAAGTCGTACTTATTCATTTTTTTATTGTCCATCCAATAGCGCAAACAACTATTGCGGACAAACTGGGCTGTACGAATCGCTTCATCTACTGCTGTGAACTGACTCTTATTTCCGTAAGCTTTAAACTCAAAAACTAGCATTGTTTTACCTCCTACGTTATGCTACATTATTTAGCACAAGACATTCGCATTGCAACAAAGGTTTACAATTAAAGCCGTCCTTTTAGGACGGGGTTTAAAACCCACTTTTCTGATCGCCACCGTATTCACCCTGTACGCTTCAGTATCTGTAGAATCTTGGCACTGCTGTGCGAATCTATTCTAGGGGGCTCTCAGAGAGGTCAGCGATTCTGAGACAATAACAAATAGCGTCAAGATATAAGAACAACAGACAAAGGAAGTTTGAGAATGACTGAAAATTTGAGAAGCCAAGCGGTGACTGGAGGCGTGCAGCGTTCGCCCAACCGCGCCATGCTGCGCGCCGTTGGTTTTGGTGACGGCGATTTCACTAAAGCAATTGTGGGGATTGCTAACGGGTACAGCACGATTACACCCTGCAATATGGGATTGAACGAACTCGCTTTGCGGGCTACTGCGGCGACAAAGGAAGCGGGTGCTATGCCGCAGATGTTCGGTACGATTACGATCAGCGACGGCATCTCGATGGGAACCGAAGGGATGAAATATTCTCTGGTATCGAGAGACGTGATTGCTGATTCCATCGAAACTGTTTGCAACGGTCAAAGTATGGACGGCGTGCTCGCTGTTGGCGGTTGCGACAAGAATATGCCGGGGGCGATGATTGCGATCGCCCGTATGAATATTCCTGCTATTTTTGTTTACGGCGGCACGATCAAACCGGGACACCACAACGGACGAGATTTAACAGTTGTCAGCGCTTTTGAAGCAGTCGGTCAATTCAGCGCGGGCAAAATTGACGAAACAGAACTCAATGCAGTAGAACAAAAAGCGTGTCCCGGCGCTGGTGCTTGCGGCGGAATGTACACGGCCAATACCATGTCGAGCGCCTTTGAAGCAATGGGCATGAGTTTGCCCTATTCTTCGACAATGGCTGCGGAAGATGCCGAAAAAGCAGACAGCGCGGCCGAATCTGCAAAAGTTGTCGTCGAAGCAATCCGCAAACAGTTGCTACCGAGCCAAATTTTAACCCGCAAGGCCTTTGAAAATGCGATCGCGGTAATTATGGCGATCGGCGGTTCAACCAATGCTGTGCTGCATTTATTGGCCATTTCAAATGCGATCGGCGTTGAACTCGCTCTCGACGATTTTGAAACAATCAGAGCCAAAGTTCCCGTCTTGTGCGATCTCAAACCAAGCGGCAAATACGTAGCAACCGACTTGCACAAAGCCGGCGGCATTCCGCTAGTAATGAAAATGCTTTTGGAACGCGGTTTGCTGCACGGAGATGCGCTGACAATTACCGGACAAACTATTGCTGAAGTGTTGGCAAATATTCCAACAGAACCCCGCACCGACCAAGATGTCATCCGCCCTTGGAACAATCCGATGTACGCCCAAGGACATTTAGCAATTCTGCGGGGAAATCTGGCAACAGAAGGATCTGTTGCTAAAATTAGTGGCGTTAAAAAACCGCTTCTTACCGGGCCGGCACGGGTATTTGAATCAGAAGAAAATTGTTTGGATGCAATTTTAGCCGGCAAGATTCAAGCCGGAGATGTGATTGTAATCCGCTACGAAGGGCCAAAAGGCGGGCCGGGAATGCGCGAAATGCTAGCACCAACTTCGGCAATTATTGGCGCTGGTTTGGGCGATTCTGTCGGGTTAATTACTGACGGCCGCTTTTCTGGCGGAACTTACGGCATGGTGGTCGGTCACGTTGCACCGGAGGCACAAGTTGGCGGCACAATTGCTCTGGTAAAAGAGGGCGATTCGATCACGATTGATGCTCCAAATCGGTTGTTGCAACTCAATGTTTCCGATGCAGAATTGGAGCAGCGCCGGACTGTTTGGCAGCCTCCAAAACCCCGTTATACTAGGGGCGTTTTGGCTAAATACGCTAAGTTGGTTTCTTCGAGCAGTATTGGTGCTGTGACTGATTTGGGTTTGGGCTAAAGAAGGATTCTTTTAACCGCAGAGGTCGGCAGATAAACGCAGATGAACGCAGATAAAATCCTATCTGCGTTCATCTGTGTCCATCCGCTGATATCTGCGGTTAAAAAACTCCCAAATTAACTGCCCTTATTCAAAAAGCGGCTGGCCATCGACATTGCGTCAGTAATATCTACATCCCCGTCTCCATCTCCATCTAAAAACGTATTCAAAACGGGATTGCCGCCCTGGGCTGGATTTTGAGCGTTACCGCCGGTTTTTAGCAAATTCAGCACCAGCGGCACTAACACCGGGATCATCGCTTGCACTGTGGTGTTATCCAAACCAGTTCTTTGGGCGATATCGGCGACTATCTGCATCAGTTGGCCGCCTCCGAACAAACTCTGAACTGCTTGCGGATTGGGATTTGTACCGCTAAATTGGTTGACAACTTCTTGAGCTTGTGCATCTCCCGAGTTCGATCGCACGTCTTGTAATGCCGATCGTACGTGTCCGCCCAAAACCGACATCGCTAGCTGAGTCGTGCCCGCATCGATGCCCTGGTTGCCGCTCAACTGCTGTACCGCACCCAGAATGTTGCCCAACTGATTGGGACTTGCTTGTTGGTTGGGATTGTCGATCGCGCTCAAAATTTGGTCAAATAGTCCCATAGTTTTTGCTCCTTGCTGTAATTGCTAAACTATAGATCAGAAGATTTAAGAAAATGTAAAAATCAAAGCATAACCCTTTTATTTGCCGCTTTCCTCATGCCTTTGCCGCGCCTATTAACCTTAATTGCTGCTTTCTGCCTCACCCTAGGGCTGATTATTGGGCTGGTGAGTTCCTTAACAGGGCTTTACAGTCAAGTTGCGTGGTCTGCTTCTCCGCTGCTGGCTAATTTGCTGATTTTCCTGATAATTGTACTTTTGGGAACCCTAATTTTTGCGTTATTTTACTATTTTAGGCTGCTGCAACGCCCGGGGAAAGTTAAGGGAAAACGGGCAATTAATCCCAAGGTTCCTGTTGTCAAAAGTGAAGCTGCTTCCGAAAATCTCAAAGCAATTCGACAACAAGTCGATCGCATTCAAGATGAAGTAGCGCGCCAAGCTTTGCTGTTGAGAGCCCGCGAAATTGAAGCTAGCATGGCTCGCGGTAGCGTTCGAGTAGTTGTTTTTGGCACCGGTTCTGCGGGCAAAACTTCCGCTGTCAATGCGCTCGTGGGGCGGATGGCGGGACAGGTGGGCGCGCCGATGGGAACTACCGAAGTTGGAGAAACTTACACTCTGAAATTGAAAGGAATCGATCGAGAATTGGCAATTACTGATACACCGGGAATTTTGGAAGCGGGAGTAGCAGGAACTTACCGAGAGGAATTGGCGAGACAGTTGGCGGCGAGGGCAGATTTGATCTTATTTGTGTTGGACGGCGATTTGCGAAAATCTGAGTACGAACCGCTGCGAACTTTGGCGGAAATTGGCAAAAGGTCGATCGTGGTTTTTAATAAAGTTGACCTTTATCCCGACACTGACAGAGATGAAATTATTGCTAGATTGCGGGAACGAGTCAAAGGTTTTGTATCAGCAATGGATGTAGTAGCCATTACCGCAAATCCGCAAAAAGTTGTACTAGAAGACGGCACAATCTTTCAACCAGACCCGGATATTATGCCATTAATTCGGCGCATTGCTGCGATTTTGCGAGCCGAAGGCGAAGACTTAATTGCAGACAATATTTTGCTGCAATCTCAGCATTTGGGAGACCAAGCGCGGAAGTTAATTGATGCTCAAAGGCGCAGGCAAGCTGATAAAGTAGTAGAGCGCTTTCAGTGGATTGGAGCTGGCGTAATTGCCGTAACGCCTTTGCCAGTTGTGGACTTGTTAGCGACAGCAGCAGTCAATGCTCAAATGGTAGTAGAAATTGCCAAGATTTACGGCTGCGAATTAAATATCGATCGCGCCAAAGAATTGGCATTGTCTCTGGCAAAAACCCTAGCAAGTTTGGGAATAGTTGAAGGCGTAATTCAAGTAGTGTCAAGGGCGCTGCAATTAAGTGTAGCCGGGTTTGTACTGGGCAAAGCAATTCAAGCAGTCAGCGCCGCTTATTTAACCAGAATTGCCGGAAAAAGTTTCATTGAATATTTCCGCCACGACCAAGATTGGGGCGACGGCGGCATTGCCGAAGTCGTGCAAAGGCAGTTTCAGCTAAATCGGAAAGACGAGTTTGTTAAAGCATTTGTCAAAGATGCGATCGCCCGCGTTGTCGAACCTCTGAACATCTATCAGCAAGAATCGGAACCCGAATTAGAAATGTCAGCAGAATTGGAACCAGAACCATTGTATCAGCCACAATCCGACGATTGGGAAACTTACAGCAACAAGCGAAAAGATGAATGGTAATTGAGAATTGGGCATTGGGAATGGGGAATGGGGAATTGGGAATTGGTATAGCAACCGCCAAGGTGGTTAAAGCTTTTATATCATAGTTCCCTGAGCCCTTTAAATCGAAGCGAACGACTACGCTCAGGATAAACTACGTCGAAGGGCAGGGCACTCGAACTCACCCTTTAAATCGTTCGCTTCGATTTAAAGCGAACGACTACGCTCAGGGTACAGCAACTGTCAACTGACTAACTTCGCCCCAGCAACAAATAGACGATCATTTCTCCTTTACCTTTAATCTCAATAGCACCGCGCATTTTAAACGTAAATTTATCTTTTAAACGCTCGTAAACCGCATCTGTTACCTGAATTTCCCCGGGAATACCGTTGGATTCCATCCGGTGAGCAACATTCACAGTATCCCCCCACAAATCGTAACTAAATTTAGTTAAACCAATGACTCCCGCCACCACCCCACCAATATTTATCCCAATGCGGAGACTAAAGCTGTGATTGTTTTTGGCATTGAAGCTAGCAACAGCAGCTTGCATATCTAATGCCATTTGGGCGATCGCCTCTGCGTGATTTTCCTGGGGTTCTGGCAAACCGCCGACTACCATATAAGCATCACCAATAGTTTTGATTTTCTCCAAACCATGCTGTAATGACAACTGGTCAAAGTGACTAAAAATCTGATTCAAAACTTTCACTGTTTCCGTCGCAGTCTTGTCAGATGCAAAATTCGTAAATCCGACCAAATCTGCAAATAAAACGCTGACATCCGCAAAGCTATCAGCAATTATACTTTGTCCATCCTGCAAGCGATCCGCAATTGGTTTCGGCAAAATATTTAATAGTAATTCTTCTATCTGTTCTTTCTGAAATTTTGTTGTTTCCAACAGCAACCGCGTTTCAATTTCTGCCTCTTCCCGAAAAGCAATTTCTCGGCGATACATCTTATTTTTTTCCGTCAGTTGCAGTTCTAGTTCCCTCAACCGCAATTGATTTTCTACCCTAGCTACCACCTCTACTGGTTCAAAAGGTTTAGTAATGTAGTCCACTCCGCCAGCATTAAAGGCTTTCACCTTATTAGAAACTTCTACCAAAGCACTCAGAAAAATAATCGGAATGCCGCGAGTGCGATCGTTCGATTTCAAGCGAGTGCAAACTTCGTAGCCATCCATAGCCGGCATCATAATATCCAGCAAAATTAAGTCCGGCTGAGTCAAATCTACAGAATCGAGTGCTAGTTTACCGCTCGATGCAAGTCCTACTTTATAGCCTTTCCTCGATAATATTCGTTCCAGTAACGTTAAATTGTTAAGACTGTCGTCAACAATTAAAATACTGCCCCTGAATTTTTCAGAATATGGTTGATTCATCGGCTTACTACGAGCTTAGTTAAACTTAAGATTTGTTTGAATTTATAACTTATATAGCAATCCTAAATCATTCATGCAGATATGTAGGGGCACCGCCCCTACAAGAATTATGCAAATGATTTAGGATCGCTATATCAATTCTGGTTGCGCTCAGAAATGATTGTTGACTGTTAACTGTTAGCTGTTGACTGTTGACTGTGAGTCTAAAAACTTACCGATTGCGCTTATGCTTTGGTGGCCACTCGCAGGAGACTTTACTATTCCAATACTAGCGGATTTGATATTACGCACGGGTGCGTAGAAACCTGGTTCTTTCAGGAAAATACTTCGTTGTAGCAGGCGATAAAGAGTAAAAAAGCCCTGTTTATAACGGTCGGAATGCGTGCTTTACTCAAATTTATACTAATTTGTCACGCATTGTGAAAGCTTTGGTTAAAACTTCATATTGCAGTAAATTAGATCGCCCCCCGTGTTGATTGATTGACTGGGAAGTTAATTCACTGCTTGCTACCTGTTTTGGAACCAAAAATATCCCACGAGTCCGACGGCTGCTGCAATTTGCATTACAAAAGAGACTACTGGGATACTTTGCAGGGGTAATTTTCCCGAAATTCTGACGCGGGGTCGGATTTAAAAGTACGATCGACATTGCGGGCGGTTGAGAAATGGACGTGATTTTTTAATCAGAGACTCAGGGAGTCTCCGGTGCCGCGTTTTATTAAGAGATTTTACAATAATTTTACACGTTGGGCCGACTCCGGGGGGGATCAAGTGAAACCATGCGATCAGGCGATCGCATAGAACCGAATTTTGATACTATTGAAGATTAACAAAAAATTTGCTATTGTCCGTCCGGGTAAAAACAATGAGCGATCGACCAATCATTCTCGGTATTGTCGGAGACAGCGCAGCGGGCAAAACCACCCTGACGCGGGGAATTGCCCAAGTATTGGGGCCAGAAAATGTCACTGTGATTTGCACCGACGACTATCACCGCTACGACAGAAAGCAGCGGGCCGAAATCGGGCTCACAGCATTGCATCCCGACTGCAATTACCTCGACATCATGCAGCAGCACCTCAGCCTGCTACGCACCGGCCAAGCAATTCTCAAACCCATCTACAACCACAAATCAGGTACATTCGATGCGCCGGAATACATCAAGCCCAGCAAATTTGTAATAGTTGAAGGTTTGCTGGGTTACGCAACCCGCACAATCCGGGATTCTTACGACGTAAAAGTGTATCTTGCTCCCCCAGAAGAGTTACGAACTGAATGGAAAGTTAAACGCGATATCATGAAGCGCGGTTATACTGAAGAACAGGTGCTTGCAGAAATGCAAAAGCGGGAACCGGATTCAGAAGATTTCATTCGGCCCCAGCGTAAATTTGCCGATGTTGTAGTTAGTTTTTACCCGCCCGAAGCGGACAAAGAATCTAATTTGAGCGTCCGTTTAGTTCTGAGGCCGACAATTCCTCACCCTGATTTTACTGAGATTTTAGGTAGAGGCAGCGATAGTTTTAAACCCGCAATTCGCTTGGGGCTCGATCGGGATATGGGCAAACCGGTTGACGTTTTGGAAGTAGACTCCCACGCTACCAGCGAGCAAGTAAACGAATTGGAAAAGATTTTGTGCAGCGAGTTGCCGCACCTGCGAGGCTTTTGCAGTGCTCAGGGTAATCCAGAAATTGGCAAACTGATCGGCACTACTGGCGAAGTTTTGCAAAGTTACCCGCTAGCTTTGACGCAGTTGCTAGTTGCATATCACATGATGAAAGCAATTCATGTGTATTAATTAGTTGTGATTGGTTATTTGTTAGTTGTTAGTTGTTGGTGGTTAATTTCAACGCTCATTACACTCACCCATTGTAACCAATAACTAATGTACTAACAAAGTCAGAGCCGCAATAGCCAATTGATAAATAGGCATGGATACTGGCAACTGACTTTGAGGTGCAGGAACCATTTCGCCTCGGAAGTCCAGCAGGGTGACGAGTAACAGATAGCCAAGTGCTAATACTATAGAAAATGCGCCAGTGACAATAGCAATAACTTTTGAACGTTCCATATTCAGAAAATTTTCAGTGCAGCTAATATTAGTTTAACATTAAAAAGAGCAATTATCGCTGAAGTTATGCCATAGAATATAATTAGGTGCTAGTTATTTTTATAAAAAAATGGAACCTCTTGTAGATGCGCCGAATCCGACTGAGATGCCGGGAGCTATCCCAGTAGTGGAAACATTTAATCTGGGGAAGTTTTATCGTACCGGCTTCTGGATGAACCAAAAGATTGAATCGCTCAAAAGTTGCACTCTAACTGTCTCGGAGGGGGAAACTTTCGGGCTGTTAGGACAAAATGGAGCTGGAAAAACTACGCTGCTGAAAACTTTGTTGGGGATAGTGAAGCCGACTTCTGGGAGGGCGCTGCTGTTGGGGAGGCCTTTGGGCGATCGCACGGTGAAGCAACGAGTCGGCTATTTGCCGGAAAATCCTTACTTTTACGATTATCTCACAGGCTGGGAATTCTTGCAATTTGCGGCGGGCTTATTTCAAATTCCCCCCTCGATTCAGCGGCAGCGAATTCCCCATTTGCTAGACTTAGTTGGGCTAGCTCAATCGGCGGCAATCAAAAAACAGTTGCGCCAGTATTCTAAGGGAATGCTGCAACGGATCGGCATGGCTCAAGCTTTGATTAACAATCCAGATGTGGTATTTTTAGATGAGCCGATGTCGGGTTTAGATCCGATGGGACGCTATCAGATGCGGGAGATCATTTTATCGCTAAAAAGTCAAGGAAAAACGATTTTCTTTAATTCTCACATACTTTCAGATGTGGAGAAGATTTGCGATCGGGTGGGAATTTTGGCGAGAGGTGAGCTGATCTGCATTGGTGCGATCGACAAACTCTTGGGTAATACTGAAACTTACCGGGTTCAAGGTAGGGGCGGCCATCTGAATATCCTCAAAAAATGGATACCGGATATGGAAGTTGATGATGATTTGTGGTACGGGCATTTGCAGGGCGATCCGAAGCAGTTTATGTCTAGTCTGAGCGCTATGGGAGGGCAGTTAATTGGGATGAATTTGGCCAAGCCTAGTTTGGAAGAGTTTTTTATGCAGCAACTGGAACAAAGAGGGATTTATTCTAGTAGTTGAAGTATTTGGAAAGAGGTAGATTGGGATTCCTGGTGGTGTGGGGGCGGGTTTATGAGATTGTGGCTTTTAGGCAATTATTGGCGGTGAACCCGCCCCTACAGAGTTATGTTTTTTACTTCCGCTAACAATGGCAACTCTATATTTGCACACACCAACTCTGCACAATTCCACTGTCGCAAATGCTCACAAACTTCAGAAATAATCGCATTTGCTGCATCTAAATTTCCAGCCTGACGCGCGTGATAGTGCGCTCTGATTAGTGGCTTAATATCCTCGATATCTTGCCATTCCGATTCAGGTTTGAGCGGAATGCTGATATAATAGCTATAGGCTTGGCTGTGGGCGGTATGGAGATTTTCAGGATTTTGACTTAGCAGGTACTCGCCCTTTTCTCGAACCAGCGGGTGCAACTGATAGGATTTGAGGTGGCGATCGTAATATAGCAATTGTCGCCGCTTCAGTGCTTGAATAATATTTTCCTTAAGTTCATACTTGCTAACTTCTGGCATTTGAGCGCTAATTCCGGCAAAAGATAGGGGATATTCTGAGGTTTGGTAGACAGAAATTCGGCTGAGACAAGTTTGCTCGCTGTCGCCCAGACGCGCTATCATTTCATCAATTAATCTCTCAATATCTCGAATCAGCAACCAGTCTCTATTGTGTAAAAAATTCCCGACATTTCCCTGAAACTCGGTATCATCTCTAATCAAGGCTGCGACGAGTTGTAAGGCTTTGGGATGTCCACAATAGCGATCGCCCATTTCCGCTAATTCCTCTGCATTTGCAGTCAGATTGAAAGATTGCAACAAGGAAATTGCAGCATCTCGATCCAATCCGTCGATCTGGATTTCGCGGGTGACAGTTGGCGGCAATTCTGCCAAGCTTTCGCGACTGGTAAATATAATTTTGCTTTGATGTTCTGTTTCTAATAGTTGTTTGAATAACCAAGCATATTCTGCACAATCTTCTGCGAAATAACCGGCGGCTTTGGCTTCTCGTGCTTTCAAAAGTGTATCGGCGCGATCGAACACAATTAAGCAAGGTTTTTCTCTGAGGATTTTGAGCAGATTTTCGTTTTTTTTGCCACAGTCATTTTGAGGATTGACGGCGGCGGTAATCTCGCCGTTGGAGAGGGTGAATAGCAGGGATTCAATTGTGCGATCGCACGGGGGTGCTTTGCCTGTTGCGGATTGCAAGGATTGCCAAGCGGCGCAGGCGAAGGCGGTTTTTTCTGTGTGGAGTTGGCGGATTAGTTGGCTGATGAGGGTGGTTTTTCCGATACCCGGTAATCCGACTATTGAGATGGCGATGATATCTGAGTTAACGATCGTAGTTTTTAAGATTTCGATTTCTTTGGTGCGCTGTACCCAATTTCTGACGGGGGGTAAGTTTTCTGGGAGGGGGAAAGTGCGATCGGTTTGGGAGTCGAGGGGGATATCTGCGATCGCGGCTAATAGTAATTCTGGTTCCTGAATTTCTCGCGCAACAATGTCTTGCCAGTTTTTCACACCTACAGCTTTGCAAATGTGTATAAAAGTCTCTCGTCTAATTGGTTGCTGCGTCCAAAATCGCTTTAAAGTTGCTTTTGAAGTGAGAGCAGCCTGACACCAGAGCTCATCTGCTTTATTCCATCCGAGATTGCGTCTTACCATGTCAATGATTTTTAGCCCTTCTTCGGATGCTCTGAGCAATCCTGCCATTGGTACTCCTCTAGGGAAACTCTGCCTTAGTCAAGAATTTTACATGATTTGGTGAGCCGAGAAGTGAGCCAAATGAGACAAATGAGCTAAATGAGCCTTTTGTGTTGAGCCAAATGGTGAGCTAATAAGCATTTATAACTAAGGTAATCTAGAAGATAAGTGCAAATCTAAAGCCAACCAACTGACTTTGTACATCTGCCGTTTTGTTTGAGGTTGAATATGCGTGTTATTAAAACTGCTGTGTTGTCTGTAATCTTGATGGCTAGTTCATCTTTGGGGTTAATTGCAATAGCCCAAAACCGTTGGCCCGAAGGTACTAAAAATGGCGAATGTCCTGTCGGGCAAACCTGTCCATATCCAAGTGATGTAAGTGGCCGTGGCAGTAAATATTGTGCTCCAAGTGATCGAGAAGCAATAGGAGGTTTCTATGTAGATTTAAGAACCCCTAACTCAAGTGCCACGATCACATGGTTTTTAGACAATGGTAACTATGGCTCTAAAAATATCGTCTCTAGCCAAAATGGGCAAAACTGGGTCAGCTTTGGGAACCCAGGAGTGCAATGTTTTAATTTCACTGTTCAACCAATGTCTAACAAGGATGAAACAGTAAACTTTAAGTTTAACTTTGATGTTAACCAAAGAAGATAGGGATTACCGGATTTTTTTCTGCATATAAGAGCGATCGCCCTTAACACAAAAAGTGCGATCGCTCTTTATTCATCCATTTTATTCCATCCGAGATTGCGTCTTACCATATCAATGATTTTCAATCCTGATTCAGATGCTCTGAGCAAACCTGCCATTGGTACTCCTCTACGGAAACTCTGCCTTAGTAAAGAATGTTACACGATCTGGTGAGCCGAGAAGTGAGCCAAATGAGACAAATGAGCCAAACGAGCCTTTTTTGTTGAGCCAAATGGTGAGCCGTTTGGCCTATGCGGATTCAGGATTGTGGAGTATTGTGAAATGATGAGTCTGGCTGTCAGGTATTGACGGTGCATCTGGCGGGCGATCGGGCATACAGCTTATCTGCTCTTGGGAGCAATGTAAAGTTTTGTTACAAGAATAGGGCAATTTGCATAAAAAGCAGAGGAAGGCCCTGATAGATATTTAGGAAAGCTTGCTAGGCGGGCTTTGCTGGTTTTTACGCAACTATATTTTTGGGGAGATCGGATTATGAAGTTACTGACAGATGATGTGTTGTTGGGTAGTGCAGTGGATGCAAGTGGGGTATCAGATGAGGGAGTTGTTCGGATAGCGAAGGCAACTACTGGTTCGGTAACAGGTGGCTTTGAAGGAAGTCAAAAAACTCTCAAGTTAGATTCAAACGGAGGAGGAACCGCCGAATATTCCTATGAGTTTTTCGACATTCCAGACGAGCTAATCCTTCGTTATGATGGCAAGGAAATTCTGAATACAGGGTTTGTTTCTGGTAAAGGAGAAGGCAAAGTCGATCTACCCTTGGGAAATTCTGATAACTTGCAGGTAATTTTAGCGACCGATAATGTAAATACTGCGTGGCAATATACGATATCGACAACACCACCAGATTCGACCACCCCCCCGAATTCGACTACTAATCCTACCACAACCCCACCGAACTCGACTACTAACCCTAATACTTTTCCTACTTCATCCAACATTAGCAAAGATGCAAAATACGAATTTTTTGCCAAAGATGTTGCTTACAAAGCTGGTAAAACTACTTTAGATAGTAATGCTAAGAACATAGTAGAGCAAACGTGGCAGCAATTATTAGGGCAGGATGTCAGTAGTATTTACGATGGGAAGCGGTTTCAAGATATCGTTAACGGCTACAAAGTAGACCGAGTTTTTGACGATACAAACACAACAAAAACAGGTTTTTTTGCCCTGGGATTGACATCAACTCGCGGGGATGCTCCACTTCTAGCAATTCGGGGCACGGAACCGACAGCTAACTTATTTGCAGATATTTTCTCAGATATCGACCCCAGAGGCGTTGGTTTTAATCAATATGAAGCTAGCCGAGATATCAATCCTGCTGATGACAATGTAAAGTTTACACCGCTTGAATGGTTATCCCAAGTAAGTCGCGATTCATCTAAAAATCCCAATCTTTTAGCACCAGACATTACTGGTCACAGTTTGGGAGGTGCATTAACCCAACTATTTGCGGCTGATTTCACAAACAGAGGCGGCAAATTAGGAGAGGTGATAACATTTAATTCACCTGGAATTGGCAGAAACTTTGTAAATAATTTTAAACCGCAGAATGTCTCAAATGTCAATCACTATATTGTTTCTGGTGATTTTGTCAGCCTTGCTGGTGAAGCATATTTACCAGGTAAGTTTCAACTGAGAGATTTCTTTAACTTTAATCCTCTTAACAATCATTTACTACCCGTTTTGACTCAGGAAGTAAACTACGATCAACCAACATATGACAAACCATCAACAGATGGCAAAAATAAAAATTCTGTTAAACCAGCGGATGTAAGAACAGTAGTTAATAACGGTTCTACAAACTGGCTGAGTGACCCTTTCTTTGCTTACGTAGATCCAGAATATACATCTTCTATAGGTCTGGCTACAGGGGCACTTGCTCGTTTGGCACCAGGAAATTTCAAGTCATTAGCATTTGTACCACCATTACTACTGTTTCGAGGCACTACTGAAGTCGCTAGAAAAACGACAGGAACTGTGTCGAGTATTACTGGAGGAGCTATTAACAACTTCGGTACTGGAGTGTCAGAAATTGTAAAGACTTTCAACGAAGCTAACTCTGATTCTCAATCTCGCCAGAGTGAGAACGTTCTCTTACCCAAGCTCGACTTGAATCTACTCGATCTGATTGATATCAAGCCGATCGACTTGGCGATGAGATACGTACAGCCCAATGATACATTGAAGATCCAAGGTAGAGTCAGTCTGCCAAAGCTATTTAACGTGAGTGCTAACTTTACAGATAACAACACAGATAACAACTTTATCCAGATTAGTAAGAGCGGTATTGATGTCAAAGGTGAGCTTTACATACCAGAACTACCAATCATACCTAATCTCCTTAAACTTAAAGAGACTAAGCTATCGATTGATACAATAGAGAAAAAAGTTGAAGGGGAAGGGCTAATATTTTTTCCTGTTATTGAGAAAGGAATTTTTGCAGGGGTTGGCTTTAAAGACAAAAAACTAGACTCTGCTACATTAGGTGTAGATGGTCTTAATATCCCCATTGGATCAACAGGCTTCTCTTTGCAGAAATTACAGGGTACTCTAGGTAATATTGCTGCTGTTGACAAACTAGATATTGGCGAACTTCAAAAGCTTGATTTTGGTTTGAAAGCCAATGTAACTGATAGTTTACCGGGGTTAAAACTAAAGTTACCTGACTGGGCAGGCGGTGAATTTTCTGGTCAGCTTGTTGACATTGATGCAGGATTCAAGATTAATCAAGATAGTTTTACACTAGAAGGAGGAATAAAACTCATTAGTGATAAAATTAAAAATGCAGGAGTAGTTGAAGGAAATGGACAGTTAGAATTAAACTGGAGTAAAAAAACTCTTAGTAGTGGTGAGAAAGGTCTAAATGTGTCTATTTTGGGAGATTTTATTAAAGGTAAATTAAAATTGCAAACTGATTCTAATTTGAACTTTAATGCACAGGGAACGGGTAATGTAAAATTTCCCGAAATTAATATCGATGCACCTCTCTTGGGTAAAGTTAACTTTGGAGGTGTGCCTTTAGCAGACGGTGAATTTAGAATAGATTACACTAATAACAATGATTTTTCTGATGACCTTATTCAAGCCTATGGCAAGTTACCATCAGTAGTCATCCCTATTCCTTTTCGAGAGCCGATAATAATAACACCCGACGCTACAGTTAAGGTTTTTCTTGCACCTCCAAAAGATGGTAGTCCACAAGTTCAAGGTTTTTTTGGTAACGCTTTACCTAAAACAAGTAGCTTCACGATTACTCCAAACACTCAGTGGCTGATTATGAATGCCAACTGGGATACGGCCACCAACAACGTACCAGTTCAAGTTAAAACGCCTAACGGAACAATCATCAATGAATCAGAATTTGCTGCTAATAGTATTGCCATTGTTCCTGCTCTTACCACTTCCAGCACTAAAGCCGTTATTGTAGCGAATCCTACATCAGGAATTTGGGATCTCAAGGTAGCAAACCCCACTGGTTTAGGTAACGTACAATATAGTGCTTTCCGAGATTCCAAAGCTCCTACTGTTCAAGTCACTAATGTAGCTACAGATGTTAATGAGCGAAAAATCATTAGTTTGCCTACAGATGCCAGCGGGCAAAATGTTACCATTAACTACAACGCTTTTGACCCAGATTCTAATGCGAAAGTCAGCTTCTTCTACGACACTGATAACCAGGCATTTAATGGCATCTTAATCAAAGATGGTCTTGATGAAACGGACGGTACTGGTAATTTCACTTGGAACACAGAAGGCGTACCCGCCGGAGATTACTACATCTATGCAATGGTAGTAGATGACAATAACCCACCAGTTTTCAGCTACTCTCCAAATCCTGTGCGGGTGAGTGAAGCAGCAGATTTATCTGTTACCAAAACCGCCAATGCAGATACCACGACAGTTGGGAATAACTTAACCTACACTGTCACCGTTACCAATAAAGGAACGAGTAATGCCAAAGAAGTAACTCTTGCAGACACATTGCCAGAGGGAGTAGAATTCATTTCTGCTAGTGTCAACCCCACTCAAAAGTCAGGAAATAAACTCACCTTTGACCTCGGAAACTTAAACAATGGTGAAGCTAAAACTATCAACATCACTGTTACTCCGCCAATAACAGGAAATATCACTGGCAGTGCTCAGGTGACGAGTAAAACTTTCGATTCTGATGCTACAAACGATATCGCTGTTCTCACTACATCAGTCAAGCCAATTTCTACTGACCTTAGTATTACCGCAACAGGAACTCCTACCACCGTAAATCTAGGAGATAAACTTACCTACAGCCTCACTGTCACCAACAATAGTTCTACTAAAGCTACAGGTGTCACCTTCACTAACGAATTGCCATCTGGATTAAAAGATGTTTCTGCTACCTCTAGCAAGGGCGGAATCCCGAAAAACAACAATGGAATCATTACTGCTGAATTGGGTGATTTAAACACGGGTGAATCTGCAAAAATCACTATTAATGCCACTTCCATCGCTGCGGGAACTTTCAGTAATAATGCCAGCGTTACCAGCAAAGAAGTTGATTCAGAGTCAGTTAATAATACTCTCATTCAACGGACAAAAGTTAATGCCAAAGACCCCGATCCAGCCGATCTAGACTTGACTCAGACAGTTGATAACCCTAATCCCAAGGTTGGAGATCGAGTTAACATAACTCTGGCTTTGACCAACAAGGGAATCGGTATTGCCAGTAGCATCAATGTTACCAACTTATTACCTCCTGGCCTGAGTTTTGTATCTGCCACACCCGAACAAGGTCGTTATGACAATAGTACAGGTGTTTGGGATGTCGGCAACATGAAAGATAATCTCACCCGGACTTTAAAAATTACAGCAACTGTCACAGCGCCTATTTCAATTACTAATCTAGCAGCAGTCACGGCTGTCAATGAACCAGACCCTAACCCTTTCAACAGCAAAGCTTCACTGACAATTGATCCCATAGGGAGTAGTGGCTTTACTCCTGGTCAAAAAGTTCCAGTTTTAGGAACTCCAGGAAACGATAACTTGGTTGGTACTTTTGAGCGTGATGTCATCTATGGCTTGACTGGAAATGATACCATCGGTGGGATTGGTGAAAGCGATACCCTCTATGGAAACGAAGATGATGATGTTATCAACGGCAATCAAACTAACGATCTGATAATTGGTGGAAAAGGCAACGATTTACTTTTTGGAGGAAAAGGTGACGATCAAATATATGGCGATCTAGGGAATGACACTCTCATTGGCGGTTTAGGTCAAGATATCTTATTTGGCGGGCCTGGTCTTGATACTTTTGTTCTGCCTACTAAGGGTACAGTGTCTGCTGATTTTCTGGCAGATACTATCCTAGATTTTCAAGTGGGAGTTGATAAGATTGCATTAACAGATGGATTAAAGTTCTCTAATTTAATGCTAACCACAGTTGACAACAAAACTGTCATTAAAATTGCTGGAAATAATCAAATATTAGGTGTTGTTGCTGGTGTATCACATAGTCAATTAAGTAACAGTTTTGTCTCATCAAATCTACCATAGATTGAAGTTCCCAAAAGTACGATCGCCCTTTATCAAAAAAGTGCGATCGCCCCTCAATTATGCTGGATTTACTGTCTCGAACTATTCACCAAAGACAAGCCGAACTTAATGCCAGACATTCAATACCAATCGGCAATCGCAAGTCCTGAAACCCTCGCAAACTCCTTGACATTGTGAGTAACAAGAGTTGCCTGCAAAGCTAAAGCTGTCCCTGCAATCAAAACATCGATCGGACCGATCGGAGTACCTTGTTGCTCTAATTGAGCGCGGATTGTGGCAGCAGCAAGAGCAGAATTGCGATCGAAAGGAATAAGATTAACTCGGCTCAAAAGTTGATGAAGTTGTTGGGTACGCTTTGCAGGCGAAGTAGATTTAGCAATACCCACTTGCAATTCAAATAGGACGATCGTGGAAATTCCAATTTTTTGAGGAGATAAATTGGCAAAATTTTGGGCAACTTGTCCTTGTCCTTTGAAGTAGTAGATTAATGTATTTGTATCCAAAATATACATCTAGAAGCTCTCCCGCAAGATGTCTTCCCCCGACTCGGCACGAATCTCTTCCAGAGTAGGAAAGTCTTCTGCCCAAGTTCCAGCTAGGGAATAAACCAGTTCCGTCCAAGGAGTTAAAACATCTACTGTGTCGGTG
This sequence comes from Cyanobacteria bacterium VAR_87_metabat_62, assembly GCA_031427135.1. GTDB lineage: Bacteria > Cyanobacteriota > Cyanobacteriia > Cyanobacteriales > Microcoleaceae > Microcoleus. Next base: position 11,683 of record JANPMV010000112.1, on the reverse strand, counting down.
GATTGATTCCCATTCAGGTACTTGGCACGAATAGACTCAGCGAAAGTGAGAATTTCGCTAGCTTGGTTTTGGGGAAGAGTTTTGACGATCGCATAAATCTGTTCAATAACCGTCATAATCTGATTATAGATAAAGAGCAGTTTAGTTTTATTTTAGCAATTATAATCGGTTTAAGTAGGTAGGCGGGATTAAACCGAACTACGTAACAGTATGTAAACAGGGCTAAATCACTTACGTTTAGGGGATTTGGATACTTTACAATCGTTTACATGGTTGCGTTTTACAGCGCCTACTTACTTAGTTCCACAGACGATCGCCCTTTACGACAAAAAGTGCGATCGCCTCTGTTGGCTTCGGCAAAGTATTTTCGCAAAAACCCGGTTTCTGGGCTCCAGTGCATTAATTAGTAAATAAACTCGGCTCTACATGAAACAAGCTGCCCAGAACCAACGCTTGCTCTTTGCTGAAAGAACCCTCACTGTTAACAAGTTGATATACTCCTTCTTCAGAGCCAATAATTCCCACTAAATCCGTAGGTTTTAGCGATCGCTGTTCCATCAAAAACAACAACAGTGAATGAGGGGTAGCTGTTGCTCCGGGTGCGTAGTATTCTTCCTCAAATTTTTCAATCAATGCAATCAACAATTCATATAACTCATCTTCTTCAGGAGTGCGATCGCGACGGTGCATCAACTCTTCCACCATTACCAAAGCTTTTTCATTCTCAGCTTCATTTCTAATTATTTTTGGCTGATACTGAGACAATAACTCTTTGTATTTATCTGGATTAAAAATAAGGGTCATTTTTCCATTTCTCCTTATCATATTCAGCATGAGTAAAAATGTATTTGATATAAATTAACTGGCTTTCATAATCGATACTAACTATCAATCGATAGTTGTTACCTTTGATATTGAAAACCGTAAAACCTCCCACGGCTTCAGCTTTAGGGAAAACAGATTGCACTTCAACTAAATTTGACCATTTAGCTTTGCTAGAAATTTTAAACCAGTTATCCAGGGCTTCCCGACAATCAGCATGACTTTCGCTATATTCACGCATCCGTCGGTAGCTGATTATGTGCATATGCTATAGGCAATTTCAACTAAGTTTTATCTTAGCTAAATCAATTTTTTTTGTCAAGTACGCGCGGAGCTATCCCGTAGGGAATCGCCCTTAAAATCAGAATAGACAAACAACATCTAATTTGTTATAATTAATTAAAACTCTACCCTATGGAGTTTTACCAACTTTATAATAGCTGAAAGATATGTTTTGGACTCTGAAAAACTTAATCAGCACAGATACCCAAGGACACCTAAGTTTAAACCTCGAACCTAAATCAACAGAGTATCGCGTTCTCGTCAACGAAGCCGGACAAATTTTATTAGACCCCATAACCAACATACCCGATCGCGAACAGTGGTTGTGGCAAAACCCCGAAGCATTAGCCGCCGTTAAGTGTAGCCTCGCCCAAGCAGCCAAAGGTGAAGTACACGATTTGGGTGACTTTTCCAAATATGCTGATTTGGAGATTGAAGACGAATGAATTTTCGGATTGAATTTTATTCAATTGCAATTACACCTCATCCTTAAAGTGCGATCGCCCTTCATTCATCCCCTTCCATCTGTGGTAAAAAAAGCGCGATTGCCCTTCATCCATGATAGGATTAAGTCAAAGCAGTGAAAGCTAACTCGCATAAATGACGGACGAAACTCGACGAGAAATAGCGAGGCGACTAGCTAGAGAACTAGCATCAAGGACAGTCATCTCACCTATAAAACCCGGACAAGGGTTTCAATCTTTTGGTGAATTTAAAAGAACGATCGGGGTGGCAGGATCGGGGTTAGCGTGGCATCATATAGTTGGGCAAACAACATCAAATTTACAGAGATTCGGGGCAGAAGCAATACACAATACAGGCAATCTCGTCCGGCTCGAACATGGTACGGGGTCAATTCATCAGGAAATTACCAATTTCTACAACTCCCTCCAACCTGAACTAACAGGTACGGACAGCGTAACCGTGAGAGGATGGCTCAGCACTCAATCTTTTGCAGAACAACAAGAATTTGGCATTAGAGTTATTATAGCTTTCGGAGGAACAGTTTAATGCTGACTCTAGATATCCAATCAATTCTCAATTCTATTCCCAATGAAATTAGCTGGCAAGATATCGTACAGTTTGAAAAACTAGACGATCGCGTTGCCATTGCTAATGACCTTTGTGCTAACATTATTGGTGTCAATGAAAGTACGATCGAATTGTGTGCCAATGAAAATCCACCGGAGCGTTTAGAACAACTGGTTTGGTGGTGGGTTGTGCGTCCAGATTTAGGAGCGGCGATTGCAAAAGAAGCTCCTCAAGAACTCAAAAATATTATCAGTCAATATATTCTGCAAAATTGACAAAAACCAGCACTCGTCTATAGTTGAAAAAAAGAACGATCGCCCTTTACGACAAAAAGTGCGATCGCCCATTTCAATTCCTAACCAGCAATCACCTGACTCAAAAGATGAGCCTGAGAACCCTCAAGCCGAGGCCCGTGAATTTGCACCACCAGAGAAGCCAAATAATTGCCCCATCGAGCCGCTTTCGCCGCACTCAAACCGTTAGTAAGTCCAAACAAAACACCGCCCGCAAAAGCATCGCCAGCACCCACAGTATCGATCGCCTTTACCGGAAATCCAGCCACATCAACAATCTGTTTGTTCTCCACCACCATGCAGCCTTTATCCCCATTAGTGATAAAAGCCAAATCCGAAATTTCGCTCATTTTGCGAGCACATTCTGACAAAGATTCCTCCTTGAAGAAGCTCTTAATTTCATCAGCATTGCAAAAAATTACATCGCAATATTCCGAAACTACTTTATGAAAATCATCGGCAAATTGAGCGACCAAAAAGCCATCGGAAAAAGTAAAAGCCACCTTCACTCCCAGACGCTTAGACTGTTCCATCGTCTCAATGCTAGCCTTTCTCGGATCGGGAGCGCTCCAAAGATAGCCCTCAACATAACTGTACTTGCAGTGAGATAGGCGATCGACATCAATATCAGTCGCCGCCAAAGTAGTAGAAACACCCAAATTAGTACACATCGTGCGTTCCGCATCCGGCGTAGTCAGCACTACACAAGTACCCGTAGGCCCGCTCGACTCAGTTGCAGGATGCACGTTAAAGTCAATCCCCGCAGCTAGCAAATCTTGTCGGTAAAATTCGCCGTTAGTATCCTTAGCAACCTTCCCCGAATAGTAGGCTTTACCGCCACTCTGAGCCAAACCAATCATTGTATTTGCGGCAGAACCTCCCGATCGCATTTGCAGCGAATTGTGCTCCAAATCGTGCAAAATCCCCCCCTGGGTTTCCGAATCCATCAGCGTCATCCCGCCGTGATTCAGTCCGTGGCCCAGTACAAATTCATCTTCCACCAATGCTAGGATGTCCACTAGGGCATTTCCCACGCCGAATACATCCACGGAACGGGAATCTTGATTGTTTTCTGTCATGATTGCTCTTTTTTGATTTACACTAATTATCAACTTTACAATAAATCGGATTTAACTCAACCTCTATTTTCTTTAAGTTATCTTTATCTAAATCTCTAAGCCCAAATTTAAAATCGGTATGCCTGATACTTTTCTTCCCCCTCTGATTCAGCAAATGTTGCAGCCCGCGTTTTACCCGCATCGGGTGACGGAACCTGTGCAGCTAATTCAGACTCATGCTTCCTTTGTCCTGCTAACCGGAGATTATACTTACAAAATTAAGAAACCAGTCAATTTTGGCTTTTTGGACTATTCAACGTTGGAAAAACGCCAGCACTTTTGTACCCAAGAATTTCTGATGAATCGACGGACAGCACCGGAAATTTATCTGGAGATTTTGCCAATTGTTCAAACTGGCAATTTGTTTAAATTTGGTAGTAAATTGCACAATACAACTTCTACTGAAATTGCTGTAGAGTATACGTTGAAAATGCGGGAGTTCCCTCAAAGTTCGCTGTTTCTCAGCTTGTTGGAACATGGATTGTTGACTGACCAACTTATGGCAGACTTAGGCCGGGAAGTTGCCATGTTTCACAGCACGACAATTAGTAATAGTTACATTCGTACATTTGGCGAAGTCAGTCAGATTCGTACAGCAATAGATCAGAATTACCTGATTTCGCAAAAGTATATCGGCGGGCCGCAAACTCAGACACAATATCAGGAAACTAAAGATTATACTGATGCGTTTTTTGCGGAGAATCAAGAGTTATTTAAGCTGCGGATTGCCAACAATAAAATTCGTGAGTGCCACGGAGATTTGCACTTGCGGAATATCGCATTGTGGCAAGATAAAATATTGCTGTTCGATTGCATTGAATTTAACGAGCCTTTTCGTTTTGTTGATGTGATGTACGATATCGCTTTTACAGTCATGGATTTGGAATCGCGCGGGCGCAGAGATTTAGGCAATGTTTTTCTGAATACTTACATTGAACAAACAGGCGACTGGGAAGGACTGCAAGTGCTGCCTTTGTATTTGAGTCGTCAAGCTTATGTGAGAGCAAAAGTAACTTCGTTAATGTTGGACGATGCTGCTATTTCAACTGCGGAAAAAGCCGAAATTTCACAGACGGCAGCTCATTATTATAAACTGGCTTGGGAATACACAAAACCGCGCCGGGGAAAGTTAACTTTGATGTCAGGTTTGTCGGGTTCTGGCAAGAGTACAGTGGCTCGATACTTGGCTGGCCGCACAGGGGCAGTTCATATTCGATCCGATGCTGTTCGCAAACATTTAGGCGGGATTCCTGTAAATGAACGCGGCGGGCCAGATTTGTACTCGGATGAAATGACGGCGCAGACTTATGGTAGATTGTTAGAGTTGGGGATAATGCTGGCTGAGCGAGGTTGGGATGTGATTTTAGACGCTAAGTTCGATCGCCAAAACTGGAGAACCAATGCGATTAATTTGGCTAAATCTCACGGCTTACCTCTGCAAATTATTTACTGCACAGCACCAATTGAAGTATTGCGAGAACGACTCCAACAGCGCAGGGGCGATATTGCAGACGCGACAGCCGAACTATTGAGCTCGCAGCAAGCAGCTTTTGAACCTTTTACAGAATTAGAGCAAATTTCTCTAAACATTGTAGATACCGTGCAAGACTTAGAGGTACAATTAAACTTGATTTGTGGGGAGTAGTTGCCGATCGATCGCCCTTGCCAATCTTACTTATCTGCTAATATTGTCAATATCTTTCTGTATTATTACAAACAAAACTTGCAGCTTATGGCAAAATTTAACGGAGACTCCAAGGGGTTTAACCCCGCGCTGATTTGGTTTGTGTTATTTACCGTTGGGTTTCGCTTAGTAGGATGTTCGCTGCCCGTGAGTCTCGGCCTTGGTGTCCTCGGCGGCGTGGCAGCAGGTTTAATAGTCGCTTGGTGGCACAACGAACTACTACTCAACCCCAATACACGTTCCAAGGATAAAGCCTCGGATGCTATCCTCAATAAAGAAGTAGTGGAAACGGAGGGCAGACAATATAGCAAAACTTCCCGGCGTGAAGCTTCTACACTGTTAGACTGGCTGTCAGGGCCAGAGGAGCGCCGCTAGCACCGAAAAGAGTTTTGAGTATTGAGATTACCCATTGCCGCTAATTAGCAATTTGAATTACTTGCTGAATGTTTGTATTTCTGTCGAAACTCCTGCCGCTGTTTATTTATCCTTTGGGGTTGAGTTGCCTGTTATTGATGGTGGCTTTAATAACACTTTGGAAGCGTCCCAAATGGGTGGCGGCGCCAATTGCTGCGGCTCTAATTATTTTACTGCTCGGAAGCAGCGGTTGGGTATCAAAATCGTTAGTTCGATCGCTCGAATGGCAAAACGTGCCAACCGCCGAACTCCCGCAAGCTGAAGCGATTATCGTCTTGGGCGGCGGTGTCAAAGCAGCTTTGCCGCCCCGCCCTTGGATAGAATTGGGGGAAGCGGGCGATCGAATAATCTACGCTTCGAGACTTTACCGGCAAGGCAAAGCTCCCCTGCTAATTCTCAGCGGCGGTAGAGTAGATTGGAAAGGCGGCGGGCCTCCCGAATCGGCAGATATGGCAGAAATTGCCCAAACAATCGGCGTACCGGCATCAGCAATCCTGCAAGATCCCGATTCGCACAACACTCATCAAAATGCCGTTAACGTGCGGAAAATTTTAGAGGTTAAAGGTATAAAAGGGCAGGTTTTGCTAGTAACATCGGCAATGCACATGACTCGATCGCTCTTAATTTTTCAGCGTCAAGGAATAAAAGCAATTGCTGCACCAACAGACTTTCAGATAACGCAGCAGGATATCGCAGCATCCCAAAGTAATTGGCAAGCCGTAGCCTTGGATTTATTGCCGGATACCTATCACTTGCACCAGTCAACTAAAGCCTTAAAAGAATACATCGGCTTAATTGTATATCGCCTGCGGGGATGGCTTTAACAGAATTTTATATTTTAAATTTTGGATTTTAGATTAATACGATTGTAGATCCCGACTTCTTAAATAAGTCCGAGATATAACAGCGAGTGCTGTCGTTTCCGGTTGCATCGGAATCATTAGTAGCCGAAATGAGGAGACGGCAGTGCCGTGTCCCTACCCAAAAAAAGATTGTAGGGACACGGCACTGCCGTCTCCTGATTATTCCGGTGCAACCGGAATTGATATGAGTAAGTTGGAGATAATTTTTCCTCTTCCTTCTTCCTTCATAAATGTGTTAGCTTAAAGTAATTACAGCCAAGATTTGCCACAGTCGCCCCCAAACAATCATGCTGCCCCACGAGTTGCAAAACATTGTCCCAGAACCGACTCCCGCGGCCGAAGTTTTTCAGAGACACCAAATTGTCCGCGAGTTTTACGAAGAAATTAAGTACCGTCAAGAACTAGAAATTCATTGCCAGTGGTATTACGCTACAGCCAAGCAGCACCAGCAGGAATTGCAGAAAATGCAGGGAGATTTGAATATTTTTAGTTGGTTCAGCCGCAGGCGGCAAAAAAATTAAGAATTAAACAAATTGGGAATATTAAGTTAAGCCCTATTCAAAAAACAGAATACCAAGAACCCCGACTTCTTGAAGAAGTCGGGGATAAAACAGCTAGGCTTCCGAAGAGCTCAATTCAACCTCATCTTCTTTGAAATGAGCTTTGAATTTTTTGTCAAATTGAACTAGAACCGGCCAATTGGCACTGACAGGTCTGCCCTGCCATTCGTGAACGATCGCCACGACTTCTCCTTCCATACCCTTAATATCAAATGGTTGACTGCGATTTTCCGGGTGGTGGTAGACAACAACAGAGTTTTTAATGCAAACGCGATCGCCAACTTTCATAGAATTTAAAATTTAGTGTTCTCTCTTCACAACTCTGCAAAGCGCGCAAGTGCAGAACACCTGTGAGCTTTGGGGACAGTCTTTCTATCTTCCCACACAAGTAGAGCGAAAACTCAAACAAAGCTTTGATCTGAAGCGGGGGCGGGTTTACTCTTATTGTGGGTTTTAGGCAATTATTGTCTGTGAAACCCGCCCCTACAGTATGTCGAGGCTAATCGATCGCCGATCGGCTTAACTGGTTCAACCAACACTCAACATCAACGGCGAGAGTTTGACCCAACTCCAGCAACTGCCGGATCGAAGGCAAATCCCAGCCGCCGTCTGAACTGGTGACATCCAATCCAACAAGGTCGATCGAGTTTTCAACCGTCGAAGCAGCTTGCCGTTGCAGCCAGCCCAAACACAGAGGCACAATTTGACTGTACAGAGAATCGAAATACAGTTCCTGCGATCGATCCAAACACAAACCGAGATTCAGCCGATCGCCCACAGCAATCAAACGTTCGATCGTGCGAATATCAGCTTCTAACTTCACAGATGAGCGTTCCTCCACAGCAGATCCCGCTTGTAGCATGGCGTCAAGTTCGCGCCAAACCACCTTTTCCAAAATTTGCTTGACTTCGGGAACCTTCAACTGGCTGCGGAGATTGCTCGCTTCAGTCGCGATCGCCTCAATGTCCGCCAGCAGCGACTCCGAGTTCCCGGTTTCCTGTTCCAGAGCCTTAGCAGCCGTCAAACAGCGGTGTCCCAAAGCCACTTCAGCAGCCACCTGCAACTCCATAGGCACCGGCAAATCGTCGCGGTGAAAAGCCATCATCACCCCGTAATTTTCCCGGTAAACCTGAGTGTAAAGCTGATCCAACCGAGTCAAATTTTCCTGACTCAGCAGCCGGACAATCCGGTGACGTTCCTCAGCGAATAAATCCCGCAAGCTAAAGGACTGATCGCCAAACAGCCGCACCATTTCCAGAATCGCGTGGGCCGCCGAAGCTTCTTGCAGAACTCCAAACAACCGCTCTTTGAGCATTGTATAAGACCGATCGCTACCAAAAGGCTGAATGCAGCAGTGGAAGTCCCAGCCGCCGAGGTGGAATGCCGCAAACACAAAAAGTTCTGTTTCCCGCGTTATTTCCGAGGTTAACTGCAATTGACCCACGGCCAGAGTCATCGAACCCATCCGCTGAATTTGAAAATCTTGCTGCTGGGCCTGATAGCAATAAACTCGCTCTTCGCGGGGATATTTGGCAAACAAAGAACTAATGGCGTAATGGGCGGCAACTTCTCGGAGACTAATTTTAGCCGTTGTGACCAATTGACGGTAAACTTCCGCCCCTGTTTTGAAAGATTCAACGTTGCTGGGTGCAAGATCGAGCCGATCGATAAAATCCTGTTCTAGCTGTACGCCAGCAACTTCCCAGGCTAATTCCACCGCCCTAGCTGCGTAACGCAAAATTTGTACACCTTCGGGGCGAGAAATTTCTTCAAAAAACCAGCCGCAGCTAGTGAACATTAACAGGGCGTGGCGCTGCATTTCCAGCAGGCGCAAAGCGTCTATTTGTTCAGCAGCATCCAGTTCGCGAACTTGATGGCGTTCTAGGAAACTGTCAACATTTGCAGCCGATCGATCGCGCATGACATCAATATATTCATCTCTGGCCTTCCAGGGATCGCGAAACAACTTGCGGCCCGCTTCCTCATAAATCGGAATCAGTCGATCGCGCAGCCAATTGAGAGTATCGCGCAAAGGACGACGCCATTTGAGATGCCACCCGCCGCCGCCACCGCAACCGCAATCATCTTGCCAGCGATCGACCCCGTGAGAGCAACTCCAAGCCGTCACTGGTTTGAGTTCCACTTCCCAAGTGCTGGGATTTTGACTTAAATAATGAGCAAAATTCGTCACCGTCCAACCACGGCGGGGAAACTCTTCTGTGAACGCGTAGGCGAGGCATTTTTCGGTACTGTGTTTGTGGTGTCCGAAGGTTTCGCCATCCGTAGCGACTGAGATTAATTGAGCCGATCGGTGATCCCCGCGCACCGCTTGACCCAAGCGCCCCGCCAAATGGTTGCTGTTGCTGAGAACATCATTGAATCCCATATCTCGCGAGATTGGGCCGTCGTAGAAAAAGATATCGATGTAGGGAGTATTAGCTGTCGTTTCAGAATAGTGCCCGTTTCCGCGGCTGAGGTTGTGACTGCTAAGTGGCGAGAGTTGGTGGGAAACCGCCAACCGCAGTTCTGGTTTCAAGTAGCAGCGGTAGGGGCGAGTCGGATCGATTTGACCGCCGCCGACTTCGTGCCATTCTGGATCGCCATTGTCATCGCTCTTAAGGTGGCGGCAGCGTTCGGCTTGGGAGGGGGCCAGGACGATGAAACGGATGCCTTCAGCGACTAAAACTTCCAGGGTGGCGTAGTCTACGGCGGTTTCGGCGAGCCACATTCCTTCGGGATCGCGATCGAACCGGGAACGAAAATCTGCAACTCCCCAGCGAATTTGGGTGTGTTTGTCTCGCTCGTTGGCGAGGGGCATGATGATGTGATTGTATACTTGGGCGATCGCGTTGCCGTGACCGTTGAGTCTTTGACAGCTTTTGCGATCGGCTTCCAGAATCCGTTGATATACTTCCGCGTCGTAGCGTTCCAGCCAACTCATCAGAGTCGGGCCGATGTTGAAGCTGAGATATTCATAGTTATTGACAATACCAGTGACTTCGCCGCGATCGTTCAGGATGCGAGCAAAGGCGTTGGGGCGATAGCACTCGTTGTCGATGCGTTCGTTCCAATCGTGGAAAGGATGGGCGCTACCTTGGCGCTCGATCGCATCTAGGTAAGGGTTTTCGCGAGGCGGCTGATAGAAGTGGCCGTGAACCGTCACACACACTCCAGTTGCAGTAGCTGGACTGCTTTGGATTGGAGCAGTTACCGTTGGCGAAGACAAAGGTAGCAAAGTGGATTTAGTTTTAGAAATCGAAACCATGCGATCGAATCCTCGGGTAGTTAAAGACAAGAAAAACAGCCAAATTAATTGCAGAAACTTTAGACAGCGGGCGTTTCAGCGAAAGGTATCTGTCTGGGCTAATTATTGGTAAACGAGTTTATATACATATTTAGTAGTGTGAGTCAAGCATTTGTGCCAAGATGGCGATCGTCGATCCCTGGGTTTTTCTGCAAATGCTTAGCTGTCGATCGAGTTAAAAAAAGCTGCTGTTCCTGCTTTCAGGCACTTTCTACCCATTTCAGGTTAGTGCCGGCAGGATTGCTGATGAAATTTTCATTATACATTGCTGGACTTTAGAGTATAAACACTTAAGTTGTAAGTTTACACCAGAAAAATTTAATATTTGGCCATAAATCTAGATATATGGTGTTTTGGGCTATTGAGGAGCGTGATTGTCCTTGTGGTGCATCTTGGACTGAAGCAGATGCTGTATTTGACGGCGAAGTGTGAGAGGCAAATTACCAAAAGTGCTAACTTAAAGACGATGATTCGGGAAAATCGGCAGAGGGTGGGTTCTGGCGGATAGTTCGTCAATTGCTGAAGATTATCATGATTTTTTGCGAGAACTTAAGGAAGGTATTGTGCAATATCAAGTGCGGGCCGTACTTTGTGAAGAGTGAAATTGAAGAGTAATGATAAAATGGGAGAGTGTGAAGCTAGCTGAACGCCTCTGAAAAATTAGTCAAAATTTTAACATGATTAAACCAACAACAATAAGTGAAAAGCTCCTTTTCAGTACCGTTCGGATAGCAGTCCAATTGTCTTCAGGTGAGGAAGCCACGGGTACTGGCTTTTTCTTCAACTTTCTATTCGATGAGCAGAGAAATATACCTGCAATAATAACTAATAAGCACGTTGTGGCTGGCGCTGTAACAGGGAGTTTTCAACTGCATGAATTAGATAAAACTATAGAAGAACCACAGCCATCTGGCGACTTCTTTACTGTGGATTTCGATGATTTTGAAAACCAGTGGATTCCTCATCCTGACAAGGATGTAGATTTATGTGCAATGCTATTTCAACCTCTACGGAGTAAAGCTGAAATACAGGGTAAATCTATATTTAACTGCGCGATTGACAATAGTTCTATTTTATCTAAGGCTGACCTTGAAGAACTTAGTGCAGTGGAAGAAGTGCTAATGATAGGCTATCCTAATGGGTTGTGCGATGATGTTAACAATTTACCGCTTAAGTAGGTAGGTGGGAAAATTTATCTTTATGTAACGAAACATTAACTACCCGCATTGGAGTTAAATTTAACACGTTGTGTACGGTAGTTTCCTCTTTCTCCTCTAACTTCTACTCCCTGAATTACGGCGTAGGCGAGAT
>JANPMV010000111.1:0-145386 GCA_031427135.1 Cyanobacteria bacterium VAR_87_metabat_62 | reverse complement strand
TGCTAGCCCACTGTCTGGCCCATTGAGAACTGCTGAAACTGTAGGAACTCCTTGTGTATTGAGTTGTACCTGAGCGGTAGTAACGACAGTTTCTCCAACTTTGGGAATTCCGATTATTTCCAGCGGCTGGTTTGAAGATTGGGCTAAGTAAGCTAATAGTGATGTTGTTGCCTCGAATTGATTTTCTGTGGCTGCGACTGCACCAATTCCACTCGTTTGCGCTCCTAAATAGCTATTCTCAAAGTTAAGGTTAGTCGAAAGGTTAATTAGTCCTGAATTAGCTTTTGTGCTGGCGTTAACAATTGAACTGACTGATGGCATTCCTGCGGGCAATAATCCAATTGTATAAGTCCCGCTTTCTGTCACGCCTGGAAATGGTGGGGAAGTGGTGCGGATGTAGCCGTCTGCACCTACTACTCCTGATTCTTGTATCAGCCAAGTTTCGTTCCAGCTATCAGCCCCAGTCGGTAGCGACCCCTTCCGCATGAATAAAACTTCGGTGCCGATTGGTACGCCAACTGGGGCTGGAATTGCCAACTGGACTGGTATCTTCAAGGGGGTGTTGCCCAATTCTAAATTGAATCCGCCAGCAAACTCCATGCTGTCGGGGAATGGCAGTGGCAGTGAAGTGCTGCTAAGTGGCGTTATGTTAACTGTTGTATCTTGAGTTAAGGCAGTAGGAGCTACCATTATTTTTGAGCCGTCGCTGCCTTGCACTACTCCGCCATCAACTCCTAAAGTAGCAGGGCCTATCAAAGGCTTTTCTACGCGCACTGGAACTACTTTTTCTGCTGCTCCGTCGATGACTGTGACGTTGGCAATTCCTTCACCTACAGCAGTAATTACGCCATCTGAATTTACTTGCAATACATTGGGGTTACTGACGAAGTAGCGAGTGCCAGTAGAGCCGAATTTGAGGTCTGGAGAGTCGGTAAGTCCTTGAATTCCTACCAGTAAGGAGCGCTTTACTCCTGTTGTTAATGTTACTGCTTTGGGGTAAACATCTAAGCCGTAAATTTCTGCTAGTAGGGCGTTCCATTCGTCATCGTTAGCAGGAATTGGCAGTTCGCCTATTCGTGCCGCAGTCACGGCTTGAATGTTGTTGCGAGATGCTGTAAAAATTGAGGTTCCGTTGGCTAATCCTGTGATTTTTCCGAAGGGGTCAATGGGTGCTATTTCTGGATTTAATGATGTGTATGTTAAGTAAGAATCTGGCAGCACTACGCCTTTTTGGTCGGCGAAGTCTCCCAGCACAACTAATTTTGTATTGTCTCCTGGATAAAGCTGAGGGTTGCGATTGGCGAAGTCTAAGGAAAGTAGCGGGGCTCCGCTGACGTTGACTGTTACTTTTGCTGGTATTCCACTGTTATAGCCGTCGCTGGCTATGAAGTCAAAGCTGGCGATGCCTGAGAATCCGGGTGTGGGTTTGAAGGTTGCTGTTTTGGTAATGGGATCGAATTTTACAGTACCGTTAATTGGGTTGAGCGTGTTGTAGGAGATGGGGTCGTTTTCGGGGTCTGTTGCTTTACCGATTAAGGGTATGATTGTCTCCAATTCTGTGTGGGTACTGGTTGAGAATGGGGAGGTGACTGGTGGTTTGTTGGTGATGAAGCCGAAGTTGTTGTTGAGGAGAGTTTGGTCTACTGAGTTGATGATTCCATCGCGGTTGAGGTCTAGGTTAATTGTATAATTGGGGTCTGTTGCTGTGCTGCCTAGAGCGTTATTTAGGAGTTGTCTGTCTGTTGTATCAATTCGGCCGTCGCTGTTGATGTCGCCTGCTATGTTTAGTTTGAGAGTGTATGCGCTACTCGATGCGCTGTTGATATTCAGCAGGTTTAAGCCTGATTTTTTGATGGCAAATAGGGAGTAGTTACTGTTTGTGTTGGTTGATGTGGAAATTGGTGTGAGTTTATCTATTTCGGGTAGTTCGGGGAGTTTTTGATTGTCTTTTGATTCTACTGAAATTCCGACGAGTACGGTGTCTGAATCTGTGGAATTGAGTTCGGAATTGGTGATGTTAAAGGTGTATTGGTTTGCTTTCCCTGTTTCGTTATTACCTGATGCTGTTTTGGTTGTAAATGTGTAAGCGCCACCTAAGTCTGTAGGTACTTTGTTATTGGTTCCAGGCGGATCTATGGGGAGTATAATTGGGGGCGGCAGGGTATCAAAGGCTCCTTGAATGTTGGGCTAAGAGTGTTGGTGTTGGTGGTTGATGCAAGCCCAAGGGGTCAAAGTCAATAATTGGCGGCAAGTCGCCATCGGGGGTGGGGGAAGTTGGGCAAGTACCCGCACCGCTATCTGCAAATAAGTGTAAATTGGTCGCGTGATTAAATTTTTGGGCCCAGTCTGAAAAGTCAAAACTGAGCAGCGATAGAGAGTTGAGGAGTTGGTGCAGTGCGTCATGGTCATCCACACCACCGGGGACTAGGGCGCTGGGGGTGATAATTCGTTCCAGGATGAATGTCTTTCGCGGGCGAGAAGTTTTTGGGGGATAATTCTCAACCCCTTTATTCTTGCGGACTTGAAAGCCTTTTGAATGCCAACCCATAACACTTAAGCCCCCGTTTAGTAGTGACCTTGAAAACCCAGGCAGTTAATTGAGTATATTAATTAACTACGTAAATTTGAAAATTAGCTAATTAAACATTGCCATGTAAATCATGCAGCGATCGCAACTTGTAAACACAATCTTGTTTTTGGTATGAATTCATACCAAAAAAAGTTTGTATAGCAAGATACAAATTGCTTGCATTGCCAATGTTTTTCTGTGCAGCCTACAATTTATAACTCCCAACATCATGCAAAATGGTGAAAAATTTGCACGCATAGAAAGTCAAGAAAAATTGTGCCCCGACTTAACTCAGGAAGAGGAGAAATCCATATCTCAAAATCCGAGTGAAGATTCTCGAACAATCTTTTATGGCCCAAAACTCAAATCAACGGTACTGTGGATACCGCACCCAGACGGCTATTGGATACTCCGCAACTCCGAAGGCGTAACTTGCTTGCAAGTTGACAATTCTGACAAAGAGGTAATGGAAGAATTGGGCTTCAAGCCGATCGGCGATATCGCAGATATCTATGACATTACTTTGGAGGATTTGCAATACTTGCTGCGGATGCTAGCAGAAACGGGAATGTTAGAGGGAACCCAACCTCCAAAACCACCCCCAAATAAATTCAACATTCAGCAATTATTATCTTTCCAAATTCCCCTGTTGAATCCCGATGCTTGGCTAACCAAACACACAGGTAAACTCCGCTGGATCTGGACTTGGCAATTGAGCTTTTTTCTGTGTGTTTTAATCAGTGCTTCTCTGGCTGTGTGGCTGGCTTTGGCTGACGAGGTTTCTGCTTCCAATCAACAGGTTTGGGCTACAGGGGAAATTACAACTCTGTTAACATTTGTGCTACTGATTATGGTAGTAGTTTGTCTGCACGAATTAGGTCACGCTTTTACTTTGAAGCACTACGGTGGTGTTGTCCCAGAAATGGGGCTGCTGTTTTTATGTTTGATACCGGGATGCTATACGGATACTACAGATCAGTATAGTTTAGTGAGGCGGAAGCAGCGCGTTTTTGTAGTGGCAGCAGGCGTGTTGGTGCAGGTGGCTATCTGGGCTTTTTCGGTTTGGGTTTGGGTTTTGTCTAAGCCTAATTCTGGATGGCATTTTGCTAGCTATTTGCTGATGGTAGCTACGCTTGTCACTGTGGTTTTTAATCTCAATCCTTTGAATAAGTTTGATGGGTATTATTTGCTAGTTGCTTTGACTGGGATTAACAATTTGCGATCGAGGTCTTTTGAATTTTACGCTCGTTTGCTGCGACGAGAACAGATTTGGGAAGAACCTTCAGACTGCTGGACTTTGGCTGCTTATGCTCCTTTTAGCATAGCTTATACGGTCTGGGTTTTAGGTTATCTGTTGTCTGCTGTTGTTGATTGGGCGTTGCAAAATATGCCGACGTTTATCGATTTTTCTAAGTTTAACTTGCTATCTGGCAGTTAAACAAATAAGCGAGAAAGTTAAGTGATTATTTAGGAGTGTGTCGTAATGAATGGATATCAAAAGTTAGGATTAGTGGTTGTTTCTGGGGCTTTGGGTTTTTCTGCTTTCAATTCGATCGCAATTCCTGTACAAGCTGCTGTTCTCACGCAAACTTATACGGTTTCTTTGAAGCAGCAGCCAGTTAATAGTACGCTGAATGGGGTGTTTCCTAAGTTTAATTCGCTTTTGGGGACGCTGTTAAGTGCTTATGTTAAAGTTGAGTCAACGGTTAACAGCGATATCAGTATTTTTCCTGCTAGCAATTTTACTGGGACGGCGGTAACGAATGCTGAAATTGCTGTGAATTTACCGAGTTTAAAAGCTGACCCTAATTTGGTTTTGAGTTTGTTTGTAAATCCGCCGTCTATGAGTATTGAATCGGGGGCTGCGGGGGCTAGAGGTGGGACTGCGAATGGTGTTGTTTCAAGGAGTTATAGTTCGCCACAGTACCTAAATATGTTTAGTGGGTGTGCTGGGGATTTAATTGCTGCTAGCATTGTGGCAATGGGTACTGTGAGAGTTTTAGGAACGCCTACAACGGTCACTTACGCGGGCACTGTCACGACTGACTCAAAGCTTACTCTCGCCTATGAGTACGAGTCTGAGTCTGAAACTGTGCCGGAACCTACTACGATCGCAGGTGTTGGTTTAGCTTTTGGCTTGGGGTGCTGGTGGAAGAGGAAGGTGGGGAAAAGGACTTTTAAATAATATGTATAAGATACGATCGCCCGATCGCTCCTTTCAGCAATTAGACTTTCGGGTTTTGGAGTCAGGTGAAGAAGGTGTCACCTTTAACGTTTAGCCCTCTGCCAAATAGGGGCTGCTCGCAAGTGTTTTTGAGGGGCTTAATTTCCAGATTCGTCCACCACACAAAAAAGCCCTGCCGGAAGCAGGGCTAAATTTAGCTAGAGTTGTTAGCAGAGAGAGAATATGATTCTCCCTGCCTCTTAGAACGCGCTCTTAGAACGTGAAAGTAGTTCTCAGAGTACCAATAATGATGTCGTCGTTCTGATCGTTTTGATTGGGGTTGGTAATCCAAATGACGCCCGGAGTCACAGAAATGTTATCGGTGAGCTTGAACTTGTAGAAACCTTCAACGTGCCACGACTCGTCATTTGTGAACCTCCGCAAATTGCCGGCAGCCTCAAGTTTATCCAAGTAAGGCTCGCGACCTACTACAAAGCCAAGCAAGTTGCCTTCTTTCCCTAAATCGGGCAAAGCCAAGGTGACAGCGTAGTTCCAAATTCTCGCATCGCCGATGCCGATGACGCGAGCATTGGTTAAACCAGCCCAGCCGCCAATTATAAATCTCGGGTTCAGGCGGAATGAAGCTTGAGCGCCGTAGGAGTTGCTGACAACTTTGCGAGCGCGGAAGCCGGAGAAGCCTTCGCTCAAACCGTTGATGGAATTAGCCGTGCCGGTACCGGTGAAACCGCCGAGACTGCCGGGCCCGTTTCCTAAACCGTTGTCAAACCCGAAGTTACCTCTGCTAAAGTAACCGTGGTTGTAGTTGAAAGCAACTTGCAAGTTGCGTCCGGGGGTAAAAGTCAATTGGCCCATCGTGGCATAGTCGCCGTTCGTCAAGCCCGCGCCCTTGGCAGGACTGGCCGCATTTGACGCCAAATAGCCGAAGGACAGAGAAGTCGGGCCGAACACGCCGCCCAGCAAGCCCCTGCCGCCGAAGGCGTAGTCAAAGCCGATACCTGCACCGCCACCTAAGCGATAAATCGGGTTCCGCTGTCCAAAGGCGCTCAATGACCCGTTACCGCCGTCAAAGTCTTCAAAGTAAGGGTTGGTAGTCGGGAGGATGTCGTCCCAAACCACAGCGTTGGCTGCAAGGGTAACGTTCAGTTGCTGACCGACGGGGAATTTGTACAGCAAGGTGTCGAGGGCAAAAACGTTATCGGTTCGGCCGACTATGTTCCAAGTTTGAGTGCCTTCGCTGGTAGCCCCTAAGTTAAAGTTTCGACCGTTGCCGACCTGAAGTCTGGTCAGCAGCAAGTCTCGGCCGGTGAAGCTAGTGTTTAAATTGAGACGCACCCGCTGTTGGAAGACAGTCTCGTTTTGGTTGCTGCCGATTCTTCGGTGGTTTCTGTCAAAAAGCCTAGTGTCGCCACTAAAGTCGTCGCTGAGGGCAAAAATTGCTTCCCCAGTCAGTTTGGTCGTGGTTGAGAATTGGTTGGCTTCGAGTTCGGATGTCCGAGCGTCCAGAGCATCGACGCGGCCGCGCAGGGTTGCCAGTTCCGCTGCAAATTCTTCTTGGAGCCGTTGGAGGGCTGCCAAGTCATCTTTGGTAGCTAAGTTGGTCGTGCCTGCTTTAATTAGCTCGTTAACTTTATCTAGGCAAGCATTTAAACCGGCGGCAAATTCGTAGCGGGTCATTGCCCGGTTGCCACGGAATGTGCCGTCGGGATACCCGGCTATACAGCCATAGCGCTCAACTAGGGATTGCAGTGCTTGGAATGCCCAGTCTGTGGGGCGCACGTCGGAAAGTTGAGATACTGAGGTAACTTGACCTTGAGTTTCGCCGTCGGCAGCACCTTCGCTGCTGTATTGGCTGAGCTGTTGTAATGTAGTGGCTGGGTTTTGAGCTTGTGGTGTAGCGGTTTGGGCTACAGATTCAGGCAGTTTGGGCAAACTTTGTTGTACCGGCGCTGTCACTGTCGGGGCAATTGTTTCTAATTGAACTGCGCCGATTTGCTCCTCGACAGCGGTAGCTGCTGCTGATTTTTCTACTGGTTGAACGACTGTTGACTCAACTGCTGCTTCATATTCGTTTACAGCAGGTTGTGATGTCGCGTCTAGGGCACTGTTGCCTGGGACGATCGCACTTTGTGTTGAAGCTGTGCTAGAAGCTGCAATCGCTGGCTGGGTTTCGCCGGCGGCTTGGGAAATTTCTGCGACTGGGCTGGCTGCGGTTGTTTCGCTCACAGCAGCTAAGGCATTGAGTTTCGCTTCCGAGGTTTCAGCGGTTTCAGCTTGAGGCTTTAGCGCATCAGCCGCTGGCTGAGCGTCTGCTGCCATCGCGCTCGAAGCAACCACTAGGGTAGCTCCTAGGACTGCTGGGCTAATTAGTAAGTAGCTCCACAAAAATTTAGACATTTTCTCTCTCCTCCTCAGACCGATTACAAAGAAACTTTTCTAGTCTTCTATGTGGTCAGTAATTGCCACACTAGGATACTTTAAAAAAAGACCTAAAATTCACTTTTTATTTTGATTTTTTGGGGCTGACTGAATATATGGATGTGATTGGCTTTTAGGTTTGGTTGTTTTTTTATCGGTACTCTACAGTGTGAAAACCTGACAATAGATAGGCTATTGAGTGATTTGGCGAGTCACAGTTTTGATGCAAGCCCGATCGCCTGTTTAATTTTTAACACAACACGCCCGACTCGTCTAGGCTGATTCGACTTTAACCTCCAAGCTGTGTCCGAGGACGTTAAAGACTCTGCGGTGATCGAAAAGTTCCAATAAATCACTATTAATTTTGTTGTGAGCTGCTTCTTGCCGCAAAATTTTCATCGCGGCCTCTGTGCGTAGAGCTCGCTTGTAGGGGCGATCGCCTGCTGTCAGGGCGTCGTAAATATCGGCGATCGTCATCAATTGTGCTTGAATGGGGATTTCCGAGTGTTTTAGACCTCGCGGATAGCCTGTACCGTCGAGTTTTTCGTGATGCCCATAGGCGATGCTGGGAACATTTCTTAAATCCTTCGTCCAAGGAATTCGGTTGAGAAATTCGTAAGTGTGAGTGACGTGAGATTCTATGGCCGATCGTTCTTCTGGCGTGAGATTGCCCCTCGACACCATCAATTGCACGATCTCATCTGGGGTTAGCAGCGGTTTAATTGCCCCGTCTATATCTCTGTAAGTTTGCCGAGAAAGTTCTCGCAGTTGAGCTAGGGGTTCTTCCGCCAAAATGTGAGGCTCGTTTGCCTCGATCAAGACTTCCCAGTATTCTGCCAATCTGGTTTTTGCGTCTGCTAGAAAAGTGTCTAGCTGTTCGATTTCCTGGCACTGAGTGCACTCTGGCTCGTCGTTCGGGTGTTTTCGGTAGGCTGAATGCTCCAGCAAGTATTTATATTTAGACTGGACGCATTCCATTTCCATCGTCCGCTGAGCTAGGGCGAAACGGTGACGAATGATTTCTAGCTGTGCGGGGTAGAGCTTTTTCTGCTTGGTCAAAACGGCTTCTGGCACTCCGATTTTGCCAAAATCGTGCAGCAGGGCGGCGTAGCGAATTTCTTGAATTTGGCGGTTGTTAAAGTAAACAGAGCGCAGCCATCCGCTGTTGACAGCGTTTACTTCTTCTGACAGGCGTACTGTGAGGGCTGCTACTCGTTCTGAATGGCCGTAGGTACAGGGGTCTCTGGCTTCTATAACTTGCACTGAGGCTTTGACGAAGCCCTCGAACAAATGTTCTATACTTTCTTGGAGTTGATTGCGCTCGATCGAGATTGCTGCTTGAGATGCGAGCGATCGAACTATCCTTTCTTCCCACTCCGAATACTGCTGCGTCGATTCCCAGGCATTCTCTGCCGTCAGCACCGCATCTGCCTTTGTTTTGCGGTTAATCAGTTGCAGTATGCCTATTGTCTCGCCTTGTCGGTTTTGCATCGGCAACACCATCACCGAACAAGTGCGGTAATTAATATCCCTGTCAAAACTGGTATCTAGCTGGTAGGGTACTCCCGGAGGCAAGTTGTAGGCATCCGACAGGTTCAAACTTTGACCTGTAGTTGCGACGTAACCCGCCAAGCTTTTGTCTGTCAGCGGCAGAGCAAATTCCTTAAACGACAGTCTGGGTTTAGAACCATTTTGGGCTACTTTGAACAGCAACTTAGATTTCTCGTCACTGTGATCTACTAAATAAACGCTGCCCGCATCGCTGTAGGTGATTTCCCTACTTTTGGATAAAATTAAGTTTAACAAGCCACCCAAATCTTGGGCGCTCGACAGAGCGGTGCCAATATCCAAAAGCTTTTCTATCAGATCGGTTCTTTCAGCAGACTCGTTCAAGAACTCTGGCTTTTCAAATACGATCATGGTCTGAGGATGGCGAATAGCCTTTAATACATTGAACTTTTTGCATCTAGACTTTCTTACACCCGATTCTAACCCAGAGTCGATTTTTTATTTGCGAGCTTTCCGCGATCGGGGACTGTCGCTAGATGCCGTGGCTCCTGTTACCAAAACCGGAGCTGCTTTTAATCTAACGTAGAAATTTGTTGAGCTAGGGCAAAGTCTTTCTCAGTTAAGCCTCCGGCATCGTGAGTTGTCAAGTTAACTATTACTTTGTTATAGGAGATTTCTATATCTGGGTGATGTCCTGCGGCTTCTGAGGGGGCGACTAACTTATTTACAAAGGCGATCGCTTCGATAAAATCTTTAAATGAACGGGTACACCGTAGTTGCTTGCCTTCAACCGCCCAGCCTGATAATTGACTGGCGCGCTCTTTAATTTCAATATTGTTAAGTAGGTCAGCCATAAATTTTTTAAAATTTTGGGATCAGCTATGATGGCAGATTCGCAGCCCACGTGTGGAAAATCTCACCAAAAACTATCCGCTCTCACCAATAGTATTTGTGCTCAAGTTTTAATACTCAAGATTTAACACTATTTGGGGTGAGAGCGGTCTAGCGGGTCTTCAGATTAGAACCTGACTGCCGGGAGATTCCCTAGCTCAGCCTGGTTCCCCATGGAATTCGTTTCCTGTTGGAAACGATGGCTGGCTGCTAGTGAGCGGCCCCGGCGCGCAGCCGGTAGTTTCCAATCTGATGACCCATGCGTTTACTACTTTCTATCATGAGCATCACCTCCAGTTTTTACTAAATGGTTTATATTTGAACGCACCTCATCTTAATCTGAGATTAAGTATGAGGATTTGTGTGCTACCAATTGGCAGCGTTACCAGATGAACCTGCGTTCTGAGTCTCATTCCGGTATGCACAGTTACTAGAATAACACAAGGAATCAGAAGTGGGGGATGCTGGTTGAAAATTTTTCAAAATATCGGCAAATGACTGGCACTGCAATGTTTGCGATCGATCTCTACAGCCAGCGGGTGACCAGATTTTTATTCAAAAGTTCTGCTGTGGGGCGATCGGGTGTAAAGCGGGTTTAAATGTACGATCGGTCGATCGATAACCGGGTTTCTAGATACCCATGTGTCCAGAAATACTCGATGTTGTCAGAAATGAAATAAAAAGCTCCTGCCGATTGGCAGAAGCTTTTTCAACATTAAGGGTAAAGCCTAAATTGCCTTATCTTACCCTTTCAAAATTTTGGAATTTCTGAGCTTTCGCGATGCTTACAGAGCGTTACCGCGAGGCAGAACTTCTTCTGGGAAGATGAAGTTTTCGTGTGGTTGGTCGGTTGGAGCCATCCAAGCACGAATGCCTTCGTTAAGCAGAATGTTCTTAGTGTAGAACGTTTCAAACTCAGGATCTTCAGCAGCGCGAAGTTCTTGGGATACGAAGTCATAGGCGCGCAGGTTTAATGCTAAACCGACGATGCCCAAAGAGCTCATCCACAAGCCTGTGACGGGAACGAACAGCATGAAGAAGTGCAACCAGCGCTTGTTGGAGAAGGCAATTCCGAAGATTTGGCTCCAAAAACGGTTAGCTGTAACCATCGAGTAGGTTTCTTCAGACTGAGTTGGGTTGAAGGCGCGGAAGGTGTTTGAACCTTCGCCATCTTCAAACAAGGTGTTTTCCACGGTTGCACCGTGGATAGCGCACAACAGCGCACCGCCCAGGATGCCTGCAACGCCCATCATGTGGAAGGGGTTAAGCGTCCAGTTGTGGAAGCCTTGCAGGAACAAGAGGAAGCGGAAAATTGCTGCGACGCCGAAACTGGGGGCGAAGAACCAGCCTGATTGACCCAAGGGGTAAAGCAGGAACACTGACACAAACACGGCGATCGGGCCGGTGAATGCCAGGGCGTTGTAAGGACGGATGCCGACTAAACGGGAGATTTCGATCTGACGCAGGCAAAAGCCAATCAGTGCGAAAGCGCCGTGGAGGGCGACAAATGCCCACAGTCCGCCGAGCTGGAACCAGCGGGTGAAGTCCCATTGTGCTTCGGGGCCCCACAGGAAGAGGAGGGAGTGTCCGAGGCTGTTGGCTGGGGTGGATACGGCTACGGTGAGGAAGTTGGCTCCTTCGAGGTAGGAGCTTGCCAAACCGTGGGTGTACCAGGATGTGACGAAGGTGGTGCCGGTCAACCAGCCACCGATCGCCATGTAGGCGCACGGGAATAGCAAGATGCCAGACCAACCTACGAAAACGAAACGGTCGCGTTTGAGCCAGTCGTCGAGTACATCAAAGATGCCTCTTTCGTTCTGGGCGCGTCCGACTGCGATTGTCATTACGCAAATCTCCAAATAGATATAATTACAACGGATCTGTGTCTAGTCAGTAATCTCCAACTGTTGATTCTGCTAAGCAGAAAACGAATTGGATTATGAACAGACTTTACTTTTCTTTACCGTAATCATGATTATACGGGTAATTCTTTACAAGAGCAAGCATTTCTTAATAATTTTTCCGGATCTTCAGTGATTCCCTGAGTCTCGGGAGTCCGGGAAGCCCCGGAAGTCCCCAAAGTTGCTCGTCTGCATTTCGGAACTTCTACTATATATACTGAGGATAGAATTCCAGACTTAGGTTTTAAGACTATATGTTCAGCATTGACATCATTGTGAAGAGCACGCCCGTGTCGCTTTCGGTGCAGCGGAAGTTGGAAGAGGACGCTGTAACTGTTTATCAGCAGGTTCTGGAGGCGATTCGCAACTCCCAACCGCAAATTTTGGAACTCACCTGTGAGAAAAATCCTGAGAAAAAAGTAGCTGTCCTTAGCAGCGAGATTTCTGGGGTGGTGGTTTCTCAGAAATCGGGGACTTCGTCTACAGGCAGATCCCCGGGTTTTGTCTCGATGGCGGCGATGGCAGAATGAGGGCTGGGGGTGTTGATGCCGATATGAGCCAGTCAGCGGTTGCTGTGCGGGATTTGTGTTTTAGCTGGCCGTCGGGCGATCGAGTTTTGCAAGGTTGCTCTCTCGATGTACCCAAGGGCGAGTTTTGGATGCTTTTGGGTACTAACGGTAGTGGCAAATCTACGCTGCTGAGGCTGATGGCTGGGCTGCTGCACCCCCAGTCGGGTGAAATTGACCTGGCTGGGCGGATTGGTTTTGTGTTCCAAAACCCGGATCATCAATTGGTGATGCCGACGGTGGGTGCGGATGTGGCTTTTGGTTTGGTTGAGGAACAGTTGTCTAATCTTCAGGTGCGGGCGAGGGTGGCTGAGGCTTTGGAGGCTGTGAATTTGCTGGAGTTGGAGCGGCGGCCGATTTATGCTTTGAGTGGGGGACAGAAGCAGCGGATTGCTCTTGCTGGGGCGATCGCCCGTCACTGCGAAATTCTATTATTAGATGAACCGACGGCTTTGTTAGATCCTGATTCTCAGTTGGATTTGGTGGCGGCGGTGCAGCGGTTGGTGAAAGATCGCGGGATTACGGCTTTGTGGGTGACTCACCGTTTGGATGAGTTGAATTATTGTGATGGCGCTTTTTTGTTGGAGAAGGGCCAAGTTGTCGATCGGGGAGATCGGGCGCGTTTGAAGCAGCGGTTGATGCAAAATCCCGATGTTTAGGTATTAAGTTACTCGGCGATTGAAATCGCTTCTACAGAAACGAAGTCTGCCTCCGCAGACTAAGAGAATGACTCTAGGCAAAATCAATCTCGTAATCCTCGATCGCGCAACCAAGCATCAGCCCAAATTGTATCGGCATTTCTAGGGCATGATTATTGCAAAATCACTACAAATTTTCCCATTCATTTTGTGAAATATTTGCCTGTATCAAAATTCGCCTGACCAAATTTCTGCTGATGTCTTCCTGATGGGGATTGGGAATGCGAACTCGCAAACCATCCCGCTGCATAAACTGGTGTTTTCCACCAGAAAATGGGCCGTCAAAACCAGCAGCCCTGAATGCAGCAATCAAATCCCGGCGGGAAATTGGACCAAAAATAGGCATCAGGCAACAGACTCCACTTTCAAAATAGCACCATCAAATTCTGGTAACTCGTGACCCATCGCAATGCCAAGCAACACCCATTCTTCTAGGACTTCTAATAATTCTTCTCGGCATTCTTCTAGGGTACTGCCTGTTGCCCATACTCCAGCAGCAGCGGGAATTGACCCATAAAAGCCTTCATTATCCTCAAGTATTTCGTAGTGTGCAGCTTGCATTGCCTTTTGAAAGTATTTCTGAATCATTTTTTTCCTGTATGTTAAATCAAAAATGGCCGCACGCCAAATCAATCTCGCAATCCTCGATCGCGCAACAAAGCATTTGCCCAAATTGTATCGGCCTCTGACAGCGCTGGTATGACTTCCCAGTTGCGATAATCTATCTTCAGATCGTAACTGGCGATGTCATAAATTTGAGTGAATAATTCTTGTAAATCGATTATAGGTTCGGTATCGCCCGATCGCAATGGCAAAGGAAAGGCAGGCATCGGGTTCTGCACGTTAAAAGCGTACAAATCTGCTCTGGGGCGGCGATTTCCCCGACAGACCAAAACGCTATAGTGACTTTCAACATTATTGCCAATAACTGGCATTTTTCGACCGCGCCGCAATAAATCTATTTCAATTAAATGAGTGCGAGTGGATAAGATTTCTTCTCGCTTTTCTTCATACATTTGCCGTCCTTTTCCTGTACGCTTATTGCTAGGCGATAGGATTTCAATAACTGTAATTAATTCTTCGTTTCCCCTTTCTCTAATTTCTAAATAGCCTTCCCGAACCTGGTAGGGCATGGGAATATTTACTGTCAAGGGTTGTATTGGTGGCGCTGCAACGGCTACGTTTGATGTGATTAATTCGATTGTAGTTCTTGGCTGAATTACGTTTACGTCAGGAATGCCAATTGATAAATTGTCGTCAGTGGTTTCATAGATTCTCACTTCCAACGAGACTAAATACTTAGGACGGAGTTGGGGAGATAAAAATCTAAAAATTTCACTAATTAACAAGTGATGTAGGGCTGGCCAGAGTTCTGGATGCTCTAAATACGGGTCCATACCGGGAAAGGGAGATGGCATTGATGTGACTCCTTGACTCAAGTCTACTTATAGTTTAGCAACATTAGTCCGTCGGGGGTTTTAATCCCCGCCGGAATCTGGCAACAAATGCAAGATATCAGTTCGATCGCATTAAACTTCGATCGCCAATTGCATCGGAATTGGAATGGTGTTTTCATCTAACACAGACACCGCATTTACGAACACAATTGTATGCGGGACTGCGGGCATTAAGCGGCGCAGTGCATTCAGGTAAGATTCGGCATCGCGGCGGCGGGCTCTCGCGGGCGACTGTTAACCGCTGACACTTGGGAAGGTGGCGAATCAGATGCCAAGGTTGAAGTCGATCGCGATATGTCGATTGTTTTGGTATCATAGGAAAATCCTTCCCACTTTTGTGGGTGGTGAATGAAAGGCGATCGCTCTTGATTTATCAGGTCGGAGGGCGATCGCTAATTTGATAATATTAATCTTATGATACGTTCGTATCGACTGTCAAGTGTAAGATGGGTTTAATTCGGTTGCGGGTTCGAGAACTAGCGGAAGAGAAGGGTTGGACGCTTAAAGAAGTTTCTGAGCGATCGGGCATTCCTTACAGTACGGTTAGAAGCTATGCTCATTCTCCCAAGTTGGCAACTGTAGATTATACGGCTTTGAACAAATTAGCCCGTGCGTTCGATATTGCGATCGAAGATTTAGTTGAGATATTGGAAAATTAGTGGCGATAACTGTTATCGTTTGCAATAACTTATTTTTTCGGTTGAGCTACAATACAGCTATTTGGCGATAACTGCTTAGCTATATGGGAAAAGGATTCAGCAAATCACAAGAAGCCAAACTGCACCACAAAGCTTGCCTCGCATTCTTAGATAAGGTATTGCAGAAAATCTTGCAGGGCCAAGATGACGCGCAAGTGATGTTATTTTTGGAAGCCAATCTAGACAAGCTAGATCATAACTTTGCTAAGCTCTTACGAAGCTGGGGAATTAGTAAACGGACCCAATGGCAACTGAGGCAAGCAGAAAAGATGGCTGGTGCCATCAATATTTTCAGCAACCTAATTCAGGAGTTACGGTTTGGAAGCAGAGCTAATAATTTGGAAATTGCTCTCAGAGGCTATAAAGTTGCTGCACCTTTTTTGACTCGCAACGTTTCCCCAAAAACGTGGGCAGAGACTCAAAATAATATGGGCAATGCCTACTGCAATCGGATTTATGGCGAGCAGCCGGAGAACCTAGAGCAAGCGCTCCGCTGCTACAAAGCCGCTTTGCAAGTCTACACTAAAGAGAAATTTCCCCAAGATTGGGCATGGACACTCAACCTTTTGGGTACAGTCTACCACGACCGACTGCGGGATAATCAAGAGAAAAATTTGGAAAAAGCTATCTGTTGCTATAAAGCCGCTTTGCAAGTCTATACCGAGAATAAATTTCCTCAAGGCTGGGCAGATACAAACAATAATTTAGGTAATGCTTACTGTCAACGCATTCAAGATAACAAAGAAGACAATTTAGACTTGGCAATAGTGTGTTATGAATCTGCTTTACATACTTATAGTCAAGACCAAGAGAAATTTACCCAAGAATGGATTATTACTCAAAATAATCTAGGTAACGCATACTCTAATGGCATTCTAGGTAAGATCGAGAAGAATATAGACTTAGCAATCAGGTATTATCAAACTGCTTTGAACATATGCCTTATAGAGGTATTTCCGGAAGAATGGGCAACGCTCCAAAATGATCTGGGAACTACTTATCGCCGCAGCCAAAATAAAAAGATTGAGAACTGGGAATTAGCAATCCGCTGTTACTTAGATGCCTTGAAAGTACGCACTCTATCAGACTTTCCGAAATACCATGCAGTAACTCAATTTAATTTGGGTACTACCTACCAAGATGCCCAGCAATTTGATAACTCTTATAGTGCCTTTGCTGCGGCTATTGAAACCGTAGAATCCTTACGCAGTGAGATAATTTATGGTTCTAGAAAAGAAGAAGATCGACAAAGACTAGCTGAACAATGGAATAAACTCTATCAACGTATGGTAGAGGTTTGCCTAGAACTGGGCTACTATGACCAAGCTATTGAATACGCCGAACGCAGCAAAACCCGCAATCTGGTAGAACTTATCCTCACCCGCGACATCCAAACAATCTTCCCCCCAGAAATTGTCTGTCAACTAGAACAACTCCGAGACGAAATTTCTAGCGGTCAGTACCAATTACAAACAGCCATAGCCGATAACCCAACTGCCCTAGCACAACATCTCCAGCAGTTGCGAAAACAGCGCAATCAATTGCAAGACCGCTACCTACCTATAGGCTATGGCTTCAATTTTGAGAGATTCCAAGAAACCCTTGATGACCACACCACGATTATCCAGTGGTATATCACCAGTGCAGGCTTCGAGACTTTTATCATCACCCGCCATACCCTCCAACGGTTGAACTTGCCCACATCAGGCGATGATCTGAACAACTTGATAGATTGGGCTAACGAGTATCTGGAGGCATATGGTCGGAGAATAAAAACCCAGTGGATAAATAGTCTAGCCTCTCGCCTCAGTCGTCTCGCTGAGATTCTGCATCTGGAGGACACTATCAAGTTAGTGCCAGAAACTTGCGATCGCCTCATCCTGATTCCCCATCGCTTCTTGCACCTTTTTCCCCTTCATGCACTACCCTTAGCTAAGGGTGATTTTCTCTGTGATCGCTTCCCAAGAGGCGTAGGTTATGCTCCCAGTTGCCAACTCCTGCAACTAACTCAAAAACGTGATCGCCCAGACTTTAGCAACTTTTTTGCCATCCAAAACCCAACTGATAACCTGCCTTACACCAACTTAGAAGTTGAAACCATCTCCTCATCTTTTCCTTCTGCACAGGTTTTAGTAAAGCAGGAAGCAACAAAAATTGCTGTTAATGCAAGTCTTGACTTACCCTTAGCCCACTGTAATCACTTCTCCTGTCATGGTGAATTCAACTTAACATCACCTTTAGAATCAGCGCTAATTTTGGCTAACGAGGAACGCCTAACTTTGGGAGAAATTTTTGGGCTGAGTTTGAATCAATGCCGCCTTGTCACTCTTTCTGCTTGCGAAACAGGCTTAACCGACCCCACAAGTATCAGTGATGAATATATTGGTTTGCCCAGTGGTTTTTTGTATGCTGGTACTGCAACAGTTGTCAGTAGCCTTTGGACAGTGAACGACCTTTCTACTGCCTTTTTGATGCTTAAATTTTATGAAAATTTCCAGTCTTCCCAAAAGCAAGCTGGAGATGTCGCAGTTGCTCTCAATCAAGCTCAGAAATGGCTGAGGAATCTAACTATTGAGAAACTCGATCAATTTCTCAATCAACATCAACCTCAACTCGATCAAGTTCTAGCTCAACTAAGACCGGGACAACGTTTGCTATTTCAAGAATCCCTCAAACAAATCAGACAACGCCAACCGCTACCTTTTGCTAACCTCTACTACTGGGCAGCTTTTACAGCCACAGGACTTTAGGATTCAGAACTAGACGAGTCACAAACTTTCTTAATACCAATCTTGAATGCAAGAATACCAAGCGCTGTTGCTGTTCCCGGAGGAAGTCCAATACTAATACCTAAAGGTTCTATTGCAGGAGCAATTAATCCAGATTCTAATGCTTCTTTAACCTCTTCTTGACAGATGACTTTGTGGCATCTCTGGAGCCATTCACCTACTCCTCTTTCTGGTTCTTTTCCAGTCTCTCTCATCATCAACAGCGTCACCGCATCCTCTATGTAGCCATCACACTCCTGAATCACATCCAGTGCTGCGATCGCCTCTGGATAATCTCTCAATTGCTCCCGAAACTGTTCAATTTCTTCTTGTGTAACTACAGTCATCTTGCTTTCCTTAGAATTAACCCATCCTTCGTCTATTGTAGCAAAACTCTTTGCCTCTAA
Organism: Cyanobacteria bacterium VAR_87_metabat_62; assembly: GCA_031427135.1. Taxonomy (GTDB): domain Bacteria; phylum Cyanobacteriota; class Cyanobacteriia; order Cyanobacteriales; family Microcoleaceae; genus Microcoleus. The sequence continues at coordinate 127,322 of JANPMV010000111.1, read as the reverse complement.
CTCTTTAGCTCTTGATTTTTCTCTATCTCGATCGACTTTTTGGCGAATTGCTTCCTCAGCGATGCGAATATTTTCTGCAATGGGTAAACCTTCAGGAGTAGTCATCGGCCCGTACCATGTCGCTTCTGAATCTGGCGGATTGCGGCGACCAAAAAATATCCGAATCGCTTCATCATCATCCCGATGCGATAGAACGTAAGCTTTTAATTCGGTTCTGCTCATTTCATCAAAGTTCGGTTTCATCTTCACAATTCATTTATACTCGCTATATTGTCCACCTTTTTCCAGTGTTTAGCGAATAGCCATGCACCAAAGTATGTACTTCCCAATTTTCAGAAGTTTGCGGATAATCGCTCCGGTAATGACCGCCCCTGCTTTCATTGCGCCATACAGCACTTCTAAGAATTAAATAACTTAAATCCAAAAGATTAAGCGTTTCCGCCACAATCCGCAACTGCTCTTCAGCATCAGTCGAGTCTAACTGTATCCTCTGCTGGGGTGATAGATTCACTAAAAACTCAACGATCTTCAAACTAGCCAACATTTCTCGCCAATCATTCACTTGCTCGAGTGCCAACTCCAACGACTCCCCTTGACGAGAAATACCCGCATTTTCCCACATCAAACTCGGTAACATTTGCCGAATCGATGCGATCTTTTCCATCTCCCCCTGCCAGTCAGAGTTTACCCGCATCAAAGAATCAGAATCCGGCTCAACCAAAATTGGCTCAATTTCAATTCGAGACAGTTGAGCAGCAAACACAACACATTCCAACAAAGAATTACTAGCTAGACGATTTGCTCCGTGAACCCCCGTACTCGACGTTTCCCCAATCGCATAGAGTCCGCGAATGGAAGTTTGACTCATTAGGTCGCAAGCAACTCCGCCCATCCAATAATGAGCAGCAGGAGCAACTGGAATCGGCTCCTGAAAAACATCAATACCCCATTGTTGACAGACATTAATAATATTAGGGAAGCGATAGCGAATGCGATCGGGGTCAATCGGTCGCAAGTCTAAATAAACGTGAGCGTGGGTGGGGTCGGCAGCAGTTTTGTGCAAGTGATGGAAAATAGCTCGACTAACAACATCTCTGGGAGCTAACTCCCCAGCAGGATGATACTCAAAGGCAAAGCGGTAGCCGCGATCGTCGATTAGATGCGCTCCTTCCCCGCGAACAGCTTCGCTAATCAGAAAATGGGGTGCTCCTGGTGTAGTTAAAGCAGTGGGATGAAATTGGAAAAATTCTAAGTCACGCAAAACTGCCCCCGCACGCCACGCTAGTGCAACTCCATCTCCGGTACTGACTTTAGGATTAGTGGTTTGGGTAAATACTTGACCGCCTCCACCTGTTGCCAAGATGACTGCAGAAGATTTTAGCCACCGGATTTGACTTTGGTAGAGAAGGCTAATACCTTGAACGCGATCTTTTTGTGGAGTCAGCCACAAACTCAATGCAACTGCCTGAGAAACTACCTGAATATTCCGACGTTCCCGAACTTTGGCAGTGAGGGTTTCGATAATCGCTCGACCTGTGGTGTCTGCTGAATGAAGTACGCGAGGGCGAGAATGGGCAGCTTCTAGGGTCATCGCCAGTTTTTCTCCTTTGCGATCGAAGGCTACACCCATTTCAACTAGGTGAGCGATCGCTGCTGGAGCATTTTCTACCAGAAATTTTACAGCTTCGGGGTCGCACAAACCCACACCAGCGCTCACTGTATCTTCTAGGTGTAATGTTGGGGTATCTGACGGGTCGATGGCAGCAGCAATACCTCCCTGTGCCCAGTTACTTGAACCAGTATGTATTGCATCTTTGGTAATTAAACCCACTCGTAAATGAGCTGGCAAACAAAGGGCTGCATAAAGTCCTGCTGCACCAGAACCCACCACTATAATGTCAAAGTGGGGTGGGATATCTATAGCGAGTCTAAATGAATTGTGAAAAGGCATCGTAGTTTTTTAAATTAGGAATATTAAACAGTTTTTTGGGTTCACAAATCATTTGGAATCGCTATAGAGATGTTAATCTTGGCATTCAACAAGCACAACCTCATCTCAAGTTTACCAACCCCATCTGACGTTCCCATTTTTCTTTGATTGTCTGATAGTCGTTGTAATATTCTTCTGGATTAAATCCTGGCAATATTTCATAAACATCTATTTCTTGCCATAGAGGTTTTAAACTTTCAATAACTGGCAGAGATTGAGCAACAATTTTTTCTGGTTTTAACCAATATTGTTTTTCTTCAACATTTACATTGGGGCGCAACTTATTTTCATTGCCTGTATCTGTGGTACTAACATTAATAAAACGTCCCCGAATTAATCCTTTCCAGTTTTTTGACTTAGCTAAGTCTTTGATGTATTGGCGTAAAGTATCTTTAGCATAGGTATAAGAACGCCAGAATGGAATTTTGTATTTATCACTGATGGAGCCAAAACCACAAAGCGCGAGTGTTGTTTTCCGCCCGCGCTGATGTTCTTCATTAAGTTTTTCTACTAGGGGGTTGACAACGTTGAGAAAAGTATGGTAGTTTGACGAAAATACTTCACTATCTATTTTGTGGTGGTCGCAGTTGAGGTGGGGTAAAGACTCTAAGTATTCATATTTGAATTTACCTACACCATGCACCAAGATTAAATCAGAAACTTCACTGATGTCTAATTGTTCGATCGCTTCCCTTGTTCCTTTCTCGTCCAGAAGATCGACTTTAAATTGTATAGCTTCGCTGGTTTCTAACTTGCTTCGGGAAAGAGCCACACATTTTGTATTTTCCTGTTGTACAAAATGTTTGACATAGCAGGCTCCAACAGTCCCACTTGCACCTGTTACTATTGCTAATCGAGTTTTCACAATTTTTTTCCTCTATTTTCAATGTACGTTGCTATTTTCACCCTGATTTTCTAAACATAACTTCTAAAATTCTTCCTTTCCTTGCCTTGAGAAAAGCAAAATTTGAGTTCAGGTCTGAAAATTCAGTTTCTGCAGTCAGGTTAAATGTAGCACAGCCTTTATCATATACAGCCACATCTTTTAAATATAGAACCCATTTGACATCAGGAGGGCGATCGGGTTCACAGCAGGGGATCGGGCTCATAGCAGGCGATCGGGCTCATAGCAGGCGATCGCCCCCAAAAGCTCTTTCAAAAGCTCTTTTTTGAGGTCCTTCGGTTTAAACTCAGATCTTGCACCATTCTCAAAAACAGGCTTTCCGATAATTAATAGATATAAAATAAATGACAGAAGCCGTAAAAATCGCCCAACAATATTATGATGGTACCGAAACCGACAGAATGTACGCGGCCATCTGGGGAGGAGAACATATTCATTATGGAATTTATACCCAACCAGACGAACCCATTCACAATGCTTCCCTGCGTACCGTAGAAACTATCGCCCAAACTCTGGAAAAAATAGACCAAAATTCACGGGTGATCGACCTGGGGGCAGGATATGGAGGGGCAGCGCGGTATTTGGCAAAAACCTACGGCTGTTCCGTCTGCTGTCTTAATTTAAGTCAGTTGCAAAATCAACGCAACACCCAACTTAATCAAGAACAAAACTTAAGCCACTTAGTAGAAGTGACTCAAGGGAGTTTTGACGATATTCCCTATCCAGACAAATCTTTTGATATTGTTTGGTCTCAGGATGCTATATTGCATAGTGGCGATCGCCGTGGGGTTTTCCAGGAAATCAAGAGAATATTAAAACCGAGGGGGGAGTTGATTTTTACAGACCCCTTGCAAAGCGAAACTTGTCCTCCTGGAGCATTGCAACCTGCTTTTGACCGTCTGGGAATTAGAGATATGGGGTCTGATCGCTTTTACAGTCAAACGGCAAAAGAGTTAGGTTTTGAGGCACTACACTTTATTGACCTTTCCCAAAATGTGCCGATCCATTATCGACGTTTTGGAGAAGAAGTGCAGAAGCGATACGATGAAGTAGTACAATTAACTTCAAAGGAATTTGCTGACAAAACCTTAAACAGCATTCAACCTTGGATCGAACGTTACGAACAAGGATATATGCAATGGGGCATTCTACACTTTCGTCTGTTGGATAAAGATTAATGACCATTTACTTTTTTGATGAACTAGAAAAGCCCTATGGTTGTTTCTCCAACTTCTCCCCCCACGGTTTTGAGTTAGATGGGTTATGGTGGCAAACTTCAGAGCATTATTTTCAAGCCCAAAAATTTGTGGGGACTGAACATCTCGAAGCAATTAGGTTAGCCAAAACTCCGGCTGATGCGGCTAAAATGGGACGCGAACGCAACCGTCCCCTCCGCCAAGACTGGGAGGAAGTAAAAGAGGATGTGATGGAAAAAGGCTTATTTTGTAAGTTTCAAACCCATCAAGATATTGACAAAATATTGCTGAGTACCGGGAATGAAATAATAGTAGAAAATGCCCCCAAAGATTATTATTGGGGATGTGGTCAAGATGGGAGTGGAAAAAATCGCCTGGGAGAAATTTTGATGAAAGTGCGGACTAAGTTGGGTAATTCGTAGATCAACAAAAATAATGACTGAGTTAATGAATGCGGTTATTCTAACAGGATTTGGTGGACCAGAAAAACTGGTCTATACCCAAGTTCCTAAACCAACCCCGAAACCGAGAGAAGTATTGATAAAAGTAGGAGCTTGTTCTGTCAATAATGCAGATATTAATACTCGCACAGGTTGGTATGGAGCAGAGGACAATTTTCAAAGCATTTTACAAGATAAAAATAAAAATAATAAACCTATTGGTTGGCAACAAGTTAACATTAAGTTTCCTCGCATCCAAGGTAATGGAGTTGCTGGTCAGATAGTGGAAGTTGGAGATCAGGTAAACGAAAAGCTCATCCAGCAACGAGTAATTGTAAATGGTTGTATTCTGGGTGAAAATTTAGAAGATTGTCAATATCTTGGCAGTGAATTAGATGGTGGTTTTGCCGAATACACAATAGTTCATACTACTAATGTTTACCCAATTAATTCTCCACTTTCTGATATTGAACTAGCTTCATTTCCCTCTTCTTATGCAACAGCAGAAAATATGCTTACCAAAGGAAGAGTATCAGAAGCAGACACTGTACTAATTATGGGTGCTTCTGGCGGTGTTGGTAGTGCTTTGATTCAGTTAAGCAAAATTAGAGGTGCGACAGTTATTGCTGTTGTCGGTTCTGGTAAAGAGAATTTTGCTCAGGAGTTGGGTGCAGATTATGTTTATCTAAAGAATGAAGTATTGGCTGACAATTTAGTAAAGCATCAAATTACAGTTGTTTTGGATGTGGTTGGAGGAGACTATTTTAATCTAATGATTAACAACCTAACAGTTAGAGGAAGGTATATTTGTGCAGGAGCAATTTCTAGTCCTCTAGTGAATCTGAATCTACGGGATTTGATTTACAAAGAATTGGAGATGGTTGGTGCGACACGCTATGACTCAACTTTATTCGAGCGCCTAGTTAGATATATCGAACAGGGGCTTCTCAAACCTGTGGTTGCTAAAGTTTTTCCCTTGCCCCAAATTAAGGAAGCTCAGATATTTTTTCAGGCTAAGAAGTTTTTCGGAAAAATTATAATCACTCCTTAGTCTACCAGAAATACAATAAGATCGTGGTTATACTGCACATTCAAAACTAAAGTATTGTATTGTCGCTATGCTAACAACTGACAAAGTTATTCTAAATGATTGGTATCCTGTAGCAATCTCAAAAGAGTGCCAAATTAATAGTATTAAGCGAGTTAGCCTATTGGGGGAAGACTTGGCGTTGTGGCGCAATAACAATGCTGAATCTACTGTACAAGTTTGGCAAGATCGGTGTCCTCATCGAAGTGTTCGTATTTCCCTAGGAAAGATCGTTGATGATACCATCATTTGTGGGTATCATGGTTGGCAGTACAATGTATATGGTGAATGCGTACATATTCCCGCTAACCCTAAGCAAAAGCCACCAGCCGGTGCGCGAATCAAGACTTACCAATGTCAGGAACGCTATGGCTTGGTGTGGGTGTGTTTAGGAGAACCTGCTAAAGATTTAGCTTTATTTCCAGAATGGGACGATGCCGACTATCGAAAAGTCTTAATGGGCCCATATAACTGTCGTTCGAGTCCTTTTCGCGCCTTTGAGAATGGATTTGATGTCTCTCACTTTTGTTTTGCTCATGAAGGATTTGTGGGGGATTCCCAAAAAGCAGAAATTGAAGATTATGAAGTGGAAATAGACACAGATGGTATTATTGTTCGTAACCTTCAGATGTGGCAACCGGATCATGACGGCACTGGTGTAGGAGGAAAAGTTACTTACTTTCAGCGAATTTGTCGCGTCTTAACGTTATATATTGTCAAACATACTTCTAGAGGTCGGATGATTTTTTTCTTTACTGTCACACCAGTAAGTGAAGAAGAATGTATAGTATGGATGTGGATAGCAATGAATTATGGGCATGAAACTTCTGACTCAAAACTGCGTGAGTTTCAGGATAAACTTTTTCATCAAGATGCCGTTTTGTTGGAATCCCATCGTCCAGTCCGTTTACCCCTGTACTCCAAAAACAGTGCAGAGGCAGACTGGGCATCAGAAGTACACGCTCAGTGCGATCGCGCTTCTATTGCCTATCGCCGCTGGCTGAAGGAGTTAGGTATTACTTTTGGTGTTTGTTATAATCGTTAATGAGAGTTTTGATAAAAACATGACAACTAATAAACATATAGCAATGTGGTTTTATCCGAGAAGCCGTTCAACAGCTATTACCCGTGCCTTTGAGCAACTAGATGAATGTGTGGTTTATGATGAGCCTTTTTATAGTGCTTACTTGGCTATTAAAGGTCAAGATAATTATCCACCTATTCAACCAGAAGAGCTATCAAAGTACAAAGATACTGATTATAACGCCATAATTAAAAAAATCACAGGTGAATTGCCTAATGGTGCTTCTTTTTCTTTTCAAAAACATCAATCAAAACATATTTTACCAGAGTTCGGTAGAGATTGGATAAAGCAACTTAATAATTTATTTTTGATTAGAAATCCGAAAGAAACAATTTTTTCATACTGGAAAGCTAATCAATTTCAAGGAGAATTAAATATGGAAAAACTCGGTTTACTGCAACATTATAATTTATTTCAAGAAGTCAAGAATTTAACCCAAAAAACACCTTTAATTATTGATGCAAATGATTTAGTTTTATCACCTAAAAATTACCTTAACTTAATTTGCACTAATTTTGAAGTTGATTTTTCTGAAAAAATGCTTACCTGGGAAGCAAATCCAAGTAAAACTGCACTGAGTTGGACAAAGGAGACACCATATTACCATTGGTATTCAAATGTTTTAAATTCTAGTAATTTTACATATCAAAAAACCGAAATAGATTTTCCCGATGAACTAACTCCTCTTCTAGAACTTTGTACACCTATCTATGAAGAATTATTCAGACAACGTGCAGTAGCTAACTAAAATAATTTAATTATCGGGACTTAAACAAAAAATACGATACACAGCGGTTCCCGCTGTAATCTGGTACAATAAATAACAATTCTCGATTAGTTGGGTGGGGGCGGGTTTTTGAGATTGTCGCTGTGTGTCGTAAATGTTGGCGAACCCGCCCCTACAGGTCGGTTGATTCCCCTACTTCATCTCATATCCAAACAAATTTGGATCGACTTCTCCCAAATTCAAATCGGCCAATCCATACTCAGCCCAACGCCGCTGAACCATCGCCGTCATATCAGGATCGGATTCCAAAGGTTTACCCCATTCGTGATCGGTTTCCGGCGGCATCTTCGTAGTAGCATCAATCCCCATTCTGCCTCCCAAACCGAGTTTTTCACTGGCAAAATCTAAAGTGTCAAACGGCGTATTTGGCAAGATAAATACGTCACGAACTGGATCGACTTTAGAACTAATTGCCCACACTACTTGACGCGGGTCGCGAATGTTGATACTTTTATCGACAACAATCACAAACTTAGTGTATGTAAACTGCGGCAATGCACTCCAAAATGCTAAAGCAGCTCTTCTTGCTTGACCGGGATATGCTTTATCGATCGAGATAATGGCAGCTTTGTAACTCAGGGCTTCCATTGGTAGGAAGAAATCGACAATTTCCGATACTTGCTGCCGCAAAATAGGGGTATAAATGCGATTCAGGGCGATCGCCATCATCGCTTCTTCTTTCGGTGGCCGCCCGCTAAATGTGGTCAGATAAATCGGATCTTTGCGGTGTGTCATGCAATTGAAGCGCACCAACGGCGAATCTTCGACGCCGCCGTAATAACCCATGTGGTCGCCGAAGGGCCCGTCTGGCAAAACTTCACCGGGGGTAATCGTTCCTTCTAACACGATTTCGGAGTCCGCCGGTACTTCCAAATCTACGGTTTTGCACTTCGCCAACTGCACGCCGGAACCGCCGTAAAGTCCGGCAAATAACCATTCGGATAAATCTACAGGAATTGGGGTTGCTGCTGCGAGGATGATCAGTGGGTCAACTCCCAGGGCGATCGCCACTTCCAACTTTTTACCAGCTTGTGCAGCTTTCCGCAAGTGCCGCGCCCCACCCCGGACTGATAGCCAGTGTACAGTCATCGTATTTTTTGACTGCAACTGCAACCGATAAACGCCCACATTCGGCGTACCGGTTTCGCAATCCTTGGTAATGACTAAACCGAGGGTGATAATTTTGCCCGCATCTCCCGGATAGGGGCGAATCATCGGGATTTTGTTCAAATCCAGCCCTTCTCCCTCAAATACCACTTGCTGGCAAGCTGGGAAGAAGTCGCGGCCCGGTTTGGCTTTCACTACGTCAAACAGCACTTTGCCGAATTCTATGGCTTGGGAAATCTTTTTCGGCGGTTTGGGCTGTTGTAGCATTCCCAGTTTTTTGCCGAGCTCTTCTAGTTCGATCGGCTTTTCCATGTTCAGCGCCCAGCAAACCCGCTGTTCCGTGCCCAACAGGTTAATCGCGACGGGGAATTCGGCCCCTTTGACGTTTTCAAACAGGAGTCCTGGGCCGCCTTTTTGCAGCATTTGGTTGGAAATTTCGGCAATTTCTAAGTCGGAATCGACTAAAGCGCTAATCCGGCGCAGTTGTCCCCGTTCTTCGAGTAGTTTGAGGAATCCTCGCAAGTCTCTAGCCATTTTTTTTAAGAATTGTTAACGGTCTTTATTTATTATGATGGGATCGACTCCCACAAGTTAAGCTGCGATGATAAGTTAATCAAAAATCCCCGATACTCGTTCGATAGATTGTGAAAAATCCCCGGCGATCGCCCGATCGATCTCGCAAAAACGGTCGTTCTCGCAGCCAACAGTTTTATCCGCCTCAACTTAACCGCCAACAATTGTTTGAGGCTTTGCTACCGCCGTCTAGCAGGTGTAGGGAAGGTGTGATCGACAAAAGCTCAGAGTGCGATCGGGGCATATCTATTTTGCTCCTAGACGCAGAAAACTTGAAACTTGACGTTAATGCTGAAAAATTTTTAGCCAGTCTGTGCAACTATCCCCTGCAAGTTAAAATTGCTTTTGCTAACTGGAAAAAGCCTACTACGGGCAAGTTGGATGCTGAACTTTACGATCGCGGTTACGAACTAATTCACGTTCCGGGTGGTGCTAATAGTGCTGATGGTAAGATGATTGCCTTTGGCGCTGCTATTTTATATCGATATCCAGCGGTTAAACAAGTTTTTGTCTGTTCTTCGGACGGTTTGTTAAATCACCTCTGCAATCAATTGCAGAATCAGGGATTGACTGTGTTTCGGGTGCGAGGGCAAAATGCTGTGTTGTCTGTAGAAAATCTTCTGACTGGTGATACTAATCACTATTCTTGCAAAAGGGAAGAGGAAGTCCCTAGTTTTGAAGAATTGGCTAATCAAATTGGTGAGTTTTTGAAGGCAGAACACAAATCTATTGATGAGCGGATAGCTCGATTTTCGAGTGTTGCTGAGCTTTTTCAAGAGCGCCGTGCTGTTGCTTTAACTTCTACAACTTCCCATGTAGCAGAACTGTCGGAATCAGGAGAAAACGCAGTTACTCCGGTGGCTGAAGTATCTTTTGCGACCGTTGCTGTCAATCAAAATTTGCTAGAAATAATTCCCCAACTCAATTCAAATTCTATTGAGTCGCTGGATGTTTTAAAAACTATACTTGTGGAAATAATTGAAAGTGCAAAACTTGAGTTAAAAGAGGATGCTATTCCTGTGGCAAAAATTAAGAAAGATTTTTTTGCCAAATATCAGTTTCAGGGTGATTTAATTGTCAAACAATTTTTGGGTAATAATTCCAGTCTAATCAAATTATTCCAGTCAGAATCGGCGGATTTTAAAGTAATATTAATTGGTAAGGAACATCAAGTGGCGATCGTGCCAAAGATTGAAAGTTCAGAAGAAGGATAAGGATTATCAAGTGCCGATTCACGCTCGGGATAGCTTCGCTTAACGCAGTTTCCTAGCTTGTCCCTAAAAGTATGCCCCAACCTGCGGTATGTCCCCGCAGCTACCCAAAATCAGTCCAGGGTGCGAACACATAATTTATTAAATAAATAATAACTCCAATAACCCTCTTAGCAGGTAATCGTCAAAAATTTAATCAAAATTTAACCAAAATTTAAAACAAGCTTATTGTTTTATATGCCTTTCCTTGGGAGTTTCAGTCTATCCTATGGAGGAGATTTGCAAAGCTTGCTATTTATATTGAGGACGAAGACCATGAATTTCTTCACTGCACGTTGGCGACGTAGTTTTATAGTGACACTAGCAGCAGCAGCATTTTCGCTGACTTTGATTAGTTCCGCTGTAGCTGCCATTACACTAAATGGTTCGGGTGCCACTTTTCCTAAACCCCTTTACGATCGCTACTTCTCTCAGATGAGAAGCGCCAATCAAATTACTGTCAACTATGAAGCAACCGGCAGCGGTGCTGGCATCAAAGCATTAGTTGCAGGCACTGTTGACTTCGCAGGCAGCGATGCACTGATGACTGCTGAACAAATCGGTCAGGTAAAACGCGGCGTTATGGCAGTTCCCACTGCTGGCGGTGCTGTTGCAGTTATTTACAACTTGCCTGGGGTAAATGATGTACGGTTGAATTCCGATGCAATGAAAGGTATCTTTGAAGGCAAAATTACTCGCTGGAACGATGCGAAAATAGCCGGAATTGCTGGACAAGCTAAAAACTTGCCAAATACTGCGATTCGAGTAGCTGTACGAGCAGACAGCAGCGGTACAACCTTTATTTTTGCTAACCACTTGCAGGCGATCGGCAGCAGCATCAAAGGTGTTGCTCAACCGAGCTGGCCTGGAAGCCCTGTCAGCGGTCAAGGAAACGCCGGCGTAGCAGCTTTAGTGAGACAAACAGCGGGTGCGATCGGCTACGTTCAAGATACTTACGCTCGCCAAAACAAGCTTCAGACAGCATTTATTCAAAATAAAGCTGGCAGATTTGTAGATGCTAACTTGGCAGAAGCCGAGAAAGCTTTTGCAGGGGAAGCATTCCCAGCAGACTTCCGCTTAGTAGAAGGAAATCCTAACGACGGCTATCCGATTGTTGGTTTGACTTGGCTGTTAATCTACAAAGAGTATCCTGCTGCCAAAGCAGATGCTATTAAAAAGATGGTTACTTGGGTGATGACTACAGGTCAAGGTATCAACAAATCGCTAGAGTATACTACAATTCCTTCGGCTACAGCTCAGAAGGTGATTCAAACAGTTAATCAGACTGTGGTTGCCAAAGGTTAATTTCGGCGATCGCAGGGAGTTATGAGTTTATGAGTTAAATGTATGACTCAAAACTTATAACTTCCGAGTTTAAGGTGCACTACATTTACTGGGTTGAGGGGCGCATGGTGTACCCTAACAGCCGATTAAAATTACTCGTCTTTCAAGCAAATATTTCGATTTTTACGCAATAATTCCGGTATGACCAATTTTTCAAAGAAACCGAAAAAATTGACTCGGCCAACGGCAGAAATAAACACAGCACTAGACTTGACAGATACCAAGGGTGAAGGTTTATGGATGGAGTCAGGATTTACACTATTTGTATGGGCTTTTGCCTTAGCGACAGCCGGCACGCTGTTCTTGATCAGCGCGGTAATTTTTAAAGATGCTTGGCCTGCTATTAGCAAATTTGGACTCTCATTCTTGTGGAATCCCAAGTGGGATATCGGCGAGTTGCAGTTTGGGGCTTTGCCGTTTATTTACGGTACTGTGATTAGTTCTGCGATCGGCATAATTATCGCACTTCCTTTAGGCCTGTCAGTAGCGATCGTTACTAGCGAGAACTTTTTGCCTAGTTGGGTGCGATCGCCTTTGGGATTCATGGTTGAATTAATCTCAGCCATTCCCAGCGTCATAGTTGGACTGTGGGGAATTTTTGTTCTCATTCCCTTTCTACTACCTTTACAACAATCATTGTTCGATAATTTCAGTTGGTTTCCCCTGTTTAGCAGCGAACCTTTAGGCCCGGGAATGCTGCCGGCCGGAATACTGTTATCGATTATGATTTTGCCGACAGTAGCCGCCATCAGCCGCGATGTACTGATGTCAGTTCCAGTAGATTTGCGAAGTGCTTCAATGTCCCTCGGCGCAACCCGTTGGGAAACGATATTTAAGCTGTTATTGCCAGCAGCTAGTTCCGGTATTATCGGGGCTACTATCTTGGCATTGGGACGCGCTTTAGGCGAAACAATGGCCGTCACAATGGTAATTGGTAACTCAATTCAAATCAACAAATCCCTGCTAGCTCCCAGCTACTCAATTCCGGCTGTTTTGGCAAGTCAATTTCGCGAAGCTCTCGAACCGCTGCACATCGGCGCTTTGATGTATTTAGCCCTAATTCTATTTGTCATTACTTTGGTGGTGAATGCAGTAGCAGTATTGCTAGTTCAACTAATCGGTGTTAAGGGAGCTAAGAACTAAAAATGTCTCAAGCACAACAAAATTCAAACAGCATTCTAGATGCAGAAATCTACAATTCCCTGTCATTAAGCCGAAATCTGTTCAGCAAAGGAATGACAGTTATTGCTTTCGCTCTGACAGCTCTAGCCCTACTCCCTTTGTTTGCTATATTATACAAAATTCTGAGCGAAGGACTAACACATTTAAGTTGGGAAGTGCTAGTGTCTTTGCCAGCACCCGTGGGAGTAGAAGACCAGCCAAACGGCTTTGCAAATGCGATCCTCGGCACAGCTTTAATGGTAGGAATTGCTACAGCGATCAGCGTGCCAATAGGCGTAATGACAGGAATATTTTTGTCGGAATTCGGTCGAGAAAACAAAGGCTTAGCCAATAGCATTCGCTTTATCACCGTTATTCTCAGCAGCGTTCCGTCAATTGTTATTGGCGTCTTTGCCTACGCCCTAATAGTCGTTACCACCAAAGCATTTTCATCATTAGCAGGCGGTTTTGCCCTCGGCATTATTATGCTTCCAGTTATTGCATTGACCACAGAACAAGCATTAAAATTAGTGCCTAGTTCTTACCGTCTTGCTTCTGCTGGTTTGGGAGGTGGACGCTTTCAAACAATGTTTCGGGTGATTATACCTTCAGCACTCCCAACTATTACCACAGGTGTTTTACTTGCTGCTTCCAGGGCCGCCGGCGAAACTGCACCGCTGATTGTAACTGCCTTGTCCAGTCAATTTTGGCCTCCTTTAGTTGATAAATTAGGCGAGATCATGCAATCTCCAATTGGTTCAGAAACCATCTCAAGACTTAAAGAAATTCCAGAGACACTGTTGACTCCGACTCCTTCTATGTCAGTATTAATCTATGGCTATGCTAGCTCTCCCTACAAAGAGCAGAACGAATTAGCGTGGACTGCCGCTTCTGTTCTTTTGGGTATGGTTTTGATTACTAGCTTGGTATCTCGTGTCGTAACTCGAAAACGTTTACAAGATAGATAAATCAATAACTGATTTGAGTGCATCTATTAGTCAAATAGTCAAGTGTTAACACTATAACCAGGTAAATGATGAAACCTAAAACTAACTTGAAAGCAGAAAATTCTACAGCTCAATCCCTAGAAAATTCTACCCCAGAAATTGACCCCAATGCAATGCCAGCACTGCGGGTTCAAGACTTAAGTTTTTCCTACGGAACTCATAAAGTCCTAGAAAATCTATCAATGAATATTCCTCACCCGCAAGTAACGGCGATTATTGGCCCTTCAGGTTGCGGAAAATCCACTTTTCTCAAAGCTCTAAACCGGATTGGTGAATTGGAGGGAAAAGTTAAAATAGAAGGAAGAGTAGAGTTTTTTGGACAGGATATCTACAGCCCGAAAGTAAACATTAATAGTTTGCGCCGTCAAATGGGGATGGTGTTTCAAAGACCGAATCCTTTTCCGCTGAGCATCTACGATAATATTGCTTACGGAGTCAGGATTTTTGGTCGCAAAAGCAAAGCAGAATTAGATGAAATTGTAGAATCTGCTCTGAAAAGTGCGGCGCTTTGGAATGAAGTCAAAGATAGTTTGAATAAATCAGCCCAGGGAATTTCGGGGGGACAGCAGCAGCGACTTTGCATTGCTCGCGCTCTAGCTGTGAAGCCAAAAGTTTTGTTAATGGATGAACCTTGTTCGGCTCTCGATCCGATTTCTACGATGAAGATTGAGGAGTTATTTCAGACTTTGCGGCAACAGTTGACTGTGGTGATTGTAACGCACAATATGCAGCAGGCGGCTCGGGTTTCTGATTACACGGCATTTTTTAATACTGATGAAAGTCGCATCGGCCGGATGGTAGAATTTGGGCCGACAAGTAAGATTTTTACTTCTGCTAGTAATGAGAGCACCAGGGATTACATTCAAGGCCGTTTTGGTTAATAAGTAGAAGGAAGAAGTCACCCCCCCCTGCCCCCCCAAGGGGGGAAATTCAGGAAGAAGGAAGAAATAGATGTCTAAAAAGCTTGCTTTTTAGACATCTATTTCTTACTTTTAATATCAATTCCGGTTGCACCGGAATGATATAGAGGAGACGGCAGTGCCGTGTCCCTACCCAAAAAACATTGTAGGTGCCGTCTCCTAATTTTGGCTGACACCTTGAATCTTTTTCAGAACAGGCAAGATGCCTGTTCCACAACAGGCAAATATTTTTGTGGAGCAGGCAAGATGCCTGCTATTGTTATGTCTTTACCACCGTTGAAGCGAGAGTTAGGTGTTTTCGGTGCAACTCTCATGGGCCTCGGCTCGATTGTGGGTACGGGAGTATTTGTGAGTATCGGAATGGCAACAGAAATTGCGGGGCCGGGAGTGATTTGGGCTGTGACTGTTGCTGCTTTAGTTGCTGTGTGCAATGGTCTTAACAGCGCTCAATTAGCGGCGAATCATCCTGTTAGCGGCGGTACTTATGAATATGGTTACAAATATCTCAATCCTTGGCTGGCTTTTACGGCGGGCTGGATGTTTCTGTTAGCTAAAACGGCTTCTGGTGCTACTGCTGCTTTGGGTTTTGCGGGGTATTTTTTGAATGTAGTTGGTGTAGCCGATCGCACTTATCTCATCCTAACAGCTTTGGTCGCCCTCGCCGCCCTGACTTTAATTGTTTTGACGGGCATAAGGCGATCAAATATTGCGAACACAGCCATAGTATCAGTTACACTTCTATCCTTGGCTGTATTTGTGGTGGTCGGTTTACCAGAGGTAAGGTGGGAAATGCCCGCTCTACAGAATGATAGCTCGATCGGCTCCATCCTCCACGCCACCGCCCTAATGTTTGTCGCTTACACCGGTTACGGCCGCATCGCCACAATGAGCGAAGAAGTGCGGGAGCCGAGGGAAACCATTCCCAAAGCCATAATTTTCACTTTGGTGCTGACATTGCTGCTTTACGTGGCGGTAGCAGTAGTTGTTGCACGTGCGGGGGAGCCGATAAATTGTCCCTACGAAACCGAGGAAGTGAGGTTGTCGTAGGCCGAGTAGGTAGCGAGGTTATCCACATCCTCAAAAATGATCAGCTTCCAGCCCCAGATTTCGGGATAGTGACTTTCACCACTTCGGCGAGCGTCTGGTCTTTTGACAGAGTAAAATCGTTCGTCGGCGGTGAAACTTGAATCGGAATACTCATTAAATTGAATAACTCCTTCGATCGAAAATTTTTGCCTTCAGGGGGCAGTTGCTATAGAGCAGATTGCAGGTTTATGACAGTAACATCAGTTGGCAAATCAGTATTCGTTGATGCCATGAATTGCTGGTACTCTATTTCACTTGCAATCTGCTCTATCTTTTTTCACTGCGCATCAAGCGGGAGGCTTGCTCAGTCGCCAATATTGATGGAAAGTTGGTTTTCCCCAGGTGTTGTTAGCGACCAAATCTACGGAGTTTTGACAATTTTTCACTTGGCATCAGCGGGAGGCTCGCTCAGTCGCCAATAGTGATGGAAAGTTGGTCTTCCCCAAGTGCGGTTGATGACCACATGCGCGCCCGCCGGAGATGCATAATAAAGATTCCCTAGGGCATAATCGGGAAAATTCTTGGGTTGAATGGCGTAAGTGTCGGGATCATTGCTGACTGGAACCAATATCCAGGACTGCAAATTACTGTCGCTGCGCCGTTGCAACCTTGGGTATCCATCAGCCACCGGGTTGGCTGGCGCTTGGAGATACAACTCCTCCTTGCTGCCCAATTCATTATCCGAGGTCCGGATGCGGTAAGTTCCATCGGTTTGCTTGACCAGAACCCACAGGTGTCCTTTTTGCCCAACATTAGTATTAGGAGGATTAAGGTACCAGTTATGGACAAAGTCATTGAGATTGACATCGTAACCAATAGATTGTAGATAAGCACCCGTCACTTGGTGAATCAACATCCAGTTACCGGAAACATCATCTGGGCGTGGCATGGGAATTTCCTCATCGAGTGGTACTGTAATTTTGACTGTCTTGCCGCCAATGACTTCTCCATCGGCAACGACATCGAGGGAGCCGTTGAAGACCTGATCCTCGTAGGTTGCTGCTACGGTTCCAAGCCAGGAGACATCAAAGCTAATCTGATGGTCTTGGTTTCTGCTGAGTGGACCATAACCGACGGTAGGTGCGATCGCTTTTACAAAAGGTGCCGTGGCGCCGCTGGCTACCAGAGTGACGTTCCCGATCGTGGTGATCTGTGCTGTCAATTCAGTTTTGATCGTTTCCACAATCGTATTGGCACTGACACCTTGGACAATTTTGCCACCCGTGGCTTTGGCAATCCTTGTCCCTTGTCCGGGGGTACCGCCTGGAGCGCCGCAGAATGACTCATACCCATTCGGTGTCATTTTCGGATTGTCGTCCAGTCCTGCTGGTGCGCCGCTGCTCTTCAAGCTCAGGGCTACCACCTTGATCTTTTCTGCGACTAACTTAGCGGTGACTGATGCCTCGGTGATGTCGTAGGATAGGCCGGAGATTTGCTTGCAGACTGCGTCGTGACCGGCTGCGTCACCAAACCAGATGATAATTCGCCGGGAATCTGCACGCCAACCAATCGTGCCACCTGGTGCTTCGGCAACCCGATCGAGGGCGTAGAACTGATTCTCAGGAACGTCTTGACCGGGAGTCACCGTCCAGGCATCAACTGCTGCTTTGACTTGGGTGATATTGGCACTCAAGCTACATTGGTGTGCGAAGGCGTAGGGATGTCTGTCTGGATCGGGAGCTGGAAAGTCTTTGTATTCGCCCACTCCGAACTGGACATCAGCCCCTAGGGATTGGATTTGGGTGAGGACATCCGAGATCCCAATTTTGACAGCATCAATCGCATCCTTCATGCTACTGGTCGTGTCGGCCAGAAAATAGGCATCCACTTTGGGGACTATCCCAGATTTCGGGATAGTAACTTTCACCACTTCGGCCAACGTCTGGTCTTTTGACAGGGTCAGCTCGTTCGTCGCTGGTGAAACCTGAATCGGAATACTCATAAATTATGATACTTGTAACCGTTATATCTCCGACATCTTCTATTATTTCCTAAACGGTAATTACTAAGTATTAAGTTTTGTAACGAGCTATCCAGAAAGAAACCCGGTTTCCGAACCCCGCAGGAAAGTCCTGAACAATAACCATGATGGTGTCTCCAGCCACATATTTGTATTAAACTAACCCTAGTGTAATTATGTCTCCCTCTCTGTTAAAGCGAGAATTAGGTGTTTTCGGTGCAACTCTCATGGGCCTCGGCTCGATTGTGGGTACGGGAGTATTTGTGAGTATCGGAATTGCTGCGGAAATTGCTGGGCCCGGAGTGATTGTGGCTGTAGGTATTGCGGCTTTAGTTGCTGTTTGCAATGGTCTTAACAGCGCTCAATTAGCGGCAAATCATCCTGTTAGTGGCGGTACTTATGAATATGGCTACAAATATCTCAATCCTTGGCTGGGTTTTACTGCCGGCTGGATGTTTCTTGTAGCTAAAACTGCTTCTGCTGCTACTGCTGCTTTGGGTTTTGCGGGGTATTTTTTAAGTGCACTTGGTGTAGCCGATCGCACTTATCTCATCCTAACAGCTTTGGTCGCCCTGGCCGCCCTGACTTTAATTGTTTTGACCGGAATTAGACGATCGAATATCGCGAATACTGTCATAGTCTCAATTACACTGCTATCTCTGACTGTGTTTATTCTTGCTGGTTTACCAGAAATAAGCTGGGAAATAGCCACAGTAAAGAACGATCGCTCGATCGGCTCCATCCTCCACGCCACCGCCCTAATGTTTGTCGCTTACACCGGTTACGGCCGCATCGCCACAATGAGCGAGGAAGTACGAGAACCGAGGAAAACTATTCCCAAAGCCATAATTTTTACTTTGGTGCTGACAATGCTACTTTACATGGCGATAGCAATAGTCTTTGTTGGCGTGGGTGGTATTGATAAATTGTCCATCCAAACAGCAGGTAATGCTGCACCTTTGGAAATCGTCGCCCGCAGTTTTCCAATTCCAGGAGTTTCGCAACTGCTAGCCATCGGCGCAATTACAGCCATGCTGGGAGTGCTGTTGAACTTAATTTTAGGGCTGTCGCGCGTCTGGCTGGCGATGGGGCGACGCTTGGATATGCCGAGAGTCTTGGCGCGGCTAAACCCTTCGGGGACAACGCCTTATGTAGCTGTGGTGGTTGTCGAAATTTCGATCGCCCTTTTAATCCTCGTCGGCGATGTCAAAACCACTTGGTCGTTTAGCGCATTTAGTATTTTAGTCTACTACGCCATTACCAACCTCGCCGCCCTGCAACTTTCCCCCACCGAAAGGCTTTACCCGCAATGGTTGGCTTGGGTGGGTTTGGGGAGTTGTTTGTTTCTGGCTTTCTGGGTGGAGAGGCAAATTTGGCTGACAGGGTTGGCGTTAATTATCGTCGGTTTGATGTGGCGGGCGATCGTCCGACTCCCAGCTAGAGACTAGAATTGTGATAAATTGAAACAGCATTCCGCATTGTAGAGGGCCATGCCCGATCGAACTTCCTTGCTGGCGACTCAAGAAACTGCCGCATTCAGCGCCATCAGTCGCTATATCGCTCAAACACTAATTTCCATTCAGGAACAACATCCCGAATGGATAGCTGAAAAATATAGGAAAACCCCCTGGGCCAAACCTGATTTTCAGTCAGTTTTGATTGGAAAATTGACAAAAAATTTCAAAGTAGCCAGCGATACAGATTCCCTGCTACTGACTGCAAAAAAATACTTACAAATTCTGCTGGTTCCCGAATTCATTAATTCACCTCAATTCAGCAAATTATTTGCCAAAATTCAGCAGCTAACCGAATCTCAAACAGCACCAGCTAAATCAAAAAACTCAGTTTCCTCAAAACCTCCAACTCCCACCGCCAACCAAACAAATTCGCTTCCTATCGGCATTGCAATCTTGCTGCTAGATGTCGAAAACTTGCAACTCACCATCGAAACCGAAAAATTCCTAGAGGGAATTTGCCACTATCCCATCCAAATCAAAGTAGCCTTTGCCAACTGGCGCAGCATGGGCAAAAAAGATGCCGAATTTCACCAGCGCGGCTATCAACTGATTCACGTCCCCCCCGGCAAAGACAGCGCCGACTTGAAAATGGCTACAGTCGGCGCATCGATTTTCGTACATTATCCCACAGCCAAGGAGATTTTTGTCTGTTCGTCCGATCGGGCCCTCACTCACCTCAGCAACACCCTGCAAGCCCACGGATTAACCGTATTTCAAGTCCGCAAGCAAACAGATAAAATCATAGTTTTAAACAGCAAAACCGGGCAAGTTGAAACCCATTCCCTCGTCACTTTACTCGAAATTACACCCCTGGAACAATTAGTTATTCAGCTAAAAGAATTAATCAAAAAAGAGCAGCAACGCACCTCAACTCAGTGGATAAAACTTTCTACGATTTCAGCTTTATTTCGGGAAAATTACGGTTTAGTCCTCAATGAAGTTATTAACCATCATTTACTCGGCACTAAAACTAGGGACATATTTCTCAAATATCCGACCGATTTTGCCCTCCACAAACCCTCAGAAACTTCTCAAACTTACGTCACTCTTTTTGAAGTGAGATTATCGCCCCCACCGCCCATACTTAACAAAGAAAATCCCAATCCTAGCATCGCAGCACCTGCGAGCTTAACAGATATTAATTCCCTGGAAGACTTGGAAACAGCTATTGTCAAAATAGTTGGCGATTTAACAGATAACTCTCCTAATAATTCTGTATTTCTCTCCAATGTAGGTAGCGAATTTCACAGACAATACGGCAAACAAATTACCCAAATAATTAAAGACTTCAATCTCGGTAGAAAGTTTCCTAAATTCTTGCAATCCTGCGATTCTCTCCAGCTAAAAAAAGCCGAAAAAGGCTGGCAAGTATCCCTAAAATAATTATTGGTTATCTGTTATTTGTTCCCAATGCCCCATTCCCCATACCCAATTCCCAATTCCCCATACCCAATTCCCCAATTCCCATAACTTGAGTTATCATACAATCGGGACGTAAAGAAATGTAAAGGGATATGCAAGACAAAGTTGTGGTTGTGGTAGGTGCGACTGGCGGTATCGGTTCAGCAGTGGGCCGCAAACTCGCCGACGCGGGTGCGACGCTAGTGCTCGCCGCCCGAGACAGCAGTAAGTTAGAGGCTTTAGCAGGCGAATTGTCGGCAACAGAGGTACTGTGCGTGCCGACAGATATCACCGATTTGCAGCAAGTCGAGACGCTGATGCAGAAAACAGTCCAACATTTCGGACAAATTGATGCCCTAATAAACGCCGCCGGTGCCGGAATTCTCAAACAGTGGAACAAGTTAGAACCCGCTGATTTAGATGCGATGCTTGACTTAAACTTGAAAGGCAGTTTTTATACATCTCAAGCAGCGGCGAATGTAATGAAAGACCGCAAATCCGGTCACATCTGCAATGTCATCGGGATTTTGGGCAAGCATTCGATGGCGATGGGAACGGCTTATTGCGCTTCAAAGTTTGGGGTAGTTGGTTTCAGCAAGTGCATGGCAGATGAGCTGCGCCGCTACGGGATTAAGTTTACGCTATTCTATTTTGGCGGGGTAGATTCTCCGTTTTGGGATAATGTGAGTTTGAAGGTAGACAGGTCAAAAATGCTGAGTACCGAAACTGCTGCAAATGCAATTATGTTTGCTCTTTCTGCTGACCCGCAAGCTGTGCCGATGGAAATTAACATTCAGCCGGAAAGTCATTTATTCTTTTAGCGATTCAGGAGTGATTTGAAGACAGGAAAGAGAAGGTGCCATAAGATGAAGGCAAGACAAATTATCACATCTTCTGGTTTGAGAACTTGCGCCGAACATCTATATGTAAGACTTCATACACACCGCACCTTACCGCTTGGCGAAGCACTCATGGTCAAACCCAAATTATCGCAGATACCGGGTTTCTTTTAAGTGCCGACATATTTATACCTTCAGAGGGAGTTGGGATTTTCATTTTTTAGGTTATTGTTAAGTGCGCGCACAAAAAACATATGAAAAATCTCCTTTTCTCAGTCTCTCGCTTGCAGTTTCCCACTGAAACTCGACCGATTTTTGGTTTTTCAGTTTCCATTTTCAATTATTGATTATGGAGTTCGATCGCATTCAATTTTACGTTGAAAATGCTAAAGTATCCCGCGACTGGTTTGTCAGCCACTTAGGCTTTCAATCAATAGCAGGTTATGCCAACAGCCACACTCATACTGAAGCTGTCAGCAGCGGCAATGTATGTTTTGTTTTATCTTCGCCCTTGACATCGGCTAGTCCCGCTGCTAGTTGGTTGAAGTATCATCCTCCGGGGATTGCCGATGTGGGTTTTCGGGTAAAAAATATCCACTTAGCGGTGCGTCGAGCGGCTGCGGCAGGCGCTAAAATCCTAGAACCGATTCAAGAAGACCTAAACGAAGGAGTCTGTTTTAAACGGGCAAAAATCGCTGGGTGGGGAGATTTAAGCCACACGCTTGTTGAGCGAATTGGCGAGAATTCACTGCTACGGGCTTCTGCTAAGCTGCCACTGTTTACCTTCATCGACCACGTGGTTTTAAATGTTGAATCGGGCGATTTGTCAAGTGCTGTTAGTTGGTATCAGAAAATATTAGATTTTGCGCCGCAGCAAAATTTTGACATTCAGACTGAGAAGTCGGCTTTGCGGAGCCAAGTTATGGTGCACGCTGAGGGTGGGGTGCAATTCCCGATTAACGAACCGGCATCGGCTAATTCTCAAATTCAAGAGTTTTTGAGTGCAAATCGGGGGCCGGGAATTCAGCACATGGCTTTGAAAACTGCTGATATCGTAGGTGTTGTTGCCGATTTGCGAGCGCGCGGTTTGCCTTTTCTGCCGGTTCCTCCAACATACTACTCCGAATTGCAGCACCGGCAAAACTATGTGCCCGCAGATTGGCAAGCAATTGCAGCTTCTCAAGTTTTGGCAGATTGGCAAGAAGATACTCCCGCAGCGATGCTGTTGCAAATATTTACCCAGCCAATTTTTGCTGAACCGACTTTCTTTTTCGAGATTATTGAGCGTCGAGTTACTTTAGTTGACGGCAAAAAGGTGCAAGCTGGAGGTTTTGGGGCTGGGAATTTTCGGGCTTTGTTTGAGGCTATTGAACGGGAACAAATGAAGAGGGGAAGTTTAATAAATGATATCGATTCCGGTTGCACTCAGGAGAGATGATTGTTGACTGTTGGCTGCGAGCCGAAAAACTGAAAATTGTGCTTATATTTGGTGGCAGATTGAAGGAGACTTTAGACCCCACGATGAAGCGGGGATTTGATATGATTGATAAAATTTCCAATTTTTAGGTGGTCATGCGAGCGTGTCGATGAGCACTGCTATATCCGTCCACCCGTAAGCAATTTCTTTCAGTGCAACTCCTGCTCTGCTTGTCTGTTGTTCGTCCACTTTTTGACCTCCTAAAAATTCATAAAATCGACAGGCTGAATTGTCTCCCAGTACCCAAACCAGCATCGAATTCAAACTTAATTCTGCCAATTTTGTGGCAACTGTTCGTACGAGTTGTTGTCCGATTCCTTGACGCTGATATTCCTCCAAAATATAGATGGCAAATAATTCTCCTTGATAAACATATTTGCCCGTGCGCTCGCAACCGCCCGCAGCAAAACCCACAATTTGTCCCGAGTCATTCTCAGTAACACAGACAAAATCCCCAGTATTTTTGACGTTTGCCAGGGTTTCTTGCCAACTGCTTTCTCGTTTTTCATAGGACAGTTGTGCGAGGTAATCTGGTGGTATAATTTTTCGGTAAGCTGTCCGCCAAGTGTCTAAATTAACCCGTGCAATTGCAGGTGCGTCAGCGATTTTAGCTTCTCTCACAATCATCAGAAAATACTCCTTTCCCGCCCTGAAATTCGGTTTTTTAGTCTAGGTAAACTATGCGATCGCGCCCTTCTAGTTTAGCTCGGTAAAGCGCGCGATCGGCTTTTCCAATTAACCCCTCAATCGATAAACCAGCAGCAGATACAGCAGTAGTGATCCCTATACTGAGAGTTATAAACTCACTTACCTTAGAAGCAGCGTGCAAAATTCCCGCAGTTTTCAAATCGCTGCGAATTGATTCAGCTACCCGCATTGCTTCTTTAACATCAGTCTGCGACAAAATTACCGCAAATTCTTCGCCACCGTAGCGGGCGGCTAAATCTCCCCCGCGCTGAGCGCTGCGAGCTAAAATCTCGGCCACTTGTTTTAAACATTCGTCGCCTCCTTGATGGCCGTAACGATCGTTATAAAGCTTGAAAAAATCGATATCGCACAAAATTAAAGACAGGGGCTCTTTTTCTCGCTCCATCCACTGCCATTCTAACTCCAATGTTTCGTCAAAACAACGGCGGTTGGGAATTTGAGTCAATCCGTCCACCGAAGCGATCCGCTGCAATTCCAGGTTAGCTGCTTCTAATTGTAGTTTGGCTTGTTCTAAAGCTAAATTTTGCTGAGCTAATTCTTCACTTTGCCGTTTTTCTTGTTCGTACAAAGCTCGGATTGAAGATTCAGCTTCTTGTAATTCTTGCTCCGCATATTTGCGCTTGACAAACTGCCCTAATTGAGAACCGACAGCAGCCATCATCTGAACCAAATCTTCATCCGGCGGCTGTTTTTCCCGGCAGAAAAAAGTCATTACCCCTACAACTTGACCGCTAGCGTGAATGGGAAAACCGAATCCCGATCGCAGTCCCGCTTCCTCGGCCAAGCGCGGACGCACGAAATTGCGATCGCCCACAACATCAGTAATCCACTGCACAGAACCGCTCCTCCAAACCGATCCGGGCAAACCCGCACCCGGAGCAAAAATAATCTGCTGGTTTTTTTCAGCAAACTCGCTAACTTCCCTCGCCATCGGCCAAACACCCACCCGTCGCAAATAAGGAGTTTCCTCGATCGCACAGCAGAGCGGCAGGCACAAAAGCGGCTGTTTTTCGCATTTTTTTTCCGCGCCAAATCTATTTTCTTTCTCCCTCTCAGCAGGCGTCCAAAGTTCGCCAATATCCCAGCCAAAACTTTCGCAAATAGCTTGTATAATTTTCGGAGCTGCGCTATCTAGAGAACTTGATTCTGATAGGATATGCGTCACAGCATACTGTGCTTTTTGACGATTTTTTATGCGCTGTTGCTCGGTAATATCTCTGCCGATATAAACAAAATCTTGTATGGCATCGCTGTCTGCATACTGGCTTTCTATGCTGGTCTCGAAAGTAGAGCAGGAAAACGCGAGAATCAGCTTCAAACCTATTTTCGTTTGGCAAACTACTTTTACTTGATGCCAAGATTCGCTTTTAAGTGCAGGAGGTAGCTGGCTGACTTGGCGCAGCAATTCCCCGTCAGCCGTAATCATGGATATGGATTTGTCGATTAGTTCCGATTCGGTATATCCAAATAATTGCTGTGCAGCTAGATTCACTTTTTTGATTTTTCCAGATGTTGCTGTTACAAACAAAACATCGCCGAGGGAGTTGATGATTTTGTCAATATAATCGCTATCAGCGGCTAAGCGATCGACTTTAATACTATTTTCGTTGGCTGACTGAACCATAATTTGCTGAGATGCAATGCTATCTGTCACATCTTCGCATAAAATCATCAATCTCTCAGCATTGACTTGTTCTGTACAACCAAAAATATACAAATCCAGATACAAATAAGACCCGTTTTCGAGAACTCTGGTAATTGATTTTAACTGAAAGTCTTGCTCTCGTTTGTGAATAATATCTTCCAGAATTTCTTCAATTCCGATCAGTTCGGGAAAACTATCGCGCACGTCTTTTCCTTTGCCTACTTCGTCAGGAATGTCAGCAAAATCTTGGACGTTCAAAGATATTTCTTGAATCTTAAGTTCCCGATCGACTACGAGGTATTCAACCCTGCGCAAGGATAACAGCTTGTAAAGAAGAATATTAATACTTCTCGGGCCGCTCTCTAAACTTAATGTTGGAAGCATCTCGTTATTGTAGAGCATCACTCTCAAAGGTTAGCAGGTAAAGTTTGCCGTGGTTTTGCTGCTCTTGCTCGCGGGATTTTTTATACTGGGGAATGCCACCAACTATTACTGCTGGCTAATTTATCGAAACAGTAAATTTTGGATTTTCCAGCAATTTTTTTCCTTATTTTAAAAAGGGCAAAATATTAATTTAATCCACTTTTTATCGAGCAATTTCAGTCAAGCCGAGCCTCGATTGAGGCTGTGATTTATTAAAAATACGTAGCGGTTCGCACTATTTGTGCTACACGTCTTAAAATTGTATATTCCCTGATATTGGTTACAACCGCTACGATTGAGAACTGGTACAGTTTAATTCAACTGTTGCCTTTAATTCGCACCATTCCATAAACCTTACCTGACTGAGGTATATGTGTCAAGTTTCGTAAAGGAAGGAAGTTCGGCAATGGATTATGTAACGGATGTCAGTCCGATGGAACTCGGAAGAAAAGTAATGGTTTCAGCAGTTAAGAATGTCGCATAGCAACCGTCTTGGCGCGGTTGCCATACCTTTAAGTGATATGATATCGAACAATTTGTATAAAATCTTAAAAATACTCTGCTCAATGCTGAGACTTATTACCGACTTTGACGGCCCGATAATGGACGTGTCCGATCGCTATTACCGAGTTTACCAGGAGTGTCTGGCCGAGACTCAATATGAGGGGCAAGCAGTGCGCGAATTACCGAAAGCCGAGTTTTGGGACATGAAACGCGCCCGGGTTCCCGAAACCGAAATCGGCATCCTCTCAGGATTAGACGCAGACCAAGCCCGGGAATTTGCCCTAAAACGCCGTCAAACCGTCCACACGCTCCCCTACCTGAAGTACGATCGACCTGTCCCCGGAGCTGCGGAAACCCTCGAAAAGGTGCAGCGCGCTGGAGTAGACCTAGCCGTAATGACCATGCGCCGGGTCAGAGAACTGGACGAAGCCTTCAACCGCTGCAATTTAGGGCAGTTTTTCCCTGAAAACCGCCGCTATTGCCTCCCCAACGATTACGTCAAAACCGGGGATGTCAAAGATAAGCCTCTGCTGATGGCAAAAGCTCTCGCCGAACTGCCGCCGGCGTCTGACCTTTGGATGGTCGGGGATACGGAGGCGGATATTATAGCAGCAAAAAGGCACGGTGTCAAGGTAATTGGTGTTTTGTGCGGAATTCGCGATCGGGCCCAACTGGAAATGCACCAACCGGATTTAATTGCCAACAATTTGAGCGAAGCAGTTGAGATTATTTTAGATAGTCATTAGTCAGTAGTCAGTAGTCATTAGTCAGTTGTCTGTTGACTGTTGGCAGTGGTTAATTATTGTTATTGGTTAATTGTTATTGGTTGGTTCGTAGGTTTTAGGTGTTAGTAGTTAGTTGATTGTTACCAATTACTAATTACCAATTAACAATTACCAATAACTAATGACTGTTGATGGTTGACTAATGATTGATGACAGTTGACAACTGACAACTGTCAACTGACAACTGTCAACTGTCAACTGTCAACTGACTGCTGACTATCGCAGAAAACCGCTGACCAGCCACAGAATTAAAAACGTAAACAAAGCAATAAATTTCTCTGTTGTTATCAATGCCGTACCGACCAAAGGGCCCAAAAGGCCTCCCAGCACCAAGCCTATAACCAAGCCTGCCACAGTCAGCAGCACAGCCCGACCAAATTTTTGTTCCTTGCGATTCAGAAAATAAAGACAAGAGCCGACCCCAAGAGCCAGAGTCAACTGTAGTAAAGAATCATTAGCCGCCGGATAAATACTCAGTCCGCCCAACCCCGCATATACCCCAGCCGGCCACAAAATGTCCGATCGACTAGGAGTATCGATCAGGCGCTGCAACCAAGCTGGGCTGCCCGATGGAGCAGACGGAGTAAAGTTTGCGGGTGGGGGAGTCAGTCGCTCGGGAAAGCGGATACGTTCGGGTACTTTAATTTTACCTTCCTGTCGTTGCCGCAGGCGATCCATGAGGATCGCGTCGTAAGCAACTTCGATCGATTCCAAACGTTTCTTGTCACCGCTGTACTGCTCGGCTAGACGAGTGCGGGCCTCTTGCACTTCATCAAAGGAAGCATCTTCATCGACTTCAAGCAGTTGATAGGGAGTTGGCTCACTCATTTTAATAACCCGCTGAAGACTCTCGTTATATGGCAATCTTAACAAGAGAGGAAAGCGGGGCGGGGGCAATCGCCGCTTTCCCAAAAGTTTTGCTGCTAGTTTTTAGTGCTTGTTGACAGGAACCAGCAAACCTTGGCAAGGTAGAAGGTAGAAGGCATTCGGAAATAAAAATTCATCAATCCAAAGATTTTTATTTAGATTGTTATTTTTAGAAGAGGCCATCTCAAATTTTACATTGTGCCGAATGCCTTCAGCAGGGACTTGTCCGGCAGCCGCTCACAATTCCCGACCACTGGATTTTTTTAAGTCGATCGCGGCGGTAGGAAAAAAAGCGATCCGAGTCAGAATAAGTACAGAAAGGAGCGATCGCCACGAAAGAAAGATCGATTCCCAACTGCTGCAATTGCAGAGCATTGCAGAGGCGAACATCCAAGCGTACTTTTCCCGGTTCTGGATCGGCCGATACAGGCGATGCGGGCAGTTGGTGCAAAAACTTGA
Source organism: Cyanobacteria bacterium VAR_87_metabat_62 (assembly GCA_031427135.1). Taxonomy (GTDB): domain Bacteria; phylum Cyanobacteriota; class Cyanobacteriia; order Cyanobacteriales; family Microcoleaceae; genus Microcoleus. The sequence continues at coordinate 98,801 of JANPMV010000111.1, read as the reverse complement.
GAATGTCGTCGGCTGTCGCACTAACGGCACTCTGGGGAGCAATCGCGGCTCCCAGTTCCGCTGCCACTTCCACAGATACCTGGTAAACCTTTCCAGCGATCGCCGGCCCCATAGCAATCTTCAGATTTTCTCTTTTACTGCCTTGCGCCACAAGTTGATCGATCGCCTCTGGTAATATCTTAGCAGCAGTCCCGCGCCAACCTGCGTGAACGGCCGCTACCATTCCGGTGCAACTATCAGCAATCAGCACCGGCACGCAGTCGGCCGAGCACACCCAAAGCGCCTCCAGCGATCGCGCCGCCACCAAGCCATCACCCGACTCATAGGTTGGGACAGCGGTTTCCGAGTCGGTCGCCGCAGCAGCAGCGGACAATTGACTGGTGTTGAGTACCGCATTGCCGTGTACCTGCTGGAGGCGGTAAACCCGGGCTGCGGGTTCGAGAACTTGCGTCAGCTCGATCGGGCCCCGGGGCGAGAAATCGCGAGTAAAAAAGCCGTGAGACCACCCAGAAAGCAAGCTGCAAGTCAGATAGGGCAAGCCTTGCCAGCTTTGCCACCGCCAGATGCTCTCACTCGCTTGTCCGGCGGATTCAGAGTCGGGAAAATTTGTCAAGCGATCGCCAGCTACAGTCATAAAAACCCATCCATCCCCAAGAGAATCGTTTAGCTTGTATTCTAAACAATCAACAATCAAAGCCGATTAAGTTTAAATGGGCGATCGGCTTTCTCAAAACATGGCACAGACTCGGCTGTTTGAGGACGGGCGGCGCTCCAGAAATTTTGGATAACCGGAGAAATATAGGCAAATAATTAACATCGATGAACACCAAAGCGCTATCATCATTGTGGCCGTGACACGAAACGAGTCAAGAGTGCAATCTGGATCTAAAAAACTATCTCGATCGATCGCGACTCGAAGCGACATTCAAGCTTGATTCAATGCGCCCAAAAAATTGCCTCAAGCCCGGTAAAATCATTTAGGGCTGTATAAAAGACAAGGATTGCCATAAGTTCGATCCTGACTTCGAGCTCCTTGCGCCCCCTGTTGAGTTGGGAAAAAAAATCGTGAAACCACTTCCAGACAAGCAAATAACAGCCCATTTGAACACCAAACAGCACAAAAAGAACCCTACAGGCGCCCGGACTCGATCGCGCCTTTTGTCCGATCGCTCACTGCTGGTGGGACTGGGTTGCCTTGCCAGTCTGGGACTCCTCAGCAAAGGCTTAGTTTGGGCCCAAGCCGAAATTCCGCCAGCAGAACAAGCCGTCCCCGGCGCAGCAGACCTCCAGCCACTGTTTGAAGCTCCTCTGGCGCCCCCGGAACCCGCAGCCCGCCAATGGCAGCCAGAAGCAGAGCCCGCGCCCCAGGCAGAAATTAGGCCGCGCGAGCCAGAGTACGCCACCGAAGTACCTCCAGCCTATTATCTGCCGGAACCCGCGCTGATTCCCCTACCAGAAGCAACGGCCCAGGAGCCTCCTTTTGAAGCACCAATTAACCCGGCCTACGCTGAAACCGACCAAACAGACTACAGCGTTGGCGCAACCAGCAACTACGAAGCGCCGACAACAATAGAGTTTGCAGAACGATCGACCGGTTGCGAAGGAGTTGGCGGTTTGTGTGCTGCTGCATCTGCTGTTTCCGAGCCGCCAGTGACGGCAGATGCAGCAGCGCCCAACTACAGCCCGGAAACTCCGATCGCACGCGACTCCTATATTGCAACCCCTCCTAGAAATTTGCCAGAAAGCCTTCCCGGGAATATTCGGACTCTTCCGGGCAATGTTCGAGGAACTGTTGCCGGAAATAATAGCGGGAATCGTCTCAGTAATGTCGGTCAAGCCGCTCAACAAATAGGCAACCAGGTTTGGGGGAGTTCAAACCCGCCAGAATCTGCCTATACACCCCCAGGCGACTCTAATGGATACTCGACTAACGCCGGATATTCGACTAACTCTGGATACTCGGTCAACCCTGCATCTTACAGTGGCGAACCACCCCCCAGCATGGGACTCGGCCCGATTCAAGTCGGTGCGGTTAGTGTCAGCAGCGGTAGCAATACAGGTTTTGCTTACTACAATCTCACACCTCGTCCCGCAGGCCTGCCCGGAAATGGCAACAGCAGCCTGCTGTTTCCGCTATCTATTGCTGCGGAAATTACTTCGCCGTTTGGATGGCGGACTCATCCGGTTATGGGCCACGGCAGGTTTCACACCGGAACTGACTTGGGGGCCCCGATGGGAACGCCCGTACTGGCGGCTTATGCAGGTCAAGTCGCCATTGCCGATTGGTTGGGTGGCTACGGTTTGACGGTAGTCCTCAACCACAAAAAAAATTCTCAGGAAACTCTCTACGGACACCTTTCGGAACTGTTTGTGAAACCGGGAGAGTTTGTCAAACAGGGAGATACCATCGGCCGCGTCGGTAGTACGGGAATGTCTACAGGGCCTCACCTCCACTTCGAGATCCGCCAAATGACCGATCAGGGTTGGGTGGCGATCGACCCTGGTTCTCAGCTAGAGTTTGCTGTAGCCAGAATGATCGGCACTTTGGAAACGGCAAAAGTACCGCAAATGCCGAAAATGGTCGAAATACAAAGCGCTAAGGGACTCAAGGATTTGGAAAACGATCTGCCCCAGCTTCCACCTCTGCCGCTGGGAATGGACATCGAAGTTCACAACCTTCAGCCGCCATTCTCGGAACTGTTAAAAGCTGATACTTCTAAGCCGAAAGCTCCCGAAGCCGTCAAGCCCAAAACTCAGAAGCAAGCTAGCAGGTAAAAATTGGGGATTTGCTGGATTAATTTTTTGAGGGGCGGGCTATTCGTCCACCCCGCAAAAAAAATTGGGCGTTGCTGAGAAAGGAGCATGATTGGTCTCCGAAATTTAGTAGGGGCAATTCAGCGATTGCCGGCAATTCATGAATTGCCCCTACTCAGCGAGTTTCAGCGATTGCTATAGCGAGTGAATCATACCTAAATTCAGCAACGCCAAAAATTGATGTTTGGTGCAAGGAACACGCGATTTCGCGGCTTTTTCTCGTTACCATGCTTTTGCCGATCGCGAGGAAAAGCCGATAAAAATTAGTAATTTACAGCTTATGCAACTAGCGCAGCATTTGTGGGAATTAATTTTATTTCTGATTATTCTAGTCGGCCCGATTCCCTTAAGCTTGTCTCTTGCGTTAGAGAATCAGAACGAAAACAGTAACTATTCATTTCCCCATTTTTTCCTCGTACTCCTGACAGGATGGAGTATTGCACAAGTTTGTAGTGGCTTGATTTTAGGAAGTGCCGATCGACTAAATATTTCTGCGGTGATTATAGCCGAAATTGTGATATGTGCGATCGGCTTAATCCTGATTTATGCCAAAAACCACAGAGCTTTTAGGTTCTCGCAGTGGCAAATTCCCCAACTCAATCAACCTCTGGGCAAATCCGAATATCTAATTATTGGTGCCACCACTTTTGCCGGATTTGTGCTGTGGGAAACTCTCGCAACCAAACCCACAACCAATTATGACTCACTGTGGTTTCACCTGCCTGCGATCGCCCGATGGTATCAAACCCATTCATTTACATTATTAGATGCCGCCGGAAATTGGATTTTTGAACACGAGCAAGCCCGAGTATATCCGTACAATTGGCACGTTTTATCTGCTTTGTGCATACTCCCCTTCAAAGAAGACTTTCTCACAGCTTTTCCCATGCTAATTGCCTGGGTACTTGAGGGAATTGCCGTCTATCTATTGAGCTTAAAATTTGGAGCAACCAGAATTCACGCTATGGCAGCATCATCTTTAGTATTGACAGTACCAATGATGCTCAACCAAGTTAATACCATCCATCCAGACTTACCGCTAGCTGCAATATTTACAGTCGGTTTATATCTGGGATTATCCTATCATAGCAGCCGATCGCTCTGGGAACTCTCCCTATTTTTGGCAAGCACAGGAATGCTAGCCGGAATTAAAATCACGGCATTAGTTTATGCATTCTCACTTTTAGGAGGATTAGCAATATTAGAAATCAAAAGATTCGCCCTGAATAAAAATTCTATACTTGCTAACTTTAGAATTAGCCATTTTATCAAACCAGTCTTTGGGTGTGGGATAGCTTGCTGGTTGTTTTTAGGAGGTTTTTGGTATGCGAGAACATTGCTACACGTCAATTATCCTGTGGGCGATGGCGACGAGATTCAAATTCCCTTACAGCCTGTTCCTTCACCATCTCCCGTACCATCGCCAACACCAACTGTACCACCGTCACCAACACCGACTGTACCATCGCCAACACCTACGATACCACCGTCACCAACACCGACTGTACCATCGCCAACACCTACGATACCAGCGCCTCCAGCTTCGCCACTTTTCAAGATTTGGCAAAGCACTTTAGCAGCTCAATTTAATCCCAGCAATATTTCCCACTGGCAAACTCTCGGCTTACAAATCGTGATTAGATTGCAACTGCCATTTCTGGCGATCGTACTTCAGGTATTAGCAGCACCTCTGGCTTTGATCCAAGGTAAAACCAGAACGATCGATCAAAATAAGATCATTCTAATTGTAGTGCTCGTCAGCACCGGAATTCTGTATTTAATTACACCTTACACGTCGGGTACTGCCGGAGAGGCGATCGGTCAACTCAGCCCTTTACTCGGTTTCAATCTCAGATACGGATTTCCATTTTTAAGCTTACTAGGCATCGCCGCCGCAGCTACAGCAACTAAGTTAAAAACTCGAAATAAAGTGGTTGTCGCAGTTGTTTTAGTTAGCAGCATTTCTGGCATTATTAGCAGCACAATTTTTGACATTATTAGAAATGCCTCTTTTACCGGAAACAGTATTGTTTGGGGGAGTTGGTTGATTGAAAGATTTAAATTTAATTTTGGGGAAGCCATCAATTTGGTGATAAAAATATTAACTCCAAATTTTGAAAATTTAGGAATATACCCGTTACTTTATATTGGACTGCTGTTGCTAGCTTGGATGGTTTCTCAGCATAATCCTAGTTTGTTATGGTTGAAAAATCTACTCGCTACTTTAAAAAAATCGAGTTACATCATGATCATCAGTGCCTGCATAGCATTGATAGTAAGTGCGAGTTGGGTGGCGAAGGAAAAGCGAGATTTTGCTCGCGCCGAACTGTATCGCGGCATTTACGAGTATATTGATAAAAATACAGTTCCAAATGAAAGAATAGGTTTCTTTTTAAGTTCCCGCAGCTACCTGTTTTACGGGAGAAATTTGGACAGACAAGTTTTATATGTGCCCTTTAGAGCCGATCGACTTCCGGCATGGATTGACAACCTCCGCAAAAATAAAATTAGCACTGTGGCATTCGGGCCCCTGACAGAGACAGACGAATACACCAGACAAGCTTTATCTTGGCTGACAAGTGCCGAGGGCCCACTCGAACCAGTTTTCGGGAAAGATTTTAATACTGAATCGGTGCTATATCGCTTGAAAAATTAAAAGGTATTATTGATTGTGAACCAAGCTAAAACTCTGTTTTCAATTATTGTCCCGACTTACAATCGCCCCGAGAAATTAACAGCGTGTCTTCAGTCTTTTGTGGAATTGGAATATCCGCGCGAGAAATTTCAAGTTATTGTTGTCAACGACAGCACAGAAATATCTGTAAAATCAACAATTTCTCCTTTTATTCAGCAGTTGAATCTCACACTTCTGACACAACCAAATTCCGGCCCCGCAAAGGCGCGAAATACTGGAGCTTTTGGGGCAGAAGGCGAATTTTTAGTATTTACGGATGATGATTGTACTGTGGGGACAGATTGGCTACAAAATCTGGAAAAGCGATTTGTGGAAACATCAGATTGCTTAATCGGAGGTCGAACTGTAAACGCGCTGCCGGATAACATCTATTCTACCGCCAGCCAGCAATTAATCGATTACCTTTACAGTTACTACAATGCTATTGCCGATCGCGCGCAATTTTTCACTTCTAACAATTTTGCCCTTGCTGCTGAGGCTTTCCAACAAATCGGCGGGTTTGACACGAGTTTTTCTCTGGCGGCTGGAGAAGACCGGGAATTTTGCGATCGGTGGTTGCATTCGGGCAATGTCGCAATCTACGCTCCCGAAGTTACAGTCTATCATTCCCATGCCCTAACTCTGAGCAAGTTTTGGCAGCAGCAATTCAATTATGGTAGAGGTGCTTTTTTGTTTCAGCAAGTTATCTCCAAACGCGCAGCTAATGGGAAACTGCAACATCCGTCATTTTATCTAAATTTGCTAGCTTATCCATTTTTCCACGCAGCGGGCATTCAAAAGCTATTAATTGCCGGATTGTTTTTAGTTTCTCAGGCGGGTATTGCTGCGGGATTGTTGTGGGAAAAGCACAATTTTGTTGAGAAATAGAGTTGAATTGTTGAACCGCAGAGGGCGCAGAGAACGCAGAGAGAAAAGTAATACCAATTCTGCAAAATAGCGCGGGGAGTAGGACACGGCAGTGCCGTTTCCCTACGATTATTTTGGGTAGGGAAACGGCACTGCCGTGTCCTCCTTTGCTCGGAGAAAAGTTGGTGCAGGATCGGTTTCAACCGCCGATTTTTATTGACAATTACATAAATCCATGTTCGGCTAAAAATTCTGGTGTAATTGTTCCCAAACTGTTCATAGCAGGGGTTTCTTCCCAGGGTTCGGGATGCGATTGCCGGCCGCCGCTTCGGAGAAATTTGGCGACGTATTTGCCGAGAATATCTGCTTCTAAATTTACTAAACTTCCTGGCTGCAAATAGCTGAGGTTTGTCTCGGAAAAACTGTGGGGAATTACGGCAATTTCAAACCAGTTTCCGTCTGCATCGCAATCGGCTACGGTTAAGCTGATGCCGTTGACGGCGATGCTACCTTTGGGAACAATGTATGGTGCGATTTGACGCTGCCATGCCGAATGGGCTGCTGCTGGGGCCTCAAACCGCATCTCCCAAGAATTGGCGGTTTGGGTTGATGTGGCTAAAGCGCCGATCGAATCTACGTGTCCCGTCACGAAATGTCCGCCCAATTTGCTACCCGCACGCAGGGAGGTTTCTAGGTTCACCCAAGCATCGGGGAATGCACCCAGAGTGCTGCGGCGCAAGGTTTCCGGGGAAGCAATAGCCACAAAACCCTGGGGTAGAACTTCTACCACCGTCAAACAGATTCCATCTACGGCTACGCTATCGCCAATGGCTAAATCTTGTAAAATCTGATAGGAGTTGTTTGAGGTGCAGGAAATTTGGAAATAATCGTTGCCTAACGACTTCAGCTTTCCCAGAGATTGAATCAGTCCTGTAAACATAAGTATTTTTCCGTAGTCGATCGCTCATTTACATCAAACCACAGTCACAAATCAGATGCAGGAGCTTTTTCCATCCCCTCTATCCCTATTGTCAATGGAAAATCTCAAATCTTAAATCGACAGTCCCCGATCAGTTGCAGATTCAGACGAAGATCAAGTCATACTGGATTTAGGTTATCTTTATGTCCAAGTTTTCTACCGCCTTGCAGTTTCTTAATTCTATGAGGCCGATCGAATGATTGAAATGAAAGTCGCTGGAATTGCCTTAGATGCAGCCACGCGCAGCCCTATTGTCCTACTGAGAGACTCTACTGAGCGACGCGCTTTGCCTATTTACATCGGTCAGGAGCAGGCAAAGGCTATTATTAGTGCTCTGGAAGGCCACAAGCCTCCCCGACCTTTAACTCACGATTTGATGGTCAATTTCCTAGAGGCCTGGAATCTTACCTTGGAGCGGATAGTGATTCATTCGCTGCAAGATAACACGTTCTATGCCGTCCTGATCGTCCGTCAGGGTGAAGTTAAAAAAGAAATTGATGCCCGACCCAGCGACGCGATCGCCCTCGCCCTGCGGACGAACTGCCCCATCTGGGTGATGGAAGAAGTCGTCGCCGATGCGTCGATACCGGTCGATCGAGATGCTGATGAAGCCGAACGCCGGGCCTTCCGGGAATTTATCTCAAACCTCCGTCCAGAGGATTTGATTAAAAGAAGCGGCTTGGGCCAGAGTGAAACTTCGTCGTAACATTTATGCGCTATCGACGGTTTGGCAAAACTAACTTGCACCTGTCCGTATTTTCCTTGGGAACCATGCGCTATTTGGCTTCTGAGGAAATTGCCGGCCAGACTGTACGGCAGGCTGTGTCTGCTGGAATCAATCACCTGGAAACGGCTGCGGGTTACGGTTGCAGTGAGGAATATCTCGGTGCGGCCCTAGAAGCTGGGTTGCCTGTCGATCGATCGCGCCTCCACATCACCACGAAAATCTCCCCGACGGAAGATGTCGCTGCAATGGAACGCTGCATCGACGCATCCCTCAAACGCCTGAATCTAGACTATATCGACTGTCTGGCAATTCACGGTTTGAATACTTGGGAACATTTGGCGATCGTACGATCGCCCACAGGCTGCATGGAAGCTGTACGTAAAGCCCTGGGCGATGGTCGCATTCGGCACGTCGGCTTTTCGACTCACGGGCCTCTGGATTTGATTTTGGCTGCCATCAATACAGATTTGTTTGAATTTGTCAACCTGCATTATTACTATTTTTTTCAGCGCAACGCCCCGGCAATTGAACTCGCCAAGCAGAAAGATATGGGCGTTTTCATCATTTCCCCAGCAGACAAAGGAGGGCAACTCTACACGCCCCCAGAAACTCTGGCGCAATTGTGCTCGCCTTTCTCGCCTTTAGAGCTTAACTATCGGTTTTTACTGAGCGATAGTAGGATTGGGACACTCAGTGTGGGGGCTGCAAATGCGACAGAATTAGAGCAACCCCTGAAATATGCCGATCGCGACTTTCCGCTGACAAACGCCGAAATTGCTGCCTTCGTGAGGCTAGAATCGGTTATTGCCGATCGTTTGGCAACCGACAAATGCAGCCAGTGTTATGCTTGTTTACCTTGCCCGGAAAACATCAACATTCCCGAAATATTGCGACTCCGCAATCTCGCCGTCGGGTGCGACATGACTGACTTTGGCAAATACCGCTACGCCATGTTTGAAAATGCCGGACACTGGTTTCCCGGCAACAAAGGCAACCGCTGCACCGATTGCGGCGATTGTTTGCCCCGGTGTCCCGAAGAGTTAGACATCCCAACCTTGCTGAAGGATACTCACCAGCGGCTGGGCGGCAAAGCAGGCAGGCGGTTGTGGGACTGAAAACAAGGCGAAGTAAGGAAAAGGGCGATCGAGCGTATCTAAGTGCTGCAATAATTACGTTAAACTTTATTTTAAGTAAATCTACGATACGGTCGAGAAAAAAACTACCTAGTTTGGCGACTGTCTGCGGGCCTTGGTGTCAACTTAACGTCTTATCTGGTACCGGTCTACTGTTTGAGTTCATAGTCTTCCCGATCCCCCCTAACCCCCCTTAAAAAGGGGGGGAAAGGGGGGGTGAAAGTCCCCCTTCCCCCCTTGGGGGGGCCAGGGGGGGTGGGGATTTAGGGGGATCGAGACTCGGCTATCAACGAGAAATACAAAAGGTTTTAGTCTTAAGTTGACACCAATATCCCCTGTCTGCTCCGAACAAACTTTAAATAGCGCTCGGCATAGGTGAAAACAACTAAATAAAAAAGTCGGATTGAACAGCCAGAAAGCAGTTTCTGTGAAAATATCCCAGTCATTTGATTGCTTTGTTGGGTTCGGCGAGACCGCACAATTTTAGGATGAGCGATTAACCGAACTCAATCTAAAATCTAAAATCTAAAATCTAAAATTGATGGCGTTCCAGATTAATTTGCCGTGTGTCATCTACAACTGATTCTGCATCTACTACTATGGCTCAAACTCACTTGAAAGATAGCCAGCTAAATTGTCGGCAGCCAACCAAAGTTGCGACTTCCGAAAGATTTAAAGCAGGTTTCAGGCCGTGCATCTACAACTTTTCATTCAGCAGAAAACAGCTAATTGGACTGCTGGCTTTACAAACAATATTGCCAGTTGGATTAACAGGAACAGCACTTTGGCTAACATCGGCAGTTGGCAGCAACCAATTGCAAAATCAAGCTAAATCAGAATTGAGCCTTAGTGAAAGCAACTACAATCTCAAACTCGATCGCGCCGCCGACCGTTTGCAAAACTCCTCTGACAGCAAAACGATCGCCCAAACAGCCTTAATTTATAACAGCGATGGTAAAATATCAAATTTACGGAAATCTGTCAAGGAAATTTTGGAAAATGTAGTCAAAACAGGGGAAATAGACAGCGCAGCTTTGGTTGGAAAAAATCGCCAAATCGTTGTTAGCGTCAACCCCAACCAGAAGGAAAAAAGTTTTAAATTGCAAAAAATAGTGGATCGAGTATTCGCTTCAAAAGAGCAAATTACCGCGACGGAAATTATTGCTAAATCAGAAGTTGAGAAACAATGGCTATTTTTGCCGCCCGGAATAGGCGATCGCCCTGTGCTAGTCCGCTACGCAGCAATTCCGGTAAAAGATCCCAAAAGTCAGACAGCGATTGCTGTGTTAGTGTTAGGAAAAATTCTGAACCCAATACCGACAGTTGCAATCCGCGAAACCTTCAATTCACAAGGCGGATATCGCGCTATCTACACACCGCAAGCTGACGGCAGATTTGTTTTGGCAAGTTCGCAAACAAATCCCAAAAACCAACAGTTGCTCGACTTGCTGCGAGACAAATCTCTGCTAAAATCGGCAGTCGCCGCCGATGGCAACTTAGTCGTAGGAAACGTACAAACAGGCAATCAAACTCATGCAGTAGCTGCCAAATCCCTGAACAATTTAGCCGGAAAACCCGCAGCAGTTTTAGTGCATGGCATCCCTAAAACCTCGATCGACAACTGGTGGGGCAATAATTGGCTAGTGGCACTGTCTGCGTTTGCTGTCGCCACACCCTTGACCTTGGCGGTTGCAGTTAGCCGCCGGATTGCCAAACCCGGTCACTCAGATAGCTCAACAGCAGAGGAAAATTGGGAATCTCACCCCGCTGGCGTTAGCGAAGCGATCCGTTCGCCGAAGGCGTTCCCGAAGGGTAGGAAAGCCCGCCCCTACGGGGGCTACGCCAACGAAGAGGATTGCACTTCTGACAATTTATCTAGTAATTTAAATTTGGGCAAATTCGGTTTATTCCCAAAAAAACTGCATTTAGACAATAAATTAACAGTTGATTTTCAAAATCAAAATCTTTCGGGCGATCGTCTTCGAGAGCTTCCACAACGCCCGATGACCGCAAATTTCCCAATCCCCCTAGCTTTTCAAACCCTAGAAGTTACCGCAAACTCGGTTTCAAACTACCCACAACTACCAAGTACAGAACAAGAAAAAAGCTCGATCGCCTTAGATCAAGTCCAGGAAGCTTGGCAAGACTTAAATCGCGTCAACTTGGAATTGCAGCAAGAAATACTCGAACGCCAAAACACTCAAAAAGCCCTCCGCAAGAGCGAAGCACTGCTGCAAGCGATTTTAGACAACTCAACAGCAATGATTTACATCAAAGATGTTGACGGAAAATACTTGCTCACAAACCGCCATTTTGACAATTTGTTCCACATGGCAAAAGAGCAAATAACAGGCAAAACCGACGGCGATATTTTCCCCGAAGACTCTTGGGCAACATTTCGAGAAAACGACCTGAAAGTTCTCGAAGCCTGTGCGCCTCTAAGCATCGAAGAAGTCATCCCTCAAGACGATGGGCTGCATACTTATCTTTCTCTGAAATTTCCCCTCTGCAACTCCAAAGGTATAGCTTATGCAGTCTGTACAATTTCTACAGATGTGAGCAAGCGCAAACTTGCCGAACTCACCCTACAAAAAGCCAAAGCAGAACTAGAAATAGAAGTTGAACAGCGCACCGTATTCCTCAAACAAGCCAACGAACTCTTGCAGTTTGAACTAGCGGCCCGTGTCCGCGGCGCCATCACCGTCAGACAAATGAGCGCTCAAGTAGCTCGACACGCCAGAACAGTTGACGGCATTCTGGGCGCTTCTGTTGACCTAATTTTTCTAGTTGACCGATCGGGAAAATACACCTATGTCAGCCGCACCGCCGCTCAAGCTGGCGGGATGAACGCCAGAGAAATGATTGGCAAAACCTGGCAGGAATTAGGCTGGTCGCCAATAATTATGCAGCGAGTTCACGAAGAATGCGACGGCATATTTGCCACAGCCGAACCAGTCAAAGGCGAAGTAATCGTCCCCACCGCAGCCTGGGGAACCCGCGACTACGAGTACATTCTCAGCCCGGTTTATGGCACAGACGGCAGCGTCGAATCAGTGGTGGCCACGCTGCGCGATATCACCGATCGCAAAGACGCAGAGGAAGCTTGGCAATTGGCAAAAGAGGCCGCCGAACTCGCCAACCGCGCCAAGAGTGCATTTCTGGCAAACATGAGCCACGAGTTGCGTACTCCGCTGAATGCGATTATCGGCTACAGCGATATGCTGGTGGAAGATGCCGAAGAGGTGGGCAACTTAGAGGTTGTCTCGGATTTAGACAAAATTCGCACTGCTGGGAAACACTTGCTGCGACTGATTGACGACATTCTCGACATTTCTAAAATTGAAGCTGACAAGATGGAGATTTATCTCGAAAGCTTCGATGTTGGTGGCTTAATCGAGGAGGTGGCAACCACGATCAAGCCGCTGATGGATAAAAACACTAATACCTTGCAAGTCTTGAGTGCTGACAATATTGGCGCTATGCACGGCGATTTGATGAAAGTGCGACAAGTAATCCTAAATCTGCTCAGCAATGCTGCTAAATTTTCGGCTAATGGGGCGATCGTACTTACTGTCGAAAGAATTACCAGTGAAGAATTAAAAAATAAATATCAACCTAGAGTTGCTCAAATGTTAATTTTGGATTCAGAATTCTTAATTTTTCGAGTGACGGACATGGGCATCGGCATGACACAAGAGCAGCAAGAGCGACTATTCCAACCTTTTACTCAAGCTGACAATTCAACTACTCGCAAGTACGGCGGTACTGGTTTGGGACTGACTATCAGCCAGCGTTTCTGTCAGATGATGGGCGGCGATATTGAAGTTTCAAGCGAATTAAATTGCGGTTCTACTTTTACTGCTTTTCTGCCTGCTTCCTTGTTTAGGCGATCGGAATTTTAACATGGCTGTAGGGGCGGGTTTTACCAACAATAAAAGCCAAAAACAAACAATCTCATAAACCCGCCCTCACGGGAAATATATCAGAAATAAAATAATGATGAAATACGATGTTGATACCCGCAAAAATTGCATTTTGACAAAAAGTTTATTTTTGTTTCTGATGGCTGGTTCTGCGTGCGTCGGAGCCTTGCTGTGGGGACAACCGATGGCATATTCCCAGCAGCCGATCTGCCCTGCTGGCAATGCAAATCTGCCATCGCCTCCGCTTTCGCAAACCGCAAAAAGCGTGCCGAGTCTGTGGTTAGCTCAAAAACAGTTTGGCGGCAAATTGCTCGATCGCTGGTTTATCGATCCGGGCAATACTTGGGTTATCATCATCGTCAACCGCCAACTGTGGAGTTTGCTCGATTATATGGAACGCTATCAGTTTGTCAACCGCTTCGGGACTGTCGCCAGCGAATATGGTTACAATCTGCGAGTTTGCAACCGTCAAGGAACAGCTTTGGCAGTTTATTCGTGTCAGGGCGATCGGCTTACCTGCCGTATCGATTTAGAATCTTTGTCAAATCCCGGTCTCCGAGGAAAGCTGAAAGGATTTTAAATTAACGCACCCTACTAACTACTGGCAATTCATGAATTGCCCCTACTAAATTGCGGAGGCAAATCATACTCCTTTCTCAGCAACGCCTAACTTCTCACTACTTGCCGAATTTCTTGCCAGAGCGATCGATACTGCTGAATCCCAGCCTCCCCAAACGGCAGCATAAAGTCGCTAGCAGACAGAATCTTAGCATCCGGCAGTAACAAAGGATTGGTGCGAATATCAGCAGGCAAATCCTCCGGTTTCATGCCGACAATTATCGGCGAACTTGCCTTAGCCAGCAAAGATAATTGAGGCGCAATCCGAGGCTGCAAGCAAAAATCAATCCATTTTTCGACTAACGAAGCTGGCTTTCCCGATGCTGGTTCTACCCACAAATCAGTCCAAAGTGCAGTTCCTGAAACCGGAATTACTAAAGCAATATCCTTTTGAGTTTGCAGCAACGGTAACAAATCCCCAGAGGAACCTACGGCCAACCAAGTATCGCCTAAAATCAATGGTTGCAGGTAAGCTTCGGAACTATAAAGTTTAACTTGTCCGTGCAGATTTGCGAGTTCTTTTTTGAGATTGGGAACTTTATCTAATTGCTGCGTATTGTAAGATTTCCCGAGTTTTTTTAAGGTTAAGCCGATAACTTCTCTAGCGCTGTCTGGGAGAGAAATTCGATCGCGCAATTCGACTCGCCACAAGTCGCTCCAATCTGTCGGAGTCCATCCCAAAGCCTTAAATTTGTCGGTTCGATAGGCAATTACTGTACTTCCCCAGCGGTAAGGTGCAGCCCAGACTTTACCTTTAGAGTCTAATTGACCGTCATCGTTGCGCCTGACCAGTTTTTGCCATCTTTCGGGCAGTTTCGACCAATTACTAAATTTAGCAGGATCGATCGGCTTAATCAATTTTTGCCGAATTGCCAAACTCAGCCAGTAATCTCCCAACATCACCAAGTTAGCTTGATTTTTTGATTCGGGAACCCGTTTCCACTCCTGCAGGAGCGCGAATAATTCTTTTAATTGACCTTCTTGCGTTACCTGCAAAACCGGAGACGGTTGTAAATCGCGGCTAAATTTGCTTACCAGTTGGGCCGGAATACCATTTTTGAGCGATCGAATTTTGAGAATGGGCTTCGAGTCGCAACCTGCCGCCAATTGACTTAAAGTTAGGGTGGCGGCCCCCAATAGCAAAGACCTTCGTTTCACCTGTGAATCCGCTTTTCTAAGTATTGACCGATCGTCCATGTGTTCTGCGCGTCGGGAAATAATTGTGTTTCGAGTCCGGTGGTTGGCACCGATTTGTCTTATTTCTTTTTCAAACACAGAGTCATTCTACTCTCTTCTGGTGCGATCGGAGTCTGTTTTAGAGTTTGGGACGCATGGTGGCTCAGAAACCGGGTTTTTTACAAAAATACTTGGTTGTGACACGCAGATTCGGTAAAAAACCCGGTTTCTTTGTTGGAGTGCGTAAAAATTCAAGAATTGGAGAAAGCGACCTCACGGATATATCCGGGGGCGGGCGATCGGATACTATGTTTTTTATTTCTGCACGGATGAATCTGGGGGCTTGTAACCTGACCGATCGAGGTTAGGATTGGAAACACAACAATTAGGTCAAAAATTAAATAATTTAGTGATAAATCCGAGTTATGTAAAGATTTCCCTAAAATGTAAATATATAAGTTACTATCCAAGGAATAATTTTATGGAAATGCTCCGCCAACAAGTTACAGCATTGACCCAGCAAGTCGATTCTCTCTACAAACTCATCGAAAACCTCAATGAAAAGTTATTGGAGTCTGCCAACGAGACGAAGCTGAACCAGCAGAGAAACGACTGCTCTGGAACGATAGGAAATGACAAAACCTCCTCATATCAAAGCTACAGTCGTCTCGACGCGCTCCTGGAACACAAGGACATACTGTTAGATGACAGCTACTTCGACAAGAATTCTCAAAGCCTGGAACAAGAGCTGAGCACAGATATTCAAATCCAGCGCCTTACCGCTCAGCTAACGGCAGCTTACAATCGAATTGCCGCCTTGGAAGAACAGTTGCTTTCCAAAAGAATGTACTCGCAACACGTAGGCGGATCTAAGTGAATATCGCTAGAGGCGATCGGGCATTAATCCCAGATAAAATACAATTTGCGTTGATTTCTGCTCGTGTATTTATAAAGTAATTGTCTATATTTTCTGGGGCATAATTAGTATGGCAATAGCAGATTAATACGAAATTTGGTCTAGCAATAAGCTGTTACGCATTTAAACCACTAACTATCTAGGTAGGGTGCGTCAGCTAGAACACTGACTATACATGGGAAACGCCTTAAAACTGACGCACCCTACAATCGTCTTTTAAATGACGAACAGCTTAGGAATCCTACTTAATTTTTAGTTTCACAGCTGCGCTGTGCTAAAGCTTCCACAGCTTCCAGGAGTTGAGTTGGACTCCAATTTGCAGCTAGACCACTGGCGATCGCACACGCTCCAGCACCGACACCTTCTTTGACATATCCCCGATCGTAAGCTTGAAGTTGCGGGTAGCCAGAGCCAGCAAAACTTAGCTGCGCCGCCAACAGAGGCACACCGCCAATCTCTTTAGCGAGTCCTATAGTGTCTCCTGTAGGGTCTTCGGCTACCCAGCGTGTAGTCCCCACCGCCACTTGTTCGGGACGCCAAAACAGAGCATATTCCCGGGTTATGGCTTGCATCAAAGCGTAAACGGCCAGCATTTGTGTCCCTCCAGCCAGGAGCACCCCGCAAGTCCGACTCGCGGCGATCGCCATTGCAGCCACCGCTATCTGCATCGGATCGCCCACCGCCGCCACCAATTCTAGAGAAGTGCTGTTTTGCGAGCCAATTTTCCAGTCAGCATTATGCAGTCCCGCTGTCACCGCCGCTAATTTTTGAGCGTGATTGCAGCAAGGATGAGAACTATTAACCTTGCCTGATGCTGCAATACCCAAACCCATTAACACACCCAAAGCAGTCGTCGTTCCCCCAACTACGCACTCGCCTAAAATTAGATAGCTGTTATTAGCTTGAGCTGCCAATTTAGCTCCCCAAATTAACCCTTGTTCCAGCAAATGTTTGACTGTTTCGAGTTCTAAAGCTTTGCCAGAAGTCAGACACTTTGCCGCAGTCCCGCCCAAATCAATTGCAGGTACGATCGGCGGGAGGGGCAAACCAGCATTAAACAGGTAAAGGGGAATTTCCAAAGCTTCGACTACAGCGCGAGATATCAGTACGGGCGAAGCTCCGGCTTGTAGGGGCGGCAAAGGATATTGCGGCGACGGTTGGGGGCCGTTGTACAAGAATTCTGCATCGGCTAAACAAGTAAATTGTCGATCGTACGGCGTTGCTCCTGCGGCTGAAATCCCCGGAATTAAGCCTGTCGCGGTAAATCCTAACACGCAGGCAAATATCGGTTTCTGTCCCCGATAGCGATCGAGCCACCGCTGCCCTTGTTCGATTTCTGTATAAATACCAATCATTATCAGTTGTTATTAGTTATTTGTTATTAGTTATTTGTTATTAGTTATTTGTTAAATTCCCAATTCCCAATTCCCAATTCCCAATTCCCAATTCCCAATTCCCAATTCCCAATAACTATTCTTCATAATCGATCAATGCTTGAACCCAGCGCGGCGGCAGCGGAATCGGATTTCCCAAACGACCTAACAGCAGTAAAGCTACTAAATGCACTACAAATAAATAGACAATATTGTTAACCAAAATCATCCCAGCGGCGATCGCCCCAATTGTGTTCAAACTCGGCACACTCAGCCAGCCCAGCTTCACAAACACCCATTCCACCATCTCTGTTACCTGAGCGGTTACATAAACCCAGAGGTCTTGACCCACCAAAGCTGACAGCAGCCAAAACCGAAAAAAGAAGCCGACAGTACCAATCAGCGCGCCTAAACTAATAGAGACAGACCAACTCGCTTTGCGGCGCCAAAGTCCTCCCAGCACAACTCCCATAATTCCAAAAGGCATCACGTACAAAATGCTCCGCGTCGGGCCCATAAGTACCGACAGCAGCAAACCCGAAACCAAAGCGGCCATCCAAGCGGCTCGGTTCCCCCAGCGCAGGTAGACAAGGGCGATCGGTATCGGAAAAAAAACCCGCAGCAAAGGCCCCAGCGGAAAGTAATAATTTACCAGCCAAATCAAGCTAGCGGTACTGGCCAAGAATGCCGTTTCTACGAGCCTTAAAGGTGCTTCACCTATGGCGCTCCCCGGATCGGAATTTAGGCGATCGCCCGCCAAATCTGAAATAGCAGCAGTTTCGGGCTCATTATTTGTACTTGGTGAACTGCCCGAATTTGACGCGGCATCTGCTGACAAAAAATCACTCATCCGATTTTAGATTTTAGATTTTAGATTTTAGATTTTAGATTGACTTCCTAGCAGGGGTAGGGACACGGCAGTGCCGTGTCCCTACGGCACGAGCGATGGCGATCGGAGTTTACTTAATAAGCTTGGAATCTACTGTATTTTAGATGAATTTTTTCAGCAAAAATTGTCATCACCATCATTTTTCGGCTTTCCCATCCTGAATTACCAAAACCGAGCAAGATGCGTGGTGAACGACATAATTGCTGACACTCCCGAGGAAAGCTTCTGTAAGCCCGGTGCGCCCGCGCCTCCCCACTACGATTAAATCTGCGCCCCAATTTTGGGCTGATTCACAGATACAATGGCCTGGATCGCCATCTATTTTCGAGTCAAATTCCACCTGCAATCCTTGTTTGGCGGAGGCGTCGCAGTAACTTTGCAGTAAATCCGAAGCCTGTTTTTGCTCCCTTTCCAGCCGCAAACGTTGAGCTTGATAAGCTTGATCCATTAACTGGACATTCATGCCCAAATCTACCGGAATTGGCACTGCCGTCTCGCCCAACGAGTGGATAGTAACGCAGCTAAATAACATCACCTGAGCCCGATCGCCCACAGCTAATTCTAGAGCTTGATTGAATACACGGTGACCCAGTTCAGAATCGTCTAAGGCGGCGAAAATTTTCTTAAAACTCACAGCTTTACCTCCGGTAGGAAATCATGAATATCAGTTAACAGAGAGTGCTTTTGAATCTACTAATTCAAATTGCCATCTCTGATAGTTCTAAACTAACAGACGCTCCAAGGCGTGCAGGTCGGGAATGCACAAAACGTCACGTTCGCGCTGAATAGTTCCTTTTTTTTCCAGCTTGCTCAGCACTCGCGTTACTGTTTCGCGAGCCAGCCCGCTGAGGCTGCTTAATTCTCTGTGTGGCAGGTTCGGTATTTCTGTACCTCCTGTTTCCACGATTTTTTTGCCTTGTCCCTCGGCCAAAAATAAGAGAATATCTGCTACTCGCGAGGTACTGTCGGACTCTCGCAAACGTAGGCGGCGGTTGACTTGTCGCAGGCGCCGGGCCATCAGTTGAGCTAACCGAATGCCTGCTAGCGGCTCGGTATGAATGAGTTGCACAAAATCCTGAGATGGCATATTGCCGATCAGTGTTGGGGCTAGGGTGATCACATCTGTCGATCGCGGTGCTTCTTCGATCGCAGCCATTTCCCCGAACAGTTCTCCTTTCCCTAAAATATTCAGTGTTACTTCTTTTCCATCTAGGTTGTAGGTGCGAATTTTCACCCAACCATCCAATATAAAATACACTGATGTTCCCCAGTCATTTTCCAGTAAAATCACTTGATTTGACGGATGACTGCGGGTAACAATGTGGACAGTTGCTCTCTCGATTACAGGATCGGGTAAGCCTGCAAAAAAAGGAGTAGAAACTATCAATTGATTTATATTGGAATTCGGATCTCGGGTGTTAAAGCGGTCTTCCATGAGGCCATCATTTTAATTTATGCGCTTGAGCTGCGCTGGGCAGTTAGAAATAGCTTGCAGCCGAGTCATTCGATTTCAGATTCAAAACTTGAGAAACAAGTATCTAAAATCGGTAATTTTACCTCTAAAGTTTTGCGGTCGATCTGTCAAATATGGGAATTAATAGCCTTAAGCTCTGATTGCAAGCTAGAAACCAAACACCATACCATAATTTTTTAGATATGTACCACTGAGCAAATTTTATTAACAAAAATTTAGCAACGTGGCTAGCTCCGAAGGCCGATCGAATTACCTTTGAAAGCAATGGGCGAAGACAAGTTTAACACTCGTGAGAGATTTGTTGTCAGTCGGCTCAGCAGTTGTCGATCGGCACACTCCAAGAACACGACACACAGATCCCAAATCCGAGTGCAACTGCCACAGAACCCGTCAATTGTCCGCAATATCAGGAAAATCCACTACAATTCCGAACCCTTCGGTTGGCGATCGTCGTCCGGGGAACCGACGCAGTTCCCAACAATCTTTTATGCTACCCCCAGATTATTGTACCATTAATCTCTAGCCATGAACACAGATAAAAAGCTACTATAAAAGGTTGCTCAAATCGACTGCATCGGCACAATCCCGAATCCCGGCATCCCAAATCGCCAATTGTTTCAGGTTTTTCCAACTCTGTGAAAGATCAAGAGAGAGCGGCGCGCCCCCATCCGGGCCAAAACTCGGGGTGACGGGTGCAGCCCGCCGTTCTAGTGGGTGGGGCATTCAATTCGTGCGATAATCGCAGCTATCCCAAGCAGGAATCGCCCCAAGGCCCGGGAAAAAGGAAAGCAGCCACAAAATTTGAAAACATTTGGAGTTGATAGAAGCGGGCATTTGGTGCGGAAGTACCGGCTAACATAATATATGCAATAGCAGTCATCGGAAGTCAAAAGGTTAATACACAGTTGTCAGAAAATATTAGTGAATTATTGACGGACTCGCATTCAGATTATTCTATCTATTGGCCCTGCTGCCGCTTGACTTGAGTCTTTTTTTTGATAAAGTTTTTCCCTAGCCGCATTCCCAGAGGTTCCGCCCTTGAATTCTCAGAAGTACAAAATTCAAGCACTAATTGCTGAGATTGACGAGGTACTCAGCAAACCCGCCCCCCGCTTGCCTTGGACGGGTTCTCTTGATACTGTCCACCAACGCCAACTGTTAGAGCGACTTCGCGCTTATCTGGTTTCCCCAGACTCAAAGGTAGCCTCCGTCAAGGGCCCAGCCAGCCCAAATGCTCGCCCGCAACCAGTTCCAATGCCCAAACTGCCGATGCCTGCCCCTCGCCTCTCAGCAGCAGAGCAAATCACGCTTGCCGTAACCGGAGAAATCAACCACCTGCGTTCCAGTCTGACGGAGCCACTCCAACGAGACATAGAAGCTCTGCGACAAGAGCAGCAAGCTTTAATTCAAGAAATCAAACAGCTAGAAGCAAAACGGCAGCAGCAACAATCCCTAGCTCAGCAACAAGCAAACCAACAGCAAATCATTTCTGAATTCTTGCAGGTACTAACTGCCCGCTTGGAAGAAACCTTGGCTCGTGATTTATCCCAAATTTTAGGTGGCGCAGAAAATCATTTGTTGCAAAGTAGTGCAGCATCTTACTCTTTGGGTAGTGGAGAATTAGAGCAACCGGCTATTGACGTAACACTTAGCGAACAAACATCAGGAGAACATCCGCTGCTGACTCCTGCTCAAAGGTTGGAGCAAATGCAATCTTTCCAATCTCGTGCTGACAGTCTGCTGATGAGGCTGGATTCTACGATGGGTATCGTGTTCCAGGATTTGCAAGCAAATCTGGAAACTCATCAAGCTTCCTTGTCCCAAGGAATCGAAAATATGTATGGTTTGAGCCAGCAGAGTGAGGCGATGTTCGCGGCCTTTGTCAACCATTTGGCGGCACAGTTGGGGCGAGAAGCGTCTTCCTACGTGCAGCAGCCGATCGCCATTGCAAATCTCGAAACGGCTACCCCAACCGCAGTCGATCGCCCTGGTGTCGCTCCAGCCCCCTCAAATACTGCGATCGACCAGTCAGCCGCCCAGCAAAGTCGCACCGATGAATTCGGAGAACAAGACAGATTGCCCTACGCCGGTACAGAAATTTCTTCGCAATTCGGAGAGTTGAGGCGCGAGCGGGTAGAAACCCCAATCTCGCTCCCGGATTTGGTCGATAATTTGTTCGGTCATGCACCCGAAATACCTCGCTCGGAAACTCGGTTTCCCGGTGCGGAGTCGGAAGATATGTTAGCAGAAAGGGGCGAAAATGTTGAGGATTTGTACGCGAGTTTGTTCGCAGGAGAAGCAGTCGCCGAACTAGAACTAGAACTCGAAAATTTCACCATCGAAAATACAGAAAATGCAGCCGATATTGAATCGGTAAAAGCTCAAAGTGCGGCAGATTATGAAAGTGCCGAACCCCTAAATAATGCCGAAGATTTGTTTGTAAATCTGCTAGATGAAGGCGAATCGCTGGAATATATTTTAGTAGGTGAAGATTCAGACTTCGTAATCGGTAATTCTGTAAACGATCTAACTTTAGATACGGTCGATTTATTTGAACCGCAAGTTACGATAGTACCTGAAGTTTCAGAACCGCCAGCCATAATTTCGATCGCACCAGCAGTATCTCAAATTTCAGACAGCACCGCCTCAACCGCCGAGGGGCAAATCAATGCGGACGATCGACAAAATCTAGAAACGACTCAAAGCCGAGGCGAGCATTTCAACACTCCTGCAGTCGATCGTCCGCAACAAGCGCCTCTGCCGACTTTGATCGTGCCTGCGGAAATTAGCCCGAACCGCCCCAGTGCTGCGCGTTTGCCGAGTGCCGCTGATGTCCGCACTGGCGAGTTCGACACATCCTCGCAGCGGCTCGATGATGCCTACATCCAAGCTTCGCCGGACGAAGATTTGCTGCCGGTTGAGGCATTAGAAGATGACCTCGATCGAGCTCTAAATTTGGATGTCAATACTATGGAACTGTTGGAGACAGACCTCTACAATCTGGAGGGAGTGGAAAATACAGGCTCCCGGCGATCGAATTTCTCAGCGCCTAACAGCTTGGATTTGGCGGCGAGTTCCCCCAAGGGCGGTGCAAAAAATCCCTTTCCCGAGGATGCTGATGAAGAATTCGGGACGCTGGAGGATTTGTTCTCCGATGTGTTGGAACTCTCATCTGAGGATGAACCCTTTGTTTTAGAAGACGAACTTGAGGATGATTTGTTTGCTGAGGAAGATGAGTCGAAGTTGACGCTAGACGAGATTTTGGCCAGTTTGACGGAGACCGATTCTGCAACCGCAAAAACAGACGAAGTGCGATCGAGTCCTCCAGAAAGCAAAAAAAAAACCTAATTCCGACAGACAGTAAAGCAGCAGTTATTGGTGCGAAAATCGAGTTGGGCGAGTTTGCCACACAGCAAGAGTCGGCTACGCATTCTGTTGCAGGTGCGTTAGCGCAGCCCTCGAAGAGGATCGCCCCCTCACTTCCTGAATCCCACAATCGCCCGAATTCTCGCTGGTATTTGGGCATAGATTTCGGTTCCTGCGGGCTGTCGGCGGCTTTGCTCGATCGTACCAGCGGCCAGTTGCACCCGATTTACTGGGAAGCACCGCAGGCTGAGAGTTCCGCTGCGAGCGCCAGCTTTCGCATTCCCTCGGCTGCGGTGATCCAGGAAACAACCCCAGGAGATTCTGCACAGCAGGTGACAGTCAAGTCCGTTGGATTGACAGAGTTAAGTTTGCTAGGGCGAGGAGAATTTTTACTGCAAAATTTTAAATTGCCTCTAAAGGTGGGCATTCCTTATCAGCGGGATGCTGGGATGTACGAACCCCTGTTGCAGCGATCGCCCTTGCAGGCTATTTCGATCGCCTTGCCGCTGCAAGGTTTGCGGGCGCTGCTGGCTACTTTGAATCCGAGGAAGCAGGGGCAAAAATTTGGCGAATCGGCAGAAATTTTAGATTCTGCAATGCCGAGGGCGAATTTTACTTTATTGCCAGTTTCTAATTTAATTTGTCAGGCTTCGGGACTGACGGCGCAAACTCTCGATGCAGCGCTAAAAGATTTGCAGGGTGTAATTTTGGGGACTCCGGCTGGCTGGGGAAATGCTTATCGGTTTAACCTACGGGAGGCTGTTTTGGGCGCTTCTCTGGTGGCTTCGGGTTCGCAAATTTTTGTGGTGGAAGATGCGATCGCCACTTTGCTTGCGGTTGTAACTCCTGTCAAAAATTCCCCAAGAGTGCCGTCTTCGGCGATCGATTCTATTAAGGGCGATTCCCTACGCCAAGAACCTGCGCCGCTGACTGTAAATGCTTCGTCTTTTAGCGGGGGAACTTTGATTCTGAATGCGGGGGCGGCAACGGTGGAATTAGCTTTAGTTGAGTTGCCGTCCAATCTTCAAGATTTAACTCGTGCTGATTTTACTTGCCACAGTTTTGCTTTTGCTGGCGATGCTTTCGATCAGGATATTATCTGTCAGTTGTTGGCTAAAAATGAAACTTGGGGAATGTCGATCGATCTACCACGTCCGGGGCATCCAGATTTGTCTAGTCGCTATCAATTGCAGCAGCGGTTGCAAGGTTCTGCTTTTGGGCTGCAATTGTTGCACGCCGCTCGGCAAATTAAGGTTATTTTGCAACATCAAGAAAGTTTTGTTTTGGATATTGGCCAGCAGCATTGGGATGTGAAGCGCAAAGATTTGGAAAGTCTGATTTTAGTGCCTTTTGTGCAGCAGTTGAACCGGGAATTGAATGCTTTGCTCAGCCGCGCGGGAATGTCGCCAGCGGGGATTAATCAGGCGATTTGTGCGGGGGGCATGGGTGCTTGGCCTGCGATCGCCCGCTGGTTGCGACAGAAGTTGCCGAATGCGATCGTGGTTCAAGATCGGGAATTGGAGGTCGATCGAGATATTTCAGAAATACACAATTCTGCATCAGATTCTGTATCTCAAAGTACAGATTTTTCAAGAAAAAGTAGTATGGTTGCCTGCGGTTTGGCGAGTTTGGCTCTCTATCCTCAAATTTTGGATGTACCGCAGCAGCAGTACAGCGACTTTTTTCTGCTGTGGGAATTAATGCAGGTTTTGGGGGAGGAAACTCTGAGCTTTGAGGAAATTTTGCAGTTATTGGAACGTCAGGGCGTGAATACCCGCACCTGCGAACCCCGGATTCTGGGGATTTTGGAAGGAAAATTGCCGCCGGGACTTTTGCCTGCGGAGGAAGATTTTATGCTGCTAGCCGAGGAGTCGAGGCAAAATCCTGATTGGCAGGCAATTTTGGCCGAGCCACTTTTTTTTGAAGATGTCTCACGAGGTTATCGCTTGAACATCGAACACAGCTTTGTTGTTCGCGAATATTTAACCAAACTCGCTTCTAGTAGCCAGCAAAAATTGTTAGAGCCGGCAACAATTGCTTGGGATGTTCGCACGAATAGCGATCGGTAAACGGCAAAAAACCGGGTTGAGCAGTGCGAACCTCCGTGTTTTGCGCGAATATTTCTAGTAGACACCGGGTTTTTTTGGTCAGGGATAGTTTTTTCAGTGAAAATACTTAACTTTACGGAATGTTTACATATTTTTACAGGAAATACACAGAAACTTTATAAAAGTGTTGTACCTTTTTAAAGATTGTGCAAAGCCCAAAAATTGAGGTTCTCCAGAGATGGGGGAGTTTCATAAGATGGACGTGATATCTCCTTAAAGTTGATAAAATCAAATGAAATTTGCGATGGGTGCCTCTAAATCATCAGTATTATCCGAAATGCTGGGCTTATTTGTTCCAAAACCTACTTACAAAGTTTGTGTATCCAAACAGCAGGATCACCGATCAGTAACGAGCAAGGTAAAACGGTCGATCGATATTTTGGGATCGCTGCTGGGATTGGCAATTACTGCTGCGGTGGCGGTGCCGCTAGCGGTGGCGATGCTGTTGGAAAGTCCGGGCCCGCTGCTGTACAGTCAAGTCCGCTGCGGTCTCAAAGGGCGGCATTTCAGAATGTGGAAATTTCGATCGATGATTGTCGATGCAGAAAAGTTCAAACACCTAGTTACCAACCAAGCTAAGGGTCACACTTTTAAGAATGAAAATGACCCGCGAATTACCCGCGTCGGCCGCTTTTTGCGGAGCACGAGTTTGGACGAGTTGCCTCAATTCTGGAACGTGTTAGCTGGCGACATGAGTTTGGTGGGAACTCGACCGCCAATTTCCTATGAAATTGCTGGCTATAACGAGTTCCACTGGCAGCGTTTAAATGTCAAACCCGGCATAACTGGGGAGTGGCAAGTAAACGGGCGGTCTGGAGTTAAAGATTTTGAGGATATTGTGCACATGGATCTCGACTACCAACGCAAATGGTCTATTTTCTACGACATTAATCTAATTTGCCAAACGATTTGGGTTGTGTTAAGTAGAAAAGGTGCGTGTTAGGTAAGCTGTTTTGGGTTATGTGTTTGTTTCTAATGGGGTATAGTCTGTGATTAATGTTGAGTTTCCAGGGGGTTTTTCAGCAGTTGAACGGTTACAAAAAATGTTACATTAAGGGCAATCTTTTTACAAGGTTGCCCTTAATTTTTTTCTTCTGCCTTCTGCCTTCAATATCCATCCGTTACATCCCGTACATTTCCCGTTTCCGAACTTCGTTATGATGAATTTGCCTAATTTAATTACTTTTTCTCGCTTGCTGGGAGTGCCTTTTCTGCTCTACGGTTTATACGACCAAAGCGCACAAAGCCGCTGGATTTGCACCGCGATTTTTGTGGTAGCTGCGGCTACTGATTGGCTGGACGGCTATTTGGCTAGGAAGCTGAATCAAATTACCGATTTGGGAAAGTTTCTCGATCCTTTGGTGGATAAATTGTTGGTGCTCGCGCCGCTTTTAGTTTTGATTGAGTTGGGTAAAGTTCCGGCTTGGGCTGTGTTTTTAATTTTGGGTAGAGAGTTGACAATTGCGGGGTGGCGTGTTAATAAAACTACGATTTCTGGTGCTAATATTTGGGGGAAGTTGAAGACGGTGAGTCAGATTGTGGCGATCGCACTTTTAATTGCTCCCCTATCTGAAGCTTGGAACGTTCCTGCACTAATTGCTTTTTGGGTTTCTGTGGCTTTAACTTTGATTTCTGGCGCTATTTATCTGTGGCCGGAACAGGCGGCTGAGGAAAAGTAAGGATATTTTATATCATTAAATTACTGGTTACCAGGCAGAGCCTGGTAACACTTATCCAGAGGCTCTGCCTCGAGTTTTCATGGCTGCTTGCGAGGCAGAGCCTCTAGACATCGGTTCCCAGGCAGAGCCTAGGAACCAGTTCGATATATTTGTAGGGACACGGCAATACCGTGTCCTAATTGTGGCTTAATAATGACTCCCAGATTTCCGGTAGTGCACTGCTGTCACCCCATCATTTTTCAGCAAATGACCGTTCTCAATCGCGGCATAAACTACCCAGTGATCGCCGCATTCCATCCGACTTATCACTTCGCATTCCAGATAAGCTAAAGCATCAGTCAAAACCGGACAGCCGTTGCTAGCTTCCATTGTTTCGACTCCGGCAAATCTGTCTTCTCCCGGAGCAAAGTTTTTCATGAAATACTTCCGCAACTGTCGCCCTTCTGCTAGGATGTTGAGTACAAATTTATCTCCGGCGTACATCAAAGCTTCGATCGATCGATCTTTCGCCACAGAAATAGTCAAACCGGGCGGATTAAACGTGGCTTGCGACACCCACGAAGCCAGCATCGCACTGGTGAGTTCCCCCCGCTTCGCCGAGACTACGCACAGCGAACCAACCAATCTCCCTACTGCTTGTTCAGTGCGATCGCTCCCTCCAGTCAATGTCGGCTTTGGTGCACGCAATTTTTGCGATCGAATCAAAGCTTGAGCAAAATCCGTTCCCGCTTCTTTGCACTCGTGAATCGTCGCCGCCGTCGGCTTAAATTTCGCTCGAATCGGTTCAAATCCGATGCGATAGCCAGCATCTTTCAATTTTCCTTCAACTAAGTCGATCGCCTCTCCACTCCAGCCAAAAGAACCGAAAACCCCCGCTAACTTGCTCTTAGCCGCTGTAGACAACACAATTCCCAAAGCAGTCTGAATTTGTGTAGGCGCGTGTCCTGCTAAAGTCGGAGTTCCGATGATAAATCCGGCGCATTTCTCGATCGCCTCTTTAATTTCTCCCGGTTCGGCAAATTCGCAGTTAATAGTTTCTACAGCAACGCCCGCTTTCGTGATTCCTTTGGCGATCGCCTGCGCTAAAGTAGCCGTATTTCCGTAAGCCGAAGCATAAATCAAAGCAACTGTCAAGTCTTTTGAATTTTGTTGCTGGCTCCATTCGCGATACAAATTGCTCAGTTCGTGGAGGCCGTAACGGACGATCGGGCCGTGACCGGGAGCATAAAATGCTGCTGGTAAATCGGCTAATTTATCCATCGCAGTCAACACTTGTTTAGCCTGAGATGCGTGCAGAGAATCATAATAATAGCGCCGATCTTCGCTGTAAACAGTCCACCCTTCATCGAATACTTGGTCGCCGCAAACGTGAGACCCAAATAGTTTGTCCGTGAACACGATTTTAGTTTGCGGATCGTAGGTGCAAAGTTCGTCAGGCCAGCGGGGAGTCGGAGTCGCCATAAATCTTAATTCGTGACCTTTACCTAAGTTTAATCTTTCTTCCCCTCGCACGACCATGATGTTAAGTTCTTGCTCTGAAAAAGCACCTCGCAAACCAATCGCGGCGGGATTCGTGCAAACAAAAGCTACTTGAGGAGCTAATTCTAACAGAGCTTTAATTGTTACTGACCTGTTAGCATTAAAATGCCCCAAAATTATGTAATCCAGCTTTGTCAAGTCCACCCGTTTCTGCAAAGATTCCAGATAATTTTGAGTGAAAGATTCCCCAGGCGGGTCGAACAAAGCAGTTTTGTCAGCTTGAATAATATAGCTGTTTGCTGTCGTACCCTTTTGCAGGGAATATTCTACTTCAAATTTTAGTCTGTCCCAAGTGCGCGATCGCAGAATAAAAGTATCGAGTCCGATGGGGAGAAACTGTACGTCGCGGGGTTTTGCCTCGGATGCGAGTCTAGGAGTCAAAGTGTTAGTCATTAATTGCACCTATGAGAAACTGAACTACAGAACTTCTTTTGATTTCGTGCCAAAATTTAGTATCTACAATGTCAAACTTTGCACCTCGATCCTGTAAATTGGTATCCAGGTCAGTCAAAAATTCCCTGGTTTTCACATCGTCCCCAATTTGGATAAAGCTCACCCCAATTTCTTCATCTTTATCTATTTTATTGGTCGCACTTACAATAATTTCGGCGACAGCAGCGGCTTTTTCTGGTTTTTCATCTAGGACTACAACAATTATTGCTCCCTTCTTCCCTTTGGTATTTGTTTGGCTTTCAAAATAATCGCTGAAAGTTTCTTTGAGAGCTTCTTCCCAATGAATTGCAGTCGGCTTTACTGAATCCGGTTCCGTATTTTGTCGCTGCAAAATCTCAGCTAACCGGGCAACATTTGAATTTTTATACTTCCACATAGGAGTAGAAGCTTCGTAAAGGGTGATGCCGTCGGTGTCAAATTCCTGACATTTTTTGGCTAGGTCGATCAGAGATGCCTGTGCTTCTACCCACTCCCCGTACCAAGGATGTTGGGGGTCTCTGCTGGCATCGCTTCTGGCAATAATAATTGTGTAATGTCGGTCTTCTAAAAGATTGGCAGGCATTGGCAATTCCTAAGAGTGAAAATAAAGTCAGATTGACAACGGTTTGCGGCTTGTGGCGCAGCCAACGCTGAAAACTCTCTAAGGTGCTTGTGGTGCACCTTACGTTGAGAGTTTTTGCGTAGTCAGTTGCGTCCAGGACTGTAACTTTAGGGTGCGTCAGTAGAGAGTCGATGATGAAGTCGAATAAAACAGCGGCTGACGCACCTTACTAATACGTTTGGGGTGTGTTGACTCAGACAGTCGATCGATATATCGTTTAATGGCGTTGCTGAATTTAGGTATGATTCACTCGCTATAGCAATCCCTGAAATTTAGAGGGCAATTCATGAATTGCCCCTACTAAATTTCGGAGGCAAATCATACTCCCAATCAGCAACGCCCGTTTAATTTCCCTCTTGCTCCTGACAACCGCCAACAGTCAATTGTCAACACTCAACTGACTTCCTAATAGTGATTTCCGACTTTGCGGTGGTGCACTGCGGGGAGTGCTTCGGGATTGGATACGCGGCCGCTATCTACAGTCGCATATACGATATGATGATCCGAAAGTTCCATCCGGCTAACTACTTCGCACTCCATGTATGCCAAAGCCTCTGTCAGAATGGGAGAACCATTACTACCAGGCTGAGTTTTGACTCCAGAAAAGCGATCGGCTCCAGGAGCAAAACGCTTCAAAAAGTGCCTCATCAAGGTTTGATAGTTGCCTTCTTCTAGCACGTTGAGAACAAATTTATCTCCCGCGTGCATGATCGATTCGATCGCCCGATCCTTCGCAACTGCTATTGTTAAACCCAGCGGTTTAAAACTGGCTTGCGTTACCCAAGAAGCCAACATCGCACTGCTAACCTCGCCTTTTTGAGCAGTAATGATGTACAATCCGCCGCTGATGCGTCCCAAGGCTTTATCGAGGTCGCTATCGAGGGATTTCATCTGTTTGACAGCTTTGTCCCGCGTCAGCCACTGTCCCAAGTCGGTGCCTGCTTCGTCACAAAGTTGATAAATTGTGTCTGTTGGTGTGTCTTTAATTAAAATGTTGGGAAATGCTTCTTTTAAACCCAACTCTTTGAACTTGTTTCGCAGCGGGTAAACCGATGCGTCATCGCCGCCGCCGGATTCGCACAAACCGAAGGATTGTTTGTTGTTAGCAGCTACTAAAATTGTGTTGATAGCAGCTTCGGCATTCTCCGCCGCAGCGCCGACACTGGGCGGCGAACAAATCACGATACCACCGGCTGTACCGACAAGTTCGCGGACTTCTTGTAAGTCGGCGATTTTCAAGTCCATCATTTCTACGGCGACACCGGTTTTGGTGATCCCGTGGGCGATCGCCTGGCTGAGTCGATCGCTAAAACCGTAGTCGGAAGTGTAAAATACTGCTACCGTAGTTTCTGCCTTGGTTTGCTCTTGGCTCCACTTTTTGTAGCGCCCGGTGAGCTCGACTACGTTGTACCGTAGCAAAGGGCCGTGGCCTGTCGCAACAGTACCAATTTCGCCCAATTCTGCCATGCGTTTCATTGCACTCAAGACCGATCGAGCATTGGGAGCCATCAAACACTCATAATAAAAGTGGTAATCTTCCTCAACTGCTGCTAAATCGTCATCGAAGGTGCTGTCGGTACAGTAGTGCATCCCGAAAGCATCGCAGGTAAACATCACTTTAGTTTTGTGATCGTAACTGAAAATAGT
Source organism: Cyanobacteria bacterium VAR_87_metabat_62 (assembly GCA_031427135.1). Taxonomy (GTDB): domain Bacteria; phylum Cyanobacteriota; class Cyanobacteriia; order Cyanobacteriales; family Microcoleaceae; genus Microcoleus. Next base: position 67,845 of record JANPMV010000111.1, on the reverse strand, counting down.
ATCGGGCCAGTGCAAATTCGGTGCCGATACGAATTCGATAATGTGACCGTTTCCTAAATCTAGTTTGTCCCCATTTTTGACTACAAGTCGCTCAAATGGTTGATGTACAAGGTTTTCTAAAAATTGAATAGCTACTTTTGCACCGACGACAATTGCTTGCGGTGCGAGCGCCAGCACATCCTTAACCAAACCGCTGTGGTCTGGTTCGGTGTGGCTGATAATGAGATAGTCAATCTCTTTCGGGTTAATTTCGCCCGTCAGAATTTCCATGTATTGCTGGCGAAATTTCTCGTGCGAAGTATCGACGAGGGCTGTCTTTTCGCCACGAATTATAAATGAGTTGTAAGTTGTACCGTTTTTGAGTCCGAATTCAATGTCAAAGCGGTCTCTATCCCAGTCCAAGCATCGAATTGCCGTTGTTTCAGGAGCAATTTCGACCTTTTCCACCGTCAATCTGCGTTGGACTCGTTCAGTCAGCGCTACCATAACGTGCCTCCTTTTCTGTTATCCAATACCTTATTGTTTCTATTCTGACACAGTTTTTTTGTAAATCTTTATGAATTTTCTTATGACGCTGTTAAGTATCGCAAAAGTTATGGTAGAAGATTAATTTGATAATTTAATACAATCAATTTTGGATTGATAGACAGTTGACAAAAAGCCAAGACGCATGGTATTTAATAAACCGAATTAGATCGGTTGGGCGATCGCCCAACCAGTCAAAACAGTCAGGGTTCTGGGATGATGATAGGATTAAAAAATCCTAAATTAATTAACTATAATCGATTAACTCATATAAAGCTATGTCGGAAAGTTCCTTTGAGAAAACTAATTTCGGTTGGCAATTAGCACAATCACAACAGCGATTTCTGGAATGGTGGGAACTAAAAGCTGCCCAAACTATGCCGAATGTCGAATTGCCATCTTGGTTTGATTCTCCCATCTTGCGTGCGATCGCGAAAGCCGTTTTTTGGGTAATCTTGGTATTACTTGCAGTCTGGGCGAGTTGGCAAATTTGGCAACTGTTGCGTTTTTATGTTCACAATTTCAAAAAGCGGAATCAACAAACTGATATCAGTGCGAAACAAACAATTGAAAATTCGTCGGTAGCAGAGTGGTTTTTGCGATCGCAAAAATTGCAGCAGTCAGGGAAATATCGCCAAGCTTGTCGCTGTCTTTACATGGCGGCTTTGCAACGGTTAAATGATGCCGGAACCGTGGTTCACCAACCCAGTCGCACTGATGGCGAATATTTGCAATTAATCCAGCAATTACCCCAACCAGCGCCTTACGAAACTGTGATCGCAATCCATCAGCAACTATATTTTGGAAATGCAGAAGCTTCCCAGTCAACCTTTGAACAGTGTCAGCAAGCTTACCAACAAATTAAGGATTGAACAGCGATGAACTTATCAAACCGTAGGTTTTGGTTGTTGGGTGCGATCGGCATTACTGCCATAATTATTCTTACCCTGGTATTTGCTCCTGCTAGCAACAAACTAAATAGCGGTTCTACATATAACAGAGCACCGGATGGCTACGGAGCATGGTATGCTTTCATGTCAAAACGAGGAACCAAGATTGAGCGCTGGCAAAAACCTGTTACAGACTTTACTAAAAACCCAGATGCAAAAACGTCTAGTACACTTTTACGTGTCTATAGCAGCCCAATTTTCACAGAATCTCTTCCTGAGATAGAAGAAAAGTGGCTACAACAAGGCAATACTTTAGTAATTTTGGGAATTAGCGCACCTGTTACAGCAGCACCTTTTAGTAGCTTGCTCCCACATTCAGTCGGGGAAATCAAAATTGACACTGGGCGAAGAGTTTCCCGGGACAAAAAGCCAATTTTAGGCGATAAATTTGGAGGAGTTGTTTGGACAAAAACAGTCGGAAAGGGAAGAGTATATTTTGCCTCTACACCCCATCTAGCTGCTAATGCTTATCAAGATTTTCCAGGTAATTATGAATTTTTAGCAGCGCTAGTTACTCAATCCGAAGGTGGAGGAAAAGAAATAGAAGGAACGGAACAGGCTTTAGCAGTAAACTTTATTCAAAATCCCATTAATCGGAGCCATAAAACAAGTAAAATCATCAATAAAGTCTGGGTAGACGAATACATCCACGGCTACAAAGATCCAGAAATTAGTGAACGCGAATCCGAGCAAAACTTATTCACTTATTTAGCCAAAACTCCCCTATTTCCAGTTTTGATCCAGGGTACTATTATCCTAATCGTTGCTATTTTTGCCGGGTGGAAAAGGTTCGGACAGCCTGTAACTCTATCAGCGCCGATAGTTGATAACAGCGAGGCTTATATTCAAGCATTAGCCAGTGTCTTGGAAAAAGCCAACAGCACTGATTTTGCAGTGGAAACGATCGGCAAATCAGAACAGTTACAACTCCAAAAAGCCTTATCATTGGGACAGGCATCCTTGGAAAGTGAAAGCCTGATCGATGCTTGGGTGGAGCAAACAGGGCGAAAAGCGGCAGAATTGTCAGAATTGGTGCGATCGCCATCTCGGAAACAGCGCATCAGCGATCGAGATTTGCTAGTCTGGTTAGGTAAATGGGAGCAAATCCGTCAACATCTCCAGTCTAATAGGAAAGATCCAAAATGAGCGAAACCAACTCTATTTTCAAACGCCTTAGCCAATCCCTGGACAAAATAGTCGTGGGTCAATCTGCCATAATACAGCAGTTATTAGTGGCGTTACTAAGCGGCGGCCATGTGATTATTGAGGGAGTCCCTGGAACCGGAAAAACTCTACTTGTAAAAGCGATCGCTCAATTGATTAAAGCAGATTTTCGCCGCGTTCAACTAACGCCGGATATTTTGCCATCTGATATCTTGGGAACGAATATTTTTGATTTTAATAACCATAGTTTTACCTTAAAAAAAGGGCCTGTATTTACTGAAATTTTGCTGGCGGACGAAATTAATCGCACGCCTCCGAAAACCCAGTCAGCACTGCTAGAAGCAATGGAAGAACAGCAGGTGACATTAGATGGTGAAACTTTAGCTTTACCAGACTTATTTTGGACGATCGCAACTCAAAATTCCCTAGAATTTGAAGGCACTTATCCGCTACCAGAAGCTCAGTTAGACCGATTTTTATTTAAACTTGTAGTTGGCTATCCTGACGCAGCGGCAGAAAAGCAAATGCTGCTGAATTCAGAGGCCGGATTTCGCGCCAAACGCATCGATTTAGCTCGGATCAAACCCGTAGCAACGGTAGAGCAAATCCTCAGCGCCCGTCAAGCAGCACAAACAGTCAAAGTAGAAGATAAATTGCTCGATTACTTGCTCGCTTTGGTGCACAATACGCGCAAACATCCCGATCTGGCTTTGGGTGCTTCTGGGCGATCGGCTGTAGCTTGGTTGCAAAGTAGTAAGGCTCATGCTTGGCTAGCCGGCAGGGATTATACTACTCCTGATGATGTCAAGGCGATCGCACTTCCACTGTTGCGTCACCGTCTGATTCTCAAACCAGAATCGATGTTAGATGGCCTACAAATTGATTCGGTAATTGCTTCGGTATTAAAACAAGTTGCTGTACCGAGGTAAGTAGGAAACGGCAGTATCGTTTCCCTACAATTCTACTCGTTATCAGGCTCTGCCTGGTAACGCAGATCCGGAGGCTCTGCCTCCAATTGTCACGAGCAGAAAGCGAGGCAGAGCCTCTGGACATCGGTTCCTAGGCTCTGCCTAGGAACCAGTTAAAGCATATAAAATTTACGCTCTGGACTTACACAAACTCATTGCAAAACGCTCCAAAAGGACGGGTAATCTTCATTCTATGACTTTTGAGAGTACAATTGAAATAGTAGTTATATTTTGAGATTAAGAGTCAAAAAAATGAATGGCTAAGGATCGCTTTCATAATGCAGTTAAAACTGCTCTAGAGAAAGAAGGATGGACAATTACTGCTGATCCTTATGAGGTAAGTGTTGGAGATGTAGATTTTGAAATCGACTTAGCCGCAGAGATGTTAGCTGCTGAACGAGCCGGTGAAAAAATTGCAGTCGAAATCAAGAGCTTTATTGAGAGATCGAATGTTTCAGAATTTCACACGGCTCTTGGACAGTTTCTGAACTACCAATTTGCTCTTGAAGAATTTGACCCGCAACGCAAACTTTATCTAGCAATCCCTGAGTCAGTTTATCAATCTTTCTTTCAACGTCGTTTTACACGGTCAGTGGTAGAGAGAACTGGAATTAATCTATTGGTTTATAATGAAAAACACGAGGTGATTGTTCAATGGCAGTAGAACGATATCGTCAAATTATTCAAAATTTAATTTTAGAAAGATCGCAGCGACGATTTGCACCGGAAGAAATCGAAGTACAGGCTGTTTTGGATACTGAACGCGATCGCTATCTGCTGCTGCATACAGGTTGGCGCGACAATCATCGCACACATGGATGCAGTATCCACCTCGATCTCAAAGATGGCAAAATCTGGATAGAGCATGATGGGACTGAAGTCGGCATTGCTACGCTGCTGATAGAACAAGGTGTGCCTAAAGAAGATATAGTGTTGGCGTTTCACTCCCCTTATATGCGCCAATTTACTGAGTTCGCCACCCATTAAAAGTCGATCGACAAAATTACTCGTTACCAGGCAGAGCCTGGAAACGCAGATCCAGAGGCTCTGCCTCCAACTTTCTCAAAAAAACGAGGCAGAGCCTCTGGACATCGGTTCCCAGGCAAAGCCTAGGAACCAGTTAAACCAGTTAAAACATCAAACAAAATGATTCCTTCAATTCGCCTTTATTTCCTGTTAGCGATCGCAATTCCGATCGCCCTTTTGCTAGCTATGCTTGTCAATCAACAGACAAGTATCATCGGCACTTTACTATTTGACAGTGTAATTATCGGTTTAGCCATTATCGACGTACTGCGCGTCAAATCTCATCGGGTGGAAGTGACACGCCATCCCTTACACCGACTATCGGTTGGGCGAGACAATCCAGTTGTACTATCAGTGCGATCAGCAAATCAAACAGCTAAAATTCAACTGCGCGATTCCTATTCCCTAGAATTTGATGTCTCTCAACCGCTGCTAGAAGCCTCACTCAATCCTAACACAAATGAAGAATTGAGTTATACAATTCGCCCGCAAAATCGAGGCGAATATCAGTGGGGAGATATTCAAGTGCGGCAGTTAGGAAACTGGGGTTTAGCATGGCATGATTGGAAAATACCTGCTAGTGAAAAAGTGGCGGTTTATCCCGATTTAGTGGCATTGAAAGAACTCTCGATTCGGCTAACATTGGAAAATAGTGGCACAATGCGTCGGTTACAAAAACTCGGCATCGGAACAGAATTTGCCGAATTGCGCGAGTATAATATTGGTGACGATCCTCGCTTGATTGATTGGAAAGCTACCGCAAGGCGATCGCGCCCTTTAGTCAGAGTTTTAGAACCAGAAAGAGAGCAAACTTTGGTTATTTTACTCGATCGCGGACGGCTGATGACGGCACGAGTGCAGGGTTTGAAGCGCTTTGACTGGGGAGTGAATGCAGCCCTGTCTTTAGCCTCTGCTGGACTGCATCGGGGCGATCGTGTGGGAGTCGGTGTGTTCGATCGGGAAATCACCACTTGGATACCTCCAGAAAGAGGACAACATCAACTATCGAAAATAATTGAACGTCTAGCACCAATTCAGCCAGTATTGTTAGAACCAGACTATGTTGGTGCTGTTACTAAATTAGTAAATCAACAAACTCGCCGTGCATTAGTAGTGCTGATTACTGACTTAATAGATGTTACCGCTTCTACAGAAATGCTTTCGGCTTTAGCACGTTTAGCACCGCGTTATTTACCTTTTTGCGTAACATTGCGCGACCCTTTAGTTGACCAAATTGCTCACAGTTCCACCGTAGAAATTACACCTGCTTATAATCGGGCTGTAGCCTTAGATTTACTAGCCCAGCGTCAGGTAGCTTTTGCACAGTTGAAACAAAAAGGAGTTTTGGTTTTGGATGCACCAGCAAATCAAATTAGCAAACAATTGGTTGACAGATATCTGCAACTTAAGTCTCGGAATCAGCTTTAATTTTCTCAGCTTCCGCAGCATTGGCAAAGTAAGGTAAAGGCCCTTTGAGGACATACCAGTTTTTATAGATAAAACCGATTACCCAAGGGGCTGACAAAGCAAAAAACAAGACACTTAGCTGTATTTGCGATCGAAATATATCTAGAACGCTTCCTGTTTGATTGTCAACAAATACTGATTGGAACAAGCTCCAAATTGTCAAAACAATATTCCTCAATGCCATAAAAGTTATTATTACAAGTAAGCTGCGGGTTCTTAAATACAAAATTAAGTACGTTAAAGTCAAAATGAGTATAGATATAAAAAAATTAGCCCCAAAAATTGTATATAACAGACAAAAAGCTATTATTGCTGGAATATTGCCCCATTTTGCCGCCCATCTGTGTAGTATAATACATAAAAATAAGCCAGAAAATAGGGGAGATACTACACAATATTGAATCGCAGAAATTAAGTAGTAAAGTACCGGACTAAATGTTGTTGAAGCTGTAATTAAAATACGAGTATCTCTATTTTCTATGAGTATCTTTTCAACAAAGGAAGGTATAATAAAAGACAAAGGATAATAAAATATTCGGAATACACTTATTGTGAAAACCACGCTAGCGATCGCGAGACATACCAATGGCAACCATTGGTAGCGATCGGGAAGTTTGCCAACCAGATATTTAATTTCAATTCCCGCTAGCCTGCATTGTCGCCACACCAAACCGACTATAAAAATTGATAAATAAATTCCAAATATTAAACTAATTAATGGTTCTTTAAAATCCAACTTTATGCCCCGTGTATAGCTAATAATACCTATTTGAACTCCCATGCCTATAGTTAATAAGAGCAACCATCCAAATATGTGCCGAACCTTGATTCGAGAAAAAGGATTATCTTCGGGAAAGCGGATGTTAGTTAGAGTCATGATTTTAATTGATTAGTTGGCTCGATATGGGTAGGGGCAATCCCCCCGTGGTTGCCCGATTTCAATCGCCGAATTATCTAGATAAAAACTTAAGATTCAGCCGATCGCCTCCGACGACAATACACCACCAACAGTGCAAACAATCCAATCCCAGCCAGATACTTCAACGGATCGGGAATTACCGGATTTGGCGAGAAAAAACCCTCGATCGTACCAGCAATTATCAACATCGGTACAATCCCAAATACCAACTGTGCAGCTTGAGTACCGTAAAATTTCATAGCATCAGCACGACGATATTTGCCAGGAAAAAAGATAGCCCGGGCGATGATTAAACCAGCGCCACCAGCTAAGAAAATAGCAGGTAATTCTAAAGCACCGTGAGGAAATACAAAGGCCCAAAAAGGATAAGCTAAATTGTGCTGAGCGACTAAACTGGCGATCGCACCAATCATCACTCCATTAAATGCCATAATATAAACAGTGTAAAGACCGAAAACAATCCCTCCTCCAACAGCCGCAAAGCATACGGATAAATTGTTAGTCATAATACCGCTAGAAGCTAAAGGTTCGATTCCCACAATTGAACCCATCCACAATTCCCCATCATCGCGCACCGTTTTAATCAAATGTGCAGGAACTACTAAGGACAAAAACGTCGGATCTTGCCAAGCAAACCACCAAGCAATCAATCCCATTACTAAAAAAATCCCCGTTGCGATCGCCGTATAACCAAACGTCTGCTGTACCGTAGCCGGAAAACCCCAGCGACAAAACTCCACTAAAGCTGCCCAATCTTGGCGACGAGAACCTTGGTAAATTTGGGTATAGCCGCGAGAAGTTAACCTTTGCAAATCTTGTAACAAAATATTACCGACTTCGTTTGTCCTCGCCCTAGCCAAATCCGCACAAACAGAACGATACAAACTCGCTAATTCGGTGATTTCAGAGGCAGGAAGAGACTTTAGCTTCTTTTTTTCAACTTTTGTTAAAAGAATGTCTAACCGTTTCCAGTTCGATTCTCGCCGCGCAATCCAACGTTTAATATTCATGAAGTTTTCTCTAATTTTTATTAGATATAGCTTAAGATGTTGACAAATGTTCGGTTTAACACAATTATACTCATCTAGTCATGCCTAAAAAATCCAGTTCTGCTCTACAAACAGGCCCCTTGAGCATCGGTGATGTTATTAATGGTGGTATACGGATTTACCGCGACCATTTTAAGTCATATTTTGGTTTGGCATTCATAGCTTATCTGTGGTTGTTAGTTCCAATTTATGGTTGGGCTAAATATTCTGCAACATTAGGGCTGATTTCTCGTCTGGCTTTCGGTGAAGTTAGCGAACATCCAGAGACTGTCGGTGATGTTCGCAGCGAAGTGAATCCTCGGATGTGGAGTTTTCTTGGGGCGGGTATTGTGACAGGTCTGATTTTAACTGGGGTATACTTGGCAGGCTCGATCGCGATCGGAACATTGGCACTCCCTGCTTTTGCGATCTCTGGGCAAAATTACCTAATTACTGGAGTTTTGGTGGCAGTTGCCGTCATTGCTTTCTTCATATTATATCTCCGAGTTGTATCTCAATTGTTCATTGTTGAGTTACCACTAGCGATCGAGAACAATGTTACTGCTACTTCGGCAATTAGTCGCAGTTGGGAATTAACAAAGGGTTCGGTGTCACGCATTCTGTTGATAGTTTTTGTTGGCGGTTTGGCTTCACTCCCCATCGGTATTTTGGTCCAGATAGTTATGGGGATAGTTCAAGTTGTTTTAGGTACACTTTTGGGCGCAGAATCTGATGCTTTTGTCTTAGCCTATATTATTGCGATTATAATACTGAGTTTTTTGAGTGGTGCGCTTATAGCTCCTTTTTGGCAAGCGATGAAAGCCATTGTCTACTACGACCTCCGCAGCCGCAAAGAAGGTTTGGGTTTGCAAATACGCGATCGCTAATTCAGTCTAAATCAACATACAAGATTTTCTCAAATCTATGCGACTTTTTAATCGATTCACTCTCCACACTCCAGAAAGTGTAGAACTCGAATTTACCTTAGCGGGAATTGGCAACCGAGCCTACGCATTAGTGATCGACTATATCTTTTTGGGTTTAATTTTAATAGTGTTTCTAGTAGGTGCGCTGATATTTAATTCAGTGTTGGTTAAGACGATCGCAAATTTGGTAGGAAGTACCAATGACCTAGAACTCTGGTCGATCGCAGTTCAGGGATTAATTGCTTTTTTCATCTATGTAGGTTACTTTGTATTTTTTGAAACAGTGTGGTCTGGTCAAACACCAGGCAAACGTTACGTCAAAATCAGAGTCATTCGGGATGACGGCCGTCCAGTCAGGCTTCAGCAATCAACACTGCGGGCTTTGCTCAGGCCTTTTGACGAGTTATTTTTTATAGGTGTATTTTTGATTGTGTTCAACCAGCGGGAAAAACGTTTAGGAGATTTGGTAGGAGGCACCTTGGTAATTCAAGAACAAACCGTGAAAGCGACTGCATTCAAAGTATCAACATCGGCTAAATCCCTGGCAAAAAAACTCCTTACCGATGCCGATATTTCCCGCTTGCTACCAGAAGATTTTGCGGTAATTCGAGAGTATTTGCAGCGGCGCGAAGCTATGATACCAAACGCCCGAAATGAATTGAGCAAACAACTGGCTACTGGGGTTAAACAAATCATTGGTTTAGAAAAACTGCCTGCAAAAGTTGATGCTAATGTTTTTTTAGAGGCTGTCTATGAGGCATATCAGCAGTAAGTTGACAAATAAATCCTGTACGGGCCTGGCATCGGGCATTGAAAGTCAAAAATTAGTATTTCAAATTTTGTTCTTTCTGCCAACTTCAGTCTTGCTGAACTCCGTTGCATCCGTTATATCAAATCCTCTCTTCTTCGGAATGATATAAACGGAGGACACGGCAGTGTCCAAGGAGTGTCAACTTAACTTCTAACCCAGTCAGAGAATGCTGTTTGACTATTAGCCCCCCTTAAGAAGGGAGGAACCGGAAATGGATCAAATTCCCCCTTCTTAAGGGGGATTTAGGGGGATCTAGACTTTGGTAAAAGCGAGATTTATCAAGGCTTTCAGTCTTAAGTTGACACTCCTTGGGCACTGCCTTTGTCCCTACCCATTAATTGTAGGGACAAAGGCCAAGCCGTGTCCTCGGTATCATTCCGATAACCGGAAACGATATTAAATCCGGTACAGAATCCGCCGCCAAACTTCCTCTTGCTATCCCCTCTGATTTGTCAGCGGTAACTCTACAATCAATTCAGTTCCTTCACCAACCTCGCTAATACATTTAATCCGGCCACCGTGAGCTTGGACAATTACTTGATAGCACACCGAAAGTCCCAAACCAGTGCCACTACCCACAGGTTTAGTAGTAAAAAATGGATCGAAAATTTTGTCTTGAATTTCCGCAGGAATGCCAGTTCCCGTATCGCGGACAGAGATTGTTGCCCAGTTTGGCTCGCTTTGCCAACTGCGGATGGTTAATTTTCCTGGTTTTTCCGCTGAATTGAGCGCATCTAAAGCATTGTCAATCAAATTATAAAATACTTGGTTTATTTGACCGGCATGACATTTGACGAGCGGCAAACTTCCGTATTGTTTGTCGATTTTGATATGGGCTTTTAGCTTATTTTGCAGCATCAAGAAACTGCTTTCTAAACCTTCATTCAAATCTACAGCTTTAAATTCAGCATGGTCTAAGCGAGAAAAACTTCGCAGCGTCGTCACGATGGAACGAATCCTGCCGCTGCCTTCCCGCATCGACTTGAGCAGTTTGCCAAAGTCCTCTCGAATGTAATCCAGTTCTAATTCTTCGTTAATTCTGATAATTGCTTGCGCTGCTTCCGGGCAGGCATTCCCGGCCAGTTCTAGAGCTTCATTCAAGACTTTAAAATATTCTTGAGTGTGAAACAAGTTAGCGTGGATGAAATTGTTTGCATTGTTAATTTCGTGAGCAATTCCCGCCACCATTTGCCCCAAACCGGACATTTTTTCGCTTTGAATCAATTGCTGTTGAGTCGATCGCAATTCTTCTAATGTAGATTGCAATTGCTGGGTTTGAGCTTGAGATTTGATTGCAGCTTCTCGGACTTTGTTGTAAAGTTCTGCTTGCTGAATGGCGATCGCCATTTGGTCGGCTAGCTGCGACAGCAACTCGGTTTCTTGCTGCTCCCAATCCCTGGTATCATGGCACTCGTGAGCAATCAGCAAACCCCACAGTCTACCGGGATATTTGAAATTACAACTTCCGGCTATAGGAAGTGAATTTTCTTCGCTTCTGGATGTCACAATCGGCACGATCAAATTAGCTTTTACCTGCAAACTGTCTAAGAAATCAACGTGACAAGGCTCTAAACCAGCATTAAAAATATCATTAATTGCTTTGACTCGCCCTTGCTGGTAAAGATCGGCGTAATCTCCCCTGAAACACTTATCTGCCCCCATCTCTCCTAAAATTGAAGGCCAAGGAACTGTCATGTCTTCAACGACAACTTTTCCCTGCCAGTTATCTTGGAATTGGTAGATAATTACCCGATCGCACTGCAACATTTGGCGGACTTCCCTCACCGCTGTTTGCAGGATAGTTTCCAAATCCAAGGTACTGCGAATTTGATTGCCGATCATCCGCAGCACCGATTCTCGTTTGGCTTGGCGGCAGGTTTTGCTGTAGAGTTTAGCTTGATTGATTGCGATCGCCAATTGCGAAGCCACTCCTTCTAAAAGTTGCTGATCCCAATCAGTCCATTCCCGTTCGCGATCGCACTGATGCAAGCCAATGATACCGTTAAATTCACCTTGGTAGCGAGTCGCTACTGCCAGCATTGACTTAATCTCTAAAGATAAAGCAATTTGTCGGGTTTGTTCGTTCAATCCGGGAAAATCCAGAAAGTTCGTCAATGCTAAAGACTCTTGCTGAGAAATGACTGCGCTCAAGTGCGGGTTATCGGTAATCGGTACTTTCATACCCAGTTGGATCGGATAATCCCCCGCGTTGTACTCTCCCCGCGTGACTAAAGTTTTTTCTGTATTTGATTCTTTGACTAAAATGCTCACACGGCTGCACTGTAGCACTTGTCCCAGCAATCTGCACGCCGATGTCAAAATTTCTTCTATATCAAGTGTACTGCGAATTTCGTTGTTAATTTGGTTCAGCAAATTTGATAGCTGAACTTGCTGCTGCATCTGCACGATTAGGGCTTTTTGTTGGTCTACTTCCGGCAGTGAAAGACCTTCTTCCAGCCTCCAATTTTCAGGTTCAGGTAACTGGAAATTAGCTCTGGGCGAGGTTTTTTTTTGTGGGTGTATCTTTAAGGACATATTTACTCAGTAATTTTGCAGTATTTTGATAGAGTCTGGTTGTTTCGACCTGTGCTTACCCCGCCAGAAACCCGATCGCAGCTACCAGCGCTTTGGGAATCTTAATATATTATAAAGGATTTAGCCTGAGCATAGCAATTATTTGGTTTACAAATATTTATAAATATAAATTCTGCACTCTGTAACAGATCATACTAATTAGCCGCGCACCATTAAAGTTGGTCCGATGTCAATTAGAGTTAACCGCCATGTTAAGCGAAGAAAATTAATCTAAAATCAGTCTTTAGTTCAATGTTTGCGCGCGATCGCTCGACATGAAAAAGTCATCAAATGCCGACCATCTTCACCTAACAGCAAGCACCTCCAACCTGACACCTGGATTGACAGGCAAAGGTCAAATTAAAATAGCTTTGGCGATCGGCAATTCGCGGCTGCACTGGGGGCTATTTGCAGGCAAAACTCTAGAAAAGACATGGGATACAGAGCATCTGAAAACCGATGCTGTTTCCCGGCTCTCCAAGGAAGAAAGGGCTGAATATTTGGTGCAAACAGTGATGAGGTCGATCGAGGAAATATTTGCTGAAAATCTCCTTTGTCGAACTGCGACTCCCGCTCTTTCTACTATTGATACACTTTCTTTAGTACCGCTACCTCTAGTTTTGGCCTCAGTTGTTCCCCAGCAAACAGAAATTTGGCAGAGTTATCCTGATGTCCGAATTATTACTTTAGACCAGTTACCGATCGGAGGACTCTATCCTACCCTGGGAATTGACAGAGCTTTGGCTTTACTGGGTGCTGGCAACCAATTTGGTTGGCCAGTTCTACTTATAGATGCAGGTACAGCTTTAACATTTACTGGGGGTAATGTCAATAGGTATTTAGTTGGGGGTGCAATTTTACCGGGTTTGGGTTTGCAGTTGTCGTCCCTAGGGAAAAAAACCGCTGTATTGCCGTTAGTCAGCTTACCAGAAAATCTGCCGCGCCGCTGGGCGAAAGATACTGCTGGGGCAATTCAAAGCGGAGTTGTGTATGCGACGGTGGCAGGAGTTAGGGATTTTATTGAAGATTGGCGATGTTTGTTTCCTGATAGCAAAGTTGCCATCACCGGGGGCGATCGAACTTTGCTACTCCAATATCTCACCTCAGCCTTTCCCGATACAGCCGCCTCCGTAATTGACGCACCCGAAGCCATTTTTTGGGGAATTAGTCTGTTGACTGTTGACTGTTGACTGTTAACTGTTAACTGTTGACTGTTAACTGTTAACTGTTACCAATTCCCAATTTACTTAGCAAATTCGCGAATATACTTAGCAACAATATCCGGGACTTCCTGCGGCAAATTGCTTTCCCCGGGACTAACAAATTGCAGTTCGGCATTAGGAATCAGAGAAGCATAGGATTGACACAGAGATGAAACTGCGACGCTATCTTCAGAACCTTGCAAAACCAAAACAGGCACTTTCAGCGAAGGCAAATTGTCATCAACTAACTCTGCTGTAATTTCAGCCCGCCGCCGCCTGAACAGCAACTGCATGGCAACTGGGGACTCCATCAATTGCTGTCTGAACTTTAGTAGTCGGTCAATCTTGTTTTGGTAGCCAAGTAACTTAGCAATTGAATAAATCGATCGCAACAACCAGAAAGCCAGCGGAGGTTGACCAATTAGCCACCTAGCCGTTTGCCACCGCGCCCGCCGGTGCCCAACCTTGACGCCTTCTGGGGCCAACAACACTAAACCCTGAACTCGATCGGGATATTTGATCGCGTAGCCCGCAGCCACCCAGCCGCCTACAGAGTGACCGATTAAATAAACCTCTCGCAGCTTCAATGTATCGAGGTATTGGGCGAGACATTCTACTTCCAGGTCGATCGAATAATGAACATTGGGGCGTTCCGAGTCGCCAAACCCTAGCAAATCCGGTGCGAAGCATTGGTAGTAGGGACTCAAATGCTCGATCGTCCGCAGCCACTGACTGCTATCGTCCCAAGAACCGTGCAAAAATACTAAACTTGGGCCTTGACCGATTTCGCGCCAGAAGATGTGCCCTAGAGGGAGTTTGACCCGAGAATTTCGTAACAGTGAGTACATCCGGTTAAATATTCAGCAATAAAAAGATTATTAATTTAAGGCTCACAAATTTTGAAATACTCACCGACCGTCGCGGACGGTGATTCTTGACACTTCATCGGGTCTTGCTGGCAAGCCAGTCTTACAGTCCCTCTGTGTCCGTTTAGAGTCGTGGCGATTCCCCATCCCGACTTGATCTATATTCTTGGCCGCATTCTCGTCTCTATCGTGAGTTTTGCGACAATTTAAGCAGGTAACAGTTCTAACTTTCAGCTCTAATCTGCCCCATCTAAAACCACAATCCGAGCAAATCTGACTTGTAGGCTCCCATCTACTAACGGTACTAAAATTTCTACCAAATTTCTCGGATTTTGCCTCACATAATAGCCTGAATTCACGCCAACCTTGCATACTAATCGCTCTAGATAGTTTGCGGTTTTTAACCAGGCCTGAAACATTTAAGTCTTCCAAAGTAATTGCTTGGTTTTCGCTCACTACTTTGGTTGAAACTTTGTGCAGAAAGTCTTTTCTGGTATCAGCTATTTGATTGTATAATTTAGCAATCTTTAGTCTTGTTTTATATCTTCGATTAGAACCTTCTTTTTGACGTGCTAATTTGCGCTGAAGTTTCCTGATTTTTTGATCGCACCTGGAGTAGTCGGGACTTTTAAATTTCTCACCTGTACTCAGAACGGCAAAAGTCTTTAATCCCAGGTCAATTCCCACAGACTGATTGATCGACTCTACCATTTTCGGCTCAATTTCAACAACAAAACTCAGGAAGTATCTGTTGCTACAGTCTTTGATCGCAGTTACGGAACTAGGCGCTGACGGCAATTCTCTACACCAAACAGGCTTGATATCACCTATCTTTGCTAGGTAGACATACTCACCGGAAACCGAAAAAGCGGTCTTAGTAAATTCGGCGGTTTGATTGTTTGTCTTTTTCTTGAATTTAGGTAAACCAGATTTCTTGCCTTTATGCTTGCCGTTGCGGGAATTGAAAAAGTTGCGGTAGGCTACATCTAAGTGTCGCAAAGATTGTTGCAACGGCACAGACGAAACATCTTTCAACCACTGCCTTTGTTCTGTTTTTTTTGATTGAGTAAGTAAGGCCGAAAGCTTCTTGTGTCCTGGTAACTTTTCAGCAGAACGACAAAAAGCCAGTGCATCATTCCAGACTACCCGAATGCAACCAAACAATTGAGCTAAGCTCTGTCGTTGTTGATCTGTTGGGTAAAATCTGTACTGATACCGGGCTTTCATTTGTCATGCTAGAATCGGTTTGTTATTTGATATTACATTGGTCTACAAAAGATGTCAACCCATTCCAGAATCAAGAAAAGCCGTCCTAAAAGGACGGGGTTTTAAACCCATTTTTCTGATGGGGTTTTAAACCCATTTTTCTGATAAAAGTACAGTACAACTCGCCGCCCTCGAAAATCTGCGAGGCTGACTAAATTGCCGATCGCATCGAGCAGACTGAAAATAGGAGCTACATCACCGGGTTAAGCGTCATTTGTCGTATTTGTCAAGAGTTTATCGGAATATTTTGGAAGATCAAAAACACGCCGTCTCGATCGCACCCGGATTCCAAACGCCCCAAGGGACTTGAGTACCCGTGTTCTTTTTGATCTGTCTTGTGCCGAGTGTGGTATAATCGTCATCGGTCTAAAATTGAGTATAACTAGACAACGTAACAACTTAACTCGATTGGTTGAGTACGCAGTAACACCGACAGGTGTTGCGGTTTAGCCAAGCTAAATTTGAAGAAAACCTAGCTACATAAAGAGAACTGAGCGAGTACGGTAGGACATACCGGAATGCACGTTTGGGGAGAAGACACCTCTACTTTGGCGCTCAGAAATTCTGTCGCTTTTCAAGTGACTTCGCCCAAGTAAGAATGTCAGTAACGAAGAGTGTTCAGACTGTCAATATTAAAAATCCCTGGGGGTGAAAGCCCGGGGAGTGTCCAAGTTTATTAGTGAGGTCATAATGGCTAAGCGCCGAAATCTCAAGAAAGAGAAGGCACAACGAAATCAGGCATATGCCCGCAAGTTTCGGAAGCGGAGAAATCAAGATATGTTCTCCAACAAGAGAAGGCGATTTGACGGCGGCAACGGCGGCGGCATGGGCGCCATGACCGGTGGCGGTGGCAGAGACAAAGACATGGCTGCTGCTGAAGATTAATTGAGTCAGGCTATCTGCCGAAGTTAGAACCAGAGTCAACAACTCGATCGTTCTTTCGGAAAGATAGCCAGCTTGAATTTGTCCTAAAATTTAACGATGTTTAAGCGATTCGATCGCGCGCAGCGACAAGTGATTTTCTCACTTGTTCAAACCCGGTACCCCCGTAACTATTGCGAGCCGCTACCACTTGCTGAGGTGCGATCGCGCTGTAAATGTCTGTCTCAAAGGCTGGGTGCAAGTCTTTCCACTCAGAAAGTGTCAAATCTTTGAGGAGTTTGCCCCCCGAAATGCAGGTTTTGACGACTTTGCCTACAAGGTTGTAAGCTTCCCGGAAAGGAACGCCCTTGGCTGCCAAATAGTCTGCTACGTCTGTAGCGTTAGAAAAGTCTTCTGCAACCGCTGCTGCGAGGCGCTCGCCGTTAAACGCGATTCCTTCTTGCAGCAAAATCGTCATTGCTTCCAAGCAACCTTGTACAGTTTTGACGGTATCAAACAAAGCTTCTTTATCTTCTTGCAAATCCTTGTTGTAGGCCAAAGGCAGTCCCTTCATGACTACGAGCAAAGCTTGCAAGTGCCCGAACACCCGCCCCGCCTTGCCCCGCACCAACTCCGGCACGTCGGGATTTTTTTTCTGGGGCATGATGCTAGAACCAGTAGCGCAGCTATCTTTGAGCGTAATAAATCCAAATTCGTGAGAAGACCACAAAATCATTTCTTCTGACAAGCGGCTCAGGTGTACCATAATTAAACTGGCAGCAGCGAGAAATTCGATCGCAAAATCTCGATCGCTGACTCCATCTAAGCTATTGGCATAAACTTGGTCAAATTGCAACAGTTCTGCCGTATAATGTCGGTCGATCGGGAAAGTCGTCCCCGCCAGCGCGCCGCAACCCAAAGGCGAAATATTCACCCGCTTCGAGACATCGCCAAGGCGTTCCCAATCGCGATCGGTCATTTCAAAATAAGCTAACAGGTAATGAGCCAAACTAATCGGCTGAGCGCGCTGCAAGTGCGTGTAACCAGGGATTAAAGTTTCGACATTGCACTCAGCAATCTCCAGCAAAACCTCTTGAAATTCCCGCAATTGCTCGCGAATTTCACAGATGCGATCCCGCAGATACAAGCGAGTATCAGTGCCGGCTTGATCGTTGCGCGATCGGGCCGTGTGCAGCTTTTTGCCCGCATCCCCCACGATATCCGTCAACCGCTTCTCTACAGCAAAGTGAACATCTTCTGCATCAACTCCCGGAACAAAAAGCCCTTGGCGATATTCGCTGCGAATCTGTTCCAAACCATTGACTAATTGTTCGCCTTCTGCTGCCGAAATAATCCCCGTTTTTGCGAGCATTTTAGCGTGAGCGACAGAACCAGTCAAGTCGTACTCGATCAGTTCCATGTCGAAGCCAATACTAGCATTGAATTGGGCGATCGCTGGGTGCAGCGCCGATTCAAATCTTTGACTCCAAGTTTTTTGTTGTGTTGTCATTGCTGAAGCTAAAACTAGATTATATGTCTTTTCCAGAACTCTCTAAAAACCCGTTTGTAGTAAGGACTTTAGTCCTTTCTCCGGTTTATAGTAATATCAAATCCGGCTGCGCCGGAATGATAATCGAGGACACGGCAGTGCCGTTTCTTGCGCCGCGATTTATTTATTGTATTGTAGGGACACGGCACTGCCGTGTCCTGATTTCGGGTTATATTAATTCCGATACAACCGGAATTGATATAACAAATACAAGTCCTGCTTGTGGTTTATACCTGTATTGACAATAAAAAACTGAAGTCTTGACTACAAAACCTTGAAACTTGTGCTGCATCAGAAAAAACTTAAGTCCTGACTACGAACTTTTAAAATCCTTTCCCGATCGCCCTTTCAGTGATAAATCTAAGGCATAATCCCTTTAATGAACCAGCCGACCATTATACCTACAAAAAAAGCTCCTATTTGACCAGTCGAAACAAAATGGTTCCATGCTTTCTGGAAATTTACAAGAATGTCATAGCTTTGACCCAAAACCACCGTCGAACTCAAATGAGATTTCAAAACTAACACGTGAGCAGCATCGTTCCAATGAATCGAGTTGGTCAATCCTGCGGTAATTTCCGGCATTAAATTAAGAATCATGGTGATTTTCTCCTGCGGTCGGTGCTACTCTAAGTACAACCAGTGTCATGTCATCTTCATTGCGGTTGCCGATGCCGATAAACTGGTGAACCCGATCGAACAAATAATCCAAAATTTCTTCAGACTGCTGATAATTTTGACAGGCCCACTGAAAAGCCGAGATCAAATTATCCTCATCAAACCGATCGCCCCTTTGATTAGCAGCATCAGTAAATCCGTCTGTGTAATAAATAATAATATCACCAGGCTGCAATTGCACGCTTGCTTCTTGGTAGTGCGAATCCGCATCCAGCCCAATTAACATTCCCTCCAAAGTATCAAGCCGAAGAATCGAATTACTTGCAGCTTGCCACAACAAAGGCGGGTTGTGAGCAGCATTACTGTAAGACAAAACGCGAGTTTTTGGGTCATACTCCGAATAAAACAGAGTTACAAAACGGTGGGAATTTTCCAAATCCGCGTGCATTACCCGGTTTAAGTGTTGCAAAATTCTCGAAGGCGAGTGACGGTTCAAGACCTCCGCCCGCAGCATACCCCGTGTCATCGTCATCAGCAGGCCAGCCGGCACTCCTTTGCCCATCACATCGCCGATCACGATGCTCCAGCGACCCTTGTCGATTTTGGACTTGAGATTTTTAATCAGGGATGGGGGGTTTTCCCCCTCATCTTCCTTGCCGATCGGGTCATAGTCAGCGGGAATAAAATCATAATAGTCTCCGCCGACTCTGCTAGCAGTTTTGCAGCAGGCGGCCACATCAAGACCGGGAATTTTCGGACAACTGCGAGGTTGCAACCGTAATTGAATTTCCGCCCCGATTTCTAACTCTCTGTCTAAGCGTTCCTTTTCAGCCAACTTAACAGTAAGTTCATCTTTGCAAATCGCCACAGCCGTTTGATCCGCCACCAACCGAACTAATTTCTGTCGGCTTTGAGTCCACAGATTCGGGTCACTGCTAAAAACATAAAGCCGTCCGCGTTCCAAATTTTTGACTAAAATTGGCGCTCCAAACAAATGAACATCCGGGCCCAAATAACGGCTTACTTGCAGGTCAAGACTAGAGCTTTGCCCAGAGGTTTCGGAAAAAGATTCACCATCGCGCGCACCTGCTGTAGCTTGCCTGGTGGCTATTTCCAGCGCTTTTCGCATATCTTGGCACTGCCGTCCCTCCTGACAGTGCAACTGCTGGAACCTGACTTGACCGTTGGGTTTGAACAGCACTAAAGCTCCCCCGTCGGCATCGGTAATGCGAGTCGCCACCAAAGGTACTAACTCCAAAAATTGGTTGAGATTGTTAAAACTGCGGAGGGCAAACGAGAGCGAACCCAACATATCTTGAACGTTGTGCTGGTATCGGTGCAAGCGCGCCACCAGTTCTTTGAGGGCAAATACTGGCGTCGCGTCGTTGGAATTGCGACCGGGAGGGCGGTCAGCAGGTTGAGGTGAGGGGCGAGGCAAAGGCACAGCAGTCATTTTAGATTTGTGATTTTCGATCTTAATAAGGAAGAAGATTGTTGACTGTTAACTGTTGACTGTTAACTGTTAACTGTTAACTGTTGACTGTTAACTGCGCCGCCCTGAGCGGAGTCGTTCGCTTCGATTTAAAGGGTTGACTGTTTGAACAATAGCAATGGAAGCGGAAACGATATTACACACCACTGAGCAGGAAACTGGTTTTTTTCTCTTTAGTAGAGGAGTGCGATGCTAGGCAAGAGGTTAAGGATTTGAGACTTTGAAGCTCTGTATCCGTCTGCCACTAATCGGGACGGCTACAGATACTTCATCTATCTAAAATCTAAAATCTAAAATCTAAAATCGAGCAGGGCTTCCACAAATTCATAACTAGAAAACGGGCGCAAATCTTCGATGCTTTCCCCGACTCCAATAAACCGGATTGGGAGGCCGAGCTGCTGCACTACTGCTAGGGCAACACCACCTTTAGCAGAACCGTCGAGTTTTGTCAATACTACTCCGCTTAATTTTGCAGATTCTGCGAACACTTCTGCCTGTCGCAAACCATTTTGACCGAGTGTGGCATCCAAGACCAGTAGAGATTCTACGGTAGCGCCGGGGGCTTTTTTGTCTACAATGCGACGAATTTTACTTAATTCGTCCATCAGATTTTTTTTGTTTTGCAGGCGGCCTGCGGTGTCTACGATCAGCAATTCTGTACCTCGGGCGCTGGCGGCGGCGATCGCATCAAATACGACAGCAGCCGGATCGGTATTTTTCCCTGGGTTGGCAATAATTTCTACGCCGCTGCGGGAACCCCAAACTTTCACTTGTTCGACGGCGGCGGCGCGGAAAGTGTCGGCGGCGGCAATTAGGGTTTTGTAGCCGGATTTTTGGGCTATGTGGGCCAGTTTGCCGATCGTCGTAGTTTTGCCCGCACCGTTGACTCCGACAATTAACCAGATGTTAAAGGTGTCTTTTTCGGGGGCAAATGTCAGGCTGTAGGCGGGATTGCCGGCGGCGGTGGCGGCTGTCGGAGCGTCGAGAACGTCGCGCAGGATGCTTTTGAGGTAGGCTAGAGCCTGTTCTGGCGGCAAAACTTCTTGTTTGAGTCTTTCTTGGAGGCGGTTGATAATGATGTCGGTGGCTGCGACTCCGACATCGGCTTGCAGGAGCAAAGTCTCGATTTCGGCTACTGCGTCTTGATTCAGCGGGCCTTGGCCAACGATCGCCTTGAGTCGATTAATTAAGCTGCGGCGCGTTCTTTCTAAGCCTTTCCGCAGTTTTTGCAGCCAAGTGATTTCTTCGACGGATACTTGATCTGGGCGGCGGCCTTGACTGGCTAAGATTTCTGATGACCACAGGAAGCCTTCATCAAAGGCGAAACCGGGAATTTCTTCGATAATTGCTGCTCTTTCGGCGGCGGCTGCAATTACGTCTGGTTCTTCAATTGCCGTTTCTTTGAGGCGTTCGATGCGCTCCAGCCGATCGGCCTGAGCTCTGGCCCAAAACGGCAAAGCTTCGGCTGGTTCGCCCTCAAAGGCGATCGCTGCGGTCTCTACAACCTCTGTTGCAGGTTCGGCAATTTCTATATTTTCTGCTGTAACTGCTAATTTTTGCTCGATCGGTGCAATGTCGATCGCCTTGGCTGTTAGTTGCACAGGTTCGGGAATCTCTACTCCGTTGGCTGCATCGAGTTTTACAGCCTCGGTAGTTTCAAGCACTGAAGCTTCTGCAACTTTTGGAACTTCTGCAACAGTTTCGGCTGTGGGTGCTGGTTCAAGTTCGAGTTCGCTGGTTCCTTGAATGGCGACTGATTCTGCAACTTCTGGAACCTCGGCTTCTGCTATCTGGGCAACTTCTGTTTCAGGTTTTTGCTGTTTTTGAATATTTTTGTAAGCAGCTTTAGCCCAATTGAGATAATCTTCGGCTACAGCGGGAGAGCTTTCCTCTACTGCTGCATCTGTTTGAGGCTCAATCGGTGCGGATTTTGCCGACTCATCTTGGGGCTGTTCTGGTGTCTCTTTTTCAGAAGATCCGCTTTCGCTGTACTGGCGACGAAACCAATTAAATACCATAAGAAATTGGGAATAGAGAATAGTTATTAGTCATTAGTCCTCAGTGTAGAGCGGATTGTGGATTGCTAATCACTAATGACCAATGACCAATGACTAATGACTACTGACTCACAACTTCTGCGTTGATTTTATCGACTACTCGACGGAGGACTCCGTTGATGAATCGATGTCCTTCATCGCCACTGTAGCGTTTTGCGAGTTGGACGGCTTCGCTGACGCTGACTTGTTCGGCTAAGCCGAGATAGAGGATTTCGGCGATCGCAATTCTCATGATATCTCGATCGATCCTGGG
Source organism: Cyanobacteria bacterium VAR_87_metabat_62 (assembly GCA_031427135.1). GTDB lineage: Bacteria > Cyanobacteriota > Cyanobacteriia > Cyanobacteriales > Microcoleaceae > Microcoleus. Next base: position 45,323 of record JANPMV010000111.1, on the reverse strand, counting down.
CAACCGTTCTATTTGCCAATCTATCAGGGCTTCGGAGAGCAATTCGTCAATTTGAACGCGATTGGCGCTGACTTTCGTCAGGATTTGCAAAGCATAGGTGCGGACATCTTGCTGGTTGGCTAGCTGGATCAGTTCTGGAAACTCCATTGCTGAACCCAGACGGTTGATAGCGGTTTGGGTGAGCTCCACTGCTTCCAGGAGCATTGTTCTAGCACTTTGGATATCAGGGGCGCGGATTTCGCTAGAGAGTAGTTTGTCGCTACCTCGCTGCACTTCGGAGGCGGCTGTTTCTAGGGCTTCTTGAACTTCAGCAGTCAGGGTGCGGATGGCGGCGAGGACAACATCTTGCAGTTTCTTGGCTTCTAAGAGTTCTGGATTAGATGGTAGTTGGCTGATGCCGAGTAGTGCGAGTTCGCGTGCTGTTTCGCGGGCTTTTTTCATAATTTTTAGATAGGAATTGGGAATTTAGGAATTTAGGAATTGTTGAGATTGCTAGGCATTCTTTTAAACCATAGACTTGGACTTTAGCAGAAAAACCAGCAAAAAACCTGCCCTCAGTTACGATTGTTTCTGGGCAGGTTTTGGACAAATACAGCACTTTTCAGGTATGTGAGATACATAGTTCTTGTAGGGACACGGCAGTGCCGTGTCCCTGCAGGGATGTTGAGTATACGACCTAAACCTGGAATCTGCTGTATTATCTGTTATTGGAAAAGTTTACTGATTATTGAAATCTAGACAATGCTACCCAAAGGCTGTCTGGTTTTAGTCTTCTTCGACAGGGACAGGTTGGTATCTTGATTCGGATACCAAGGGTTCTAGTGTTTTACCCGAGGGTTTGTCGGCGGTGACTGCAACTGAGTTGCTGGGGTTGACAATGCCACCGGAGATGATCACTTTAAAGGCATCTTCGATCGACATTGAGAGATTAACCACATCTGCCTCCGGGACTATAGCGTACCATCCGGTGGTGGGGTTGGGAGTCGTGGGGATGAAAATGCCGATCGGGCTTTCGCTGGAAAGATGAGGCGGAATATCGTTACTCTCGATCGTACCTGTCACAAATGCTAAAGTCCAAATTCCCCGCCGGGGATACTCTACCAAAACCACCCGGCGAAATTTGTCATTGGACTTTAGGATGGTTCCCAGCAGTTGTTTCAGGGTTTTGTAAACCGAACCCGCTAACGGAATTGCCTGCAACAGGCGTTCGCCAAAGTCTAGCAACCACCTCCCGAAAATATTGCGGGCCATCAAACCGATGATGGTAATGCTCAGCAGGGGTACAGCCAGCCCTACCAAGAGATTCAGCAGATTCACCAAAATCGGGTTGAGTCCGTCAAAAGGATTAATCTGCTTAGGAATTTTGGTAAGAAAATTGATCACCCAATTGGCGACGGTGATTGTCAGCCAGATGGTGGTAGCTAAGGGTATCACTACCAGCAGACCTGCGATCAGGTCGTTTTTTAAGTCTTGTTTGATGCGTTGGAGCACGGCGGGTCAAATCTCCTCGTAACTGGTTGCAAAGAACCTGAATAAACCTGAGACTAAAGCAACTGCACGGGCTTTACTAGAAGTCACTATGGACGGATCGATCGTCTTCTATTGGGCTAAACGCTACCCTCTTCTGGGCCCAAGAGTTCGGGATGGGCGTTGCTGTACTTATATTGTAAAGAATTATTGCAAGTTGGCGCTTGCTTTTAATATATGCGGACTGTGCCACAGCTTACCCTATTGTATATTTTAAGACAATTTGGCTCGGACTTCACAACAGAGGTCAGAGTGTTTAGGCTGCCGGAGTCGGGGTGTGAAACTGTAGAGGGCTTTTGGGCTGATGAAAGCAACAGATGAATTTTTAGGGTGAGGCGGACGCTTGGCAATACCCGTGGCGATCGTACCGCGAGTTCTGGCCCACCACACTCGGACAATCAAATTTTGGTGGAACAAGCCGAAAAAGCTGTGATCTCAATTCCGGTTGCACTCAGACATGATGTTGACTGTTGACTGTTGACTGTGAATCGAACAACTAAAAATTGCGCCGACAGAGGTGGCGACTTGTAAAAATCCTTGATGAATTGCCCTCTAATTTATCACCTGACGATGCAGCCGGAAACGATATGATTGAGAAAGGTGACAGATTTTCGGTTGAATTATTGTAAAATCCAAGGTAATTCTTAGACTTTTGACTATTTTTGGGAAAACCGTAAAATATAGTCAAATTTATTTCCGGTGGCCGGAGTCCCCAAAAATAGCTTATGTTGAATACAGCAGGACTGTTTGAAGAAAACCATATTCAAGGAAATGTGGCGGGTGTTTTCGCGGAAATACCAGACTTATTTGGCAGTAAGTTCGATCGCTTAAATCGGATGACCCAAATTGCCGTCGGCGATACCAATGGTTTATTTGATACCAGCTATGCTTTGACTCAAAAACCAGATTTGGCTGCTGCTGCGACTAATAGTGCGATCCTCTACGAGGGCTTCGCTAACGACCTTTTTGAGCCATTCACCGACTTCGGTCTCCAATCGTCAGGAGACGACAATCTTAAATTTGATAGTAGTCTAAAATCCCAGACCGATGCCTCCAGTCAAGTTCAGAGAGACGAACTGACAGGGATGGATTTTGCTATTGGTGATACTGGTGGTGATAGTGGTGGCCGCCCAGAACTCGCGCAATCCCGAACTTCTTCCCTATTACCTTCAGAAAAATGGGCTTTCAATTTTAAAGATTACACCATCGACCACCAAGGTTTAAACACCATAAACGTCAAAGTTGGTTACGACTTAAAACCGGGAATTACCCAAAACGAATATCCTGATTTTGTGCCAATTTACAAAAGTATTGACAACTTCCTAGTTAACTACCCGAACGAAACAGATTTCTGGGAAATTCTTAACAAAAAATTGACGGAAAAGGTGCTAAATGAAAATCCGGTACTGACAGATGTTAGCATTCAACTTGAAGTTTTGCCAACGGACAGATTGCCTTACAATCGAGCAAGTACAGTTTTCCGAAGTCGTTCCGGTAAACTCAAAGAAGATAGTAATTTTTCCTTAAAAAACTACGCAATCAATCACCAAGGATTGAACAAGCTCAATCTCGATATAGATTACCAGTACAAGCCGGGAATTGCCCAAAATGAATATCCCGATTTCCTGCCAATTTACAAGAGCATTGATAACTTTTTAACCACATATCCGAACGAAACAGATTTTTGGGAAGTTGTCAATAAAAATTTGACTCAAAATATCCTCAACGAAAATCCTGCCTTGGCGGCAATTAAGATCGATCTTAACGTTCTGCCAAGCCAAAACTTACCCTACAACCGCACCAGCAAAGTTACTCGCACTCAACCCAGCAATCCTCAAGGAACTTTCTTAGTTGGCAATAGCAGAGGAAATAATGTACTTCGGTTTGACGGCAATACTGGCAACTCTCTAGGCGAATTTATTCCACCGGGAAGCGGCGGTTTGTCCACTCCAGATACGATCGTTTTTGGGCCAGATGGCAATGGCGATGGTAAGTCGGACATTTACGTTGCTAGCGGCGACAAGCCCGGAAATTCGGGAGAACCGACAGCATCTGCCGTATTGCGGTATGACGGAATTACTGGCGCATTTATTGACAAGTTTGTCGCTGATAATCCGAACACGGCGGCCGATGAAACTGGCGGATTGTCTCGCCCTTACGGTTTAGCTTTTGGCTTTGACGATAATTTTTATATCAACAGTTTTTTGACTGACCAAATTCTCCGATACAACGGCAAAACAGGACAGTTTATTGATGTATTTGCTTCGGGAAATCAGCAAGCGGGAGGATTGAATGGCCCGAACGGTTTACTGTTTGCTCCTGACGGCAATTTGTACGTGACAACGCAGGGGAGTGTTGCGAGCAACGGTAAAGCAGATTTTAGCGCAAGTTTCCCCAGTCAGGTGCTGCGTTACAACCCGCAAACGGGGCAGTTTAGTATTTTTGCTTCGCCCGATCCTTCGCCTCGGAGTTTCGGTTTTGCGAGTCTTTTGGGAATGGCGATTGGGCCCGCTGACGGCGACCTTTATGTGAGCGATTTTGCTAACGATATCAGGCGCTACAATTTAAAAAGTGGGGAATTGGTCAAGGTTTTATCTACCAATTATACAGAGACTTTGCCCAGCAGCAATTTTGTGGGTAGTTTGGCTTTTTCGCCGATCGGCAATTTGTTTGCAGTTGGCTTTGACAACCGCGCCAATGCTAACGGTGTCGGCGCTGTTTTGCGGTACAATGGCAAGACTGACGAACCGCTGCCAATATCGGGAAATCCTGGGTCGAGTAACAGTTCTATTTTTGTCCCTCCCGACAGCAAGCTACAGCGTCCAATAGGAATTTCTTTCTTTCCGTCCGATGCTCAACTGACCCAGAAATGGAATTTTACATTGGCAAATTACCCAATTAATCATCAAGGGTTAAATAACCTGAATATTGATGTAAATTATCAGTACAAGGATGGGATTCAAAATTCTCAGTATCCGGATTTTGTGCCAATTTACAAGAGCATTAATAATCTTTTAGTCAACTACCCTAATGAAACAGATTTTTGGGAAATTGTCAACAAAAATTTGACCGAAAAAGTGCTTGCTGACAATCCAGCACTTTCGTCTGTGACGGTTAATTTGGATGTTTTACCGACGAACCGATTGCCTTACGATCGCAGCAGTACCGTTACTCGCACTCAAGATGGTAAATTAGGCGAAGCGTGGGATTTCAAAATTCCTAATTATTCGATCGCTCACCAGGGTTTGAATAACCTCAATATAGATGTCAAATATCAGTACAAACCAGGAATTACGCAGGATGAATATCCTGACTTTGTGCCGATTTACAAAAGCATCGACAGTTTCTTGACTAATTATCCAAATGAAACGGATTTCTGGGAAATTATAAATAAAAGTTTGACGCAAAAGCTGGTAGCCGAAAATCTGGGTTTGGATTCGTTGCAAATTAATCTGGAGGTTTTGCCGACTAACAGATTGCCTTACGATCGAGCTAGTATTGTGTCGATCGCTTAGCCTGTCATTAAAAATTAGATGGACAAATCTTGACAACAAATACATACTTAGCTACCGTAGGGGTACGGCTAAGTACGTTGCGTAGAAACCGAATTTTTGCGCGTCCAAGACTAACCCATTTAAATTGTCTGTTGTGGTGAAAAACCCGGTTTTTTTAAGAAACCGGGTTTCTGAATTAGAGGGAGTTCGCAAATATCCATCTTGGGATAGATACCTGTGTTTCCCTGCATTTGATATACAAATAGTCGTGGACGCAAATAAGGTCAAAAGCCCGGTTTCGGCGTTAACGCCGATCGCTCACAACCTGTGATCCAGGCCTCTTAACCGGGTTTTCTTGCCTCCAAGACTGAAAAAGATAGTTTTTTTTGATCTGGGCTGGCGATGCACCCGCAAACCGGGGCAGAGGTTCAAATAGAAAGAAGAGCAATTTTTTATATTTTCTTTAGATCGGCGATCGAAATTGAGTAAATAATGGAGATATTCAAGGGATTTTGAGTAAATATTTAAGTAAAAGGAATTTTTGTGAAAAAGCTCAATATCCTCTTAGTAGAAGACAGTCCGCTGGATGCCGAACTGATTGAGGCGTATCTAATGGATGGGGGGCTGAAATTTTCTCTGCTGTGCGTCGAAACTCGGGAAGATTTTGTCGTCGCCCTGGAAACACACTGTTATGACATTATTTTGGCGGATTATATCCTGCCATGTTTTAACGGGATAGCAGCACTGGAAATCGCCCGCGCTACTTGTCCGGGAGTGCCGTTTATTTTTGTGTCTGCTACTTTGGGCGAGGAAGTGGCGATCGAAACTCTCAAAAGCGGCGCTACTGATTACGTTCTCAAACGCCGTTTGACGCGACTGGTGCCGTCGATCGAGCGGGCCCTGCGGGAAGTTCAAGAACGGCTCGATCGCTCGAAAGCTCAAGCGCAGCGACAGGAGAGCGAAGCTCGATTTCGGATTATGGCAGATACCGCGCCGGTGATGATTTGGATGTCGGACACTGACCAACTTGGCGATTACTTTAACAAAGTTTGGCTGGAGTTTACTGGTAGAACATTGGCGCAAGAAATAGGCAAAGGTTGGATGGAAAGCTTGCACCCCGATGACTTGCCAGAATGTATAAATATTTACCGCATGGCCTTCGATTCTCGCAGCGAGTACCGCATGGAATACCGCCTGAGACGCTCTGACGGCGAGTACCGCTGGGTTTTGGCGACAGGCGTACCCCGGTACAGAACCGATCGCACTTTTGCAGGTTACATCGGTTCTTGCATCGATATTAGCGATCGAAAACAGGCAGAACAAGAACGCACTGCCGCTTTGTTGCGAGAACAAGCCGCGAGGTTGCAAGCAGAAGAAACAGCCACATTGCTGCAATCGGCAAACGATCGAATTACTAACATTCTCGAAAGCATTACCGACACTTTTATCGCGATCGATTCAAAGTGGAATTTTACCTATGTCAACCACAAAGCTCTTGAGCTTTTAGGCAAGTCAGAAGCCGAACTTATCGGTAAAAATGTTTGGGAAATATTCCCCGGGGCTGTCGATTTACCGTCTTACAAAATGGCAGTCAAAGCATTAGTAGAAAAGGTAATGGTCGAGTATGAAGAATTTGTGCCGTTATGGAATAAGTGGTTGAAGGTGCGTTTTTATCCTTCCGATTCTGGTTTATCGGCTTACATCCAAGACATTAGCGATCGCAAGCAAGCAGAAGTTTCACTCAAAGCTAGCCAAGAAAAGTTGAGAATGTTAGCAGAAGCTAACTTGATCGGAATTCTCTTCGGTAATGTTGATGGCGTCGTCAGTGAAGCTAACGACGAATTTTTGCGGATAGTAGGCTACACGCGGGAACAGTTGCAGCGCCAGGAATTAAACTGGATTGACATTACACCGCCGGAGTATCAGTCTCTCGATGAGAACCGCATTGCAGAGGCACAAGCAAAGGGCGTTTGTACTCCCTACGAAAAAGAATATCTGCGGCCAGATGGCAGCCGGATTTCGGTGCTGCTCGGATATGTTTTGCTAGGCGAAAAGCGGGAAGAATCTGTGGCTTTTATTCTGGATTTGACGATTCGCAAGCGGTTAGAAATAGAACTACAGGATCGAGCCCAGGAATTGGCGCAGGCGAATCGGATTAAAGACGAGTTTCTGGGAACTTTGTCCCATGAATTGCGGACGCCGCTGAATGCGATGCTGGGATGGGTACAACTGCTGCGCCACCGTAAGTTTGACGAAAAAACGACTGTTAAGGCTCTGGAAACGATCGATCGCAATACCCGATCATTGGCAACTCTGATCGAGGATTTGTTGGACGTGTCGCAGATTATTACGGGCAAACTGTCGCTGAATCTGCGGTGCATAGATTTGATTTCGACCGTTGAAGCTGCAATAGATACTCTCGCGCCCGCGATTGCGGCAAAAAATATTGAAATTGTGACAGATTTCGACCAAACTGCGGGGCGGATTTTTGGTGATTCGGGCCGATTGCAGCAGGTGGCGTGGAATTTGCTGTCGAATGCGGTTAAGTTTACTCCAGATGGCGGACAGGTGAGGGTGGCACTGCAAAAAGTAGAGAGAACTCCTACTTCCCAATCCGCCTGCGGTGAACATTTGTCGCCGCCTAGTGTGGAAATTGAGGTTAGTGACACGGGACAAGGGATTGCAACAGAGTTTTTGCCACACGTTTTCGAGCGTTTCAGTCAAGCTGACAGCTCTACAACGCGATCGTACAACGGATTGGGTTTGGGTTTGGCCCTCGTGCGCCATTTTGTGGAAATGCACGGGGGGACGGTGCAAGCGGAATCGGCTGGGAAGGGAAAAGGAGCGAAGTTTTTGGTGAGATTGCCAATCCTACAGCCAAAGGGGGACTAATGTTTTTTTAGTTGGCTTGTATGGTTAGTCATATTGGGAGCATCTCATTTTTGCAAATATGTTCGTAGGGGCGAAGCACCTGACGGCAGTAAATCTCTGATCCTAACTAATAAATTATCTGCCGTCAGGTGCTTCGCCTCTGTGCAAAATACCAGATGCACCCGTCATATTATTTTTGTTTGCATCATTTTCGGAGCAAGTTCGGACACGGCAATGCCGTTTCCCTACACCCAAATAATCAAGATCACGACCTGAAAAATGTAACTATCACCCGATTAATTGTAGGGAAACGGCACTGCCGTCTCCTGATTATGGGTAATATTAAGTCCGGTTGCACTCCTTATGATAGGCAACGGAGGACACGGCAATGCCGTTTCCCTACGCCCAAATAATCAAGAGGACACGGCAATGCCGTTTCCCTACACCCAAATAATCAAGAGGAAGCGGCACGTGCAGTCTCCTCTATATCATTTCGGCGCAGCCGGAATTAATATCACCACAAAGCCATTAAATTAATCTCCTTCGGGAATCTGCTTTGAAATCCACCGATTTATGCCATCAGGAGAAATAACATACCGATAATGAGTAGAGCCTCGAATAATTACTTTGATTTTTTTGGGACTGATTTTTTCGGTCTCAATAATTAGGCATCCGTGGCCTGTTTCTTGCCAAGTCTGAATCAGCAAGCTCTCGATTTTGGAAAATAGACTGCTGACTGAAGTTTCCGTGCTTTCTGGTTCTCGTGACATATTTTATGAGTTTAGATACAAGTTCGTAGACTCTATCGCCAATAGGATTTGACTTCTCTATTGCAGCTATCGGCGCAACTTGTGCTTTTTTATGCAAATCCCGCAGCTTATTTACAAAACTTTACATAATATCAATTCCGGCTGCGCCGCAATGATATAGAGGACACGGCAGTGCCGTGTCCCTACGCCAGATGAATTGTAGGGACACGGCACTGCCGTGTCCTGATTTCGGGTTATATCAATTCCGATGCAACCGGAATTGACATAACGGGGAATGTGGCATGATTTATATCTAGTCCGGTAAAATAACTATGATCGCCTTTGTAGGGGAGAATTTAACCTCAGTAATTTTATGAGGACTGAAGTCCTCACTAAAAACCTATTTAATTGTGGTCATTCCCAACCCGGTTTTTGCTCCAGTCTGCTAACAGTAAGCTTGACAGATGAATCACAGTTCGAGCTTATTTGTCAAGCTACAAAAGTTATAAATTTAATTGGATTCAGAGTTTGTATTTTTTGATACTGAGGTGCAGGGACGATTTCCTTAAATATCCAGCTTACTAAATGGATGCTGCATTGGAAAAATACCGTGCCGGCGTAAATGCTGATGGCACTCATCTATTTCCCGCTGTGTAAAGATTTTTTTCGGTATTTGATGGGGATTGGGTAGCTGGTTCTAACTATCGGCTAGAGACTAATTGCACCCGGCCGGCATCCATTTCATCCATTAATAACTCTAAAGCCTCATAATCAATATCCGAGATGTAACCCAAACGGGTGAGCTCGTAGTTGATTTCGTTTTCAATGTCAGGTGTTAACTGCTTAATGTAGAGGGCTTTTTCTACAAGATGACGAATCGCAAAAGTTGCTTGCATAGTAACTCGGAGAACTCCGTACAATTTAATTATCCTCTGAACAGTCGATCGCGCGCGTGATCTAAATCAGAACTAACAAGTGATTTCAATTACATTGTTCAGTTGAATGTAACAGCTATGGCAAAGTCGATCGCAAATTTTACAAATGCTAAAACTTGTGTCCGCTGGCATCAATAAAAAATAGTATAGTAGCTTACGTTTCCTCCCAAATCTTGCGGAAACTTTCATAAAAAAGAGTAAATAAATAAAGATTCAGTAAAATTACTGAAAAAAACTGGTCGGTTTCCGATCGAGCAAGTTAGGCTCGGAGGTGTCAAGTAGGTTTAGGCTTACAACCTTCTAGCACAGTAGTTGAAAATACGCAGCAACCATAGGTTTGATATATGCAGACACTTCTTGCCGATCGACCAATTACAGTGATTCGACCCCTAGACCACCTGAATGCAGCCACAGCCGGAGAATTCGGACGGCAACTAACGACAGCAATTGCAGCCCCCGAAATTGTAGGGGTACTCGTAGATTTGGGCCAAGTAACATTTATTGACAGTGCCGGTTTGATGGCATTGGTTTTGGGCCTCAAGCAGGGAAAAAAAATGGGGCGCAGGTTTAGTATTTGCTCGGTATCCGCCGGGGTTAGGATGGTTCTGGAACTCAGTCAGCTCGATCGAGTTTTTGAGATATTTGAAAACGTCGAGAGCTTTGAAGCCGAAAACTCCTCAGTAGAAAGCACTGGTAGAGGCTGGTAAGGAGGCGAAAACCAGCAACAAAAAACAGCAAATTCGGTTAAAGGCCCGAAAACATAAAGGACTGCCGTTGGCATGTTGGCAGATTTTGAGGTAGGCTGCTGTCTAGTCGCAGATATTTAGCGAGTCGAGCCGTGGCAGTAAAAGTCGAAGAATTACTTACAGCAGAAATCAATCAGCCTGCTCGTTACCTGGGAAACGAGTTGGGGGCTGCTCGTAAGCCTTGGGATGGGGCGTCTGTGCGCTGGGTGCTCACTTACCCAGAAGTGTATGAAGTTGGTGCTTCTAATCTGGGGCACATCATCCTTTACAACATTTTGAATGCCTTGCCCAGACAGTTGTGCGATCGAGCTTATTTGCCCGCACCAGACTTGGCCGCAAAACTTCGATCCTCTTCGAGGGCTGCGCTAACGACCAAAACTCCCTTGTTTGCCGTAGAATCGAGGCGATCGCTCACAGAATTTGATATTCTGGGCTTCAGCCTCAGCTATGAACTTGGGGCAACAAACATTCTGGAAATGCTGGATTTGGCCGGCATTCCCCTAACTTGGCAAGAAAGAGCGACAAATGACCAGAACGGCGATTGGCCACTGATTTTTGCTGGCGGGCAAACCGCAACTTCCAACCCCGAACCCTACGCTGACTTTTTTGACTTCATCGCTTTGGGAGATGGCGAAGAATTGCTGCCAGAAATTGGCTTAATTTTGGCAGAAGGCAAAAGTAATAATTTGAGCCGAGAAGCATTGCTGCTGGATTTAGCCCAAATTCCCGGTGTCTATGTCCCGCAATTCTATGATATGGCGGCAGATGGTTCAGTCCATCCCAATCGCCCCGATGTTCCAGTACGAATTTTGCGCCGCGTGGCGACTCCCATCCCAGCTTATTCGATCGGGCTAGTTCCCTATGTTCAGACAGTACACGATCGACTGACAGTAGAAATCCGTCGTGGTTGTACTCGCGGCTGTCGCTTTTGTCAGCCGGGAATGCTGACTCGCCCCGCGCGCGATGTGGAACCGCAGCAAGTCGTAGAGGCGATCGAACTTGGGATGAAAGCCACCGGGCACAGCGAATTTTCCCTGCTTTCCCTGAGTTGTTCGGACTATCTGGCACTCCCAGCAGTCGGGATGGAAATCAAAAACCGCCTCAAAGATCAAAATATTTCTCTGTCTCTACCCAGCCAGCGGGTTGACAGATTTGACGATAATATTGCCGACATTCTCGGTGGCACGCGCCAAAGTGGTTTGACTTTTGCGCCGGAAGCTGGTACTCAGCGGATGCGCGACATTGTTAACAAAGGTTTGACAAACGAAGAATTGCTCCGAGGTGTCAAAACTGCGGTCGATCGCGGCTGGGATAAAATCAAGCTGTATTTTATGATCGGTTTGCCCGGGGAAACCGATTTTGATGTTCTGGGAATCGCCGAAACAGTCCGCTGGCTGCACAGGGAATGCAGGCTTCCGGGCCGACGGGGACTGAATTTTAATTTGACAATTTCCAATTTTACGCCGAAGCCTCACACTCCTTTCCAATGGCACTCGGTTTCGACTGCTGAGTTTTCCCGCAAGCAAAGACTGCTGAAGGGAGAATTTCGGGGGATGCGTGGTGTCAAGGTGAATTACACTGATGTGCGGATTTCGGCAATGGAGGATTTTGTCGGGCGGGGCGATCGGCGTTTGGGCCCTGTAGTCCGTCGCGCTTGGGAACTCGGCGCTGGTATGGATGCGTGGTGGGAAAGTTTGGATAAAGCTTACACAGCTTGGACTCGGGCGATCGATGAATCGGGCCTTACCTGGAAATACCGCCAAGTCGAAAGCGGTGAATGGAATCTTTTTGAGAAGGAAGAGGGAACCCCCCCCCTACCCCCCCCAAGGGGGGAAATTAGAAGGAACTCCCCAAGGGGCGGGCGCGGGCACGATCGCGGGGGCGGGGGCGGGCACGGGGGCACCGCCCCTACTGGATCGCCCTTTACCTTGGGATCATTTAGATACCGGAATTGACAAAAACTGGCTGAAACTAGACTTGCAAAAGGCTTTGGAAGCCGCCACGGTTCCTGACTGTTCCTTTGAAGGCTGTTCGCGCTGCGGGGTTTGCGGCACTGATTTCGGACACAATGTGGTTGTGGATGCGCTGCCAATTCCTGAGTTTGCTGGGGAATTTGTGCCGAATACAGAGCGGAAACAGCGTTTTCGGGTTTGGTTTGGAAAAGTGGGCGATATGGCTTTGGTTGGTCATTTGGATTTGCTCCGATTGTTCGATCGAGTAGTTCGCAGAGCCGATTTGCCGATTTCGTTTACCGGCGGGTTTCACCCGAATCCTCGGATTTCTCTGGCAAATGCCCTGCCTCTGGGCGTTACCAGCACTGGGGAAATTGCTGACTTTGAGCTGACTGAGTCGATCGATGTTGCCGATTTTTGGGAAAAGTTGGCCGCGACTTTGCCGGAAAATATTCCTGTTTATCGGGTGGAGCCGATCGACCTCAAAGCTCCTTCTGCCAATCAGTTGCTAGAAGCAGCGGAGTACCTGATTACTGTGGCTGTAGCGGGTGGGTTGCCAGAAAATGGCGAATTAGACCGAGAAAATTATGCTACTGCCTGCGTCGCGACCGTTGCCAACTGGGAAGATTGGGTCGAGACGATCGTCCAAACAGAGGCTTTTTGGCGGGTGCACACTACTAAGTCGGGAAAGACTCAGGATATCAATTTGCGCGATCGGCTGCACAAACTCGAACTTGTGGAGCCAAAATCTGTCGCAAGTCATAACTCTGAAGGTACAGCCGTCTTGCGCTATACCGGCAGTTGTCGCAGCGATGGCAATTTGCTCAAGCCAGAACATCTTGTTTTCATGCTAGAACAAGTCAGCCAACACCAAATGCAGCTTCTGAAAGTCCAGCGCAGTCAGCTAATCTTGGGTTATGGTTAAAGTAAGGGAGCCGCGGTGGAATATTTCACCTTTGGCTCTCACCGCGATGTGTCGTTGCACGCTATAGCGCGTCGCGTGAGAACCCCGGTCTTTTAAGCCGGGGATAAAACGCAGTTGCAGCCTTAAGGCAGAAGAGTGTTCTGTGTTAAAGTTGCATTATGCAGAACAAGTCCGTGCGTATCAACTACGTGATGAATCATCCTAGTACGGAGCAATCCCCGCAACGGACATATCCGACTCGATTCGGAACAGTTAAAGGGCAAATAATGGCAGGATGATGAGCGTACCGAACTGGCTAGTGCGTCGCACTGAGCGAAGCCGAAGTGTTGAAAAGTGCGAACGAAAGCAGAAAACAGAAAAAAGTAGACGTAATCTTCATGGCGGAAGTCAGTGAATTTGAACGTGTAGCGGCGATTTGACAGCGCCCTTAAGAGGTAATATTCTCTTAAGAATCCCCGTACCTTTTAGGTCGGGGAGTGTCAAAATTGTTTGTTATGGAAGCCGTGGTGGCTTGAGCGCTTTAGTCGCTCGCCGCCCTCGTCAACCAGCAACGCGGGCTGGGTGCAAATTGCTTCTGTTCAAGACTTCAAGCCTTTTTGTTTCACGGGCTAAATCTAAGACCAAACTCGCAGAAGCTTGTTTCGATCTAAATTTAGCGATTCAGTCGATCGATCGACAGCAAAGTCGATCGCCAGCTCAATCAAAAATTTTATGGTTTAAGCACTGTGAGTATCTTAATTAACAGAAATCCCAAAGGCGTTTAGCAATCTCGATCGAGGCTGTCATAGTTCAGCCTGTCAGATTTATACCTGCAAAGTAAACCTAATTGTCTGTATTTGACGGTTGGTTTACAGACTATTAAACAATAGATGTTTTTGACGGGGTTTGAGGGTTGGTGGTGACGGAAATCGCAGTCGAAAGCCAAGCTGAATTCAGTTGAGTGCAATCTGCCGATCGCACAAGCAGACGGCTGTAGGGACACGGCACTGCCTATTAGTGTCAACAAACAGGTCAAACGCAGTCACAGAATGCTGTTTGACGATTAGGCCCAGATCCCCCCTAGCCCCCCTTAAGAAGGGGGGGAAAGGGGGGGTCAAAGTCCCCCTTCCCCCTTGGGGGGGAAAGGGGGGGTGGGGGATTTAGGGGGATCGGGCCTGGGGTGAAAGCGAGATTTCTCAAGGTTTTCAGGCTTAAGTTGACACTCCTTGGGCAGTGCCCTGTCCCTACCAGACCTCTCTACTTCTTACTTTCCCTCGAAACCAGCCCTCAACCGCCACGCAAGCGGAGTTATCAGTTTTTTGTGTAGAGTTGTGCGTTAGGAAATTGGTACGGTGTCACTGAATTGATTCGCTGAATTCAAATTAAGAGTTGTAAAAATTGAATTTTGAGTGAAAGAATTCGTAATTCACAAATCAAACTTCAATATTTATAACTCGCTAAAAGCGTCCTTATTTCTATCTTCGGGCTCAGTCTGCGAAGCATAACTCATAACTCGCGATAGGGTGGATTTAATCAGTTAACAGCTAACAGTTAACAGCTAACAGTTAACAGCCAACAGTTAACAGCCAACAGTTAACAGTCATTCCACCCTGCACCAAGTCACAACTAATAACTCTTCAAGCTACTACTAATTAAAGTCAAAGTTAAAGGCACTATTCAGCGTAAGTGTCTCTAACTTGCTGCCAGTTTTTTGAGGAAATTGAATGACAAAGCAAATAGTTATAGCAGAGCAGCATCGCATTGCTGCCGTCTTTTCAGAAGATCAAATCCAAGAACTCGTGGTAGCCACAGGCAGCCACCAAGTCAGCGACATTTACTTGGGAATTGTCGAAAATGTACTCCCCGGGATAGATGCGGCCTTCGTCAATATTGGCGACCCAGAACGTAACGGGTTCATGCACGTCACAGACCTCGGCCCGCTGCGACTAAAACGATCGGCAGGAGCAATTACAGAACTCCTGACCCCCCAGCAAAAAGTGCTGGTACAGGTGATGAAAGAACCGACGGGCAGCAAAGGCCCCCGGCTGACAGGCAACATTACCCTGCCAGGCCGCTATTTGGTACTGATGCCCTACGGCAGGGGAGTCAATCTGTCCCGCAGGATCAAGTCGGAAGCCGAGCGCAACCGCCTCAGAGCCCTGGCTATTTTGGTCAAACCGGCCGGGATGGGGCTGCTGGTGCGTACCGAAGCCGAAGGGATGACGGAAGAAGCGATCATGGAAGATTTGGAAGTCCTCCAAAAACAGTGGGAAGCCGTTCAACTCGAAGGCGGTACTTCGCGGGCGCCGGCACTACTCAACCGCGATGATGATTTTATCCAGCGGGTGCTGCGGGATATGTTCAGCAGTGACGTGAATCGGATTGTGGTGGACTCGCAAAATGGAATTAAGCGGGTGAAGCAACAGTTGATGAGCTGGAACGGCGGTAAACTTCCTGCGGGAGTTTTGATCGACCACCACCGAGAGCGCGCCTCGATTTTAGAATTTTTCCGCGTTAACGCTGCCATTCGAGAAGCCCTCAGACCAAGGGTAGATTTACCTTCGGGCGGTTATGTGATTATTGAGCCGACGGAAGCACTGACTGTGATCGATGTCAACTCCGGTTCGTTTACTCGATCGGCCACAGCGCGAGAAACGGTACTCTGGACAAACTGTGAAGCAGCAACCGAAATTGCCAGACAACTCCGGTTACGCAATATTGCCGGGGTAATTATTGTTGACTTTATCGACATGGAATCCCGCCGCGATCAGTTGCAAGTGCTGGAACATTTCAATAAAGCTCTCAAAGCTGACAAATCTCGACCGCAAATCGCTCAACTTTCGGAATTGGGACTGGTAGAACTCACTCGCAAGCGCCAAGGTCAAAATATTTACGAGTTGTTCGGCCACAGTTGCCCTACTTGCAACGGGTTGGGTCATCTGGTGCAACTCCCGGGTGAAGAGGAAATAGCCCCAGCAGCGCGGGAACCGGGCGATCGCACCGTTGCTACCTCGAACCGCGTAATGTTGAATTTGCCAGAAGGATTGGAACGCCGCAGCTTGACACCTGTGGCGGCTGCAACTCCTGCACCAGTGCGGGAAGAACGCCCCCCGGCCCCCGAACCTGTTCGGGCTGCTTGGGAACCGTCTAGCGAAAGTTTGGATTTTGAGACCGGCAGCAATGTCTCGTCTTTGGACTTGCTCAACCATCCCAGCTATCAGGATTTGGGGAACGGAACCAGACGACGGCGCCGCCGCCGGATTGGTGAAGAGCCTTTTGTTGTCCCGGTGGAGGAGGAACCGGTGCGTAGCAAGTTGCGGCTACCGAATACTTCGATCGCGCCCGTCGCAGATACCCGATCTGAGTATCTCGCACCCCCCGGCATCCGGGCAGCTTCCGAGGGCTTCGGGCTGGTGAATATGGCGACTGTTGGCAGGCGCGAGGAGTTCGATCGCGTGCGTCCAACTAAGTCGTCTGAGTTGCTGAAGCCGATGGTGGAGCCTCCCGAGGTGATTTCGGTGGAAATGACGCCAGAGGAGCAGGATGTTTATGCTGTGATGGGTGTTTCTCCTTTGGTGCTTACGGATCGTGGCCTGAAAAATCCTAAGAATGCGATCGTTTCGGTGACTCTCCCCGGAGCCGCCCCGAACAAGCCGCCTTTCGAGCAGCTCGAATTTGAATTTGAACCGACGGCGCCAGTACAGGATGTTGAGGAACGGGATTATTATCCAGAAATGTCGGTAGTTGAGCCTGTATTTTCTGAGGATGATGATGATCGGGATGAGGATGATGATGATGCTGAAATTTACGGCGAGAGTTCGATCGACCTTTCGGCTCCGCTCAGCGACTACGAAACTGATGATTTCGAGCCGATGGAAGAACCCACCGATGTGATGGGCTTCTCAAATGGGCCGATCGAATTCGATGAGCCGATCGAATTCAACGAGCCGATCGAATTCAATGAGCCGATCGAATTCAACGAGCCGATCGAATTCAACGAGCCGATCGAATTCAACGAGCCGATC
Organism: Cyanobacteria bacterium VAR_87_metabat_62; assembly: GCA_031427135.1. GTDB lineage: Bacteria > Cyanobacteriota > Cyanobacteriia > Cyanobacteriales > Microcoleaceae > Microcoleus. The sequence goes on along the minus strand of JANPMV010000111.1, from coordinate 28,120 downwards.
GAATCGAGCGAACCCGAAGAACCTGCTATCAACCGTCGCCGCCGCCGTCGCTCATCTGCCGTTTTGGACGAATAATTATGAAGGAAGAGGGAGGAAGTCAACCCCCCCCTGCCCCCCCCAAGGGGGGAAATTCAGGAAGAAAGAACAAAGAAGAAGTAGAAATTTTTACTCTCTTCCCATCTTTCCATCTTCCCCTTTCCCCCTCTCCCTCGAACCGTCTGGTAATTGCAGGTGTGGATGAAGTAGGAAGGGGAGCTTTGTTCGGGCCCGTGGTGGCTGCGGCCTGCATTTTGCCCGACGAAGTTCTCGATGAATTAGCAAGTTGCGGAGTCCGCGACAGCAAGCAGTTGAGCGCCGCAGCCCGGAGTCGGTTAGCCATAAAAATCCGGGCTGTGGCTGTTGACTGTCAAATTGGTGCTGCTTCGGTGCGGGAGATTGATCGGCTCAATATTTTGCAGGCTTCTTTGTTGGCGATGAAGCGCGCAATTCTGAAGCTGAACGTGACTCCTGATTTGTGTTTGGTTGATGGGAATCAAAGAATTCCCAATTTGGCGATCGAACAAGAGACGATGATCAAGGGTGATGCGCGATCGATCCAAATTGCCGCTGCTAGTATTGTCGCGAAGGTTTGGCGCGATGAATTAATCATGCGTTTGGCCGTTAAGTATCCTGAATATGACTTGACAAACAATAAGGGATATGGCACAGCCAAACATAAATTAGCTTTAGAACGCTGCGGTGTGTCCGTCTTTCATCGCACATCATTTAGTCCTTGTCGAAAATCTTAAAATAGCGGTGGAAAACCTAATTAATTTCAGCCCGATCGTCTAAAATTTGAACAGCCAATAATTTCAGATTAATAGTTCTGGGCGCATAAACTTTATTCTGTAGGGTGCGCCGAATCGCACCTTACCGCTTCAGCCTCCGGTAGCTATCAATTCCGGTTCCATCGGAATTAATATTACCCGAAATCAGGACACGGCAGTGCCGTGTCCCTACAATAATTAATCACGGCGCAAGAAACGGCACTGCCCATTGGTGTCAAATTAAGCCTGAAAGCCTTGGTATTTCTAGTTCATAGCCAAGTCTAGATCCCCCTCGCATCCCCCTGGTTGTAGGGGGACTTTGAGAAATTTTCTTGTCCCCCCCTCCCACCAGGGGGGTTAGGGGGGATCGAAGCTTCGATACAAACAAGAGAGACTCTCTTGTTTGACGTTAAGTTGACACTAATGGGCTCTCGGAGTGTCCTCGCTTGTCATTCCGGCACAGCCGGAATTGATCTAAAATCTTTATTTAACCTCTTAGCCATGACTAATAACTTGTTAACAATTCCCGGCTATCGCCTCACTGAGCAAATCTACAATGGCTCTAGAACACAGGTTTATCGAGCAGTTTCTGAATCAAACCAAAAAGTAATTATCAAACTGCTATTGAGCGAGTATCCCACTTTTAGCGAACTCATACAGTTTCGGAATCAGTACACCATTACCAAAAATCTTGACTTGCCTGGAATAGTCAAACCCATTGCACTCTTAAACTACCGCAATGCTTTTGCTCTGGTAATGCAAGATGTTAACGGTGTTTCCCTTGCTGAGTATACTGCTAATGCCAAGCAATTGGATAATATCCAATCAAGTAACTCTGAAGTTTCCTCCCCGCCGAATTCGCCCCTACCGCTAGATGAATTTTTGCCGATCGCCATTCAGAGCGTCCAAACCCTAGAAGGACTGTATCACAACCGAATAATTCACAAAGATATCAAGCCCCAGAATATTATAATTAATCCCCAAACTAAAGAAGTAAAACTAATTGACTTCAGCATTTCCTCACTTCTACCCAGAGAAAACCAGGAGATCGAAAATCCCAACGTCTTAGAAGGAACCCTAGCTTATATGTCCCCAGAACAGACGGGACGAATGAATCGGGGCATCGACTACCGCACCGACTTTTACTCGTTGGGAGTCACATTTTACCAACTGCTAACAGGGCAATTACCCTTTAACTCGACCGATCCAATGGAGCTAGTTCACTGTCATATTGCCAAGATGCAAACTCCGCCAATAGTTCTAGCCCCAACTATCCCGGTGACGGTAAATAATATCATTATCAAATTGATGGCAAAAACTCCAGAATTACGCTATCAAAGTGCTTTTGGACTGCGATACGACTTAGAAAAATGCTGGCAGGAATGGCAAGAAAATGGCAATATTAGCCAGTTTGTTTTGGGAAATAGGGATATTTGCGATCGCTTCGCTATTCCAGAAAAACTCTACGGTAGAGAAACTGAAGTTAAGACACTATTAGAGGCATTCGATCGCGTCAGCGAAGGCAGCAGCGAAATCATGCTAGTTGCCGGCTTTTCCGGCATTGGCAAAACCGCCGTGGTTAACGAAGTTCACAAACCCATTGTCCGTCAAAGGGGTTACTTCATCAAAGGAAAATTTGACCAATTCAAGCGCGATATTCCCTTTTCTGCATGGGTACAAGCATTCCAGAATTTAATCCGGCAATTACTTGCCGAAAGTGCTGCTGACGTGCAGAAATGGCAAGTCAAAATATTAGAGGCATTGGGCGGAAACAGTCAAGTCATTATTGATGTTATCCCAGAATTAGAACACCTGATTGGCAAGCAGCAACAAGTGCCAGAACTAGAAGGAAATGCCGCTCAAAATCGCTTCAATCTCTTATTTCAGAAAATCATCAGAGTGTTCGCAACCGAAGAACATCCCTTAGTGATTTTCTTGGATGATTTGCAATGGGCAGACTCCGCTTCATTGAAGCTAATGCAATTGTTAATGAGCGAGACGAATACCCGCTATCTGTTGTTAATCGGAGCGTATCGGGACAATGAAGTTTTTCCAGCCCATCCACTGATACTGACCTTGGATGAGATTCGCAAATACTCGGCAACAGTCAACCAAATTACTTTAGCACCCTTATACCAAACTTCCCTGAATCGCTTGATTGCTGATACTCTTTCCTGTCCGCCAGAAAAGACGATTTCTCTGACAAAACTAATTTTTACTAAAACCAAAGGCAATCCTTTTTTTGCTACTCAATTTCTCAAATCTCTTCATAAAGATGGGTTAATTACCTTTAATTTTACCCCTCCACCCCCCCCTTGGCAAGGGGGTGCAGGGGGGGGTTGGCAATGGGATATTGCCCAAGTGAAGACGCTAGCTTTGACCGATGATGTGGTCGAATTTATGGCGATTCAGTTGCAAAAGTTGCCGATAAATACCCAGAATGTTCTGAAACTTGCAGCTTGTATTGGCAACCAATTTGACTTGGCAACCCTGGCAATTGTTTATGAAAAATCTCAGAGTGAGACAGCCACTGATTTGTGGAAAGCGTTGCAAGAAGGGTTAGTTATTCCGATTAGTGAAATTTACAAATTTTTTCAAGACTCGGACTCAGTTGAAGTTGCACAAACGCCGGAGTTATCAGTTCCCTACAAGTTTTTACACGATCGAGTGCAGCAAGCAGCATATTTTCTGATTCCCGAATCCCAGAAACAGTCAACCCATCTCGAAATTGGTCAACTGCTGTTGAGGAATACTCCTGAAGCAGAAAGAGAAGAGAAAATTTTTGATATTGTCAACCAGTTGAATATGGGGGTGGAGTTAATTACCGCTCAAACAGAGCGAGATCGACTAGCTCAATTAAATTTAATTGCCGGAGGTAAAGCTTTAGCTTCAACTGCTTATGCTGCGGCAAATATCTACCTGCAAACAGGGATTGAGTTCTTGAGGGCCAACTGCTGGCAAAGTCAGTATGAATTGACTCTGAATCTCTATGTTGCTGCTGCCGAAGCCGCCTATTTGAATGCTGACCTTGATGGCATGGAAGAGACGGCAGCACTGGTGTTGCAAGAAGCTCAGACAATTTTAGACAAAGTTAAAATTTACCAAATTCAAATTGCCGCTCAGACAGGCCAGAGCAAGGTGTTACAAACGATCGCAGTCGCCAGAGATGCACTCTTACAATTGGGAATTGAACTCCCTGCCGAACCCGATGAAGCGAAGATGGGCACAGCGCTACAAGCCCTTGCTGCCCAACTCCAAGGTAGAAAGATTGAGGAACTGGTTGACTTACCTGTGATGACAAATCCACAGACTCAGGCAGCTATGCAACTGTCTAGTATGTTGTTTCCAACCATTTTTCAGGGAATGCCCGGTTTGCTGCCCCTGCTGAGCTCGACGATGGTGAGTTTATCGCTCCAATTTGGGAATGCACCCGCATCGACGGTGGGGTATGCGATTCACGGAATGGTGCTGTGTGCCTTTTTACAAGAGGTGGAAACGGGCTATAGGTTTGGGCAATTGGGACTATCATTGCTCTCACGGTTCAATGTGCCCGAATTCAAGTCCACAGTTCTACTTTTGTTTGGTGGCTGGATTCAGCATCACCAAGAACCTCTGCTGGCAACGATACCGACGCTGAAAGATGGCTTTACGGCTGGCATGGAAACTGGCGGCTTTGTAGACGCTGGCTACAACATATATATTTATTTTTATACCAATTTATTCGCTGGGGTAGAACTAGACAGTTGGGAACCAGAAATAGCAGGTTATAGGGCAGTTATGGTGCAGTTGAAACAATATTCTGCTCAGATTTATTTGGATATGGTTCAACAGACGGTGCAGAACTTGAGGGAAACCCGTATTCGATCGGATTGCTTAATCGGCGAAGCCTACGATGAAACTGTAATGATTCCCAAGCACCATCAGGACAATGAATTCACGGCGATCGCCTGTGCCTGCACCTTCAAACTGCTGCTTGCTTACTGCTATGGAAACTACACGGCTGCCCTAGAAAACATTACCCAAATTAAACAGTATGTGATGGGAGTATCGGGATCGGTTTTTGTTCCCATTTTCCATTTCTATGCCGGCCTCACCCACCTGGCACTTTTTCGGGGACAGCCAGAAACCGAGCAAACTGAAATTCTCGCCCAGGTGAAAACCCATCAAACTATTCTGCATCAGTGGGCGCAAAATGCTCCCATGAATTATCTGCATAAATGGTATTTAGTAGAGGCTGAACGACATCGAATTTTAGGTCAAAATATGGAGGCGATGGATGATTACGATCGCGCCATTAAACTCGCTAAAGAAAATGAGTACATTAACGATGAAGCACTTAGCAATGAGCTGGCAGCCAAATTTTACTTAACGTGGGGAAAAGAAAAAATTGCCCAAGTCTACCTAACTGATGCTTACTACGCCTATGGACGCTGGGGAGCCAAGGCAAAAGTTGAGGATTTAGAAAAACACTATCCCCAATTACTTGCGCCTATTCTTAATCTTAAAACGACCTTAAAGACAGGGGAGACAATTGCTCAAATGATGACGGGAACTGTTACAGGTACCAGTTCAGGTGTTTCAGAACTTCTGGACTTGTCAACAGTAATCAAAGCAGCTCAATCGCTGTCAGGAGAAATCAACTTCGATAAGTTGCTCTCGACTTTGATGCAAGTGATGATTGAGAATGCGGGAGCCGAAACAGGAGCGATGATTTTGATAGAAGGAGATTCTTTCTTTGTCGCTGCTCAATGTGCCAGCAGTAAATCGTGCAATCTACAATCAACTCCCCTTGCTGACGAGAACGAAATTCCGATCGCGATCGTTAACTATGTCTCACGCACTCAAGAAACCTTGGTAATTAACGATGCGACGGCTGAGGCTACCTTTGCTGCTGACTCTTATATCATCCAGCATCAACCAAAGTCGGTTTTGTGTCTGCCGATTCAACATCAAGGAAAGCCGATCGCCATTCTTTACTTAGAAAATAATCTCGTGACAAATGCGTTTACTCCCGATCGGTTGGCAATCTTAAATATCTTAGCCTCCCAAGCAGCAATTTCTATTGAAAATGCCCAACTCTATGCTAATTTAGAAGCAAAAGTAGAGGAACGTACCCAAGAATTGCAGCAGTCAGAAGCTCGTTTCCGACAACTTTACGAGCACTCAGCCGATGCTATTTTGCTGTTAGATGGAGGTGTTTTTATCGACTGCAACTCCGCAACCCTTAAAATGATGCGCTGTGGCAACAAAAAACAGTTTCTTTCCCTACATCCTTCTCAGCTTTCTCCCGAAATTCAACCAGATAATCGTCCATCTTTTGAGAAAGCTAACGAGATGATTGCTATAGCCTTCTCGCAAGGTAGCTATCGGTTTGAATGGATGCACCGCCGCATCGACGGAGAAGACTTTTGGGTGGAAGTATTGCTGACTCTAATTCCTGTAGATGGTAAGGAAATTCTGCATACAGTGTGGCGAGAAATCGGCGATCGCAAACAAGCTGAATCAGCGTTGCACTCCAAAAATCAGGAACTAAGCGACACTCTCCAACAACTCGAAGCCACCCAAGAAGGATTGATTCAATCAGAAAAAATGGCCGCTTTAGGACAACTGGTTGCTGGAGTTGCCCACGAAGTTAACACTCCCCTGGGCGCAATTCGTTCCTCGGCAGGAAATGTTACCAAATTCTTGAATCAAACCCTAGAACAGTTGCCCGTACTTTTTCAATCTCTCTCCCCAAAAGAAGGGGAGAATTTCTTAGAGTTACTTCAGCGCTCGATCCAACAAGAAGCAACACTATCAACCAAAGAAGAACGCAAATTGAAGAGAACTTTGAGAAGCCAACTAGAAGAATTCGGAATTGAAAGTGGCGATACCGTAGCCGATCGCCTAGTGATGATGGGGGTTTATCATGAAATTGATACCTTTGTTCCCCTGCTACAAAAACCCGACAGTTTGCACATCCTAGACATCGCTTACAAACTTTCCGAATTAAAGAGAGGCCTCGCTACTATCAATACAGCCACAGACAGAGCATCAAAAGTAGTTTTTGCCTTAAAAACCTATGCCCGCTACGAACAGTCGGGCGAAAAAACAGCAGCCAGCATTGCAGAAGGGATTGAAACAGTCTTAACCCTCTATCAAAATCTACTCAAACAGGGAGTGGAGGTAGTCAAAAATTATGCCGAAATACCGCCGTTGCTGTGCTACCCCGACGAACTGAATCAAGTTTGGACAAATTTAGTTCACAATGCTTTGCAAGCAATGAATTATCGAGGCACGTTAACAATTGAGTTGACTGAGCAAGACCAGCAGGCTAAGATTAGCATTACCGACAGCGGTCAGGGGATACCAGAAGAGATAAAAGCGAAAATATTTAACCCGTTTTTTACTACTAAGCCGGCAGGAGAAGGCAGCGGATTGGGACTAGATATTGTGAAGAAGATTATTGAGAAACACCAGGGGAAAATTGAAGTGGAATCAATTCCTGGTAAAACTACATTTAATGTTTTCTTGCCCATGAGTGGCGTATAAGTCAATACGGTGCAGCATCTCGGGTTTTACTTTGTTACACCTGAGATGTTGCACCCAACCTTCAATCTACCCCATTGGGAGGATGCCAAAATTTAAAGCGTTTTGAAGTCAATAACTTGAATTCTACCGGAAACCAAGGTAAAACAGCAGTACGATGCGTTATGCTCAGCTAAGCTGCTACAGATAGAGATTTATTGGTTTCGACGACTGGGGGGACAGGGAGAGGATTTGGCGATCGTCGGTTGGCTTGTGGCATCTTAAAATGCGATCGGGCTTACTAATACACTTGACTACTTTGACTACTTTTACTACCACTGACAATTAAAAAGGAGAAAGAATAAATGTCTAAACCAGTTATTTTGTGCGTTGACGATGAGAGAATGGTGTTAGACAGTCTCAGGACGCAGCTAGCAGCAGAATTTGGAAATGCTTACACCTATGAAGGAGCTGAAGATGCTGAGGAGGCTTTAGATGTAATCAGCGAAATCTATGACGATGAAGCCAGTGTTGTTGTGATTATTTCTGATTGGTTAATGCCCGGTATTAAAGGAGATGAGTTGCTGATTCGCATTCACGAAAAATACCCCAATGTTATTAAAATCATGCTAACTGGTCAAGCTGATGAAGTAGCGATAGAGCGGGCAATAAAAGAGGCAAATCTTCATAGATGCTTATCTAAACCTTGGTCGGAAGCCGAGTTGGTGGCAACTATTAAATCTGGTTTATCTAAACTATGAACCAACAGGTAATTATCTGCGTCGATGATGAAAAAACTGTACTCAGGAGCCTGAAAGCAGAACTGCAAGAGGCTGTCGGCAATGATTATATAATAGAAATTGCTGAAGGTGGAGAAGAGGCATTAGAGTTAATTGAAGAATTGCTAGAGAATGGGGATGAAATTCCTTTAATTATTTCCGACCACATTATGCCTGGGATGAAGGGAGATGAGCTGTTAAAACAGGCTCATCTCATTTCGCCGAAAACTATAAAAGTTATGCTGACGGGGCAAGCAGATGTTGAGGCGATCGCCCGTGCTATCAACTCGGCAAACTTATATCGTTATATTACCAAACCTTGGCAAGCTGAAGATTTGAAATTGACGGTTAAAGAAGCATTAAATAGTTATCTTCAAGATAAACAACTGACCGAACAAAATGCCCAACTCCAGCAAATGAATCAGGAGTTGGCACAGTTAAACGGAGAGCAAGCGATACTGATTGCCAAACTCCACGACAACGAAAATCGCTTGATGCAGTTTTTGGAAGCAATGCCGGTGGGGGTGGGTGTGCTGAATGCGGAGGGACAAGTTTACTATATTAATAAAAAAGCAAAAGAGATATTTGATAAAGGAGTTGTGTCCGACATTCGGACCGAACAATTGTCAGAGGTTTATCAACTTTATCAATCAGGCACTCTTGAACATTGCCCTGTCGAAAACTTGCCTATCATGCGGGCATTGAGGGGCGAAACTTCGGTGGCTGACGATTTAGAAATCAGACACGGCAATAAGGTTATTCCCCTAGAAATTCATGCTACCCCGATTTACGATAAACACGACCAAATTGTCTATGCTATCAACACTCTTCAAGATATCACGGAACGCAAAGAAGCTGAGGCCGATCGCAAAAAGTTTATTGAGGAGCTCTTTGATGTCAATTGCAGTTTGGAACTTTCACTAGATGCAGAATTAGAAATCGCTGAGGCGACAAGTCGCTTTGTACCCAATCAGTTTTTATCTTTTTTGGGATGTGACAGTATTGTTGATATTAAATTGGGAGAAGCGGTGGAGTTGGAAATGTCGATTTTGTTTTCTGATATCCGCGATTTCACTACTCTCTCGGAACAGATGACACCGCAAGAAAATTTTCAATTTATAAATTCTTATCTGAGTCGAATGGAACCGCTGATTGTGGAAAATCAGGGGTTTATTGATAAATATATTGGCGATGCAATTATGGCTTTGTTTAGCGAGGGTGCTGATGATGCTGTGAAAGCGGGAATTGCAATGCTGCATACTCTTGCTGAATACAATCGACATCGCGTTTCTGCGGGCGATGTCCCGGTTCAGATTGGGGTGGGAATCAATACTGGTTCTTTGATTTTGGGTATAGTGGGCGGAAACAGCCGGATGGACGGTACTGTGATTAGCGATGCGGTTAATTTGGCTTCTCGGATTGAAAGTTTGACGAAGAATTATGGGGTGGCGCTGTTGATTACTCAGCACACTTTCGATCGCTTGACAAATCCTGCTGATTATGCAATTCGGGTAATTGATCTGGTTCAGGTTAAGGGTAAGTCTGAATGGGTGACTGTTTATGAAGTTTTTGATGCGGATTTGCCGGAAGTTAAAGCGGGGAAGTTGGCAACTTTGCAAGTGTTTGCTGAGGCTTTGTCTTTGTACAATATGAAGAGTTTTAGGGAATCTGCGGGACTTTTTGCGGATTGTTTGCAGCAAAATCCGGGGGATAAGGTGGCTCGAATTTATTGGGAAAGGTGTCAGTTGACAGTTGACAGTTGACAGTTGATAGTTGACAGTTTGCCTGAAAGCATTAGTCATATCAATTCCGGTTACACCGGAATGACAAGCGAGGAGACGGCAGTGCCGTGTCCCTACCCAAAATAACATTGTAGGGACACGGCACTGCCCAAGGAGTGTCAACTTAACCTTAAACCCAGTCAGAGACGGTTGTTTGACTATTAAGGCCAGATCCCCCCTAGCCCCCCTTAAGAAGGGGGGGACAAGAACGTACTCAAAGTCCCCCTTCTTAAGGGGGATTTAGGGGGATCTGGACTATGGTAAAAACGACATTTATCAAGGCTTTCAGGCTTAAGTTGACACCTATGGGCACTGCCGTCTCCTAATCTTGGCTAATAATTCCGATGCAACCGGAAACGATATCATTGGTTAGCAATCGAGCGTCATCAGTCAACAGTCACAAATAACCAATAACCAATGACTACTGACTAATGACTGCTGACTAATGACTAATTTGTTCGATCGGCATTTCGATGAGAAACTCAGCTCCTTGGCCCGGTGCAGACACGCAGCTAAGCTTGCCGCCGTGTTCTTCGATCACTTTGTAAGATATTGACAGGCCTAAACCGGTGCCTTTGCCGGCGGGTTTGGTGGTAAAAAAAGCCTCGAACAACTGCTGGCAAACTGCTTCTGGCATACCGGGGCCGTTGTCAGAAATCCGAATTACAGCCTTCGAGTTTTGGACTTCTGTTCTAATTTTAATCTTACTGCGGTTAGCTTTGGCTTCGGCAACCGATCGCCCTTCGTTGTATTCCTCGATCGCGTCGATCGCATTTCCGATCAAATTCATAAACACCTGATTGATTTTACCCGAATAACACTCAACCAAAGGCAAATTTCCATAGTCCTTAATGACGGCAATTTCTGGATAGTTACCGCGTGCTTTCAGGCGGCTTTGCAGGATCAGCAGCGTTCCTTCAATCCCTTCGTGCAGGTTAACCTTGCTCATTTGAGAATCATCTTTGCGGGAAAAAGTTCTGAGGGATCGGACAATTTCCCGAATGCGATCGGCCCCAATCTGCATCGAAGACATCGCTTTCGGCAAATCTTCTAACAGAAAATCTAGCTCGATATCCTCAATTTTATCTTGAATTGATGCCGGCGGCTGCGGGCAGTGCTGCTGGTACATATCGATCAAATCCAGCAAATCTTCCGTGTAGTGGCCGACGTGGACGAGATTGCCGCAGACGCTGCTAACGGGATTGTTAATTTCGTGAGCGACACCTGCTACCATTTGACCGAGAGTAGACATTTTCTCAGTGTGAATCAATACTGCTTGAGTTTGCTGCAATTCGTGCAAAGTATTTTCGAGCTGAATCTTTTGTTGGGTTAACTCTGTTTGCGATCGCACCAAAGCTGCTTCACTGCGTTTCTGCTCGGAAATATCAGTAATTAACCCTTCCAAAGCGATCAGTTCTCCGGTGTCTGAAAACACTCCCAAACCTTGCTCCCAAACCCATTTTAATTCGCCGTTTTTATCCGTAATTCGATAATTTAGCTGATAGGGGCGATTTTGTTCCAAGGCAACTTGCACGGCATTCCATAAGATATCGCGATCGTCCGGGTGAGTCAATTTGGCGATCGAAACTTGGCGAGTGCCGATAAATTCTTCAGGAGAATAGCCGGCTAACTGATAGCAACCTTCGCTGACAAACTCCATACTGCGATCGGGATCGTTGCGAAAACGGTAGGCCATCCCCGGCAAATTGCTCATCAGCGTTGACAAGGCGCGCTGGCTTTCCCGCAAGGCTTCTTCTGCGTGTTTGCGATCGGTAATATCCGTCATCACCGCCAGCATACAGAGTTCCCCGTCCAAATTAATCAATTCCGCTGACAGCAAACACACCACCACCGATCCCGACTTCATCCGAAACTCGCATTCCTGACTCCGAACCACACCTTGTTCCTGCAAATTTTGCCTGAAATCAATTCGGTCTTGCGGCTTTACCCAAATATTTAATTCCGGTACTTTATGACCAATTATCTCCTCCCCAAAGTAACCGAGCGCCGACAAAAAACTGTCATTAACTTCAAGAAATTTCCCCTCAGCAAAAGTAGTAATAGTCATCGGATCGGGACTCGATCGAAAAGCCTTAGAAAATTTTTCCTCCGACAAACTCAACTTTTTAATAGCCGCTTCCAACTGACTTGTTCGCTCTTTAACCCGGCATTCCAATATTTCATTAGCCTGCTTCAGAGCCACCTGGGCCTGCACCCGATAAGTGATATCGCGCACCACAGCTTGCAGCCCCATTTTGCCGCCGATATCCATAGAAGTCAGCAGCACTTCCGCCGGAAACTCGGAACCGTCCAAACGGCTGTGCAGCCAGTCAAAACGGCAATTTCCCATTTCTAGAGCCGTATTAATTCGCTCTTGAGACAGACTCGTAGAATCTTGTCCGTTTGGTTGCAGCAGCGGGCTAAATTCCGAAGGATGCTTGCCGCAAAACTCCGATTCTGTGCTGCATCCAAATAAGTTTAAAGTTGCCGGATTGCAATCCAAAAAACCCTGTTCGTCTAGCAGCATTACCGCATCTGTGGTCGATTCGTACAAACTGCGAAACTTCTTTTCCGACGCCTGCAAAGAAGCAATCAACTGCATCTTTTCCTCGGCGGCCCGCTTTTGTTTGGTAATATCCTGCATGATTTGAGAAAAGCCCTGCAACTCTCCGCTTTCATCGCGCAAAGGAGTCACAATAATATTCGCCCAAAATCGCGAGCCGTCTTTGCGAAAGCGCCAGCCTTCACTTTCATATCTACCTGCTGCGGTAGCTGTGACTAATTTTTCTTGCGGTTTGCCAATTGCAATATCTTCAGATGTATAAAAGCACTCGGAATTTTCCCCGACTATTTCACTGGCTTCGTAGCCCAAAATTCTTTTAGCTCCCGAATTCCAGCTAGCTACATATCCATTAGTATCTAACATGAATATAGCATAATCTTTAACACCTTCAATTACCATTCGCAGGCGTTCTTCGCTTTCTCGCAGTCCGGCTTCAGCTTTTTTTCGCTGAGTAATATCTTCCACAAAACCTTCGTAGTATAGCAATTTGCCGCTTTCATCGCGCACGGCGCGCGCATTTTCAGCAATCCAAATTACTGTTCCATCTCGGCGATAAATCTGCGACTCAAAATCTGATACGATGCCGCACGTTTGTAAAACGGCAACAAACTCGCTGCGGCGATCGGGAGCTACGTAAAGCTGATCGCTAATGTTGGTGAGGCTCCCCATCAATTCTGCTGCGGAATTATATCCGTAAATGCGAGCCAGAGCGGGGTTAGCGCTGAGATATCGCCCCTCGGGCGTTGTCTGAAAAATGCCGGAAACAGCATTTTCAAACATACTATAATATTTTGCTTCCATTTTGTGTAGTGCCTCCTCGATATTCAGGCAATCGATCGCTTTGTTTTCTAATTTACAGTCGATCGTTTTGTTTTCTAGTTTTTGTTGTCTCACTTTTGAATACCCCGTTTGATTTTCTTCAAAGATTCAATATTTTTGGCTGTTTATTAGCAGTGTCGATATTTCAAGGAGACTGCTATATTTGTTCACTTCATTTACTACGCTGTTAGTTGTTAATAGAATTGTGGAGGTTTAACGAATTTGGCTTGTTTTTTGCTGGAGGTACAAATGACTATTTAAAATCAGATTTGCTAATCTATCTGTTTTTGTTACTATGGTTATTTCCCCGTAGGGACAAGGCACTGCCCATAGGTGTCAACTTAAGGTCAAACCCAGTCAGAGACGGTTGTTTGACTATTAAATCCAGATCCCCCCTAACCCCCCTTAAGAAGGGGGGGAAAGGGGGGGTGAAAGTCCCCCTTCCCCCTTGGGGGGCTAGGGGGGGTGGGGGATGCGAGGGGGATCGGGACTATGGTAAAAACGACATTTATTAAGGCTTTCAGGCTTAAGTTGACACTAATGGGCAGTGCCGTGTCCCTACTCGCCCGTTAAAAGCTCCGTGAATATATGAGTAATTGCACACCCTGAAATTAGTTAGCTGCAAGCCTGTTTCTGCTGTTGCGAGAGTGACTTCTAGATCGATCGAGCTTTCGCTACAGTACCAACTGCCGTTTTTGAGGCGGTGGCTGACGGTCGATCGCTCTTTACCAGATGAGCACCTTATCTAAAATTGTCACAATCGTGGGGAGAATTGTTGTATCAAAAACTTCATATTCGGCTGCTGCGGGCGGGTAAATTCTGTGGCGTTGCTGGGCCAATGGGCAGAAATCTGGATGAAGTCTGCTAAAATCCCGATCGACTCTCGGTTTGGCCCGACATCAACCAGCCCACCCCACCAAAAAAATTATCATCGATACATGACTGATTTTCCCGTACTTGCAACACCAGACTTATCCGCCGCTTCTCCTATGTGGCCAGCCCTGCTACAACAATTGTTAGACAGACAATCTCTCTCGCGCCCCCAAGCAGCCGACTTAATGCAGGGATGGCTCGCAGAAGCGATTCCCCCGGTGCTTTCCGGCGCGATTTTAGCAGCCCTGCAAGCCAAAGGCATCTCTGCCCAAGAATTAGCAGGAATGGCTCAGGTGTTGCAGTCTCAGTCCCTCGCAGGCGAGTCCCAGAGCATTTTCGATCCCAACTCTCCCATCTCAAATTTCAAATTAATTGATACTTGCGGCACTGGTGGCGACGGCGCTTCCACCTTCAATATTTCCACTGCTGTCGCCTTTGTCGCCGCCGCCGGCAAAGTTCGAGTCGCCAAACACGGAAATCGATCGGCATCGAGCAAAGTCGGTTCTGCTGACGTGTTGGAAGCTTTGGGAGTCAATCTCAACGCCGATCCTGCGAAGGTAAAAGCCGCTGTGGACGAAGTAGGCATCACCTTTTTATTTGCTCCCGGCTGGCATCCCGCGCTTAAGGCTGTAGCGTCGCTCCGGCGCACTTTGAAGGTGCGGACTATTTTTAACCTTTTAGGGCCTCTGGTCAATCCTATGCGTCCTACAGGTCAGGTAATTGGGGTGTTCGATCCTAGCCTGGTATCAACTATCGCGCAAGCTTTGGGCGAGTTGGGGACTGAGTTGGCGGTAGTCGTGCACGGTAGAGAAAAGTTGGATGAAGCGGGTTTAGGTGATGTGACTGATTTGGCGGTTTTGTCGGGTGGACAAGTTGAACTGACTACTTTACACCCTGAACAGGTAGGATTGACGCCAAGTGCGATCGGCTCGTTAAAAGGCGGAAATGTTGAGGAAAACGCCGAGATTTTGCGGAACGTTTTGCAAGGCAAAGGTACGCAAGCACAAATGGATGTTGTAGCTTTGAATGCGTCTTTGGCGCTTCAGGTGGGAGGTGTAATTCCTCTGGGAGAACACGCAGCAGGGGTTTCTTTGGCCTATGAGATTTTATCGAGTGGCGAATCTTGGTTGAAGTTGCAGCAGTTAATTGAATTTTTAAGATGAAGGAAGAAGGAAGAAGGAATTTTGGCGTTGCTGATTTGGAGTATGATTTGCCTCCGAAATTTAGTAGGGGCAATTCATGAATTGCCCGGGCAATTCATGAATTGCCCCTACTCTAAATTTGAGGGATTGCTATAGCGAGTGAATCATACCTAAATTAAGTTTGGTAGGGTGCGTCGCTGCGACATCTTGGATAAAACTTGCAGATTATAGATGGCGACGCACCTTACACGGGATCTCGCAATTTCGTTCTGTTCACGAGCGCGATCGAAATTCAATCACATCTTGCTTAATAGTCACATCTTTATTACCAAAAAAATCCTGTCCTAGCAGTCCGATATTTAGTGCGGGCGATATCGGTACAACTACATCTTTAATTGCCAAACCGCCAGCTTCTATTGAAGTAACATTGCCGAGGGAAAAAGTTGCCACTCCGTTCGGAGTTTGTGCTTGCACGGTTCCTTTAGCAACTACCCCCAAAGCAGTCGCCATTGCCGGCGTAATTACTGTGCGGCTGGCTCCAGAATCTACCATCATATCGAACTTTTGTTTGCCGTTAAAGGTGACTTCTATGACTGGGATATTCGCATCTCGGCGTTTGATTTTGACCAGAAATACTCCCGACTTAGCCTCCGGCGCAGCAGTCGCGGGGCTCAATTCTTGTTGTTGGGGGAGAAAACCGCAGACAGAGCGACTCAAGTTGACAGTTTGGCCATTGGAGTTACGCAGGAAGCATCCCTCGATTTCTTGAGCTGCGACTCGCGAGGCGTTGACTGCGGTGTAAACTAAAATTGAACTGCTCAGAGAAATAACCGCTGTTAAAGCCAGTAAAGGTTGGCGCGGGTTTTGAGCGTTTAGCATCGGCTTTTTTGAGTGGGAGAGTAAAGGCAAGGGAGATTTGCGGGCCATAGTTTGTTTGAAAGCTTTGTTACGATCGTAACAACGACAACTACCTTTTGGTATACATTTAGACTTTTGACCTGCCCTCAAAAGCTGCTGGCCGATAAATTGCTGGCGCAGAGGGAGATCCATAATTTGCACTTGTTGCTCTTCCACAAATTAAAATAATATCTGTATATTACCGGCTAGCATCAAATCCCTGGGAGTGATAAGAGTTAAACCACACGAAAGTAATTCAAGGATGCCATGTCACTTTCAACTGCACAACCTGCTCTCCTAGTTCTGGCTGACGGTACTGCTTACCGAGGCTGGTCGTTTGGCGCTGACGCCACCGTCGTTGGCGAAGTAGTATTCAATACGGGAATGACCGGCTACCAAGAAGTATTGACCGATCCCAGCTATTGCGGTCAAATAGTTACTTTTACTTATCCAGAATTGGGCAATACCGGGGTAAATCTCGAAGATGAGGAGTCCTCGCGCCCGCAAATTCGAGGTGCGATCGCCCGGAACGTATGCAGCCGCCCCAGCAACTGGCGCTGCTCGCAATCTCTGCAAGACTACCTAAAACAGTACGACATCCCCGGGATTTACGGCATCGATACCCGCGCCCTGACGCGCAAAATTCGCACTGTGGGAGCGATCAACGGCGGCATTTCGACGGTGATTCTCGACCAAGCGGAGCTTTTGGAGCAAGTACAAGACGCCCCCAGCATGGCCGGGCTGAATCTGGTTCGACAAGTTACTACCCGCAAGGTTTACGAGTGGTCCGAAGCCACGGACTCGGTTTGGGAGTTTAGTCCCACAGTCAAACCGGATAACGGCGAAATGTGGACGGTGGTGGCGATCGACTTTGGGATCAAGCGCAACATCCTGCGGCGTTTGGCGAGTTACGGCTGTCGGGTGATTGTTGTACCCGCTGACACATCCGCAGAAGAAATTCTCAAATACAACCCAGACGGCATTTTTCTGTCCAACGGGCCGGGAGATCCGTCCACGGTAACGGAAGGAATCGCGACTGCAAAAGCTTTGTTGAAGTCGGACAAACCTGTATTCGGCATCTGCATGGGACACCAAATTCTGGGGATTTCCTTGGGTGCAGAAACTTTTAAACTCAAGTTTGGCCACCGGGGCTTAAATCATCCAGCCGGTTTAACCCAGCAAATAGAAATTACTAGCCAAAATCACGGTTTTGCGATCGACCCGGATTCCCTCGTCCCGGAAGTCGAAATTACTCACCTCAACTTGAACGATCGCACCGTAGCCGGATTGAAGCACAAAACCCTGCCCCTGTTCTCAGTCCAGTACCACCCCGAAGCCAGTCCGGGCCCGCACGACGCCGACTATTTGTTCGATCGATTCGTGCAGTCAATGCGAGAAAATCAGAAAGCAGCAGCGTAAGGATTCAGTCAGTTGGCTGTTGGCGGTCAACCACTACCAACAGCCAACAGCCAACAGTCAACTAAAAAACAGTAGACAGTCAACTAAAAAACAGTAGACAAAAGACCAAAAAACTCGTATAATGAATCCTCAACTTTAAGCCATATCTAGCTAGGAGGGTGTCATTCCTGAGTCATTGACCCTGACCGTTAGCCTCAGAGGCACTCGCGAAGTCAGGAATAACTATCAGTTATTTCGCCTGACTGGCCTGCTGGACGCTTTTTCTGAGGCAACTTTTCGGAAGGTACTAAGCAAATGTATTGACGAGGGCCCAAAACACGTAATTTTGGACTTGTCTCAGATCGACTTTGTGGACAGTTCCGGCTTGGGCGCACTTGTGCAACTTGTCAAGAAAGCCCAAACCTTGGAGGGGACATTGCAAATTGTCTCAAATCCCCGCGTAACTCAGACTGTTAAACTGGTTCGCTTAGAGAAATTTTTATCTTTGCAGCCGACCGTTGATGAGGCGGTAAAAAACGTCAAGGATGCTTGACGGCAAAGTGGATTAAATTAGCTATCCGGTTCTCAATGCTGGATAGCAAATTTTTATTGTTGTGCCGGTAAAAAATACCGATTTTTCGAGAAGCTGCGACAGGTCTTGCCGCTATCTCCCTGAATGCTTTGAGTTCTGGTGGATGGGCAGTAAAATATGTGTGGCAAACACGCGGAAAAATGGTATAAAAAGTAGGGAACCAGCTCAAGCGCGATCGCCTTAACAAAGCCGTGGACTCGCTATAATTGCTGAAGTGACGAAAGACGAAAACGTCAAGTGACTAGAAAAACCAAGCTGTGCGGAAGTTTTATTTAAAAAAGTATGTCGCCTCTAGCAGATGACGGGCTCAAACTGAGTCTGACTGATATCAGTTTAAATCGAGTTCATCCTGCGAGGGCTACACCAGCCGAAATAGAAAGGATTTCGCCCGCAGCCTGGGCATATTTGGGAGATGCAGTTTACGAACTCTACATTCGGAGTTCGTACTTAGTGCCACCCAGAAGATTGCAAGCTTATCACGAATTGGTGGTGGGGCAAGTACGAGCCGAAACTCAAGCGCGTCATTTGCGATCGATCTCTCCTTACTTGAACAGTACAGAATTAGCAATTGTCAAGCGCGGCCGCAATGCCGCAGCGGGCCGTTCCAAGCGAGCCGATCCAGAGATATACCAACAAGCCAGCAGCTTAGAAACTTTGGTCGGATATTTGTACCTCACCGATTCGGAAAGATTGACAGAACTTCTGGCACTTTTAGAACTTGAGAATTAAAGAATTTAGCAGTTAAGAGTTGGGAATGACGAGGGATTAATTAACAACTCTTGCACGGCTGCCAACCTAAAACAGCAAAAAGCCCGATCGAGCAAACAGGATTAATCAGTCAATAATTAGCAATTTTAACACAGAAAAATCCTTGCTCCCTCCCAGTCAATTCTTCAATCTCAAAGCCTCAAGATTGATCCCTCAATTGTTCAAGTCTTCAATCAATGCTTCCTCCCCAGCCAATTATTCAATCTCAAAGCCCCAAGATTTCCATCAATTCTTCAATTCTTCAATCGCTTTGACTCTCACCAGAAACCAATGAGAAAATTTACCAAACCCAACTTTTCGCGATCGAATTCCGATAGCAAACCATTCAAAAGCGAAGGCCGCCGTCAGGACTCACCACCGTCCTTTCCTCGCTTTGAACGCAAGCCCCGTCCCGACACTCGCTCAGCAGTAGACGCGCCTCAAAAACGATCGACCTTCTCCCCCCAATCCCGAGAAATGCCCGTGCGAGCAATTTTCAAACGGAGACCCGATTCCGACAGCCAACCGTCCATTCGCCGAAATAATCCTTTCAAAGACAGAGACGGAGACAGAGACGGATACAGCAGCCCGCAGCCAGCCCGCAACAATTTCCGAGACAGAGATGGCAGCCCGCAGCCAGCCCGCAACAATTTCCGAGACAGAGACAGAGACGGCAGCCCGCAGCCAGCCCGCAACAATTTCCGAGACAGAGACGGCAGCCCGCAGCCAGCCCGCAACAATTTCCGAGACAGAGACAGTAGCCCACAGGAATCCCGGGGCAATTTCCGAGACAGAGACAGTAGCCCACAGGAATCCCGGGGCAATTTCCGAGACAGAGACAGCAGTCCGCAGGAATCCCGGGGTAATTTTTACAAAGACAAAGACAGAAACAGCAGCCCGCAGGAATCCCGAGGCAATTATTACAAAGACAGAGACAAAGACAGAGACAGCAGCCCGCAGGAATTCCGGGGAAACCATTTCAGAGACAGAGACAAAGACAGAGACACCCGCCCTGTTGACAGTGCCTCAAATAGCGTCGTGCAGCCAGACACAGACTCAGACATGATTTACGGGCGCCATGCGGTGCAAGCAGCTTTAGAAGCAAACCAAGTGATCAACCGGATCTGGGTTGTCCCGCACCTGCGTTACGATCCCCGCTTTCACAGCTTGCTAACCGAAGCCAAAGCCAACGGCAGCATCATTGACGAAGTTGACGATTTGCGCCTGGACTACATCACGCGCAAAGCAAACCACCAAGGCGTAGCCGCACAAGTATCAGCACACGAATACCTGGATTTGAGCCAACTGATCGCGAAGGCTAAGTCTGCTTGTGCAGATCCCGTAATTGTGGTAGCAGAAGGACTCAACGACCCACACAATCTAGGGGCGATTATTCGCACCGCAGAAGCATTGGGGACTCAGGGCATGGTGATTCCGCAGCGCCGGGCCGTTGGGATTACGTCAGCGGTGAGAAAAGTCGCAGCCGGGGCATTGGAAAGCCTTCCAGTAGCAAGGGTTGTCAACCTCAATCGGGCGTTGGAAGAATTGAAAGAGGCTGGATTCTGGATTTACGGCACTGCCGCAGGCGTGGGTGAATCAGTAGAGACAGTCAAGTTCTCTGGGCCCACTGTTTTAGTTGTCGGTGGTGAAGCGGACGGTTTGAGCCTTTTGATACAGCGCAGTTGTGACGGATTAGTTTCAATTCCTTTGAGGGGAAATACTCCAAGCTTGAATGTTTCGGTGGCAACGGGAATGGCTTTGTACGAAATTTACCGCCAGCGCGGGCCCAAAAAGTTTCACGTACACGGATCGTGAAGGTGGTTGAAAAAAAGAGTACAACAGAGTAGTTTATTAAGTAGCTAAAGCCAGGCGATCGCTGTCTGTAGCTACTTAGACATTATTCGCAGAAAACCGAGTAAAATGTGATCTGGGAAAACACCGCATAGGCGCTCAAATTAGAGCTAAAGCTGAATAACAAACAGATAACTCTGACTTGAAAGCAATGCCGGTTATTCCCGGTCGCTCAGCAGCTAGGGCGATGGAATAAGAGGTGAATGCCACCAAAAGTCGATCGACAGCATATCCCCAACAAGTAAGGATAGCCAGTCAGCCAATTTACGCACAAGCGAAAGTAGCAGGGGGCCTTCTCCCTACTTTCAAACAGGAACTTAAAACCAATCTATTTAGATATCAGCTCTAAATAGGTTTTGATAGGTTCTTGGTAGCAGTACAGCCACGTGTAAATAACAAAAGCGCGTGCCCGCAGCACCCTGAAAACACCGTTAAATAAATTAGAAAAGCAGATGAAAGAATTCTTGATTAGCTTGCTCAATTTTTTCGGATTGGCTTGGTGGGTTGAAGTTAAAACTTCAGCGCCGCGCTGCATTTACTATTTTGGCCCGTTCTTGACTTCTCAAGAGGCGGAAGCTGCGAAAGCAGGATATGTAGAAGACATAGAAACTGAAGGTGCAGAAGGTCTTAGTGTTTCGATTTACCGCTGCAAACCTATTGATTTGACGATTGCAGATGATTTGGGAAAGCTTGGTGACAAAGGGATGTTACCTGTTTTTTAGTGGCTAGTAGCGACGGTAAATAAAAAGTTTTGAGTGCTGAGTTTGAAATTCAAAACGAAAGATTTTTGAGTGATTGTTTGCTATCTGATATCATTTCGATGAAGAGAGAGGACACGGCAGTGCCGTGTCCCTACAATTAATGGGTAGGGACACGGCACTGCCGTGTCCTCCATTCAAATCTCAAAACTTAAGACTCGCAATTGCCGACTGCTTGGGGAAATTTTTCAATCCAGCGATCGATGTCTGCGAGTACCCGATCGGGAATTTCCCAAGGGAACAAGTGGGCTGCGTTGGGATAGCACTCCCACTGACTGTCGTGGAGGTGGCGGGCTGTTTCTAAACTGGATGCTGAGGTGATGTGCCGATCGTCCTCTCCGGCCAGCACTAAACTATGACATGAAATGTCGCCGAGGTCAGGAAGTCGATCGTATCCAGCCCTGAGAGCGGTATTTAAAGCCTTGGTGGCGCTGTTGGAAGTCTGGAGGTAGGCGGGAGTACCTGCGGCGGCTAAGTAGCGGTAAGGCGTCGCTGTATGCTGCTGGATCAAGTAGCGAAAGAGCGATCGCCTGCCAAAAGTATCAATATTCCACTGCCAACCTGGTATCGCCCAATTGATAATTCCAGCTAAACCGGTATAGAGGTTATCTTGCCAAGAGATCGGAGGATGACTTCCCCTCGGTTTGGCGGCTGATGCGAGTACAATTAAACCCGTGACTCGCTGCGGATATTTCATGGCTAATTCCAGGGCTAAAATCCCTCCCAACGACCATCCGATTACCAAACATCGATCGACCTCCAATCGGTCTAGAAGCGCTTCTAAATCTAGGAGATGGTCAGTCATTTCAAAGGGAGTTGAGGTGCGGCTTTTGCCATATCCACGCAAGTCGGGGGCGATCGTCTGGAACCGCTTTGATAAGTGTTCTGTGAAGACGGACATACAATAGCCGGAACCTGGATGGCCGTGCAAGCAGAGAATCGGAAATCCTTGTCCTTTGACAGAAACGCTGAGTTTGTGATGCGGCATTGTTTAACTAACGGTGGGTTTTGGGGATGCGTCGTCCCCGGCTATAAATCAATACGGTTCACTTAATACTATTTATGCGCCGGATATCCCCCTAAATCCCCCTCAAGAAGGGGGACTTTCACCCCCCCTTTCCCCCCCTTTTTCAAGGGGGGTTAGGGGGGATCTGTCTTAAGTGAACCGTATTGAGCTATAAATTGTGTATTCCAGCGGTTAAAAGCCGGGATTCTTACTAATATAATCGGCAATTTTAGAAATAGACTGGCGAATTTGTATATCGCCGCTACTGCGACTGTCAATCACAGTCATCACATAGGCTTCGCCGTCAATGCTCATCGCTAAAGTTGTGCCGAGAACCAGAGAATTTTCGCCAGTTTTTTCGCCCAACCACTTAGCTTTCGTTCCTTGCAAGGCGGCAAATCCCAAATCGCGATCGTACTGGCGGTTGAGAGTTTCTACTAACACTTTAGCACCTGGTGTTTCGCCGTTGTAAATTTGCACCATCATTTCATTGAGTTCGTTAACCGTCATCCGGTTGGGGCCATAACCTGGGTTGGCAGGCATAATCTTTTCGCCCATTAGTTTGTAGTTGACGCGGGTAACTTGGTAGCCGCGATTTTCTAAAAATTGATTGATGTAATCCCAACCCAAATAATCGATCAGTTGATTGGTCGCGGTATTGCTACTGCGATCGATCATTTCTTCTAACAGTAGCTGTAGCGGGTAATTCTTCGCGGACGAAATCTGCGTCGATGAGTCTTCGGTGAAATTGCCGCTATTCACAAATACTTGTTGGTTATTCAGACTTATTTTCTCTTTTTCGACTTTTTGCATCAGGGCGACAGCAATCGGCAGTTTAATTAAGCTGGCTGGACTGACTGGAGGTACATCGCCTCGCAGGTGTACGCATTGTCGAGAAAGGTGGCAAATGCCGATCGACGCTTTTTCAGACAAACCGCTTTCCCGAGCAACCACAGCCAAAAAATCTGACTTTGATTGCTGGACTTGAGACGTTGCTGCTATTAAATTTTGACGATATTCTTGAGTTTTTGAGGCAGTCAGAGGAGCTAAAAATGAATTTTGAGGGACTGACTGCAAGTTGTTGAGGGCTTGGTGCCACAAAAATTGAGTTTCTTGTGAAGAGGCGATCGACTGATTGGGCTGTCGTTTTGTTTCTACAGCTCGATCGGCTAAACGGACTGCTTGCTGCAAGTTGTCGTTAGCTCTCTGTTCTACTAATATTTGGGTCTCTACCGCTTGTAACTGCTGTATGACTTTTTCTTGAGGATTGGTGGCGAGAGGCAGTAAGCGGTCGAGCAGGGTTGGTTCTGGGGACGGAGATGCTGGTTGTTCTAATTCGGTGACGAGTCGATCGCGAATTTTGTAGAGTTCGTCTAGGGAACGCAGGTTGGATGATTGAGAGAATGAACTGGCGATAGTTAACACCTGAACCAGTGCGATTCCGGCTACTACTGTCGCCATTTTGTTGGCGATCGACAAAAAACGCTTTAACCCTCGCATATTCAACATCCTCAACACAACCAAATTTAATCTAAGCAGCTATTGTTACAGGAGTCAAACGATTGGAGATTGGAGGACAAATCGAAAATCGAAAATAGTTCGATCGCGCCACTCAGACAAAACAATCAAAAGAAAGGGGGCGATCCTCTTCTGCAAGCTTCGCTAACGCACGGCCCTAGATCGACCCCCTTTAAATATATTGCGAACTATTTACTTTCTGCGTCGGCGCGGCCAGTCACCACCCAACCGTTTTAGGTAGTCCCACCCCCGTTGGGGCCAGACATGAGCGCTACCAGTCTTTTCGGCAATCCAGCGAGCTACTTTGGGCCCTGTCCAGTCCCCGCCGTCAGGGGCGGAACCTTGGAGGGCTTGTCGCAGTTCTTCTTGCTGCTCTGGATTCAGCAAAGACTTTGCCGGAGGGGGCTGGCGGTCTGCGCTGCGGTTTCTGACAGAGTTAGGCCCTTCTCGGTTGTAGCGCTGGACAATTTCTTTGGCGTAGTCGTAGTTGATGCCTACGACTTGGGCTGATTGTTTGATAGTCCAATTTCGGGAAACTAAGACTAACAAGTGCCAGCGGCGCGACTCTGTGGTGTTTTGTGCCTGCCGGTAGCGAAGTTTGAGTTCCTCTGCCGTCAGGTGAGATTCTAGGTGAGCTTTAGGTGGCATTCCTCCAACGGGGCATCGGGAACTTCTTACCATATTTCTCTCGGTTTGGGGAGAATTCCGGATGAAATTGTTTTCCTGGGGATCAAAAAGGGTGATTCACGCTCGGGATAGCTTCGCACGCGCGTGCTTTTTTTCAAGTTAATCTGAACCCAGTAAATAAATTTGGAGCAATTGAGCTATTCGATCTCGATCTTCAATAAATATTAGTTATCGGAGCAGCAGGTGCAGGATTTATTTGCTGTTTTTTGAATCAAAAATGATCGATCGCACGTTAGCAGAACTTGCAGGGGTGCATCTCAATTTGGAAAGGGTGAAGCACCTACGAAGATATTTGCAAAAATGAGATGCACCCACTTGCAGAAGACGATCAAAACAATCGCCATACAAATTATCGCTCCTCAGCATTACGCGCACTCAGCTCGGATACGGAATTTGAGCAACGGCATACAGCAGGTGCAATTGCCAGCTATATTGACTAAGTGGCTAGTAGAAAAGATAAAGGTACGAGCATGGCATCCATCCGCGAGTTGCACCGACAACTGGTCAATAAAGAACGCTCGGCTGTGGAAATTACTCAGGAAGCATTAGACCGAATTACCCAGCTAGAGCCGAAGTTGAAAAGCTTTCTGTGCGTGACGGCAGATCAGGCATTGGCGCAGGCCCACAAAGTGGATGCCCAAATCGCCGCAGGCGAGGAAATTGGGCTGTTGGCCGGCATTCCGATTGCCGTTAAAGACAATATGTGCACAAACGGCATTCCCACAACCTGCGCCTCCCGGATTTTGGAGAATTTTGTGCCTCCCTACGATGCAACCGTTGTCTCCAAACTCCACGCAGCCGGTGCGGTGATTGTGGGTAAGGCGAATATGGACGAGTTTGCAATGGGGAGCTCGACAGAAACTTCTGCTTATCAAGTTACCGCGAATCCTTGGGACTTGGAGCGCGTCCCCGGAGGTTCTTCTGGCGGTTCTGCCGCAGCCGTAGCGGCCGGGGAATGCGTCGTGAGTTTGGGTTCGGATACTGGGGGCTCGATCCGCCAACCTGCTTCGTTTTGCGGCTTAGTGGGGCTGAAACCGACCTATGGATTGGTTTCTCGCTATGGTTTGGTAGCCTATGCTTCTTCTCTCGATCAAATCGGGCCTTTTGGCCGGACTGTTGAGGATGCGGCGATTTTGTTGGGCGCCGTCGCGGGTTACGATCCGAAAGATTCCACCAGTCTCAATGTCCCAATTCCTGACTACGCCCAAGCTTTAAGACCCAGTTTGCGGCCGAAGGGTTTAATTAGAATTGGGGTAATTAAAGAAACTTTTGGTGTAGGGTTGGACTCGTCGGTAAAAGACGCTGTTACTAAGGCGATCGAACAATTTCAAGAATTGGGCGCCGAAATTCAAGTCGTTTCTTGTCCCCGCTTCCGCTACGGTTTGCCAACTTACTACATTATTGCTCCTTCAGAAGCTTCGGCAAATTTGGCGCGATATGATGGAGTTAAGTACGGTTTCCGTTCGGAAGATCCCGAGAATCTTTTGGATATGTACGCCAAAACTCGCTCTCAAGGGTTCGGTGCGGAAGTTAAACGTCGGATTGCGATCGGTACTTACGTGTTGTCGGCTGGATATTACGACGCCTATTATCTCAAAGCTCAAAAAGTTCGGACTTTGATTAAAGAAGACTTTGAGAAGGCTTTTTCTCAAGTTGATGTTTTGATCAGTCCGACTGCTCCGACTACAGCTTTTAAGGCTGGCGAAAAACTTGACGATCCGTTGAGTATGTATTTGTCAGATTTGATGACTATTCCGGTGAATCTTGCTGGTTTACCAGCCTTAAGTTTGCCCTGCGGATTTGATGAGAAAGGATTGCCGGTGGGCATACAACTGATTGGTAATCTTTTGCAAGAATCTCGGCTATTTCAAGTGGCTCACGCCTACGAACAATCTACGAATTGGCACTTGCGTCGCCCACAATTGCCTTAATTTTGAAAATTCGGCGGAACGCTGCGGTGGAAGTTAGTAATCGATATTGGCTAGTTGTATAAATTAATTATTTGCCCTTAGCTTTTGACCGATCTCTACTTTCCCGCGTGTCCTATTTTCTATGAACAAGTTGCTGCTATTTCTTTTTTCTAAGTCGCTAATAACTTTTGGAATGGTTTTGGCGATCGGCTATTCTGCTGCTTGTCTATTTCTGTTTGCAGCGCAAGGTAAGTTTATCTTTTTTCCGGCGCGGGCGATCGCAACTACCCCAAAAGATTTTCAGTTGAAATATCAAGATGTTTGGCTGCCAATTCCCAGTAAAAATGGCGCAGCCGAAAGTGTACATGGCTGGTGGATTCCGGCCTCGGATACCCCCCGGGGAGCAAGAAAGACAGAGGCTGTTCCCTCTGTTAACACCGGAGACTCGGATACCCCCCCCAGCCCCCCCTTGTTAAGGGGGGGAGCAAGAAAGTCGGTTCCGGTTCCCCCCCTTAACAAGGGGGGGTTAGGGGGGGTCGTTTTGTACCTGCACGGAAATGGTTCAAATGTGGGAGCAAATGTCGAACACGCTAATCGATTTCATCGGTTAGGTTTGTCGGTATTTTTGATTGATTATCGCGGTTACGGAAACAGCCAGGGCGATTTTCCGAGCGAATCTCAGGTTTATGAGGATGCTCAACTTGCTTGGGATTATTTGGTGAAACAGCGCGGGATTCACCCGAGTCAAATTTATATCTACGGTCATTCTTTGGGAGGCGCAGTTGCGATCGATCTTGCAGTGCGTCACCCGGAGGCCGCGGGGTTAATTGTGGAGGGCTCTTTTACGTCGGTGCGCGCAATGGTGGATTTCCAAAAACCGCTGTTTTCGATGTTTCCGATCGATGTTTTGCTGACACAGCGCTTTGATTCTCTTTCAAAGGTCGATCGCCTGCAAATGCCGGTGTTATTTATTCACGGGACTGCTGATAGTGTAGTTCCAACCCAAATGAGCAAAAAACTGTTTGATGCAGCACCTGAACCCAAACAGTTGTACATAGTTCCTGATGGAGGTCACAATAATTCGGCACAGATTGGGGGTGCAGAATATCTACTCAGAGTCAGGCAATTTTTAGATTTTTCAAAGTAGATAAAAGCTGTTGGCGGTAACCGTTGATATCAGGTCTGGTCGATCGACCATCATAAAACTGGTTTGTAGTGAGGACTTGGATTCCTCAGATTTTTGAAGGACTTGCATTTCTCACTACAAACCCTTGATTGCGAAAATCCATTGTGGTTGTCACCTATTTAAGACTAAGGGGCAGGATCATAACCGCCAGGATGCCATGGGTTGCAGCGCAACACACGTTTTAAGCTTAGCCAGCCTCCACGCAACGCTCCATGCTTGGCTATAACTTCGCTAGCATACTGAGAACAGCTGGGCGTAAAACGACAGCTAGGAGCCATTAACGGACTGATAGCATATTGA
>JANPMV010000110.1:0-16378 GCA_031427135.1 Cyanobacteria bacterium VAR_87_metabat_62 | reverse complement strand
CCAATTTAATGTGAAGTTGCACAGATCTCGATCCCCCTAAATCCCCCTTAAGAAGGGGGACTTTGATCGGAATCTTGTCCCCCCCTTATTAAGGGGGGCTAGGGGGGATCGGATTCGGGAGCAGCCTCATAAAAAATTGGTATAAGCTAAAATCGAATCACGCTCTTTTTCCCTTTTGAATTACCCATGAAAACTTACGATTGGATTGTTGTCGGCGGCGGAATTACGGGCGCGGCGCTGAGTTACGAACTCGCAAAAAAAGGTTTTGCAGTGCTGCTTTTGGAACGAGATGCTACCATGCAAAATGCTACTCGTTTTAGTTATGGCGGCTTGGCTTATTGGTCTGGGACAACTGATTTAACTCGCCAATTGTGTCATGAAGGTATTGAACGCCACCGCAATTTATCGGCGGAGTTAGATGCTGATACTGAGTTTCGCGAGTTGGATTTGTTGCTGACAATTGATGCGGGCTGCGATTCCGAAAAAGTAGCGGCTAATTACGCGCATTTTGCGATACCTCCGCAGCTTTTGAGCGTTGCAGAAGCTGGTGAGTTGGAACCTTTGCTGAATAAAAGTGCGATCGCCGGAGCTCTAACTGTTCGTCACGGCCACATTTCGCCGACTGCCACAAATAAAGCTTATTGTCAAGGGTTTGTGCGGTTGGGAGGAACTATAGAATTTGCTGAAGTAATTGGGTTTATAGCAGAGGGAAATCGGATTTCGGGAGTCAAAACGGTACAAGAAAGTTATGCTTGCAAAAATGCGGTTATTTGTGCTGGAGGTTGGAGTCGGAGTTTGCTAAAGGCGGCGGGTATTTCTGCGGGAGTTTATTTTAGTCGCGCGGAAATGTTGTCAACTGCACCTGTGGATTTGAAACTCAGAACTTTGGTGATGCCTGCGGTATTAAAACGTTTTGAATTGGAAGCTGAATCGAGTAAAATTGAGGTGGATTTTTTGTGGGATGAACCGGGTAAGGAGTTGTTACCGCCGATTTTAGATGCTGGTGCAATTGGGTTTAATGATGGCAGTTTGCGGATTGGACAATTGTCTCGTACTTTGAGCGATTTGAATGCTAAAGTCGATCGCGCCACCAGCGAAGCGGCAATTCGTGCCGGAATCGGTAAGGTTTTGCCTGCTTTGGCAGATTTACCGGCAACTTGGCACGATTGTATTGTGGCGTTTAGTGCCGATAAACTGCCCGTAGTCGGTGAATTTGCCGATCGCCCTGGATTGCACATTTTTTCGGGTTTGAGCAATCCTTTGGCGATTTTACCTGCTTTAGCTGAGCGATTTGCTAACTCGGCTGCTGGAAAAAAAGATGGGGCGATTCCCTACGGGATAGCTTCGCTTCACGAATTGTTGTCTCCCAACAGATTTATGGAAGAAGGATAGATGACTAATCACTAAAAAAAGGTAGCGCGACAATAAATGTAGTACCTTGGTCGATCGTACTTTCCACACTTATTGTACCGCCGTGCAGGTCAACAATGTGTTTGACAATGCAGAGTCCCAAACCCAAGCCTTTAATCTTGCCTACATTAGCACCACGTTCAAACTGCTCAAATAGTTTTCCTTGATATTCCCCTGTCATCCCAATACCTTCATCTCGAACTCCAAAAATTATCTGCTGATTTTCGCAGCTTAATTCTAAACTAATATTGCCACCGTTTGGAGAGTATTTGATAGCGTTTGAAAGCAAATTAGTCAGGAGGTGGTGCAGCAGTTTTGCATCGAGATTGGCGTACAGCGGATTTGTTTGAGTGTGGAAAGTTACAAGGTGTTTGTCGGTGACGATCGGTTGCAATTCTTCTAAAATAGAGGTGCAGAACTCCGTCGCATTTACCCGATCTAAATTCAAAGAAAGTTTGCCGGATTCTGCTTTGCTGAGCATTAAAATTTCCGCCAGCAATTCACTCATATTGCTGACCGCTTTTTTAATGCGATCGACATTTTTATTTGTGGTTCCGGGCCTCTGCAACTCGCTATCTTCCATCATTTCAGCCGATAGCTGTATGGTAGTTAAAGGAGTGTTTAAATCGTGGTATGCCATTGAAATAAATCGCGAGCGGTTTTCGCTTCTTGCTGCTGCTACTGCAATTAATTTTTGCATTGTAACTGCTTCTTGATGCTTGCTCAGGGCTATCTTTATCGTGGCGTGCAGTTCTCTTTCTTTAAACGGTTTGAGCAGGTAGCCGTAAGAACCAGTATTTTCGGCTCGCTCCAAAGTTTCGTCATCGGCGTATGCAGTCGTATAGATAATTGGAATATCTAATTTTTGATGAATTATTGCTGCGGTTTCTATGCCGTCAAGGTCGCCTTTGATGACTATATCCATTAAGATTAAATCTGGTTTCAGTTCGTCTGCGCGCTGGATGGCATCGGCTCCTGAAGAAACGATATCGGCGATTTGATATCCCAATTTTTGTAATTTATGGGATAGATTTTTAGCAATTAATAGTTCGTCTTCGACAATTAAAATATTAATTGCTTTTTCGGAGGAATTCATGATTTTAGAACCTTTTAGAGTAGTTTAACTCGTTAAATTTTAGGTGAAATTCTGTGCCGATTTGTCTTGAGAGTTCGATGTTTCCTTCTAACTGCTCGGTTAAAGTGCAGACAACTTGAAAACCCATCGAGTTAGTTTTCCGAAAATCTAAGTTTTGAGGAAAGCCAATGCCGTTGTCTTTAACGAAAAGGTGGATTTCCCGATCGCCCGTTTGATAGCATTCTACACTAACTGTACCGCTCGTGCCATCAGGAAAAGCGTGTTTCAGGGTATTTGAAATCAATTCATTAACAATTAAACCACAGGGAGTAGCGGTCTCAAGGTTTAGGGAAACTGACTCAGCTATGATCTGCAACTGAATACGACTGTCGTTTATATTGTAAGACTGAAACAAGTTAGTTACCAAGTCTTCCAGATATTCGCCAAAATTAATTTGCGTTCGGTTAGTCGAGCGGTACAGTTTCTCGTGAATCAGAGCCATAGAGTAAAGGCGATTCTGGCATTCTTCAAACATTTTGGCGGTTTGCGGGTCGCTAACTGTGTTAGATTGCAATTCTAATAGACTGGCAACTACGGAGATGTTATTTTTGACGCGGTGGTGGATTTCTTTGAGCAAAATTTCTTTTTCTGTGAGGGAGTTTTTCAAATTTGCTTCGGCTTGTTTGCGATCGCTCAATTCAGCTTGCAGTTGCTGGTAGAGTAGAGATTGCTGAATGGCGATCCCCAATTGATTTACCAACTGCTGAAATAAATTGATTTCCCATTCTTGCCAATCCCTGGGGCGATCGCACTGGTGAGCAATCAGCAATCCCCAAAGTTGGTTGTGCTGAATAATCGGTACTACTAACTTGGCCCTCACTTCAATCTGTTTCATAAACTCCATCACACAAGGTGTAATGGCTGGATCGTCCCGTTCGGAAATCGCACAGATTCGCCCTTGCAAATAAAGCTGATAAATTTCAGTCGGAAAAACCTCTTCCCCAAAAAATCTATCCACGAGCATACTGCATCCTTCTGCGACGGCTTCAGCCATGACTCGGCCGCCGCCTTCGGGTAAAATTTGATAAACCAAAACCCGATCGGCTAACAAGACTTGTTGGAGCTCGGCTACCGTGGTGTTGAGAATTTCCTCTAATTGCAAAGACTGGCGGAGGCGAAGGGCGATCGCCTCCACCAGCCGTTCTTGATCGAACTGCTGTCTCCTGGCAATTTCGGCGTATTTAGAATTGCTGATATCGGCGGCGTAACCGATAATTTCGATCGGAATGCCTTTGCAGTCAACCAATAGTTTAAGTTCCGCCCGCAGCCAGCGGTAAAATCCGTCTCGGTGCAGAAAGCGATACTCACAAATGCAATTTTTACCCTCGGACAAATCAGAAAACTTTACGATAAATTGCGGCAGATCCTGTGGGTGAATGCGGCTCGACCAAAAGTTAGTATCTGCTAACAGCTCTTGGGGGTCGTACCCAACGATTGCCTTAACGTTGTCGCTGATGTAAGTAGTACAAAAATCCCCCCCCGATGCGGCAGTAAAAATTACCGCCGGATTAGAAGCTAGTAAAAATTGCAGGCGTTCTTTTAACTGCTGCAATTCCATTTCTGCCTGCTTGCGGTAACTGATATCTTCGATCGCCCCCATGGTGTAGAGAGGAATGCCCTCGCCGTCGCGGATCAGCGTCACCGTCAAGTTTGCCCAGATCAGCTCTTTATTCTTCTTAATCAAGCGTTTTTCGATTTGGAAGCGAGAAATACTGCCCTTCACCAACTGCTCGACTTGTTCGACATCTGCTTCTAAATCTTCTGGATGCGTGAGTTGAGTACAGGTCAGGTTCGCCAACTCCGCATCGCTGTAGCCCAACATCTTGCGGTGAGCTTCATTCACTTTGATCATGCGGTAGTCGCCCACGCTTGCCAAACCGATCGCGATCGGAGCATCATCAAATAAGTTGCGAAACTTTTCCTCGCTCTTTTGCAGTGCAGCTTCTGCGTTTTTGCGAGCGGTAATGTCTCGCGCCACCCACATCACCCGATCGACCCCCAGCGGCGAAATACTGCCATCCAGCCAAATTAACTTGCCCTCAATTTCCCTGCTGTATTCAACTCTGTGGGTTTCCCCAGATGCCAAGGTTTGGTGAATGTGGCCGAGGAGAAAATTAGCTTCCGCTTCCGGGAAGATTTCGGCGAGGGTTTTTCCCAGCAATTCAGGAGCCCGTTTGTACAGCAGTTGGGGTACCGTCGGAGCGACTTTGAGGTAGCGGCCACTTGCATCGAAAACCAGCACGACATCTGTCATGGCATTAAACAGCGCCATCAATTCGGCTTCGGAGTTTTGCAGTTTTTCTTCGGTCAATTTGCGATCGGTAATGTCGGTGTCAGTCCCCGTCAGACAGCAAATATTACCGCTCTGCGATCGCACCGCACTGCCGCGGACAAGCAGCCAGCAAATGCTGCCGTCTTTACGCAGCATCCGGTGTTCGAGCTCAAAAATTTCTGTTACACCCTCTAGATAAGCATTTACTGCTGCGGTGACTGCAACTAAATCGTCGGGATGAATCAGAGAAATCCAATGTTTTATGTGGTTGGGAATCTCTGCGTCTTGATAGCCCAACAAAGCTTTCAAAGACCGATCGATGTAAATTTCGTCGGTTTCCAAATTCCAATTCCAAACCCCTACTTTGCCCGCCGATACTGCCATGTCGTAGGATTCATTGCCCTGCTGGACTCGCAGTTCTAAGTCGGCATTTAGTTGCTGCAAAGCGATTTCTGCTTGTCTGCGATCCGTAACATCTCTACCGACAGCTTGATACTCCACAATTTGTCCGCTGTCGTCGAAGATTGCCCGATTAATCCATTGCTGAATGCGAATTTCCCCAGTTGCCAAAATTACTCGGTGTTCACAAATAAAAAACGGGTTTTCCAGAGACAGAGAAGTATATAACTTTTGAATAATTTCTCGGTCTGCTTCTGGGATTAGTGACATAAAGCTATTGCCGAGCAAGTCTTCCGATCGCACGCTGAAATAACGGCAATAAGCTTGATTGACAAATGTGATTGTACTGTCCCGGAGGTAGCGGCAAATTAGTTCGCTCTGGTCTTCCACAATCGCCCGGTAGCGAGCCTCGCTCTCTCGCAGGGCATTTTCGGCATTTTTGCGCTCGCTGATGTCTATGGCGACGCTGGTGACGATCCAGCAGTCGGCCTCTCGATCGTGCCGGGAACTCATCGCCGAGGCTATCCAGCGCACCGTACCGTCTTTGTGGTAAAACCGATACTCAAATGAAACGGCCCGTTCGGCAAAGACGTCGGCGTATCGCGGATTGATGCTGTTTTCCAGGTCTTCTGGCAGCACCCGCGACAGCCAGAGGTTGCTGTCTGCGATCAGTTCCTCTGCGGTATAGCCGAATATTTGCTCGTGCCCGCGGGAGAAGTAGTCGTATTCCAAGGCGCGATCGCGAAATACTCGAAAGCTGGAAATTGAGGCTGCGGGGGTGTTGAGAATGTCGCTGAGTTGGCTTTTTGAAGTTTGGAGGGCGATTTCTAGGTGTTTGCGATCGCTAATGTCGATCGAGATCCCGGCCATTTCCACCGCCTCACCTGTCTCGCTGTAAATGCCTCTACCCCTTTCCAAAACCCAGTACAGCTTGCCGTCGGGACAAATCAGCCGAAATTCGCTTTCGTAGTCGCTGCGGGTTTCTAGGGCGCGGGCGAGGGCTGACTCAACTCTGCCGATATCGTCTGGATGAACCCGATCGCGCCAAACCCGATAATTTAACTCATCGGTTCCGGGCACTAAACCCAGCAGCCGGAAGCCGCTGTCATTTCCAGCGAGTTTGCCCGTGGGGATGTGCCACTGCCAACTGCCGATATGGGTAAACTCTAGGGTGAGTTTGAGTTGTTCATCGCGCGCGAGCAAGGTGGCTTCGGCTTCCTGTCGCTGGGCGAGCATTTGAGCTTGCTGGAGGGCGATCGAGATTTGGACTGCTAGCCGATCGAGAAATTCTACTTCTGATCCTTGCCAGGAACGCGGCCCCGAGCATTGGTGAGCAATCAGCAATCCCCACAGCCCAGTAGAATTTTGATTGTCTGTTTCTATGACAATCGGCACAACCAGATTAGCTTTTACTTGATAGTTTGCTAATAGTTGTAAGTGGCACTCAGTTAAATTTACCTTCGTAACATCCGCACAAATCCATCTATTTAATCGAAAAGCTTGCGCTTTTTCCCAGTCAGAGAAACAATTCTCTTCAACTTTATTTCCGATGGCTTTTGTCCAGCCAACCCCCGCAGATTCTGCCACCATCAAACCGCCCTTGTCCTCGAACTGACAAATCAAAACTCGATCGCACTCCAACAGTTCGCGCACTTCTGCCACTGTGGAATTAACGATATCTTCTAGATTCAAGGAAGTGCAAATCCGGGAGGAAACTTGGGCTAGCAGGCGGTGCAGGCGATCTGATTCTTGGATGCGCCCTAGTTGCTGAAGTTGTGCTGTGCGATCGCTCACTTGTTTTTCTAGTTCCAACTTACCGTCTAACAATTCGGATTGTTCCTCCGGTCGTTTTGCCGCTTCTTGGTGCAATATTTCGACGACGCTATAAATTTCTGGGCGAATCCGGGCTTCGCTGACTAAACCTACGGGCTCACCCCGTTCGTCCACAATTGGCAAGCAATCGATCGAATGTTGACAAAATAGCTTATATGCGGTAAAAATATCTGTAAATTCTGATTCTTTTAAGACAATTAAATTTCGCGTCATAGCGTCGGCAACTTTCATGGTTTGCCATCCGTCTTCGGCGACTAAGTTCAGCATATCTCCGGGGCTTAGCAGTCCGACTAGCTGATTTTGCTCGACAACTAAGGCGCAACTAATCGCTGCTTTTACCGTTGTGTTTGAGTGTGACGGTGAATTCGCAGGGCGACGCATCAGGGCGATCGCCTGTGGGAGCGATGTTGAGGGCGCAACCGTCACAGGATGGCGATCAACAATTCTGGCGGGCGATCGTAAATTTGCCGACAACTTAGCAAGTTCCATAAATCTTGGCCTAAAAGTATTGCTAACTTAACTTTACCAACAGTTTTCTGATCGGCCATCACTCACAAGTCAGATCATTTGCTGTAAAATAACCGTTATAAGTTTGTAATGAGGACTGAAGTCCTCAGATTTTTATAAGGACTAAAGTCCTCATTACGAACCTATCTAATTGCCGTCATTTTAGCGGACATCATACAGCAGATTCCAGGTTTAGGAAGGACAGCCCGATCGCGATCGACGTAGGGACACGACGAAAGGCACGGCGCGCCGTGTCCAAGACGATTACACTCAAAATCGCATGATCAAAATCCGAAAATAGGTGTATAATGGTGTTCTAGTCATTTTTGACCCCAATTCCTAGAAGGTAAAAAAGACTAAGCGCGGACGTAATTCAGTGGTAGAATGTCAGCTTCCCATGCTGAACGTCGTGGGTTCGAGTCCCACCGTCCGCTTTGACTAAATGTGTACCAAAGTCAAGATTTGATTGTTTAGGTTTTTTTAGTGGATTTTTTTAGTCCCCCTCTGCTGGGACGAAAATTTGTATAGTAGCAATTTCAATTGTCAAAGTTTAAAGGTTTTCAAATATGATTGATATTGGTTCGTTAGTTCGATCGCCCAAAAACGATTTGGGAATCGGAAAAGTGGTCGAATTATCCCGCACCGAGGCCCTAATTGAATATTTTTGCTCAGTTAAGAACCGTCTACACAAAACAGTACCCCTAAGTTTGCTACAAGAGGCCAGACTTCAGCGCCAAACCCGCTGCTACCTCTGGAGCACAAGTCAGGAAAGGTGGATAATTGGTCGAGTTTATGACTGGGATGAAGATAAGTTAGAGTACGAAATTGACCTCCCAGACAGCCAAAGTTTGCAAGCTGTCGAAACCGAGCTTTATGTTCGCTGCAATATCCCGATCGCCGATCCGATCGACATTTTAGCAGTCAAAGGTCAAGAAACGCCTTATTTTCACGATCGCCGATCGGCATTCGTTCAATCGGCGATCGAACAGCGGGCTGTCAGCCGGGGCATGACCGGATTAATTTCTGCTAACATAGACCTCTACCCGCACCAAGTTGAAGTCGTCCGACGCGTCCTAGAAGA
This sequence comes from Cyanobacteria bacterium VAR_87_metabat_62, assembly GCA_031427135.1. GTDB lineage: Bacteria > Cyanobacteriota > Cyanobacteriia > Cyanobacteriales > Microcoleaceae > Microcoleus. The sequence continues at coordinate 7,741 of JANPMV010000110.1, read as the reverse complement.
CCCGATCGTGCGCTATTTGTTGGCCGACGAAGCAGGACTGGGGAAAACAGTAGAAGCCGGCACAATTCTCCGCCAATTTTTGCTCGACGAACCCAACGGGCGCGCTATGGTGCTGGTTCCCAAATACCTGATCGAGCAGTGGCGCCAAGAGTTGGAAAATAAATTCTATTTGTCTCATTTTGCCGATCGAGTCCAGCTTGTTGCTATCAACGAAATCAACAATCAAGTTAGCCGCAATGCTAACCTAGATTTTCTGATTGTTGATGAAGCGCACGATGTGGCGGCAATGGCAAATGGCGATCGCGCTCAACAGCAGTGCTTTGATCTCTGCCAAAAACTCGCTCAAAAAAGCAAAAATTTATTGTTATTATCTGCAACGCCTGCGATCGGTCGCGAGCAAGATTTTCTAACAATGCTGCACTTGCTAGACCCGACAACTTACCGTCTTGATGACCTAGAAAAATTCAAAAAACGGGTGCAAAACCGTCAGGAAATCGGTCGCGCCTTGCTGGATTTCCGAGAAAACGCCAAGCCTGCTGTTTTGCAAACAAAGCTGGCTCAACTCCGCAAGCTTTTTGCAAAAGATGATTATTTAATCGGCTTAGCAACTGAGTTAGAAACTTGCTTAAAAACAGAAGAAACCGCAGAACAGGCTCGCCTTGTCCAAACTATTCGCTCTCATGTTAAAGATACTTACCGCCTGCACCGCCGCATTCTTCGCAACCGCCGGGATGCAGTTGAAGATGTGATTTTCGAGCGAGATGCTATCCCCAAAAATGAGTACGATCTGAATGATGAACAATGGTCGGAAATTCAAACTGTACTCGACAAATGGCGGACTGTCGCTCCTAAGTCTAGCGAATATCAGAGAATTTTTCTGCTGTTTTTCCGCGCTTCTGGTACTTGGTTGAATGTTTTGGAACAGGTTGTCAAAGCTCGCTTGCAGAAAAAATCGACTCCAGAACTCGATCGCGAATTCGGACAAAAAGACACGGCGATTTTGACTAAAACTGCGCTCTTTCCCGAAGAAAGAGAAATCCTGGAAACCTTGCTCAACGCGGTAGAAAAGCCCCAGGAAGGACTCGACAGACTCAGTTTGTTACGAATCGCCATTCTGCGGTTTCTCGCAGTTTCTTTGAAGGTGCCGCGCGAGTATCACAGCAATCCTCGCGATTTGCTGTCGAGAATTCAACAGCAAATTAAACGGCCGATTCCGGGCGAACGTTTCCCAAAAATTGTGATCTTTACCAGTTTTACGGCAACTTGTAAAGAGATTGCCGATAATTTAGCTAAAATCTTTGGTAAAAAGGCGATCGCCAGCCATGAGACGGGCAAATCTGCCGATGATGTTGAGGCTAGTCTCCATCGGTTTAAGACTGAGCCGCATTGTTTTATCTTAGTGTGCGATCGATCGGCCGAAACAGGCGTAAATCTGCAATTGACAGATTGGTTAGTTCACTTCGATTTGCCGTGGTTTCCCAACCAGTTAGAACAAAGACTCGGCAGAGTCGATCGCATTGGTAGCAAAATGGGAGTGCAGTTTTGTTTGTTTGCAGGCCCGGATTTGCCCGAGAGTCCCCACGAAGCTTGGTATCAAGTCTTAAAAGACGGCTTTGATATCTTCAACAAATCTATTTCCAGCCTTCAGTTTTATGCTGATGAAAAACTGCTCAAGCTTGAAGAAAAGTTGTTTGCTGAAGGAGCAAAGGGCTTATCAAGCGAAATTGGATCGATTAAAACTGAAATCGAACAAGAGAAAATTAAAATCGAGGAACAGTACGTTCTCGATGAAATTGATACTCTTGATGATACTGCATCTCAGTATTTTGAATCTCTCGATAACTGCGACGCTAAGCATAAAGAAATGCAGCGGGCGGCGGAAGGTTGGTTGTGTCAAGCTCTCCACTTCAAACAAGTCGAACATCCGAGCATATCGGGGTTGATGCGCTACCAACCTACTCAAAAAACCTTGATTCCCTCGAACGATTTGAGAACTCGATTAGTGCCTTATTGCCAGCAGTACGGTAGTTACAACCGCCGCATTGCTCATCAGAATACGGATGTCGCTCTTTACCGAATTGGAGAGGGATTGATCGATGCACTTGGCTCTTATATTCGCTGGGACGATCGCGGACAAGCTTTTGCCATGTGGCGGCACGATGAAAGTTGGGATGCTGCGGAAGGGATGGAATGGTTCGGCTTTCAGTTTAATTATTCAATTCAGACTGATGTGCAGCCGGCTGACCAAGTTTTGCAGGCACAAAACATCGAAAATTACAACTTGAAAGCTTTGCAGCGACGGGCTGATGCTCTGTTTTTGCCAACTTTTCAAACTGTGTTTGTAGATGCTCGTAATGAGTCGATGTTGTTGGTGGAAGATCCAGAAGTTCTAGCGATTTTGCAGCGGGCTTATAAGGGGAAAGGCGGGCCGAATCGGGATTACAATTTGTCGAAAAATCGCACTTCGCTAATTGATAGTTTTGTCGATCCGCTGGAATGGGATGATTTTTGCCAACGGGGGCGGGTGACTTCGGAGGAGTTGCTGCGCGGGCGAGGGGATTTTGTGCAAATGTGCGAAAATTCCGCCCTCAGTGCTGCAATCCAACTGGAAAACCGGGTGAATCAATTGCAATTGCGATTGAATCGACTTTCTAAATCGGAACAGCTTTTAGAATCGGTTTTGGCTGATGAAATCAGTACGGAAAGTTTGTTGAGTCAAGCGGTTTTAGCTGGTATTCGCCGCCCGCACATGACTCTGGAATCTGTTGGGTTTATGGTGATTTCTGGGCGTGCTCCTGTTAAGTCGGAGGATGAAGGATAATATCAATTCTGGTTGTACTACTCATGACTATCAATTCCGGCTGCGCCGGGATTGATAGTCATGAGGAGACGGCAGTGCCGTGTACCAACCGCGATCAAATGTATGGACACGGCACTGCCCTCACCACATTTTGGCTAACCATAAATACGATGTTAACCGAATTGATATGAAAAATGATTTATAATTTAAGTTATTAATTTAGCGAGGGAACTATGCTGAGTACAGAAACCCCTTTCATAATCCGTAAATGGACTGTTAAAGAGTATCATAAACTGGGAGAGATGGGATTCTTTCACCCAGAGGAACGAGTCGAATTACTTTCAGGAAATATCATCAAAATGAGTGCAAAAGGAACTGCTCACACCTCCGCTTTAGGGCGTACAGATAGATTGCTGCAAGACCTATTTGGAAATCTGGCTTGGGTACGAATGCAAGATCCGATCGCACTCGATGACAATTCTGAACCCGAACCGGATATCGCCCTAGTCAGAATCGATCCCTTTGACTACGCGACTCACCATCCCACTCCTTCAGAGGTATATCTGATTATCGAAGTGGCAGATACTAGCTTAACTTTCGATCGCGAAATTAAAGCCAAGGCTTACGCGCGATCGGGCATTGCCGATTATTGGGTATTAAACGTGAATGAGCGACAACTTCATGTTTTTCGAGAACCTGCTGAAAATGGGTATCAAAGTGAATTGATTCTTGGGGAAAATGGGAGCATTTCACCGCTGCTATTTCCCACTGTGAATATCGCAATTCAGGCAATGTTGCCACCAATTATATCAAATTGAAAATTGCTGTCTCAATTTTATTCGTTTGTGAATTAGATTTTTTTTAACCGCAGAGTAGGGACACGGCAGTGCCGTGTCCCTACCCTATATCTGTATTTATCTTTCTTATTCCTAATCGCTTTCGAGAATGCCAGCTAATAAAGCTTGCTGAATGTGCAGCCGATTTTCTGCTTGATCCCAAACGCGCGATCGACTTCCTTCAATTACCGCATCTGTAATCTCTTCGTCTCGGTGCGCCGGCAAACAGTGTAATACAATTGCATTCTTATCTGCTAAATCTACCAATTCTTGATTTACCTGATAAGGCTCAAACAAAGGAATCCTGGTTTTTGCTTCCTCTTCCTGTCCCATACTCGCCCAAACATCGGTATAAATTACTTGAGCATTCTTGACGGCAGCTTTGGCATCAACAGTCACAGTAACTTCTGTTTTGCCATTAGCAATCGCCTTCGCCTTTTCCACAATCTGAGGATTTGGTAGAAAGTCTTGAGGACAAGCAATTCTCACATTCATGCCCATCATTGCACAGCCCAACATCAGCGAATTAGCCATGTTGTTGCCATCGCCCAAATAAGTCAAAGTCACCCCTTCCAACTTGCCAAAACACTCTTTGACTGTCATTAAATCCGCCAGCACTTGACAGGGATGTTCCTCATCTGTTAGGGCATTAATTACAGGAATTTTTGCATAATTAGCAAAGGTTACTAAATCTTTTTGCTCGAAAGTCCGAATCGCCAAAACGTCTAAATATCTGTCTAAAACCCGTGCTGTATCGACCAAAGGTTCGCCACGGCTAACTTGAGTAACATTGGGATTCAGGTCAATAACTTGCCCTCCCAATTTATACATAGCCACTGTAAAACTTACCCGCGTTCGTGTTGAAGCTTTGGAAAATAACAAGCCGAGAACTTTAGGACGTTTCAGCTTCACCATGCCCGATTTTAAACTGGCTGCTAGATCCAGTAAATAATTTAATTCGTCAATACTTAAATCTGCCAGACTTAATAAATCTCGCCCTTTTAATGAGTCCATATTTACCCCACACAACTTTTTAACTGTGTTAAATCTTAGCCCGAAGAGGCGGGCTTTGTTTGTTTCAACTTGCAGGTAATTGCTCGATCGCCCGATCGATCGAATTACAACCTTGTTCAACGGTTTCTACCACCGCCAACAAGCCCCGCAATTCCGCAGCACCGGGGAAGCCCTTAGCATACCAGGTTAAGTGCTTACGCGCTTGAGTGACACCGCTCTCACCCTTATATTCCCACAAAGCCCGCAGATGCTCTTTAGCACATTCGAGCTTTTCAATTGGTGTCGGAATTATCTTTTCTATACCTGTTTTGATGAAATGATCGACTTCTCCCACCAAGAAAGGATAGCCCAAAGTTCCGCGCGAACACATCACTCCATCCGCGCCTGTTTCTTCCAGACATCGCATGGCTGCTTCAACTGAAAAAATATCCCCATTAGCGATCACAGGAATTGACAAAACTTCCTTAACACGGCGAATCCACTCCCATTTTGCCTGACCATTGTAACCTTGCGATCGAGTGCGGGCGTGGACAGTAATCATTTTTGCGCCCGCATCTTCCATCCGTTTCGCAAATTCCAAAATATTAATTTCTTTGTCCGTCCAACCGATACGAGTTTTGACAGTCACAGGAACATCTACCGCTTCCACAACGGCCCGCACAATGGCCTCGGCTGTTTCGGGCGATCGTAGTAGCGAAGAACCGCCACCATTTTTAGTAATTTTGTTAACTGGACAGCCCATATTAATATCAACGGTATCTGCTCCTTCTGCCACCGCTTTCTGTGCCGCTTCTGCCAAAAATTCCGGGCGACAGTCAAATAATTGAATACTAATCGGGCGTTCGTTTGGGTCAATTTCCATAATTCTCGGCAGTTGCTTGACGTAGTGCAAACCCGTAGCATTCACCATTTCCGTGTACATCATGGAATCAGGTGCGTAGCGACGCACTAGGCGGCGAAATACCAAATCTGTAACGCCGGATAAGGGTGATTGCAGCACGCGGCTTTTAACTTCAAAGTCGCCGATTTTTAGCGGAGTTGCTAATCTTTCTTTTAATTCGGGAGATAGAGTAAGCATAGTCGATCGGTTTTTAGATAACAATTTAATTCCAATGTCTGTATATTCTACAACATTAAGTATTTATACTTGAATAAAGTAAAAAATGAATACAAGTGCTACAAGAAAACTGATTCTTTGTGGAACAAGCCGGAGAGCCGGTTCTTAATAAAGGTGCAATATGTGAGTTTTGAACTACAATTGGTTGATTCCCGATGATGCCGATCGCACATTTAAAAAATTGTAGAGAATTCCTATGGACGCCACAGCACTCTGGCAACGCTATCAAGACTGGCTTTACTATCATGAGGGATTGGGGCTTTATCTCGATATCAGCCGCATGGGATTCGACGATGCGCTCTACGCCACAATGAAGCCCAAATTTGACAAAGCTTTCAAAGACATGGCGGCTTTGGAAGTAGGGGCGATCGCCAATCCAGACGAAAACCGCATGGTAGGCCACTATTGGCTGCGAAACCCCGATCTAGCTCCCACACCAGAACTCAAACAAGAAATAGTCGAAGGCATAGCACAAGTCGAACTATTTGTCAAAAAAGTTCAAAGCCGCGACATCAAGCCACCATTTGCTCCGCAATTTACCGATATTATCTCGATCGGCATTGGTGGTTCCGCCCTCGGCCCGCAATTTGTCTCCGAAGCTTTATCCCCAGACATTCCACCGCTAGCAATACACTTCATTGACAACACAGATCCGGCGGGGATCGATCGCATCCTCAACAAAATCGAAGACAAACTCGCCAGCACCCTAGTAATTACTATTTCCAAATCCGGCGGCACTCCCGAACCCCGCAACGGTATGATCGAAGTTCAAAAAGCCTTCGCAGCCCAAAAACTCGACTTCGCCAAACAGGCAATTGCCATCACCGGAACCGACAGCCAATTAGACAGATTAGCCAAGTCTGAAGGCTGGATTACCACATTCCCGATGTCAGATTGGGTGGGAGGACGCACTTCGGAACTCTCAGCAGTCGGACTTTTGCCAGCAGCTTTGCAAGGCATCGACATTCGGGCGATGCTCGACGGTGCTAAAGTCATGGACGAAGCTACCAGAATTCCCGAAATCAAACAAAATCCCGCCGCGTTGTTAGCAATGTCCTGGTATTTTGCTTGTAACGGACGCGGCGAAAAAGATATGGTAGTTTTGCCGTACAAAGATTCACTGCTATTGTTCAGCCGATATTTGCAGCAATTAGTCATGGAGTCGATCGGCAAACAACTAGATTTAGACGGCAACACAGTTCATCAAGGAATATCAGTCTACGGTAACAAAGGTAGCACCGACCAACACGCCTACGTCCAGCAACTCCGAGACGGCGTGTCCAATTTCTTCCTCACATTTATCGAAGTTTTGGAAGACAGACAAGGTATTTCCCCAGAAGTCGAACCGGGCGTCACTTGCGGAGATTATTTGTCTGGTTTGTTGCAGGGAACCCGACAAGCTTTGTACGAAAATCAGCGAGATTCGATTACTGTCACCATTCCCCAAGTAAATCCTCGATCGGTAGGAGCATTAATTGCCCTTTACGAAAGAGCAGTAGGTTTTTACGGTTCCTTAGTGAATGTCAACGCCTACCACCAACCGGGCGTCGAAGCAGGCAAAAAAGCGGCCGCTGCTGTGTTGGACTTGCAAAAACTGGTACTACAAGTGCTCAAAGACGCTGGAACTCCTCTGTCTGTGGCCAAAATCGCCGAAAAAGCAGGAATGCCAGACCAAATCGAGGTTATTTACAAAATTCTGCGACATTTGGCAGCCAACGGGCGGGGGGTAGCTTTGGAGGGCAATTTTGGACAGCCGGCTACTTTGACTACCAGTTATCAAGAAACTTAACATTGACACTCCCCACCGATGAATCGGGGGGAGTGTCAATGTCATTGATACTCCCCACCGATGAATCGGGGGGATTCTTGATGTATTCCACAAAGGGACTTTCAAAGGCGTTAACAAGGCACCTCTACCCACTCAGCTTGAACGAGTCCAAACCTTGCGTATACTTTTAGCTTTTTATACTTTCA